>NZ_JBDFQT010000042.1:0-306 GCF_039675725.1 Erwinia sp. Eh17-17 | reverse complement strand
CACGGTGCCGATCTTCTTCCAGGGCGTGGCGGTATTCGCCTTCAGCCATCCCAGTGCCTTGACGATGCGCTGCTCCACGTCGGTGAAATCGCTGCCCAGCGGATAGTCGGGCAGGGTGCCGTCACGGCGGAATGCGCGCAGGCGCGCCGACAGGTGCACCGGCGTGTTGTCGATCCAGTGGCTGGGCGGGTGGAAGGCGGCGCGCAGTTTGCCCGCTTGCTGCGCCTGCCGCACGAGTGCCGTCTGGAAGCGTGTGTCGGTGATGCCGCCCATGGCGATGATGCAGTCCTCGTCGTTCTTCCCGCG
>NZ_JBDFQT010000041.1:0-342 GCF_039675725.1 Erwinia sp. Eh17-17 | reverse complement strand
CGCCTGTTTGATTGTGTCGGCGACTGCTGACCAGGTTTCGCTTTGCATCAGCGCTTTCACGCTGTCTGCTACCGTCTGATTCTTCCCGGCCAGATCATTAAGAGCTGTACCACAGTAACTGTCCCCGGCTGCACATGAAGCCAGCGCCATCGCTGCATCAGCAGCGTAATCAGCCCCACCCAATGCCACATCACCGCTATCAGCAACGGCATTGATAATGCCGTTCGCGATGGAAGAGGTTGTACCGTTACCCAGCTTATCCCGTACCTGATCTTTCCAGTGCTCAGCATTCTGCTTGACCGATTCGCGGGCTTTATCGCCGCTCAGCGAGTTATTCTCCAC
>NZ_JBDFQT010000040.1:0-393 GCF_039675725.1 Erwinia sp. Eh17-17 | reverse complement strand
GATATCATCCATTGTAATGTCATATATCGTACAAATTTGAGGGCGGCGCTGTGCCAAAACTGGACGTTAGGGGAACATGGGTTCAGACGGAACGGGCAGCTCATGAAGCATGGTCTGCCCTAATCGGCCGTAAGCCAAAAGCAGCCCAACTCATGCACCTTCTGGTAGCCAATATGGGTAAGGATGGCGCAGTTGTTGTCAGCCAAGCCACGCTCGCATCACTGATGGACGTAAGCCTGAATACGGTTAAACGATCCTTGGCGGTATTGTCTGATGAGTGCTGGATCGATGTCGTTCGAGTGGGCAGTGAACGTGGCGGGGTAAATGCCTACGTTGTAAATCGGCGTGTCGCATGGGCTGATAAGCGTGATAACCAGCGCTATGCGGCCTTCG
>NZ_JBDFQT010000039.1:0-395 GCF_039675725.1 Erwinia sp. Eh17-17 | reverse complement strand
ATGCCTGGCAGTTCCCTACTCTCGCATGGGGAGACCCCACACTACCATCGGCGCTACGGCGTTTCACTTCTGAGTTCGGCATGGGGTCAGGTGGGACCACCGCGCTAAAGCCGCCAGGCAAATTCTTGATTTACCGAACTCACGCTTTATTACTGGTGCTGATACCCAGAGTCGAACTGGGGACCTCACCCTTACCAAGGGTGCGCTCTACCAACTGAGCCATATCAGCATTCTGAACTTTAAAGGGCGACACGAATGTCGCCCTTTATAAATTGATGCCTGGCAGTTCCCTACTCTCGCATGGGGAGACCCCACACTACCATCGGCGCTACGGCGTTTCACTTCTGAGTTCGGCATGGGGTCAGGTGGGACCACCGCGCTAAAGCCGCCAGGCA
>NZ_JBDFQT010000038.1:0-399 GCF_039675725.1 Erwinia sp. Eh17-17 | reverse complement strand
CCGGGTGTGTAAGCGCAGCGATGCGTTGAGCTAACCGGTACTAATGACCCGTGAGGCTTAACCTTACAACGCCAGAAGCGTTCTGGTGTGCGTTATGAGAGACGCAAAAGAGATTTTCAGCCTGTTCCGGATAAAGAATTCGTCAGAAACGAAAGATTTTACGCTGATGCAAGGCGGCAGGCGCAGGAAAGGAGGGAGCATACTGAAGTATGTGACTGACTTTGCAAGCGCGGCCAACGCAGCAGGAGCGAAAAAGATTCGTTTCGGGCACAAAGAATTTGCCTGGCGGCTTTAGCGCGGTGGTCCCACCTGACCCCATGCCGAACTCAGAAGTGAAACGCCGTAGCGCCGATGGTAGTGTGGGGTCTCCCCATGCGAGAGTAGGGAACTGCCAGGCAT
>NZ_JBDFQT010000037.1:0-430 GCF_039675725.1 Erwinia sp. Eh17-17 | reverse complement strand
CCGAAGGACAGCATGCTGTCGTGAGCATTTGAGAGACTCGAACATATCGTTGATTTCATTCTTATTACGGAGAATGAAAACGACATGTCGTTTCAATTTTCAGCTTGTTCCGGATTGTTAAAGAGCAAATATCTCAAACGTGACTCGTTAAAGTCAGCTTTGAGATACTGTGTGGCAACGTCTTTCACGTCGTTACCGGTGTGGCGTCCCCAAGGGGATTCGAACCCCTGTTACAGCCGTGAAAGGGCAGTGTCCTGGGCCTCTAGACGATGGGGACTCGGGTGCGACTTTGCTCGTTACTTCTATCAGACAATCTGTGTGGACACTGCGCGGGAAGGTATCTTCAGGTAAGGAGGTGATCCAACCGCAGGTTCCCCTACGGTTACCTTGTTACGACTTCACCCCAGTCATGAATCACAAAGTGGTAAGC
>NZ_JBDFQT010000036.1:0-453 GCF_039675725.1 Erwinia sp. Eh17-17 | reverse complement strand
ATAAGGGTAGGAGATACCCGAATCGTCTATAGAGTAGATCAGGGGGCAGTGGAGGTTCTCATTGTCGCTGTGGGTGCTCGACGCGATAAAGAGGTCTACCACGCCGCTGAGAATCGAATCTAAGCGATCTACCGGTGTGTAAAAGACACCGGTTCACTTGCCCTCTACCCAATCCAATTGCTCCTCACGAGGAAGACTTGGAAGGTCTGCATCGACAAGTGGTTGTTGGCTTGGCGGTGGAAGGCCATCTCCATGCGGAAGCTGTATGTCTCCCGGTGATAGGGAAGGCAACTGGCGTAGCTGAGGCCGCTCATCTGCGATTGGCGCGTCTTGCTCTGCCTCACTGACCAAAATACGGGCATCGAAGGCCGCATAGCGCTGGTTATCACGCTTATCAGCCCATGCGACACGCCGATTTACAACGTAGGCATTTACCCCGCCACGTTCACTGCC
>NZ_JBDFQT010000035.1:0-515 GCF_039675725.1 Erwinia sp. Eh17-17 | reverse complement strand
GCCCGGCCGGTGCAGAGCTGAAAGAAGGCGAACTGAACCCGGCCCTGCAAAACGCACTGGATAAATTTACCCTCGACGTGACGGCAAAAGCGCGGGCGGGAAGCATCGACCCGGTGTTCGGCCGCGATACCGAAATCCGCCAGATGGTCGACATCCTCTCGCGCCGCCGCAAGAACAACCCGATTCTGGTCGGTGAACCCGGTGTCGGAAAAACCGCGCTGGTCGAAGGCCTGGCGCTGCGCATTGCCGAAGGTAACGTGCCGGAATCCCTCAAACCGGTGATTCTGCGCACCCTTGACCTCGGCCTGTTGCAGGCGGGTGCAGGCGTAAAGGGCGAGTTCGAGCAGCGCCTGAAGAACGTCATCGATGCGGTGCAGCAGTCACCGGCGCCGGTTTTGCTGTTTATCGACGAGGCGCACACCATTATCGGCGCGGGCAACCAGGCGGGCGGGGCCGACGCCGCCAACCTGCTGAAACCGGCCCTGGCGCGCGGCGAGCTGCGCACCATCGCCGCC
>NZ_JBDFQT010000034.1:0-515 GCF_039675725.1 Erwinia sp. Eh17-17 | reverse complement strand
GGCGGCGATGGTGCGCAGCTCGCCGCGCGCCAGGGCCGGTTTCAGCAGGTTGGCGGCGTCGGCCCCGCCCGCCTGGTTGCCCGCGCCGATAATGGTGTGCGCCTCGTCGATAAACAGCAAAACCGGCACCGGTGACTGCTGCACCGCATCGATGACGTTTTTCAGGCGCTGTTCGAACTCGCCCTTTACGCCTGCACCCGCCTGCAACAGGCCGAGGTCAAGGGTGCGCAGAATCACCGGTTTGAGGGATTCCGGCACGTTGCCCTCGGCAATACGCAGCGCCAGGCCTTCGACCAGCGCGGTTTTCCCCACCCCCGGCTCGCCGACCAGAATCGGGTTGTTCTTGCGGCGGCGCGACAGGATGTCGACCATCTGGCGGATTTCGGTGTCGCGGCCGAACACCGGGTCGATGCTTCCCGCCCGCGCTTTTGCCGTCACGTCGAGGGTAAATTTATCCAGTGCGTTTTGCAGGGCCGGGTTCAGTTCGCCTTCTTTCAGCTCTGCACCGGCCGGGC
>NZ_JBDFQT010000033.1:0-522 GCF_039675725.1 Erwinia sp. Eh17-17 | reverse complement strand
CCTCGCCGTCGCGCATAAAGCCGCGGTCAAACACCTGGTAGAACAGGTTCAGCACGTCGCGGTGCGCCTTCTCCACCTCGTCGAGCAGCACCACGCTGTACGGGCGCTTGCGCACCGCTTCGGTGAGGATGCCGCCCTGCCCGTAGCCGACGTAGCCCGGCGGCGAGCCTTTCAGCTGCGAGACGGTGTGCGCCTCCTGGTACTCGGAGAGGTTGATGGTGATCAGCGACTTCTCGCCGCCGTACAGCTCGTCCGCCAGCGCCAGCGCGCTCTCGGTTTTGCCGGTGCCGCTCGGGCCGACCAGCAGGAACACGCCCTGCGGACCGTTCTCAGAGGTCAGACCTGTTTTAGCGGCGCGCAGGCGCTGCGCGATGGCGTTAAGCGCCGCGTCCTGCCCGACCACGCGCCGGCCGATTTCACTTTCCAGGGTCAGCAGTTCGGTCTGCTCGTCTTTCATCAGGGAAGACAGCGGCACCCCGGTCCAGTCGGCAATCACGTTGGCGACGGTGCGGGTGTCCACGT
>NZ_JBDFQT010000032.1:0-632 GCF_039675725.1 Erwinia sp. Eh17-17 | reverse complement strand
GCTTACCACTTTGTGATTCATGACTGGGGTGAAGTCGTAACAAGGTAACCGTAGGGGAACCTGCGGTTGGATCACCTCCTTACCTGAAGATACCTTCCCGCGCAGTGTCCACACAGATTGTCTGATAAAAAGTAACGAGCAGAAAAACCTCTACAGGCTTGTAGCTCAGGTGGTTAGAGCGCACCCCTGATAAGGGTGAGGTCGGTGGTTCAAGTCCACTCAGGCCTACCAAATTTTCACTCATGCTGCGTTGTTCGGCTGGCTCGCATAGTGAACTATGCGTCGCAACCTCACGCCTTGCCTGAGTAAAAATTACATCCCCTTTGCGGGACGTAATGGTAGTAAAAGGTTTCTGTAAGACTGTATGGGGCTATAGCTCAGCTGGGAGAGCGCCTGCCTTGCACGCAGGAGGTCAGCGGTTCGATCCCGCTTAGCTCCACCATACTGTCTTCTCACGATAAAATACTTCAGAGTGTGCTGGATAACAGTATGCTGCGAAGTATTATGCTCTTTAACAATCCGGAACAAGCTGAAAATTGAAACGACATGTCGTTTTCATTCTCCGTAATAAGAATGAAATCAACGATATGTTCGAGTCTCTCAAATGCTCACGACAGCATGCTGTCCTTCGG
>NZ_JBDFQT010000031.1:0-837 GCF_039675725.1 Erwinia sp. Eh17-17 | reverse complement strand
CCGACCACGCGCCGGCCGATTTCACTTTCCAGGGTCAGCAGTTCGGTCTGCTCGTCTTTCATCAGGGAAGACAGCGGCACCCCGGTCCAGTCGGCAATCACGTTGGCGACGGTGCGGGTGTCCACGTCCACCTGAACCAGCACGTCGCCCAGCTGCGCCTGTTCGAGCTGCTGTTGCAGGGCGCAAATCTCAGCCTGCTGGCTGATATCCTGCCGGCTGGCCATCAGACGCTGTGCCAGCGCCTTCACGTTGATGAAACGACCTTCCTGCTGCTGAATACGCGCGTCCAGTTCAGTCCGCTGCTGCTCAATAACGCTCAGGCGGTCACCATGACGGTGACTGCCGGCGGCGATATCTTCCAGCAGCGCCTGCTCTTCCAGTTCCAGTGCGGTCAGCCGTGCTTTCAGGCGCACAATTTGTTCAGGCAAGGTGTCCAGGCTCATGCGCACGCGCGCGGCGGCGGTGTCCAGCAGGTCGACCGCCTTGTCCGGCAGCTGGCGCCCCGTCAGATAGCGGCGCGACAGGCTGACCGCCGCTTTCACCGCGTCGTCGCTGATGTGTACGCCGTGGTGCTGCGCGTAGCGGGATTTCAGGCCTCTGAGCATCAGGCAGGCGGTGTCGTCGTCCGGCTCGTCAACTTTGACCATCTGGAAGCGGCGCTCCAGCGCGGCGTCCTTCTCGAAGTACTGCTTGTACTCGCTCCAGGTGGTGGCGGCGATGGTGCGCAGCTCGCCGCGCGCCAGGGCCGGTTTCAGCAGGTTGGCGGCGTCGGCCCCGCCCGCCTGGTTGCCCGCGCCGATAATGGTGTGCGCCTCGTCGATAAACAGCAAAACCGGC
>NZ_JBDFQT010000030.1:0-893 GCF_039675725.1 Erwinia sp. Eh17-17 | reverse complement strand
GACACCCCAACTCGCCACTACGCGCACGTTGACTGCCCAGGCCACGCCGACTATGTGAAAAACATGATCACCGGTGCTGCTCAGATGGACGGCGCTATCCTGGTTGTTGCTGCGACTGACGGCCCAATGCCTCAGACCCGTGAGCACATCCTGCTGGGTCGTCAGGTTGGCGTTCCGTTCATGATCGTATTCATGAACAAATGCGACATGGTTGATGACGAAGAGCTGCTGGAGCTGGTTGAAATGGAAGTTCGTGAGCTGCTGTCTGCTTACGATTTCCCTGGCGACGACATCCCGGTTGTTCGTGGTTCTGCACTGAAAGCCCTGCAGGGTGACGCAGAGTGGGAAGCCAAAATCATCGAATTGGCTGGTCACCTGGACAACTACATCCCAGAGCCAGAGCGTGCGATCGATAAGCCATTCCTGCTGCCAATCGAAGACGTATTCTCTATCTCCGGCCGTGGTACTGTTGTTACCGGTCGTGTAGAGCGCGGTATCGTTAAAGTTGGTGAAGAAGTTGAGATCGTTGGTATCAAAGATACCGTGAAATCAACCTGTACCGGCGTTGAAATGTTCCGTAAGCTGCTGGACGAAGGCCGTGCGGGTGAGAACTGTGGTATCCTGCTGCGCGGTGTTAAGCGTGAAGATATCCAGCGTGGCCAGGTTCTGGCTAAGCCAGGTTCTATCAAGCCACACACCAAGTTCGAGTCAGAAGTTTATATTCTGTCTAAAGACGAAGGCGGCCGTCATACTCCGTTCTTCAAAGGCTACCGTCCACAGTTCTACTTCCGTACTACTGACGTGACCGGTACCATCGAACTGCCAGAAGGCGTTGAGATGGTCATGCCAGGTGACAACATTCAGATGGTTGTTACCCTGATCCACCCAATCGC
>NZ_JBDFQT010000029.1:0-1057 GCF_039675725.1 Erwinia sp. Eh17-17 | reverse complement strand
AGTTATTCTCCACCGCATTCTTACCCGCCAGTCCGCCCGTCACCGCCCCTGACGCGCTCCCGCTGCTCACTCCCGACGCTATCCCCGACGCCAGCGTCGCCAGCGCGCTCAGGTTTTCCTTCTGCACTGACGTCAGCCTGCTGCTGTCCGTCGTACCGTACAGCGCCTGCGCTATCGCCGACGCTCCCAGCTCTCCCGTTAATCCTCCCGTCGCACCCGCCAGCCCGCTGCCTCCGCTCAGCTCCGCCACCACACCTCCCAGCAGCGCGTGCGCCAGCGCGTTGTTCGCCCTCTCCCCTGCGCTCAGCTCTTCGTAAGGCCTGCCCTGCGTTGTTATCCTTTTTACCTCTCCCGCCAGGTACGGCGCCGCTCCCTGCGCCAGCGCCGCCTTAATGTCGCCGCCGGCCAGACTCTGCAGCGCGCTCACCACCGCGTTCACTCCCGTGGACACGCTCCCGCCCATCTCACCGCCGCGCTGCGCCAGCGCATCGTCGTACGCCATCTGCCACGCCCTGTCCGACACCCCTTTCGCGCTGTCGTCCACCGTCGGATCGACCTGCTTCGCCCCGGCAAGCTCCGCTTTTGCCCGCCGTTCATACTCTCCCTGGCGGGTTTTATCCGACAGCGCCGCCGTCGCCTCCCGCGTTGCCTTCGTCGCCTCGTGAGTGTTGTAAATATCCAGCGCCTGCGAGGCGATGTCGCTCACCAGCTGCGCCTGCTGCAGCCGCTTCTGCTCTTTCTCTTTGTTAAAGATCGGCGCGATGCTGCCGTCGTTGGCGTGTTCCGCATCACGGTTCAGGGTGCTGACGTCCTGCTTCTGGCTGGTCCGGTCGCGGATCACAACCGTCCCTGCGCTCACCGCCGCTTTGGTGGTGCCCTCCGCCTGCCCTTCGCTGCCGGAGCCCGACAGCGGCAGCGCGCTGACGTTGCTTAGCAGATTAGACCCTACCGGACCGCCGCTGTTAAAGCCCGCGCTCTGATGTTCGGTTTTATAGTGCGCCTGATTATCAATGTCTGACCAGCCCAGCGTGCCGGTATCCAGGCGATTTTTATCCGC
>NZ_JBDFQT010000028.1:0-1239 GCF_039675725.1 Erwinia sp. Eh17-17 | reverse complement strand
CTGACCCGCTCCCCGTATGTGATCCATTCATAATCAGGAATAACCGGCTTCATTCTGGCTGCATATTCTGGCAACCGGCAGATTTTTCGGCAAATTCAGAGGGCGTCATCCAGCCCAGTGCAGAATGGGGACGACTCTGGTTATAGTGTATGCGCCAGGCCTCGATTTTGCACCGTGCATCCTCCAAAGACATAAACCAGTTCTCGTTCAGACATTCCTGCCTTAACCTGCCGTTGAAGGACTCCACCGTCGCATTGTCCGTCGGTGTTCCCGGGCGTGAGAAGTCGATTCTGATGCCTCTTTCGTACACCCATCTGTCCAGCATTTTCCCTGCAAATTCAGAACCATTATCGGTTTTCAGCAACTGAGGTAAAGGACGTCTGAGCGCTATGCTATTTAGCATTTCTGCCACTTCTGTTGAACGCAAATTCTGCCCCACGCAGATCCCCAGGCATTCGCGGGTGTACAGGTCGATAACCGTCAGCAGGCGCAGTCGTCGCCCGTCAAACAACGCATCAGAGACAAAATCCATGCCCCAGACGTGATTCGGATACAGACCCTGAGGCTGCGGTTGGCGGCGCTGGGCGGATTTATTGCGGCGTGGCCGTTTGAGGCGCAGCGACAGACCCTGCTCACAGTAGAGGCGGTAGATTCTTTTGTGATTATCGCGCCAGCCTTCCCGCCTCAGCATCACGTATACCCGGCGGTACCCGTAATGAACCCGGGTTTCGGTTATCTCACGGATGCGTAGCCGCAGTGCGCTGTCGTCGGCGGCCACAGAACGATATCGAAACGAGCTGCGGCTGACCCGCAGCGCAAAACAGACCTGTCTCTCACTGGCACCGTAGCGGGCTTGCAAATCCCTGACCCATTCGCGCAGGCGTGCCAGCGTCAGCTCTTTTTTGCCAGCACGTCCTGCAGCATCGCCTTGTCGAGGCTCAGATCGGCAACCAGCCTCTTCAGCCGCAGATTTTCCTCTTCCAGTTGCCGCATGTGTTTGAGTTCAGAAGGGGAAATGCCGCCGTATTTCTTACGCCACGTATAGAAGGTGGCATCAGAAATGCCCAGCTTACGGCAGACATCCGGCACGGACGTCCCCAGCTCAGCCTGCCTGAGGGCAAAGACAATCTGCTCTTCGGTGAATCGTGACTTTTTCATCGGCACCACCTCCGTTCAGGGGAGTGTTTATCATGCCGGAATTCTGTTGCTGAATGGAGCAGGATTTTGGGTCAGGGTCAA
>NZ_JBDFQT010000027.1:0-1383 GCF_039675725.1 Erwinia sp. Eh17-17 | reverse complement strand
CCAGCAATGCGAACGTCATCACAGGATGATGACACAACAGTAAGTTCTGATAAGGAGTAACACATGGCAATTCCAGTCTATCTGTGGCTGAAAGACGACGGCGGTGCGGATATCAAAGGTTCTGTGGACGTGAAGGACCGCGAAGGCAGCATCGAAGTGGTGGCACAGGAGCATAACCTGTACATCCCGACCGACAACAACACCGGCAAGCTGACCGGCACCCGCGTTCACACCCCGTTCCTGTTCACCAAAGAGATCGACTCGTCCAGCCCGTATCTCTACAAGGCGGTGACCACCGGTCAGACCCTGAAGTCTGCCGAGTTCAGGTGGTACAAAATCAACGACGCGGGCCAGGAGGTGGAGTACTTCAACACCAAACTGGAGAACGTCAAGCTGGTGAAAGTGGCTCCGCTGATGCACGACATCAAAGACGCCTCGAAAGAGAAGCACAATCACCTGGAGCGCATTGAGCTGCGCTACGAAAAAATCACCTGGACCTACAAAGACGGCAACATCATTCATTCCGATTCCTGGAACGAACGTACCACCGCGTAAGCCCACTGCGGACAGGTTCTCCTGTCCGCAGTTTTGCTGAGCGTCTGCGAGTCGGGTGCTCAGCAAAACAACAATCTGCCTGCCAGCCTGACCTTGTGCGCTTTGGTCTCCTGAACAACGGGAAACAGCGAGGGGCGGTAGCGTGTCCAGGAACCGATAAAGAGAGAGAGTTATGGAAAACCCAGCCATTCTGCTGCGACGTCTGAACCCTTACTGTGCCCGTGCCATGGAAGGGGCCGCCTCCCTGTGCCAGACCCGGGCGCATGCTTCAATCCTGCCGGAGCACTGGCTGCTGAAACTGCTGGAGCAGGGTGAAGGTGACCTGACGGTGCTGGCGCGTCGCTACGAATGGGATATGGATGTGCTGTGGCAGGATTTGCTCGGCTGGCTGGACACTCTCCCGCGTTCGGTGCATGGGCGCCCGCAGCTGTCTGACAATATTCAGACGCTGATGCAGCAGGCCTGGCTTATTGCTTCACTCAACGGTGAAGCGCAAATCCGAAGTCACCATTTGCTGATGGCCCTGGTGGATAAACCGACACTGGCACGCTGCGACGGTCTGTGGCCGCTGCTGACGCTGGGCCAGAGCCAGCTGGAACGCCTGCGTCCGCTGCTGGATGCACAATCTGATGAGCGCCCGGAGCGGCAGTTTGAGGCTGAACTGGCCCGGGAGCACGGCAGTGAGGTGGAGTTTGTTGGCCGCCCGGCCGGTGCAGAGCTGAAAGAAGGCGAACTGAACCCGGCCCTGCAAAACGCACTGGATAAATTTACCCTCGACGTGACGGCAAAAGCGCGGGCGGGAAGCATCGACCCGGTGTTCGGCCGCGA
>NZ_JBDFQT010000026.1:0-1507 GCF_039675725.1 Erwinia sp. Eh17-17 | reverse complement strand
TTAGCAGATTAGACCCTACCGGACCGCCGCTGTTAAAGCCCGCGCTCTGATGTTCGGTTTTATAGTGCGCCTGATTATCAATGTCTGACCAGCCCAGCGTGCCGGTATCCAGGCGATTTTTATCCGCCGCGCCCGTCGAGGATATCACCGCCCCGTCCAGTTGGGTGTGATCACCCACCCTGATGTCATAACCCCCGCTGCCCGCAAACAGTCCGCTCTGCTCCTGCACCGAGTCAAACAGGCAGGAGGCGGATACAGATCCCGGTACGACCCGCTGTGACGAAGATCCTTTCAGTTTCGCTGGAAGGCTTGCCGGGAGAAGAAGCGGAGAACGCACCGCGCAAGCGAGGCCCAGCATTAACCTGAAGGGCGACTGGCTGGAGCAGGCGGGGTTTGATACCGGGGTGAAAATTGACGTGCGGGTGATGGCGGGCTGCCTGGTGATTACGGCACAGCAGCCGGAGGCGGAACCGGAGATTATGCAGACGCTGAGGAAGGTCTGTAAGCTGTCGGCCCGCAAGCAGCGGCAGGTGACTGAGTTTATCCGGATGATTGCAGAGCCGCAGAAGCGGGGCGGTAGCTGATCGTTAAAATAAAAATCCCGGCTCGACTGAGCCGGGATCGTTGTTTATTCAATGGGCATTGCTGTGTACTGATCAATGATATAAACATCTTCTACAGCGCATTCTGGATAGATCCATTTTGCCCAGTTATTGATGATCCACTCAGTGCTTAAAGCATGACCTTCCGTAGAAGCACTTTCTAGTGGGAGTTCGATCAGCATTGACCCAGCCTTAAATCCTGATGAAACAACCAGACCGTGCGTATGAGCCATATCTATTACCATAAAATCTACAATATTTTCATATGGCCACACTGCGGGTAATCTGAATATTCGGCCCCGACGTATAGACTTCCCCGGATAGTTGACTAATTTAATGTATTCCATCATTTAATCCTCAAGTTGTGTCCACCAGATTTATCTTTACTATCAGGTATTTCCTTCATAGCAAAGTTAACTGCTTTAATGTGTTTCCCTTGAGGACTAACAACTTCAAAACGGCCATGCTGAGTATCGAGAGCATATAAATTGCCATCTGTGCCTCGATAAACATCTCGGTTATTCATTTTGGTTAACTTGTTATCCTTAATCATTTCATGAGCAGAGGCTACCGATGGAGCGGTTTGTTTTACAATCGCAACACGCTCTCCCGGAGGGAGTTTAAACAGACTGGACTCAAATTCACCAACCGTTATACCGGTGGCAATTTTGATGGTTGGATCAACTGCTTTAACAACCCCAGGCACTTTCTTGCCCGGCAATATAATACCCGCCAGCATCCCACCCGTGGCTTCCAGCGCCGCCTGATTTCCGTCAGCCGCCTGTTTGATTGTGTCGGCGACTGCTGACCAGGTTTCGCTTTGCATCAGCGCTTTCACGCTGTCTGCTACCGTCTGATTCTTCCCGGCCAGATCATTAAGAGCTGTACCACAGTAACTGTCCCCG
>NZ_JBDFQT010000025.1:0-1962 GCF_039675725.1 Erwinia sp. Eh17-17 | reverse complement strand
TCCATAACGGACGATATATTTTCATCCCTGTTCGCCCGCCTTACGCTTTCGCTTTCGGCATCTGGGATACCAGAGACAGGTTGATATCCATGCCTTCCACCTGGAAATGCGGGATGGCATACAGCTTCACGCGGAAGAAGCCCGGATTGTCCTCGATATCTTCCACCACCACTTTCGCATCGCGCAGCGGATGTGATGCCTGCAGCTCGTCGCCCGGATCGGTCATTTCCGTCACCAGACCGCGCACCCAGGTGTTCAGCTCCAGCTCCAGCAGGCGGCGATCCTTGGTCGTGCCGATGTTTTCGCGCTGGATCAGCTTCAGGTAGTGCGCAATGCGCGACAGCAGGAAAATATACGGCAGGCGCGCGTTGATGCGGCTGTTGGCCGTGGCGTCAGCGGTGTCGTACAGCGCCGGTTTCTGCGTCGAGTTGGCCGAGAAGAAGCACGAGTAGTCGCGGTTTTTGTAGTACGACAGCGGGATAAAGCCGAGGTTGGCGAACTCGAATTCGCGGGTTTCCGGGATCATCACCTCTGACGGGATTTTCACCTGGTTACCGGTGCCCAGGTCATACAGGTGGATCGGCAGGTCCTGCACCGCGCCGCCCGCCTGCGGGCCGCGGATCTGCACGCACCAGCCGTTGTTGATAAAGCTCTTCACCATGTTGGCGGCAAACGCAAACGAAGCGTTGGTCCACAGGTAGCGGTCGTGATCCGGGCCTTTCACCTCTTCCACGTAGTTGAAGCTGCGCACCGGCACGGTGTCCGGGCCGTACGGCAGGCGGCCGAGCACGCGCGGCATCACCAGGCCGATATAGCGCGAATCGTCGGTGTCGCGGAACGACTTCCACTTGATGTATTCGGCGCGGTCAAAGTAGTTGCCGATATCCTTGATGGCCGCCACCTCTTCCATATTGTCCTTCAGGAAGAACCGCGGGCCGGCGGAGCCGATAAACGGCATATGCGCGGACGCCGCCACTTTGGAGATGTTGCGCAGCAGCGCCACGTCCTGCGCGGAGGCATCGAACTCGTAAGAGGAGATCAGCGCGCCAATCGGCTCGCCGCCGGGGGTGTCGTACTCGGCGATATAGGTGTGCGCGTACAGGCCGCTCTGAATGATTTCCGGCGCGTCCTCAAAGTCCTGGCGCAGGTCGTCTTTCGACAGGTCCAGCACTTCAATCTTCACGTTCTGGCGGAAGTCGGTTTTGTCCACCAGCGACTTCAGGCCGCGCCACAGCGACTCCACGCTCTGGAATTCCTCGTGGTGCATCACCGCGTCCAGCTGGCGGCTGATCTGCTCGTCCAGCCGGGCGATATGGTGATCCAGCAGGGTTTTATCCAGCCTTTCGACCTTTGAACCCGACTGCTGCAGGCACTCGACCAGCACCTTCATCGCCGCCGTTACGCGCTCGTCGGCGCTGGCATCGGACATCATCTGGCTGTCCTGCCAGATATTCAGGTCGCTGAGGTGCGACACCGGGCTGAGATTAATTTTTTCAAACAGGGAGGCATAAACACCGCCCGCAGCGGGACGATCCTGCACGGTAGCGCTACCCGCGGAAGACGTTTTATTTTCAACAGACATCAGCATTCTCTCGTGTTATTCCGTTAAACGAAGGATCAGGCTTTTTGTGGCGCCAGGGCAGACAGCTCACGACGCAGTTCGTCATTCAGGGCAGGGTTTTTCAGGATGGACTCCAGCTCCTTGCGGAACGTGACGTTATCCAGCAGGTTAGATTTGAGATCGCGCAGCAGGTTACGCATGGCGAGCATGGCCTTCAGCTGGGGGATCTGGCGGGCAACCTGCTCCGGGCTGAAGTCTTTAAGCTCGCGGAAGGTCAGCTTAACGTTCTCTTCGCTGCCGTCGCCGGCCAGGGTGTTCTCCACGGAGATATTGACCGCCGGGGAAAACTCCGCCAGCACGCTGTCGAAGTTGTTCTTGTTCACGTTCACTTTTTCGCGCTC
>NZ_JBDFQT010000024.1:0-2938 GCF_039675725.1 Erwinia sp. Eh17-17 | reverse complement strand
GCGGGAGTGCGGCGGCGGGCTCCGGCGAGCTGGAGTACGGCGTGACGTTCGGCAGCGGCGACGCGCGCCAGAACTTCGGCGAGGGAAGCCGGGGGCACATCAGCCACCGCAGCGAGGGGGTTTACGGGCGCTGGCAGTCGGCAGACGGGCTTTACCTCAGCGGTTCGGTGAGCCTGTACCAGCTGAAAAACCAGCTGGACGTCAGCGGTAACCTGGGGCAGGTGAGCAAAGGGCGGCAGCGCGTGAGCGCGTGGGGCGGCACGCTGCGGGCGGGACAGACCTTCAGCCTGAATGACGGATGGTTCATTGAGCCGCACGCGGGGGTAACGGCGGTGCGGCTGGGGAGCAGCCACTACCGGCTGGACAACGGGCTGGAGGTGGAGACGCAGCGCAGCAGCCCGGTGCAGGGTCGGGTGGGGGTAAACGCCGGGAGGCAGGTGGCGATAAAGCGGGGCCTGACGGTGGAGCCTTACGTCAGCGTGGCGTGGGTGAGCGCGCTGGGTAAAGGGGCGGATGTGAAGGTCAATCAGCATCATTTTGCCAGCGACCTGCCGGGTGACCGGGTGCAGGCGGGCGCGGGGGCGAGCTTCAGCCTTGACGGCGGGCACGTGCTGACGGCCGGAGCGGAGTACGCCAGGGGCAGCCGGAGCGTGCAGCCGTGGTCGGCGACGCTGGGCTACCGCTATAACTTTTAGTCCGGCAGGGTTATCTGCGGGCAGGGAAGCCCGAACCACCGTCCGAACCACATCTTAATTCTGTAGGCAAGGAAAATTCCTACAAGTCTGTCAGCCCGACCCCGACAGAATGAAAAATTAAACAAAAGCATAATAAAACTCTCGAATTATTTCTTTTCCGGAGTCAAATTGATGCGATATTCATCTTTTTATTCTCGTTCGGGTTACAAACTTGGTTGCTTGTTTTTAATCAGTGCGCTGGCCGTTTATTCGAAACATCTCTTTGCTGTGGATATTACCGCTGATGGGAAGGCTCTGGAGATTAATGGTGATGCTGCTTTGTCTGGGGTTAACCGTCTTCGCGCTAAGAATGGTGGAGTTCTGACAGTTAAGAATATTAAAAATAATATCCCGTCGCGCATTGAGGCCGGTCGTGGCGGGTCTGTTTTACTTGAGGGTGGTGATTTTTCAGGCGATATAAAAAAAACAGACGGGCGTGACTATTATCCGTTTATCCAGGCATTAAGTGGCGGCAGGATGAGTATAAAAAATTCAAGCATCCTGATTAAAAATGACAAAACGGTTTTATTAAAAAGTGATACCCCTCAATTTAATGTGGTTGAATCCTCAGTCACAGCCGAAGGTGAAGATTCAATCGCCATATCCGTTGTGAATAATGTGACGCTGTCAGAAAGTCAGGTGACTGCGCGTAAAAAAAATTCAGCTGCTATCGGTTTTAGAGCAAACGGGGCGATGCTGGAAGCTGACAACAGCACCATTGCTGGCAATGTGATAGCACGAACACTTCGTTGCTTAAAAAATTGTGGCGAGCTGAAGTTAAAAAATCACTCATCGTTAACAGGACGTGTCATTAATATTTACCGGCTGAGTCTTGACGACAGTCGCTGGGAGTTAACAAAAAACTCAGACTTTAATTATCTTGACCTTAAAGGTGGCCGCGTCATTTTCACGCCAGACGGTTCTTTTAAAACCCTGAGCGTGGACTCACTGAGCGGTGAGGGCATCTTTCAGATGAACACCAACCTGTCAGCGGGACAGAGTGACCAGCTGATTGTACGCGGCGAAAATGCGGCCTCCGGCAGGCACCAGCTGGCGATCAGCGACAGCGGTAACGAACCGGAACGCGCCACTGAATTCCAGCGCCTGGTCTTAACCCACGGCGGTGACGCTGAATTTACCCTGGCGGGCGGACACGTTGACCTCGGCGCGTACCGCTACACGCTGCAAAAGCAGGGCAACGACTGGCAGCTGACCAGGGGAGGTAAGGATGCAGTGGTCTCCGCAGATGCCGGTGCAAAAAAGCCGTTGCCAGTGGACGCTCAGATCGTGCCAGCGCTGGGCTCATCAAATTTATTGGACATGGGATCAGAGATGCCGGCCGCTTCATCAGGGAGCTCTGTCGCTGAAGCACCTGCGTCAGCTACAGCGATGGTAGCAGAGTCAGCGGCGACGGCAGCCGCCACAGAAACCATCACACCGGAAAAACCGGCTATGGCAGAGGTGAACGCCGCGCCGGAGCTCTCCTCCGGGGCGAACGCCGCCCTGGCTTCACAGACGGCGCTGTCCGGTGTGGTCCAGTCCGCGGCGGCGCTGCCGGACCAGCGCGACGACGCAGGCCGCGGGGGCGTGTGGGTCAAATCGTCAGCCAGCCGGGTCAGCCATGCGGCGGGTCAGGCGCGGGCATTTTCGCAGCAGCGTAACGCCACCCTGCTGGGGGTGGGCGGGAGTGCGGCGGCGGGCTCCGGCGAGCTGGAGTACGGCGTGACGTTCGGCAGCGGCGACGCGCGCCAGAACTTCGGCGAGGGAAGCCGGGGGCACATCAGCCACCGCAGCGAGGGGGTTTACGGGCGCTGGCAGTCGGCAGACGGGCTTTACCTCAGCGGTTCGGTGAGCCTGTACCAGCTGAAAAACCAGCTGGACGTCAGCGGTAACCTGGGGCAGGTGAGCAAAGGGCGGCAGCGCGTGAGCGCGTGGGGCGGCACGCTGCGGGCGGGACAGACCTTCAGCCTGAATGACGGATGGTTCATTGAGCCGCACGCGGGGGTAACGGCGGTGCGGCTGGGGAGCAGCCACTACCGGCTGGACAACGGGCTGGAGGTGGAGACGCAGCGCAGCAGCCCGGTGCAGGGTCGGGTAGGGGTAAGCGCCGGGAGGCAGGTGGCGATAAAGCGGGGCCTGACGGTGGAGCCCTGGGTCAGCGTGGCGTGGGTGGGCGCGCTGGGTAAAGGGGCGGATGTGAAGGT
>NZ_JBDFQT010000023.1:0-3299 GCF_039675725.1 Erwinia sp. Eh17-17 | reverse complement strand
TAATGCCGTTCGCGATGGAAGAGGTTGTACCGTTACCCAGCTTATCCCGTACCTGATCTTTCCAGTGCTCAGCATTCTGCTTGACCGATTCGCGGGCTTTATCGCCGCTCAGCGAGTTATTCTCCACAACAACTTTTTCCGCTGCACACCCTGCCAGCGTACACACTTTTTCCCTGTGCTTTCCGTCAGTTACAAAGCATTTTCCCTGTTGCACTTCCGGGACCGCAACTTTTTGCCCCGACGCGCCTTTCTCCCCCGCGCACGCTACCGCCCCGGCAGCCATCACCGCGCACAGCACCCACGTGAGGGCTTTCCTTAGCTTTATCATCCCGCTTCCCCTGCGCTATCCGTCCGCGCATTTTAACAGCGCTGGCACTCCTGTCATTACCGCTTTTCTGCGCGGCGGGAGCCGGGCCACAGCTTGCCTGTGGGCCGGTGAACCGTCTGCCGGGCGCGGGCCGGCGAGGCCCGCAAGCGCTGCACAGCGCTCTGGTGCTCAGGTGGTTGAGGGAACGCACGGTTTTGCATGACCACCACGGGCCGGGGTGGGCAGCGGAAGCTGGCGAGGCGGGAACGAGCAACGCAGTGCGAGCCGCCGCAGACAGACGCAGCCGGGCGGGCATGAAGCCTTTCAGCGGAGGCCGTCAGGCCGACTACTGCTTTGCTGTTTGCTGAACACGACTGAGAAGGAAGTAGCCGCCAGGGACGGCGGCCTGCACCCCGCACCACAACGCGGGGGCGCACGACATAATGTGTATTATGCGATACGAGCCGCAGGACGCGGCGAAGGAGAGCAGGGAAGCGGACGGCGAGCTTCGCATAATACCCGCACATTATGTTTAATGGACGCTGGCCGGGAACCGGCTCACAGAGGAACCTGGCGCTAAAGCCCGGGGCGCGGCCATTGACCCCCGCGCACACGGCACGCGATGAAGGCAGATCGCCGCACGGACGCGGCGCTCTGCCGCACAGCGAACAACGCCACTAACAGGGATTGAGCTAACTTTACGGGCTGTCCGGCAGCTCTGCTGTTTCGTCCGGCTCCGGGTTTTCCCCCTGCTCCGCCGGATGCGTACTCGCATGCACCGCCTGAAGCGCCCGGATGCTGACCTGCGTGTATATCTGCGTGGATTCGACGCTGCGGTGCCCCAGCATTGCCTGTATCCATCTGAGGTCCGCGCCGTTCTCCAGCATCTGGGTCGCCATTGCATGCCGGAACAGGTGGCAGCTCCCTTTCTCTATCCCCGATGCCCGCAGGTACGGCACTACCGCGTTAGTGATGCCGTTCGCCGTCAGGCCCGCCACACCGTCCATCGCCAAGAACAGCGCCTTACACTCCGGGCTGACCAGGAGTTCCGGCCTCACCCCGTTCAGGTAATGCCGCAGCGTGAACAGGATGTGATCCGGGAACTGCTGGACGCGATGATCATCAAGAACCAGGTCACCGGTGCGGTAGGCCGCGTGACCAGGGGAGCGGCTGAAGAAGAGAGTTAACACGAACGCGGGCTGAAGGTGGTGGTACACCAACCGCCCGCTGACCACAACTAACTGTTAAGGAGTTAATTATGGCTGAACAGGATACTAAGCCAGAAGTTGTTACAACTGAAGCGCCGGAACTAAAAACCCGCCGTTATACCGTGGGTTATATCCGGGATTCGAAGCATTTCCGGCCATCAGCCAGTATTACGCTTAAAGGTGGCTGGCTGGAAGTGGCGGGGTTTGCAACCGGGACGCCGGTTAATGTGCGGGTGATGAACGGCTGTCTGGTGCTGACGGCGGAAGTACCGCCACCGGAGCCGGAAGTGATACAGGCCCTGCGCCGGCTCTGTCCGAAGCTCTCAGCCCGTAAGCAGCGGGAACTGATGGACGTGATTCAGGTGATGGCGAAGCCGAATAAGCATACGGCTAAAGTGTAACTGACTGGTTATAAAGTAAAATCTCAACCGTGAGGGTTGGGATTTGAGTAGATTATAAAGGTTTTTTTTGTAGCTGGTTAACAACTTCATTTATTGTGTTTTTTGTTAAAATTTTTTCAGTTACATGTTCTCCGTTATCTATGCTCCATACTAAACGATCACCTTCACTCGTTTTAATGAAATACAGATAACAAGCGTTATCTTCCATCGCGGTACACGTCATATCGAATAGCCCATCAATAAGCTCAGTACCATCCCCTGTAAAATAGCACTCTGCATTCCTGTACAAACTTTCAGCACTAATGCTTAAATCATTTACACAAAGATCATCCAATGGTGCATTAGAATAAAAACTAAGCGTAGTTTTTAACTCTACTGGTTCAATAGAGCTAAACAACCTTTCACCATCAATATATAGCGAAAAAACTCCATTTTCCCACGTATCTCCGGGAATATTCCAAGATTCCACAACGTCAAACTGAAGTGCAAAAGTCAATGGATCACCATAAATCATTTTATTTTCACTCCAAGCTGTTTTTGTATATCACTGGGTATTTGTTTACCAGTTAGTGGGTTCTTAATATCACCAGAACTACCATTCCAGTGATACTGACCATTTGTACCTTCAAAACGATGAACATTGCCTTTACTATCAATAGAAAACCTAACTTCCTTATTAGGATATTGCTTTGAACTTGCAATTGATTTATCAAATAGTTTCAAGGAATCCTGAGGTTCAATTCCCGCATTAGGTCTGTTGCCTAATTGTCCAAGTGTATGTTTAGAGTTTGATTTATAAATCAAACCATTATTAGCTTTAACTGGTTGAGCTACAGGGATCGCGCTGCCTTTTGGTCCTTTAGCTGCAATCAACGCTGGTACGGTGGCCGCCATTGCTGCCGCAGTATCTTTATCAAGTCCCAGCGCTTCGAACTTCTGTTGCCACCCTAGATTAGCAACAGTTCCTTCAGCCTCCATACCGGATGAATACACCGCAGAAAGATAGTTCTTGAAGTCGTCAGGCAGCTTGCCATCAGCATCCAGCTGTTTGATGGTCTTATCGAATACGTCCCATTGCTCGACCAGATAGCCGTAATTTTGTCCACATTGATCCGGCGATATGGCACAGGTTTCACCCATTTCTTTTTGCTGTTTCAGGTTGCTATCAACCATTTCCTGAATAACTTGCTGGCAGGCGGCGCCTTCACAGGCCCTGGCTTTATGTGCAAAATTATCGAGCTGGGTGGTACTGAGGAAGTTATTCTCCACCGCATTCTTACCCGCCAGTCCGCCCGTCACCGCCCCTGACGCGCTCCCGCTGCTCACTCCCGACGCTATCCCCGACGCCAGCGTCGCCAGCGCGCTCAGGTTTTCCTTCTGCAC
>NZ_JBDFQT010000022.1:0-3332 GCF_039675725.1 Erwinia sp. Eh17-17 | reverse complement strand
GCCCGGTGCAGGGTCGGGTAGGGGTAAGCGCCGGGAGGCAGGTGGCGATAAAGCGGGGCCTGACGGTGGAGCCCTGGGTCAGCGTGGCGTGGGTGGGCGCGCTGGGTAAAGGGGCGGATGTGAAGGTCAATCAGCATCATTTTGCCAGCGACCTGCCGGGGGACCGGGTGGAGGCGGGCATGGGGGCGAGCTTCAGCCTTGGCGGCGGGCACGTGCTGACGGCCGGAGCGGAGTACGCCAGGGGCAGCCGGAGCGTGCAGCCGTGGTCGGCGACGCTGGGCTACCGCTATAACTTTTAGTCCGGCCGGGTTATCAGCGGGCAGGGACGCCCGAACCACATCTTAATTCTGTAGGTAAGGAAAATTCCTACTCATCTTTCAGGCCTGCTGCTGACTGAATTTCGAATTTAAGAAAATATAATCACCTGTCTATGTTATATATTTCAGGATTATATGTATGCTGCATCTTTTCTTTTGTTTTCGTTCTCGTTATAAACTAAGTTATTTATTTTTAGCCAGTTCGCTGGCTGTTCATTCTCAGCAGGTTTTTTCATCTGGAACTATCGCTGATAAAATTAAACTGGATATTAATTTTTTAAGCTCTGTACCTAAAGATAGTATTTATGTGGCCAGAAATGGTGGGATGATATCGATAAAGGATGTTAAAAATAATCTACCCGGGCGAATTAAGATAAATGACAAAAGCTCTGCTTTGTTAAGCGGTGTTGATTTTTCTGGTCGGGTAAAAAAGTTACCTGGTAAAGAGAATGCTTCTTTTATAAACGTAGGTAATTTTAGCAACCTAAACATAGAGGATTCAACTATACAGATAAAAAACGATTCAATGTCGGTATTACATAATCTGTGGTCTGATTCTCAAGTTGATGTAAGTAACTCATCTGTCGTTATTGAGGGTAAAAATGCGATAACGTTCAACATTGAGAATTGGGTCAACCTGTCAAAAAGCCAGGTGACTGCGAGAGGTGATAAGTCCAGCGTCATAGTATTTAGTGGGAGGTTTACAGAGCTTAATGCTGAAGATAGTATCATTACTGGTGATGTGAGAGCATCAGGCGATTCTTGCAATATAAATTGCGGATATTTATTCCTGACAAAAAAATCCTTGTTGGCAGGATCTGTTAATTTTGTTAACCAGGTAAGTATGAATGATAGTCGGTGGGAACTAAGTGGAGACTCTGATTTTAATGTTTTAAACATGTATGGTGGTAGTGTTATTTTTAATTCTGACGGTTTTTTTAAAACCCTGAGGCTAAACGAGTTGAGGGGTGAAGGTATCATTCACATGAATACCAATCTGTCAGAAGGAAAAAGTGACCAGCTGTTTGTGCGTGGGGAAAATGCAGCTGTTGGCAGTTTCCAGCTGTTGATAAGTGACACAGGTAACGAGCCGCAGAACGCAGTTGAATCCCAGCGACTAATATTTACCCAGGGCGGCTCTGTAACGTTCACTCTGTTAGGCAAACATGTTGATCTCGGTGCATATCGCTATACGCTGCAAAGGCTGGGTAACGACTGGCAACTGACCAGGGGAAAAGTATCAAAAGAGGCTGAGACAAAAAAGACTTTGTCAGAGGGAACGGTGAGCGTGCCAGTTTCGAATACATCAAATTCATTGGTCACGGTATCAGAAATACCTGCCGTTTCATCAGAAAAGTCTTTTAGTAAACCGCCAATCTCTGCCGTAGCCACGCCTTCTGAGCAACAGGGGTCTACTGTAACAGCCAGAGTAGCGGCATCGGTAATTACTGAACCTGCGGGTACGATAGCAGATCAGGTCCAGGCAGCTTCAACGCCAGCTATTTCTGAACGTTCGGAATCAGCCGGACTCTCTGTAACGGAATCGACCGGGCCAACTATAACCGCGACAGAAGTTGCCTCTGTACCCGTGGGCGTATTAGCAGAGCAGCCTGTGGCAGATACAAAATCAGCTATGTCCGAACGTCCTGTGTCGGCCGGGTTATCCAGCGCTGCCCTTGCGGGAACGACGCAGCCGGCGGTTGCGGTATCAGGGCTGATCCCGGCAACCTCAGCGCCAGTCGTCTCTGCATTACCTGAGCTGGCTGGAATTACCGCGCCAGCGGACGTGAAGGCAGAGCCGTCTTCTGAAGTAGCGGAACCGGCACCGGCGCTCTCCGGGCAGTCGGCGTCAGCCGTGACAACAACAGCATTAGCCCTGTCTGAACAGCCGGAGTTATCCGGAGCAGCGACAGGCGCTGCCGCGGGAACAGCAGAGCCGGTCGTTACTGTCGAAGTGACGACTGTGCCAGCATCAATTCAATTTATCCCTGAGCTGTCAGCATCAGCCGGGGCATCCGGCGCTGTCCTCGCGGGATCGGCGGAGTCGGCGGTTGAGGCATCACTGCCGCTCCCGGCAACTTCAGCGCCAGCCGTCTCTGCATTACCTGAGCTGGCTGGAATGACCACGCTGACTGACGTGGATATAGCGGCCGAAGAATCACAGATGCCGGCGTCAGTCGCAGCAGCCACCGTCGCTGTTGAAGAGCCGGTTGTGCCAGCCATCATTCAAGCCATGCCTGAGCAGTTAGCGTCAGCCGTCTCTGCATTACCTGAGCTGGCTGGAGTGGCCACGCTGACTGACATGGATGCAGCGATCGAAGAGTCAGAGACGCCAGCGGCAGTCACGAGGTCAGTGCGGTCAGCAGCCTCAGCCGCGCCAGCGGACGAGAAAGCAGAGCGGCCTTCCGAAGTAGCAGAGCCGATCCCGGCGCTCTCCGGGCAGTCGGCGTCAGCCGTGACAGCCGCAGCCCTGTCTGAACAGCCGGAGTTATCCGTAACAGCTACAGGCGCTGCAGCGGGATCGGCAGAACAGTCCCCGGCAACCTCAGCGCCAGCCATCTCTGAACGTTCGCAGTCAGCCGGGGCAGCCACAGCGACGGTGGCAGAGTCAGCGGCGGTGGCAGCAGAACAGCCCGCAGCAGCGTTAACACCAGCAGCGGCAGAGCAGCCGGCAGCAACGGTAGCACCGGCCGTTTCAGAAGCGCCTGCACCGGTCGCAGCCACAGAACAGCCGGCAGCCGCCACAGAAACCATCACACCGGAAAAACCGGCTATGGCAGAAGTGAACCCCGCGCCGGTGCTCTCCTCCGGGGCGAACGCCGCCCTGGCTTCACAGACGGCGCTGTCCGGCGTGGTCCAGTCCGCGGCGGCGCTGCCGGACCAGCGCGACGACGCAGGCCGCGGGGGCGTGTGGGTCAAATCGTCGGCCAGCCGGGTCAGCCATGCGGCGGGTCAGGCGCGGGCGTTTTCGCAGCAGCGTAACGCCACCCTGCTGGGGGTGAGCGGGAGTGCGGC
>NZ_JBDFQT010000021.1:0-3873 GCF_039675725.1 Erwinia sp. Eh17-17 | reverse complement strand
CCACAGAACCTTTGATATCCGCACCGCCGTCGTCTTTCAGCCACAGATAGACTGGAATTGCCATGTGTTACTCCTTATCAGAACTTACTGTTGTGTCATCATCCTGTGATGACGTTCGCATTGCTGGCGCCAGGCAGGCATCCGCCTGCGGCACCAGACTGATTTCGACCCGGCGGTTGAGCGCGCGACCTTCCGGGGTATCGTTGGTTGCAACCGGGCGCGTTGCGCCATAGCCCTGCACCGCAAAACAGGTTGGCGACACGTCACCGGTATCGCGCATCCAGTCGCGTACCGCAGCGGCACGCTTCAGGGACAGCGCCTGGTTCAGTAGGGAATTTCCGGTACTGTCGGTATGGCCGCTGACCACGATCAGCCAGCCGGGCTTCGCTTTAATGCCCACCAGTGCATTAATCAGCACCTTCTGCGAGCCGGATTTCAGCTCGAACTTACCGGTGTCAAACAGCGACAGGCTGTCCAGGCGGATGATTTTCGGTGCCTGAACGATTTGCTGGATCGCCGGGGCATGAGGTTGAGACGGCGCCCAGTTATTAATCGAGGCGCGTAGCGGTGGGATCAGCCGCATTCCCTGATACAGCCCAAGGGTGTAACGCATCGGCGCGCCGTCCCGCTGCCAGCCGTCGAGCAGTGCATCATCGCGGCGCAGCTGGTTTTGTGCCTGTAATTTTGGGGTTTCAGGAGTGCCGTTAAGGTGGCGGTACAGCATCAGATGGTCGCTGACATTCTGGATAAGCCGCTGGTTATTGATCCAGGAGGCCAGCATCGCCAGCAGCAGAAAAAGCCCGACGAACATGCCCGCAATCCGACAGTGCTTCATCAAAGAACTCATACCGTTACGGTGTGGCAGATGAGCCAGCAGCGCATCCGGCAGAGGCAGGAGGGGGGACCGATCGTCGCCAGCGCGCGCGGGTATCGTGGTCATCGCGCCAGTATGTTGCTGCCAGAGGTTATCCGGGACGCTGGTGACCGGTCCGGTACAGACTGTCAGCATGCAGGGAGGCAGTGCGGGCGTGTCGTGATAGCGTGAAGCCAGCCCCGCCAGCACCTGGGGTTTCAGCCAGGAGAACAGCGTCTGCAACCACAGCGAGTGGCTCAGGCGGGGTATCTGCATCTCTGCGCCATTATCACCACACCAGGCAGTGTAAGCCCTTGCCACTGCACTATTTTCCTGCACCTGGATCCCGTCACGATTACTGGTCAGGGAATACCAGGAATAAGGCCCGTCAGGCCGGGCATCGATGGCGTTCAGCCAGCAACTGACCCAAACCGGCGGTAGCGCGGAAAATGCCCGGCGGCAGCCAGCAATTGCCCGCTGCCATTCCAGCAGCTGACTGTTCAACGCTTCCGCTTCCTGCCACTGTTCCGGGATAACCGCCAGCAGAACCGAAAGTCGGGATATCAGCGCCGGACGACCGGCAGCCACAGAATCCGCCAGACTGGCGAGCTGTTCTGGCCCACGGACTGCGATATACCAGCCTTGCCGGGTCTCGCGAAACGCCTGTCCGGCCGGGAAAAGCAGATCGCTGGCACCACAGACCAGCACAACCGCACCGGCAAACTGTTCCGGCGGCAGGACGCTTTCATCCGCCAGCAGCACTTCCCGCCCCCGCCGTGCATAACGCCAGCCCCAGAGTGCAGCCAGGAGTAAAGCGACGGCGCTAAGAAACAGACGGCTGCCGTTGCCCAGCGGCCAGAACCCCCAGATCAGCCACAGCGCCAGCCACAGTACCAGCAGTGCCAGCAGCGGTTTTATTAGCGGGCGCATCTAGCTGTTCCCCGTGATGGCGGAAACCATCTGCTGTAGCGAAGTGGAAAGCAGGAACCAGACAACGCCCAGCAGGACGATCCCGGCCCCCCAGGAGAGCCAGTAAAAACGACGACCGCTGCGCAGACGCCCGGCGCGAGCAATCACCGGAGCTTCTTCCGTCAGCGTGAACGGCACCACCCGCTGGCTGAGGTTACGCACCACATCTTCGCGGCGTTCATCCGCCTGCTGGCGGTAGCGCCCGACAAACCCCAGCGTCAGCGCGCGTGAAAAGCAGGTGAGTACCGCAATATCGGGGGCCGGCTCCTGCAGCATGGTGCGAATGCGCTGCCACAGTTCTTCGCCCGCATTCAGCGTATTGAAATACTTCGCCTGTAGCGGGTTGGCCAGCCAGGTGTTGTAACCGTCGTCCTGTTTGCCCCGGTTCATGACCGCTTCATCAAACAGCGCACACAGGGTGTAGAGCATATGCTCAATGCTGACCTGACTGACGCCCTGCTTCTCCAGCTGCTGACGCCAGTCGTCCAGCCATTCACAGCTGCGGCGGTAAAGTGCCTTGCCGTCCTTCACCTCCTGACCCGCGCGCAGCTGGCTGACCATCAGCCAGCCGGGGTAAAACATCCGATCGATAAACGTCGTGTGGTTATCTTTCATGATCGCAGCACCGCATACAGTTCAAGTTTCACCTCACCCAGTGCGGACGGAATGTAGAAAGCGCAGTTCCCCGCATCCAGCATGGCCTGTGCGGCCGTGCCGTTGAGGTCAAGGGCGAAGTACTGGTTCTCCAGGCGCAGCGGGATGGCCGCCGGAACATGTGCCAGCGCTTTCAGGCCGATACCGTTCAGCGCCACGTTCACCACATCGGAGACGTCCTCATAGCTGCCCGCTTTGCACAGCAGCGGGAACTGAGACTGCAACAGATGGTTAGGGATCGTAGATCGCACAGAAAGGTAGAAGTCTGCCCCTTCACGCAGACGGGCATCGTGCAGCGAGCCTTTCCAGAAATGCCCGGCATGGTTGAGTTCAATACTGATCACACGGGATGGCAGGCTGGCTTCCAGCAACGCATCCAGCAGGACAAACAGCGCCGGGAATACCTGTTCCGGCACGTCATGCTGATACACAGGAATATCGTCCGGGCTGTGAGCCAGCGAGAACGTCAGCAAACTGCCGGCCAGACGCGCCAGCTCGCGGTAGTAAAGTTCAGGATGGCGCGACGGTGCCTGCAAAAGTTCGTTCAGCACCGGCTCTGCGCTGTTAAAGGCGTTCAGCAGCCAGAACAACGAAACGTCCGCCACCGCAAAATCGGCCATACGTTCATTGCTCTCACGCCTCATCTGCATCAGGCGCTTACGGCGAGCCTGCAGACGGTGCAGCAGGTCGCTTAACCCCAGGGTCAGCAGCGGGCTGGCGGAAAAAACCAGCGCAGGCGGGATAAACGTGCTGTCCGGCGTCCACTGTCCCTGGGCACTCTGTACCAGACGAATGACAGGACAGGTCAGCCAGCCGCTGTTTTCCTGATGAGCAAACCGCAGCGAAACGGCATGACGCGCCACAGCCAGTTCCGTACGTTCATGTCCGGCCAGGTCCTGCACCGTGACCCACTCCTGCTGCCAGCGCTGCGGACGTTCGGTGCCTTTACCGTCATTGAGATTGCCACCGTTGGCGGACAGCAGAGGCAGCGCCAGCACCACATCAATCGTGTCACGCCCCTGCACGCCGGAGAGATCGCAGGCAGGCGGCAGGTTATCGGCAAGCTCGGTATCAATCAGCGTGCCGTCCTGAAAACGCACCACCAGACGGGTGGCATTCAGGCGTGAAAGCGCCAGCACCGTGGTATCAAATTCAGCCACCAGCACCCCCCAGGTGCTGGCTACTGACATCGCCGCCACGCTTTCTGCTACGTGGGCATCCCAACGGGCCTGCTGCTGGAACTGCTGCGGGGCCAGCATGGCCCCATCAGTCCATAACGGACGATATATTTTCATCCCTGTTCGCCCGCCTTACGCTTTCGCTTTCGGCATCTGGGATACCAGAGACAGGTTGATATCCATGCCTTCCACCTGGAAATGCGGGATGGCATACAGCTT
>NZ_JBDFQT010000020.1:0-3881 GCF_039675725.1 Erwinia sp. Eh17-17 | reverse complement strand
AAGCTGTATGCCATCCCGCATTTCCAGGTGGAAGGCATGGATATCAACCTGTCTCTGGTATCCCAGATGCCGAAAGCGAAAGCGTAAGGCGGGCGAACAGGGATGAAAATATATCGTCCGTTATGGAACGAGGGGGCGTTGCTGTCCCCTCAGCAGTTCCAGCAGCAGTCTGAATGGGAGTCCTTCCGCAGTGCAGGGGTGTCATCACTGACATCCCCATTTCCGTGGGGAACGGAAAAGGTCGAGCTGGATGAGGGGCTGCTATCATCCGGCCTGATCCAGGTACGACATCTGCGGCTTTGGCTCCCTGACGGTACACTGGTTGATACGCTTAGCAGCGATCTACCTCCTGAACCCCGTGAATTAAGTGCCATGGAGGGGAAGGATGCGGTGACCGTACTGCTGGCCCTTCCCCTGATGCAGGCAGGCATCACCAACGTACATCTTGACGCATCTGCCGCTGAACGTCCGCTGCGCTACCGTGAGGAGTGGGTCACCGTAGCGGATGCCTTCGGGCCAGAAGAAGAGTCGATGGCGGTGGCTCGCCACAACCTGGCGCTTCGCTTCGGGCATGAAAGCAACGAGTCATGGAAGACCTGCCCGGTTGCACGGCTGATCCGTGACGGCCAGAACGGGTGGCGTCAGGATCCGGACTTTATTGCGCCGCTGGCACTGTTTTCTGCCAGTGCTGCACTGTGCGAGCGTCTGGTGCTGTTAAACCGCCAGTTGCGCACCCGCCGTCAGCGTCTGATGTCGATGCGCCGTGAAAGTAACGAACGTCTGGCAGACTTTGCCGTGGCGGATGTGTCGCTTTTCTGGCTGCTTAATGCGCTGAACTCTCATGCACGGGTGCTAACCGAGTATGAGCGCTTCCCTTCGCGTCACCCCGAGCAGGTCTGGGCAGAGCTTGCCCGTCTGGCCGGCAGCATGCTGACGTTCTCGCTCGATCACGACCTGGACGCCATTCCCGGCTATGACCACGAAGAGCCGGGTAATTCTTTCCCGGCGCTGTTCGAACTAATTACCGGACTGCTGGAGGCCAGCCTGCCATCTCGAGTGATTGCCCTGCCGATGTCGCGCCCTGATGAACAGACCTGGAAAGCCTCGTTGCACGATCTGCGCCTGCGTGAAGAAGCAGATCTGTATCTATCAGTACGCTCTGATATTCCGGCCTGGCAGATTGCCGAACGTTTCCCTGACATGTGTAAAGCCGGTTCTCCGGACGATATCAATGCCATTTACGGCGTGTCGTTGAAGGGAATTCCACTGATTGCCGTCAGCCGGGTGCCCGCCGCATTACCGGTGCGGCTTGAGAACCAGTATTTTGCGCTGGATATGGAAAGTATGGCTGCCCGTAACATGCAGGAAGAGGGTGTGTGCATATTCTACGTGCCTTCTCTACTGGGTGCGCTGGAGCTTGAACTGTTTGCGGTGATGCGCTCATGAGAAAAGACCTCGATATCGATCAATTGCTGGAAGACACCTGGCTGACGGTCACTATGCTGCGCCAGGGGGCCGCGACCTCTGATGGGTACGCGCTCTATCAGAACTGCTGCCGTCAGGTGGACAACGTGCGTAAAGCGCTGCAAGGCGCGGGCTACGACGAGGCAAGCATCGGGCATATCTCTTATGCCCAGTGTGCATTGCTGGATGAAACCGTGATGAGCCGTAAGCCGCGCGATGCCGTGGAAGGGAACGATACCGTCCTGGATGAAGGGCAACGAGCCTGGCGCATGGCTCCCCTACAGGCAAAATATTTTGGTTCGTTACATGCTGGCGAAGCCATCTGGGACCGAATTACTGAAGTGTTGCGTCAGCCTGCCCCTGTTGAGGCCGTACTGGTGTGTTATCACCGCATACTCGCGCTGGGTTTTCAGGGGCTTTTCAGCGTGAAAACTGTCAGCCAGACGCAGCGTGATGATGCGCTCAAAGCGCTGAGCGAGCGGATACCTGCACTCAACTCGGGTCTGTCCCTGCTGGTTCACCGCACAGGGCGGCATCGCTACAGTCTGCTGCGTTCTGTCTGGTTCTGGACTGGATTTGCCATCGTACTGACGGGGCTGGTGTGGCTTGGCGGCCATCACTGGTTGCAAACGTTGCTGTCTTCTCAGTTACCGGAGCTGCGACGTTAATGCGTAAATCAGCGGTTATCTCTAACGTCTTACAGGTTGTGGCAGGCAGTGCAGCAATGCTGTGGTTGCTGTGGTACTTCGTGCCGGCCGCATTATGGGGCAGCCTGCTTTGTACGCTGGTGATTGTGTTGGTGGCATGCCGGATGCTGTGGTTGCGTTGTCGCCGACCTGCCGCCCCGAAGGACGGTGTGTCGGTAATGGAGCTGCCGCTTTCAGATGCGCAGGGGCCGATTGTTTTGGTCTGTGGCGATGGCCTGGATGCGTTATTCCCGAAGCAGCCACTACGCAAAACTGCGCAAGGCTGCTGGATTAAAGTGGATGATGTCAGCACGTTGGCTGATGTTGTCCGCTCCATCGGTTCATTTCATCCGCGACAGGTCGCGCAGCTCTGTGTGATGTATACCTGCCTGCCGGACGATCATCAGGATGAAGGCATGCTGCGCGCCTCGGTCAAAGATCTGCGTCAGCAAATTAGGAAGCTACATTCCTTGATCGGGTTTGAGCTGCCGGTGGTGCTGAGCGGTCAGTTTTCTGGTCCTGAAACGCCATGGGTCATCGTGCAAGGCAGCCAGGCGCTAGTCTGCCCGACCGATGAGTCAGTGCTTGACCTTGATGAGTGGCTACAGGCGGCACATAACGTCACCACTCTTCCGGTGCTGAGCCAGGCATTCGATTTTATCCGTGATGTGATCGTTGATGAGCTGATAAAAGCAGATCGGCTCTGCCCACCGCTTTTTCCATTTGCTGTGGCATTGCGCACGGGTACAGCAGTCAGTGATGGCGACTCACTGTGGTCTCAGCGACTGTTCACCCGCACATGCCTTCAGTTCAGCCGTACTGCTGGCCGCTATGAGCCTGGCGGACTTTTTGCCGATGCGCTGCTTCCGATGTTGTCACCCTTTACTCTGCCAGTACAGGACGGTAACGGCACGCGTAGAACTGTCTGGATCCTGTTGTTCTGTGCGCTGGCTGCTATCAGCTTCTCGGTCAAGAACAACCGTGATCTCATCCACCGTGTAGAGGTTAACCTGGCGCGCTGGTACGCCATCCCGATGAAGCACTACGCGCCCAAAGCACAGGCTCTCGCCTCTCTTAAGCAGGATGCTCTGCTGCTGGAACGCTGGCAGCGGCAGGGTGAACCCCTGAATCATTCGCTTGGACTCTATGTCGGGCAACGGTTATGGCTGGCTCTGCAACAGGCGATTGACACCTATATTCCGCCACCTCCGTCGCAGTCTCCTGTCATAGAGCAGGCACCTGAGACTATCCGCCTGGACAGCCTGTCGCTGTTTGACACCGGTAAAGCGGCGCTCAAGCCGGGTTCGCTGAAAATGCTGGTCAGCGCGCTGGTGGATGTCAAAGCCCGACCTGGATGGCTGATCGTGGTGGCCGGGCACACCGACAGCACCGGTAACCCGCAGGCTAACCAGCAGCTCTCGCTTAAACGAGCCGAAGCGGTACGCGACTGGATGCTGCAAACCAGCGACGTCTCACCAACCTGTTTTGCGGTGCAGGGCTATGGCGCAACGCGCCCGGTTGCAACCAACGATACCCCGGAAGGTCGCGCGTTAAACCGCCGGGTCGAAATCAGTCTGGTGCCGCAGGCGGATGCCTGCCTGGCACCAGCAATGCGAACGTCATCACAGGATGATGACACAACAGTAAGTTCTGATAAGGAGTAACACATGGCAATTCCAGTCTATCTGTGGCTGAAAGACGACGGCGGTGCGGATATCAAAGGTTCTGTGG
>NZ_JBDFQT010000019.1:0-4725 GCF_039675725.1 Erwinia sp. Eh17-17 | reverse complement strand
TGCCGAACTCAGAAGTGAAACGCCGTAGCGCCGATGGTAGTGTGGGGTCTCCCCATGCGAGAGTAGGGAACTGCCAGGCATCAAATAAGCAATAACCCCGACCGAAAGGCCGGGGTTTTTTGCGTTTTATTTGCTCACTACTTCGAGTATTTTTCCCCCTAAAACTCCTGGTTGCCGCTGAGCAGCGCCAGAAAATCCTCAACCCTCACAGGGCGAATCGGGTACACTAACTGACAGTTTACTCTGTGAAGGTTGTAATATGTCCCGCCAGCAACACTCGTTAAAACCCTGGAATACCTTCGGCCTTGAAGCTCATGCCAGCCGCGTCAGCGTGGTGGAAAACGTTGAAGATCTTTGCCGGTGCTGGCAGGAGAGCACCCTGGAAAATGAGCCGGTATTACTGCTGGGAGAAGGTAGTAATGTACTGTTTCTGAATGATTTTTCCGGTCAGGTGATCGTCAACCGTATCAAAGGCATCAGCGTTGAAGAGACAGAAGATGCATGGTCTTTGCATGTGGGAGCCGGGGAGAACTGGCATCAGCTGGTAGAAACGACCTTAACGCAAAATCTTGCAGGTTTAGAGAATCTTGCCCTGATACCGGGATGTGTCGGGTCGGCTCCGATTCAAAATATTGGTGCCTATGGCGTTGAGCTGGAACAGATATGTGACTACGTTGATGTCGTCTGTCTTTCTGACGGTATGCGTCAGCGCCTGAGTGCAGCAGAGTGCCAGTTTGGCTATCGTGACAGCGTATTCAAACATCACTACCGTGATGGCTATGCCATCGTGGCTGTCGGATTACGTCTGCCGAAGCGCTGGGCTCCCGTTCTGAGCTATGGTGACCTGCGTAACCTTGACCCTGTAACAGTCACCCCTCTTCAGGTTTTTGAAGCCGTATGCCACATGCGTCGCAGCAAGTTGCCCGACCCGAAAGTGACAGGTAATGCCGGAAGCTTCTTTAAAAATCCCCTGGTCAGCGCCGACATTGCTGCTGCGCTGAAAGCACAATATCCGGACATTCCTCAGTATCCCCAGAATGCTGGTGAAGTGAAGCTGGCCGCGGGCTGGTTAATCGACCAGTGTGCGCTGAAAGGCTATCGTCACGGCGGCGCAGCGGTTCATCAGCAGCAGGCTCTGGTGTTGATTAACGCCGGTGGGGCCAGCGGTCAGGATATTGTTGAGCTGGCCCATATCGTGCGTCAGCGCGTGGCTGAGAGATTTAATGTCTGGCTGGAGCCGGAAGTACGTTTTATAGCGGCTCAGGGTGAAACAGACGCCGTTGAGGTTATTGCATGAAAGACAACACTGTACCCTTAAAGCTGGTTGGCATCCTTTCTGATGGGGAGTTCCATTCCGGGGAGCAGCTCGGTGAGCAGTTAGGGATGAGCCGGGCGGCCATTAATAAACATATCCACACGCTGAAAGAGTGGGGCATTGATGTCTATACCGTCACCGGTAAAGGCTACAGTCTGGCCACTTCAATGCAACTGCTGGATGAGCAAGCCATCAATGCACAGCTGGAGCAGGGTCGTCTGGCGGTGATCCCGGTGATTGATTCCACCAACCAATATTTACTGGACCGCATGGACAGCCTGCAATCCGGAGATGCCTGCGTCGCAGAGTATCAGCAGGCAGGGCGTGGAAGACGTGGCAGACAGTGGTTTTCTCCATTTGGCGCTAACCTTTATTTGTCAATGTACTGGCGACTGGAGCAGGGGCCAGCAGCGGCAATGGGGTTAAGCCTGGTGATTGGTATCGTGCTGGCTGAAGCCTTGCAGGAGCAGGGAGCGCCTGGCATTCGAGTCAAATGGCCAAATGACATTTACCTCGACGATCGTAAGTTGGCGGGTATTCTCGTTGAACTCACGGGGAAAACCGGGGATGCTGCGCAGATCGTGATCGGTGCAGGTATCAACCTGGCAATGCGTGAGCCAGGTGCAGAGGTGATTAATCAGGGCTGGATTAATCTTCAGGAAGCCGATGTCACGGTCGATCGTAATGTGCTGTCGGCACTCATTATTAATAAAATGAGAACCGCACTGGCACAATTTGAACAGGACGGACTGGCGCCTTTCGTGGAGCGCTGGGCACGGTTAGATAACTTTATCGATCGGCCAGTGAAACTGCTGATTGGGGACCGTGAAGTTCACGGGATTGCCAGAGGTATTGACCAGCAGGGTGGGCTGATCCTCGAACAGGACGGTGTGAAAAAGTCCTGGGTGGGTGGTGAGATTTCACTGCGTCCGCAGAGTTAAAAAAAGAGGGGGCTGCCCCCTCTTTACCTATTTCCTCAGGCTGACCAGATCGACCGCATGATCACTACTTTTCGTCATGATCAGGCTGGCACGCTCGCGGGTAGGCATAATGTTCTCTTTTAAATTCTTATAGTTAATCTCTTTCCACAGCTGGGTCGCGATCCCCACCGCCTCTTCTTCAGGCAGTTGCGCATAGTGGTGGAAATAAGAGTCCGGGTTGCTAAAGGCACCCTGTCTGAATTTAAGAAAGCGATTAATATACCAGCGTTCCAGTAGCTCTTCTGGAGCATCAACGTAAATCGAAAAGTCTACGAAGTCTGAGACAAAGACATGATGAGGGTCATGGGGATAATCCATACCACTCTGTAACACGTTGAGCCCTTCCAGAATCAGGATATCGGGCTGCTGGACGATCTTGTCCCCCTCGGGGATAACATCATAAATCAGATGCGAATAGACCGGCGCTGTCACCTGATCGGCACCTGACTTGAGGTCGGAGACGAATTTTACCAGGCGGTGCATATCATAAGAGAGCGGGAAGCCTTTCTTCTTCATCAGCCCACGTTCTTTCAGTACGGCATTAGGATGCAGGAAACCGTCAGTGGTGATCAGTTCCACTTTGCGATGCTCCGGCCAGCGGCTGAGTAGCGCCTGCAATACACGAGCGGTGGTGCTCTTTCCTACGGCCACACTGCCTGCAATACTGATGATGTAGGGGATCTTTTGCCCGTTTGTGCCTAAGAACTGCTCAAGAACAGCCTGGCGCCGTAAATTAGAGCTGATATAGAAATTCAGCAGACGAGACAACGGCAGATAAATCTCCGCCACTTCTTCCATGGAGAGATCTTCGTTAATTCCCTCCAGGCGAGCGATTTCATCTTCCGAAAGGGTCATAGGTACCGAATCACGCAGTGCAGCCCATTGGTTGCGGTTGAACTGCAGATAAGGCGTCGTTAACAAGGAGTCTTTTTTGCTCATATGCGTGCTTCTGCCAGCAATTTTATACCCTTCAATAGGTTAGCCCCATTAAGTCAACAGCTTCCGGTTGTTGTCAGGCTTCGTTATTAAGGGAAATTTCATCAAAGAATGGTCGGAGGTTACCACCAGACGGGCATGAATAAGAAGGAAAAAAGAAAGTCAGCGGGTGCAAACGTAATCACACCCGCATTAATGATATTTTTCCTGGCAATCGAATGTCGGCCTGATGGGATAGCGGGTCACCCTAAAATATTATCCCTGAGGTCATTTTATAAGCGATTAAACGCGAGTACTTTGATATTACTTAAAAGTCAGGGGGGTATCCGCACAGAATGAAAGTTAGCGTATTGGCGTTTCTTTGAGCGGGGTTGCAGCATAAACAGGCTAATTTGCGAAGAGTTGCACAAATAGTGAGCATAAGAACAATTATCGCAATTTTTTTGTTGCATCCTACCTCCGGTCTTCCTAGAATGCGCTCCACTTGATGCCGGCTTAGCTCAGTTGGTAGAGCAACTGACTTGTAATCAGTAGGTCACCAGTTCGATTCCGGTAGCCGGCACCATCAAGTAACGAAATACCCCAGGTGGGGTTCCCGAGCGGCCAAAGGGAGCAGACTGTAAATCTGCCGTCATCGACTTCGAAGGTTCGAATCCTTCCCCCACCACCATTTCGACTCAGCGTTCAGGAGTTGAAAGCCGTAAGAGAGATAAACAACTCGAACGGAAAAGATGGCAGCCTGTGCAGGTTTGTCCATCAAGATTTCAGACTGAGCTCAAGCACAGTCAAGGTCATCAGGCAAAAGCGTGTTGACTTGAACAACGAAGAAAGCTTTTTCTAAGTTGTTCGCAAGCTACAGACAGAACAGGTAGCCGAGTTCCAGGATGCGGGCATCGTATAATGGCTATTACCTCAGCCTTCCAAGCTGATGATGCGGGTTCGATTCCCGCTGCCCGCTCCAAGCCGTGCTGATATGGCTCAGTTGGTAGAGCGCACCCTTGGTAAGGGTGAGGTCCCCAGTTCGACTCTGGGTATCAGCACCACTTTCAAAATCTCCCTCCCTGCTTCTTCTCTGTGCATTAAAATTCAACGATTCAGGCAATGCCTGGTTGATGTGGTGATATCACCGATTAATCCGTGTCTTAGAGGGACAAGCGATGTCTAAAGAAAAATTTGAACGTTCCAAACCGCACGTCAACGTTGGTACTATCGGCCACGTTGACCACGGTAAAACTACCCTGACTGCTGCTATCACCACCGTTCTGGCTAAAACCTACGGCGGTTCTGCTCGTGCGTTCGACCAGATCGATAACGCGCCAGAAGAAAAGGCACGTGGTATCACCATCAACACCTCACACGTTGAATACGACACCCCAACTCGCCACTACGCGCACGTTGACTGCCCAGGCCACGCCGACTATGTGAAAAACATGATCACCGGTGCTGCTCAGATGGACGGCGCTATCCTGGTTGTTGCTGCGACTGACGGCCCAA
>NZ_JBDFQT010000018.1:3213-4972 GCF_039675725.1 Erwinia sp. Eh17-17 | reverse complement strand
TCGCAACGCTCTTTAACAATTTATCAGACAATCTGTGTGGGCACTCGCAGGATTGATATCAGTCACCTCCGGGTGACAAAAAATATCAAGTCTTAAGAGTGAACACATAATGAAATTCATTATGACGTTTTACACTTGAGCATCGCTGCACTTGTTGCAGCAAATCGAACTTTTAATTGAAGAGTTTGATCATGGCTCAGATTGAACGCTGGCGGCAGGCCTAACACATGCAAGTCGAACGGTAGCACAGAGAGCTTGCTCTCGGGTGACGAGTGGCGGACGGGTGAGTAATGTCTGGGAAACTGCCCGATGGAGGGGGATAACTACTGGAAACGGTAGCTAATACCGCATAACGTCTACGGACCAAAGTGGGGGACCTTCGGGCCTCACACCATCGGATGTGCCCAGATGGGATTAGCTAGTAGGTGGGGTAATGGCTCACCTAGGCGACGATCCCTAGCTGGTCTGAGAGGATGACCAGCCACACTGGAACTGAGACACGGTCCAGACTCCTACGGGAGGCAGCAGTGGGGAATATTGCACAATGGGCGCAAGCCTGATGCAGCCATGCCGCGTGTATGAAGAAGGCCTTCGGGTTGTAAAGTACTTTCAGTGGGGAGGAAGGCGATGAAGTTAATAGCTTCGTCGATTGACGTTACCCGCAGAAGAAGCACCGGCTAACTCCGTGCCAGCAGCCGCGGTAATACGGAGGGTGCAAGCGTTAATCGGAATTACTGGGCGTAAAGCGCACGCAGGCGGTCTGTCAAGTCGGATGTGAAATCCCCGGGCTCAACCTGGGAACTGCATTCGAAACTGGCAGACTAGAGTCTTGTAGAGGGGGGTAGAATTCCAGGTGTAGCGGTGAAATGCGTAGAGATCTGGAGGAATACCGGTGGCGAAGGCGGCCCCCTGGACAAAGACTGACGCTCAGGTGCGAAAGCGTGGGGAGCAAACAGGATTAGATACCCTGGTAGTCCACGCCGTAAACGATGTCGACTTGGAGGTTGTGCCCTTGAGGCGTGGCTTCCGGAGCTAACGCGTTAAGTCGACCGCCTGGGGAGTACGGCCGCAAGGTTAAAACTCAAATGAATTGACGGGGGCCCGCACAAGCGGTGGAGCATGTGGTTTAATTCGATGCAACGCGAAGAACCTTACCTGGCCTTGACATCCACGGAATTCGGCAGAGATGCCTTAGTGCCTTCGGGAACCGTGAGACAGGTGCTGCATGGCTGTCGTCAGCTCGTGTTGTGAAATGTTGGGTTAAGTCCCGCAACGAGCGCAACCCTTATCCTTTGTTGCCAGCGGGTAATGCCGGGAACTCAAAGGAGACTGCCGGTGATAAACCGGAGGAAGGTGGGGATGACGTCAAGTCATCATGGCCCTTACGGCCAGGGCTACACACGTGCTACAATGGCGCATACAAAGAGAAGCGACCTCGCGAGAGCAAGCGGACCTCATAAAGTGCGTCGTAGTCCGGATCGGAGTCTGCAACTCGACTCCGTGAAGTCGGAATCGCTAGTAATCGTAGATCAGAATGCTACGGTGAATACGTTCCCGGGCCTTGTACACACCGCCCGTCACACCATGGGAGTGGGTTGCAAAAGAAGTAGGTAGCTTAACCTTCGGGAGGGCGCTTACCACTTTGTGATTCATGACTGGGGTGAAGTCGTAACAAGGTAACCGTAGGGGAACCTGCGGTTGGATCACCTCCTTACCTGAAGATACCTTCCCGCGCAGTGTCCACACAGATTGTCTGATA
>NZ_JBDFQT010000018.1:0-3113 GCF_039675725.1 Erwinia sp. Eh17-17 | reverse complement strand
TGCTCTTTAACAATCCGGAACAAGCTGAAAATTGAAACGACATGTCGTTTTCATTCTCCGTAATAAGAATGAAATCAACGATATGTTCGAGTCTCTCAAATGCTCACGACAGCATGCTGTCCTTCGGGACGCTTGTGGGTTGTGAGGTTAAGCGACTAAGCGTACACGGTGGATGCCTAGGCAGTCAGAGGCGATGAAGGGCGTGCTAATCTGCGATAAGCGTCGGTAAGGTGATATGAACCGCAATAACCGACGATACCCGAATGGGGAAACCCAGTGTGATACGTCACACTATCATGTCATGAATACATAGTGGCATGAGGCGAACCGGGGGAACTGAAACATCTAAGTACCCCGAGGAAAAGAAATCAACCGAGATTCCCCCAGTAGCGGCGAGCGAACGGGGAACAGCCCAGAACCTGAATCAGTTTGTGCATTAGTGGAAGCGTCTGGAAAGTCGCAGGGTACAGGGTGATACTCCCGTACACAAAAATGCACTTACTGTGAGTTCGATGAGTAGGGCGGGACACGTGACATCCTGTCTGAATATGGGGGGACCATCCTCCAAGGCTAAATACTCCTGACTGACCGATAGTGAACCAGTACCGTGAGGGAAAGGCGAAAAGAACCCCGGCGAGGGGAGTGAAACAGAACCTGAAACCGTGTACGTACAAGCAGTGGGAGCACCTTCGTGGTGTGACTGCGTACCTTTTGTATAATGGGTCAGCGACTTATATTCTGTAGCAAGGTTAACCGTATAGGGGAGCCGCAGGGAAACCGAGTCTTAACTGGGCGTTAAGTTGCAGGGTATAGACCCGAAACCCGGTGATCTAGCCATGGGCAGGTTGAAGGTTGGGTAACACTAACTGGAGGACCGAACCGACTAATGTTGAAAAATTAGCGGATGACTTGTGGCTGGGGGTGAAAGGCCAATCAAACCGGGAGATAGCTGGTTCTCCCCGAAAGCTATTTAGGTAGCGCCTCGTGAACTCATCTCCGGGGGTAGAGCACTGTTTCGGCTAGGGGGCCATCCCGGCTTACCAACCCGATGCAAACTGCGAATACCGGAGAATGTTATCACGGGAGACACACGGCGGGTGCTAACGTCCGTCGTGAAGAGGGAAACAACCCAGACCGCCAGCTAAGGTCCCAAAGTCATGGTTAAGTGGGAAACGATGTGGGAAGGCACAGACAGCCAGGATGTTGGCTTAGAAGCAGCCATCATTTAAAGAAAGCGTAATAGCTCACTGGTCGAGTCGGCCTGCGCGGAAGATGTAACGGGGCTAAACCATGCACCGAAGCTGCGGCAGCGATACGCAAGTATTGTTGGGTAGGGGAGCGTTCTGTAAGCCGTCGAAGGTGGCCTGTGAGGGCTGCTGGAGGTATCAGAAGTGCGAATGCTGACATAAGTAACGATAAAGCGGGTGAAAAGCCCGCTCGCCGGAAGACCAAGGGTTCCTGTCCAACGTTAATCGGGGCAGGGTGAGTCGACCCCTAAGGCGAGGCCGAAAGGCGTAGTCGATGGGAAACGGGTTAATATTCCCGTACTGGGTGTTACTGCGAAGGGGGGACGGAGAAGGCTATGTTAGCCGGGCGACGGTTGTCCCGGTTTAAGCGTGTAGGCTTGAGTTCCAGGCAAATCCGGAACTCTCTAAGGCTGAGGCGTGACGACGAGGCACTACGGTGCTGAAGTAACAAATGCCCTGCTTCCAGGAAAAGCCTCTAAGCATCAGGTAACATCCAATCGTACCCCAAACCGACACAGGTGGTCAGGTAGAGAATACCAAGGCGCTTGAGAGAACTCGGGTGAAGGAACTAGGCAAAATGGTGCCGTAACTTCGGGAGAAGGCACGCTGTCGCTAGGTGAAGTCACTTGCTGACGGAGCTGAAGGCAGTCGAAGATACCAGCTGGCTGCAACTGTTTATTAAAAACACAGCACTGTGCAAACACGAAAGTGGACGTATACGGTGTGACGCCTGCCCGGTGCCGGAAGGTTAATTGATGGGGTTATCCGCAAGGAGAAGCTCTTGATCGAAGCCCCGGTAAACGGCGGCCGTAACTATAACGGTCCTAAGGTAGCGAAATTCCTTGTCGGGTAAGTTCCGACCTGCACGAATGGCGTAATGATGGCCAGGCTGTCTCCACCCGAGACTCAGTGAAATTGAACTCGCTGTGAAGATGCAGTGTACCCGCGGCAAGACGGAAAGACCCCGTGAACCTTTACTACAGCTTGACACTGAACATTGAGCCTTGATGTGTAGGATAGGTGGGAGGCTTTGAAGCGTGGACGCCAGTCTGCGTGGAGCCAACCTTGAAATACCACCCTTTAACGTTTGATGTTCTAACCTGGCGCCGTAATCCGGCGTGGGGACAGTGTCTGGTGGGTAGTTTGACTGGGGCGGTCTCCTCCTAAAGAGTAACGGAGGAGCACGAAGGTTAGCTAATCACGGTCGGACATCGTGAGGTTAGTGCAATGGCATAAGCTAGCTTGACTGCGAGAGTGACGGCTCGAGCAGGTGCGAAAGCAGGTCATAGTGATCCGGTGGTTCTGAATGGAAGGGCCATCGCTCAACGGATAAAAGGTACTCCGGGGATAACAGGCTGATACCGCCCAAGAGTTCATATCGACGGCGGTGTTTGGCACCTCGATGTCGGCTCATCACATCCTGGGGCTGAAGTAGGTCCCAAGGGTACGGCTGTTCGCCGTTTAAAGTGGTACGCGAGCTGGGTTTAGAACGTCGTGAGACAGTTCGGTCCCTATCTGCCGTGGGCGCTGGAGAATTGAGAGGGGTTGCTCCTAGTACGAGAGGACCGGAGTGAACGCACCGCTGGTGTTCGGGTTGTCACGCCAGTGGCATTGCCCGGTAGCTAAGTGCGGAAAAGATAAGCGCTGAAAGCATCTAAGCGCGAAACTTGCCTCGAGATGAATTCTCCCTGGGTCCTTGAGACCCCTGAAGGGACGTTGAAGACTACGACGTTGATAGGCCGGGTGTGTAAGCGCAGCGATGCGTTGAGCTAACCGGTACTAATGACCCGTGAGGCTTAACCTTACAACGCCAGAAGCGTTCTGGTGTGCGTTATGAGAGACGCAAAAGAGATTTTCAGCCTGTTC
>NZ_JBDFQT010000017.1:0-7000 GCF_039675725.1 Erwinia sp. Eh17-17 | reverse complement strand
ATATACCCCCGAATACCTACGGCAAACCCTAGCCCATAATCGTGCCTTACTTGACGATATTATTGGTAGCGGCTGGTCCCGATACTACAACACGAAAATTGTGGAAGCCGCATGTGACTTGATAGAAGCAGAGTTACGACGGCAGGGAGTTTTATAACAAACGAAGCCCGCGGCATGCGGGCTTTTTCGTTACAGGCGCAACAGGGATGTTATGTTCAAGCAGGGTGGCCGCAATGGTGATCCTTAAATTATTTTATCCTCCTCCTCGCCTATCTGCCCCCTACAACCCCATGGAGCACAAGGGAGCACCGGAAGCACATGGAGCACAGTGAGCACGGAGAGCACCGGTAAATTAATTTAATGTGTTTAATTTCAATAGAATACAATATAGTTAAGTAATATTTATTACATTTGGTATGTATTTGTGTAATAAATAATTCGACTTTTGATGTTTAAGAGAATAAAAACCGAGACTATTTATTTGATTTGATGTGCGAAAGTCATTGATTTGTAAGGTTTTTTTGGTAAATTACCACTCATACACTAACAGGGGGCGAGCATGTCAGTCAGAGCACAAAGAGCAGGAAAGCGTAATCAGTCAGAGAGAAGGATCGAACTGATAAATACATTATGGGAAGGGGAAGAAATAGAAACATGGGATCGTAATGACAGGCCCCGAAACGATGGTTTTATAACCGTCCCTCGCTATCTTCCGTTGCTAGGTGTTCTTATGGATGAATTATCAAAGGGAAGCCCACTATCAAGTACTTACCTGGCGTTGTGGTTCCGGGTTTCAGATGAAGGACTGATTGAGGTAAGGGATAAGACTGTGCTGGCTTTTGAATCCGGATTTGCCAGTGGGAGAGGTGTAACAACATGGACGGGGAGAATGAGGAAGTTAAAAGACCTGGGGTTCATATCATGCCGGGAAGGTAGTTCCGGCGAATTCCACAACGTACTGATTGTTCATCCGCTGATCGCGGTAAAAAAACTGCTGGATGAAGGAACTATAACGAAAGGGAAAACTTATAACACTTTTGCTGAACGGGTAATCCAGGTGAAGTCCTCATGGGAGTAAAAATAGCAGTTATGGAGCGACGTTAATCCAGGGTGTGAAGTTTATCTATGACATATTCACCCCACACAGATGGCACCTTTAAGATGCTTCGGTTAATGGTAATAAAGTAAGGGCGATTTGCCATCAGGCTAATAAAAAATCTTTAGGGAGTATGAGATTGAGCATCAAAGTTGAGTATGAGGTTTTTACGCCACAGATGGCGTCATGGATTTGTGAGGCTGGGAGTTCTGCTGAGGGCATCGATGCTGAAAAAATGCGTCAAATCGTTTCTATTGGACGATTTCCGGCTGACATATTAACTGGGATTGGTTGTGAGGATCTTGAGATAGTCACCACGGTTTCAGTTTTTGAGAAGATGGTTTTTGACCATGGTATCGGAACTGACATTCTCTGCCGATTCCATGCCATTCTTTGTGCACCAAAGCAGATATTTAATTCTGCCTCTCGGCCAGGCTCCGTGGTTGTAGTGACACTGGAGATTCAGCGCGGTAATCCGATTATCATCCCCATTCAGCTGAGCAAACCAGTAGGAAAATATCAACCGAATGTTCATTGGGTATCAAGCGCCTACGCGAAAGATAATCCGGGGCAACTTCAAAGATGGGAGAGAGATGGTTTACTACTGTGGGGAACAACCTAAAAAGGTGTCTAGGGCAACGTAATAGCGCAGTTCCAATTACTGAGGCATTCGCACCCTAGACGACTGTCAGTGTATCAAAAATGAGTAATACGTCAATATTATCTAGAGTTAGCCTAAAGGCTTTCTTGTCGTTTCATCTGTCGATTCTCTTTAAAGAGGGATCGCATATGATAAAACTTCAGATCGAATATCAGCTCTAATCTCACTGGGTGTTAGTACATGTACTGGACAAGCCAGCAGCGCGTTAAGCTCTTCATGCAATCCCCCCATATCAAACAGAGAAGTTTTTTCCCCAGCGTCTACCAGTAAGTCTAAATCACTGATTTCTGTATCCGTCCCTTTTGCAACAGAGCCAAATATACGGGGATTATACAGCCCATATTTCTGTGTCAGCTCTCTGATTGCTTCACGGTGCTTTTCCAGCTCAAGTGAGGGTTTCATGACGATTTTCCGGTTATGTGACGGATGAACACGATGTTGATGATACTATCGGTAAATTAATTATGTGAGACAACATTGGGACGGGCGGTGCTTATGGCTTGGCATAAGGTGAGACAAGCACAGAAATTGACGGGAAAAGCTCGTTCCAGTCTGTATCGTGATATGTCATCAGGCCGCTTGTCATATAGAACTGATTCGGACGGTGGTCGCTCCATTGAGACAAGTGAGTTAATCAGGGTTTATGGTGAGCTGAGACAAGAAGAGACAGTGTCACGGGACACTGAGAGACAGTCTGGTGAGACACAGAATCAGGTGATGAGTGAACTCATTCGTGAAATAAAATCCCTTCGTGATGAAGTGTCCGGACTAAGGAACGAATTGCAGGAGGTGAGACGAATAGAGGACAAGACGGAAGTCGCTGAAACGTCGAATAAAAAACAATCTTGGTGGCGGCGTTTAATCTCATAGTGTCTTGTTATCAGACTCATCAAAGACTGTTACTGTAGGTGTTTGATGGCTATGTATTGACTTAACTTGGCGTTTTGAAAAGGTTTTTTGCTGGATAGTTATCTTGACGCGATCCGTTGTTGCGGCGTAAATTAGCCCCTGAAACGAAAAAACCACCTGGGGAGGTGGTTTTTTCGAAGGTTAAGTCAGTTGGGGAACTGCTTAACCAGGTAACTGGCTTCGAGAGAGCGCAATTACCAAATCCGTCCTTCCAGTGTAGCCGTAGTAAGGCTAAAACTTCAAGAACTCTGTAACCACTCGGTTATAAATTTCCGCTCTCTCAAGCCCGTTACCATTGGCCACTGCCAATGGCGATTAGTCGTGTCTGTCCGGGTTGGGATCATGTTTGTTAGTTACCGGATGAGGCGCAGTGGTCGGACTGAACGGGGGGTTCGTGCAAACAGTCCAGCTTGGAGCGAACTGCCTACCCGGAACTGAGTGTCAGGCGTGGAATGAGACAAACGCGGCCATAACAGCGGAATGACACCGGTAAACCGAAAGGCAGGAACAGGAGAGCGCACGAGGGAGCTACCAGGGGGAAACGCCTGGGATCTTTATAGTCCTGTCGGGTTTCGCCGCCACTGATTTGAGCGTCAGATTTCGTGATGCTTGTCAGGGGGGCGGAGCCTATGGAAAAACGGCAACGCCGCATCCTACTTCTGTTTTTTCCCAGTTCGCTTGCGACTTTCTTAGCTCGTCATCTGTGAGCTGGTAACGCCCGCCGCAGTCTCACGATCGGAGCGCAGCGACCGAGTGAGCGAGGAGGCGTCATTTCATCCTTACCTGCATGTTGCACTTACGCCCCTCAGCCCAATTTTATCCCCTGCTACATGAAGCACTTTCATAAATCACCACACCGTTTTAACATATTTAGCCAGTATACACTCCGCTAGCGCTACCTGACTGGTTCAGGGCTGCGCCCCGAAACCCGCTAAAACCACTGCCGCGCCTGCGGCTTGCCCAACACCGCGCCGACCGGGAAAAGATTTCCCGTCCGTCCCGGCGTTATCAGGAGGCCGGATTGGCAGACAAACGCAGCAAAATGCTCACGATGTGGGTTACTGAGGACGAGCACCGTCGACTGCTGGAGCGCTGCGACGGTAAACAGCTTGCGGCCTGGATGCGCCAGACGTGCCTGGACGAGAAGCCTGCCCGTGCCGGCAAACTTCCGTCGATCTCGCCGGCCCTGCTTCGTCAGCTCGCCGGCATGGGTAACAACCTCAACCAGATTGCCCGGCAGGTTAACGCCGGTGGCGGTACCGGGCACGATCGCGTGCAGGTTGTCGCCGCGCTGATGGCCATTGATGCCGGACTCGAGCGGCTGCGGCACGCCGTGCTGGAAAAGGGGGCAGACGATGATCGTTAAGTTTCATCCCAGAGGCCGCGGCAGTGGCGCCGGTCCGGTGGATTATCTGCTGGGGAAAGACCGGCAGCGCGACGGCGCCAGAGTTCTGCAGGGTAAGCCGGAGGAAGTCCGGGAGCTTATCGACGCCTCGCCCTACGCCAAAAAGTACACATCCGGTGTCCTGTCCTTTGCCGAAAAGGATTTACCGCCCGGGCAGCGTGAAAAGCTGATGGCGAGCTTTGAACGGGTTCTGATGCCCGGACTCGATAAAGACCAGTTCAGCGTGCTGTGGGTAGAGCACTGGGACAAGGGGCGGCTGGAGCTGAACTTCCTGATCCCGAACACGGAGCTACTGACCGGCAAACGGCTACAGCCGTATTACGACCGAGCCGATCGTCCGCGCATTGATGCCTGGCAGACCATAGTGAACGGCAGGCTGGGACTGCACGACCCGAACGCGCCTGAAAATCGGCGGGCGCTGGTCACGACGTCCGCGTTGCCGGAAGCGAAGCAGGAAGCCGCCCAGGCGATTACGCGCGGCCTGCTTGCCCTTGCTTCATCCGGGGAGCTGAAAACCCGTCAGGACGTCACTGAGGCGCTGGAAAGCGCGGGTTTTGAGGTGGTGCGCACCACAAAAAGCAGCATCAGCATTGCCGACCCGGACGGGGGGCGAAACATCCGACTGAAGGGAGCCATCTATGAACAGTCTTTTAACGCTGGCGAAGGACTTAGAGCAGAAATCGAAAGCGCAGCAGCAGACTACCGGCGAGATGCTGAAAGCCGCATTCAGCGAGCACGAGAAATCTGTCAGAGCGGAACTGAACGAAAGCGAGAAGAGAATCAGCGCCGCCATCCTCGACCACGACCGGAAGCTGTCCTCAGCCATGAGCCTGCGCACGAAAGGGATGCTGCGCATGGTCAGCCAGACGTGGCTGACCATCGTCCTGGTGTCCGCGCTGCTGATCGCCTCGGGCGCTGGCATTTTGTGGTGGCAGGGGCAGCAGATACTCGACAACTACATGACCATCCGGGAGCAGAAGAGCACGCAGGCCATGCTTTCAGAGAGGAACAACGGGGTCCAGCTCACGACCTGCGGGGAGGAGAGACGCCGCTGCGTGAGGGTGAACCCGGAAGCGGGAAGATTCGGAGAGGATTCGAGCTGGATGATACTGGCGGGGAAATAGCACATGACGGAGCTGGAAAAACAGTTGCTGAGCGCATTAGAGCAGCTACAGCAGGACTACTCGAAAAGGCTGGACGAGTGGGAGAACGCCTTCGCGGAATGGCGGACGATGTCTGGTCTTATGCAACGGGAGAACGCGGCGCTGAGCGAGCGCGTAACGGGCTTGAGCAGGCAGGTGCAGAGTTTGAGCGAGCAGCTGCGCCGGTTGTCGAACGGTTGAATGCTGCCGAGCTACGTCAGCAGCATGAACGGGCGCTAGATCACCAGAAAGCACTAGAGCTTCAGCGTGAGCAGCGGCAAAAAACATATAACGGCCCGACGCTTGGATAATGCATACGGAGCCGGGCTATTACCGGTTCCGTATCTAATGCAGTTAAGCGAGAGATTCGATTGCCTGAAAGAAGGTTTCTTCTGTTAATGCGAATTCTTGCTTTATCAAAGGCTCATGCATATTTGACGGCATATCATCATTCCTGATTGTCCATGTCCCATCTTCTCCAAAGCGTAAAAGGAATTTCTGGATTCTTGGGGCCCGATTAGGGGTATCTATGGTTAAAGAAGCCCAGCCTTTTGTGGCTTTGCCGCCATAAGCGGCGGCGGGTTCTATGACTGCAGTCTTAGGACCATTTTTTATTTTGCAGGAAGATATTTTGTACGTACTCAGATCTTCGCATCCCTGAATGAAAGATACTGATTCATCGTTAAACAACTTTTCTGTTGTAGCTACTTCTACCCCTGAACCATGCAACCACTGTTCAACCTGTTTTGTTAACTCAAACATGGCAGCACGAAAAGACATTACGTCTGCTCGCACCTTAGATATTAAATTCTGCTTGTTATCTTGATTTTCTTGCACTTTTTTAAAAAAACCGTCTCTTTCAGACATATAATCTCTCTTTTTTTCTGTACAAATAAACAATGATATTACGTGTGCTCTAAGGCAATGAAAAGTGTTGTAAATCAGTCCTTAGTGACAACATACGCGTGAAATCGCCCGCTATTCATCCGCGTGCATAGCCATGCAGACGCGCAGAAATCATCAGGGGCGTTTTTTCACGATACAGCCAGGGAAAGGTGCCGGAAACGGCCCGCTCACGGCAGAAGCGCGCTGAGGGCGTCTGCGGCGGTGCGGGCAAGGGATGTTATGTTCAATAAGAACGACCGTTCCAGGCGCTCTTAAAGTGAGTTATTCCTTCTGCTCAATTTTCGCAGATACAATCATGCGGTCTGCGGAGACATTCTTCACAGTCGTCGCAAATGCAATCATCCAGTTTTTCACTGCATTCGTCGCAGCGTGAGCAGCGGCAGTCATCTTCCAGCTCTCGGCAGTCACCGCAGCGTACGCAGGTGCAGTCACCGATCTTCTCATCACAGTCGTTGCATGTGCCACAGGTACAGGCGCTGCCGGGAAGAGCACAGCCGTCACAAATCTTATCCATTGGATCCATTTTCTTCTCACTTTCATTCATCAAAGGGCTGTGTGCGGGAGATGGTTCCCAGCCAAAATATGTGGACTTTAGTGCCAATTTTCAATGAGTTTTTTTTCGGCGGAGTAACTATCTCTAGCGCGTAAATAACGGGAAGAAAGGGTTTTTAGGCGTTTCAGTGTGTTTTCGGCTACGGGGGATAAATATAGATGAGCAATAAGGCTCAGACTATAAGGAGCATCCCATGAAGCAATATACCCCCGAATACCTACGGCAAACCCTAGCCCATAATCGTGCCTTACTTGACGATATTATTGGTAGCGGCTGGTCCCGATACTACAACACGAAAATTGTGGAAGCCGCATGTGACTTGATAGAA
>NZ_JBDFQT010000016.1:0-25031 GCF_039675725.1 Erwinia sp. Eh17-17 | reverse complement strand
GCTACCGTCCACAGTTCTACTTCCGTACTACTGACGTGACCGGTACCATCGAACTGCCAGAAGGCGTTGAGATGGTCATGCCAGGTGACAACATTCAGATGGTTGTTACCCTGATCCACCCAATCGCAATGGACGACGGTCTGCGTTTCGCAATTCGCGAAGGCGGCCGTACCGTTGGTGCAGGTGTTGTTGCTAAAGTTATCGCTTAATTGTCGATACTTGTCTGGCAGAGTTCGCTCTGCCAGAGCAATGAAGAGAGAGCGCTCAGGCGCTCTTTTTTTATGCCGGTGTTTCAGGATGGGGTTAAATCCTCCGTTTGAGAACAGGGGAGGGGACAAGGCTATTCACTCTCTGAAACGCCATTAGCGATAAAATGCACAATGGAGTTGCTTTAACCCTCAATGTACGTATAATACGCGGGCCTGCCAATATGGTCTGGCGCGATTCAATATGAGTCGCAGGCAAGTACGAAAGTGCCTGTCAACAATACTCGCGATATGCGGGTTATGTGCTCAACGATTACACTCCTCCATCAATCGTAATGGATGCGAGTAGTAATTCTTTTCGTTTATAAATAATTGGAGCTCTGGTCTCATGCAGAACCAAAGAATCCGTATCCGTCTTAAAGCGTTTGATCATCGTCTGATCGATCAATCAACTGCGGAAATCGTAGAGACTGCCAAGCGCACTGGTGCGCAGGTACGTGGTCCTATCCCGCTGCCGACCCGCAAAGAGCGCTTTACCGTTCTGATCTCTCCGCACGTCAACAAAGATGCGCGCGATCAGTATGAGATTCGCACTCACAAGCGTCTGGTTGACATCGTTGAGCCAACCGAGAAAACGGTTGATGCTCTGATGCGTCTGGATCTGGCTGCAGGTGTTGACGTGCAGATCAGCCTGGGTTAATCAGGTCATTGAGCGATTGAGAGGTTGAAACAATGATTGGTTTAGTCGGTAAAAAAGTGGGTATGACCCGTATCTTCACAGAAGATGGCGTTTCTATCCCTGTAACCGTGATCGAAATTGAAGCAAACCGCGTTACTCAGGTCAAAGGCCTGGAAAACGACGGTTACACTGCTATCCAGGTAACTACCGGTGCTAAAAAAGCAAACCGTGTAACTAAGCCTGAAGCAGGTCATTTTGCTAAAGCTGGCGTTGAAGCTGGCCGTGGTCTGTGGGAATTCCGCACTGTTGAAGGCGCAGAGTTCACTGTAGGTCAGAGCATTAATGTTGACATTTTCGCTGACGTGAAAAAAGTTGACGTGACTGGAACATCTAAAGGTAAAGGTTTTGCCGGTACTGTAAAGCGCTGGAACTTCCGTACTCAGGATGCTACGCACGGTAACTCCTTGTCACACCGCGTACCGGGTTCTATCGGTCAGAACCAGACTCCGGGCAAAGTGTTCAAAGGCAAGAAAATGGCAGGCCAGATGGGCAACGAGCGTGTAACAGTTCAGAGTCTGGACGTTGTACGTGTTGACGCTGAGCGCAACCTGCTGCTGGTTAAAGGTGCAGTACCCGGTGCTACCGGTTGCGACCTTATCGTTAAACCAGCTGTGAAGGCGTAAGGGGATAGCAATGGAATTAGTATTGAAAGACGCGCAAAGCGCGCTGACTGTTTCCGAAACTACCTTCGGTCGTGATTTCAACGAAGCGCTGGTACACCAGGTTGTTGTTGCTTATGCAGCAGGTGCTCGTCAGGGTACTCGTGCTCAGAAGACTCGTGCTGAAGTAACTGGTTCCGGCAAAAAGCCGTGGCGCCAGAAAGGTACCGGCCGTGCGCGTGCAGGTTCTGTAAAGAGCCCAATCTGGCGTTCAGGTGGTGTGACCTTTGCTGCGAAGCCACAGGACCACAGTCAAAAAGTTAATAAAAAGATGTACCGCGGCGCGCTGAAAAGCATCCTGTCCGAACTGGTACGTCAAGATCGTCTGATCGTTGTCGAGCAGTTCTCTCTGGAAGCTCCTAAAACGAAGCTGCTGGTAGAAAAACTGAAAGACATGGCTCTGGAAGACGTGCTGATCATCACTGGCGAACTGGAAGAGAACTTGTTCCTGGCCGCGCGTAACCTGTACAAGGTTGACGTTCGTGATGCTGCAGGTATCGACCCAGTTAGCCTGATCGCCTTCGACAAAGTCGTTATGACTGCTGACGCAGTTAAGCAAGTTGAGGAGATGCTGGCATGATCCGTGAAGAACGTCTGCTGAAAGTACTGCGCGCGCCGCACGTATCTGAAAAAGCATCTGCTGCGATGGAAAAAACCAACACCATCGTTCTCAAAGTTGCGAAAGACGCGACCAAAGCAGAAATCAAAGCCGCTGTACAGAAACTTTTCGAAGTTGAAGTAGAAGTCGTGAACACTTTGCTGGTTAAAGGCAAAACTAAGCGTTCTGGGCAGCGTATTGGTCGTCGTAGCGACTGGAAAAAAGCTTACGTCACCCTGAAAGAAGGCCAGAATCTGGACTTCGCAGGCGGCGCTGAGTAAGTCGGAGGAGAAGAACAATGGCAATTGTTAAATGTAAACCGACATCTCCGGGTCGTCGCCATGTAGTTAAAGTGGTAAACGCGGAGCTGCACAAGGGCAAACCATTCGCCCCGCTGGTTGAGAAAAACAGCAAATCCGGTGGCCGTAACAACAATGGTCGCATCACTACCCGTCATATCGGTGGTGGACACAAGCAGGCTTACCGTATTGTTGACTTCAAACGCAACAAAGATGGTATCCCAGCGACCGTTGAACGTCTTGAGTACGATCCGAACCGCTCTGCGAATATCGCACTGGTTCTGTACAAAGACGGCGAACGCCGTTACATCCTGGCCCCTAAAGGCCTGAAAGCTGGCGACCAGATTCAGTCTGGCGTTGATGCTGCGATTAAAGCAGGTAACGCCCTGCCGATGCGTAACATCCCAGTTGGTTCTACCGTGCATAACGTAGAAATGAAACCAGGCAAAGGCGGTCAGATTGCTCGCTCTGCTGGTACTTACGTGCAGATCGTTGCGCGTGATGGTTCTTACGTTACCCTGCGTCTGCGTTCTGGTGAAATGCGTAAAGTCGAAATTGACTGCCGCGCGACCCTGGGCGAAGTCGGTAACGCTGAGCACATGCTTCGCGTTCTGGGTAAAGCCGGTGCAGCCCGTTGGCGTGGTATTCGTCCTACCGTTCGCGGTACGGCGATGAACCCAGTTGATCACCCGCACGGTGGTGGTGAGGGTAAAAACTTTGGTAAGCACCCGGTAACCCCGTGGGGCGTTCAGACCAAAGGTAAGAAAACCCGCAGCAACAAGCGTACCGATAAGTTCATCGTACGTCGCCGTAGCAAATAATTTTAGAGGATAAGCCATGCCACGTTCTCTCAAGAAAGGTCCTTTTATTGACCTGCACTTGCTGAAGAAGGTAGAGAAAGCTTTGGAAAGCGGAGACAAGAAGCCACTGCGCACCTGGTCCCGTCGTTCAACGATCTTCCCTAACATGATCGGTTTGACCATCGCTGTCCATAATGGTCGTCAGCACGTTCCTGTCTTTGTTTCCGACGAAATGGTCGGTCACAAACTGGGTGAATTTGCACCGACTCGTACTTATCGCGGCCACGCGGCTGATAAAAAAGCCAAGAAACGCTAAGGCAGGAGGAAGAGATGGAAACTATCGCTAAACATCGCCACGCTCGTTCTTCTGCACAGAAGGTTCGCCTGGTAGCGGATCTTGTACGCGGTAAGAAAGTGTCGCAGGCTCTGGACATTCTGACCTACACCAATAAGAAAGCGGCTGTACTGGTCAAGAAGGTCCTGGAATCTGCCATTGCTAACGCCGAACACAACGATGGCGCTGACATTGATGATCTGAAAGTCACGAAGATCTTCGTAGACGAAGGCCCAAGCATGAAGCGCATTATGCCTCGTGCAAAAGGTCGTGCAGATCGCATCCTGAAGCGCACCAGCCACATTACTGTGGTTGTGTCCGATCGCTGAGACTCTGGAGACTAGCAATGGGTCAGAAAGTACATCCTAATGGTATTCGCCTGGGTATTGTTAAACCCTGGAACTCTACCTGGTTCGCAAATACCAAAGAATTCGCTGACAACCTGGACAGCGACTTTAAAGTGCGTCAGTTCCTGACTAAAGAACTGGCTAAAGCATCCGTTTCTCGTATCGTTATCGAGCGTCCGGCTAAGAGCATCCGTGTGACTATTCACACCGCTCGCCCTGGCATCGTTATCGGTAAGAAAGGCGAAGATGTAGAAAAACTGCGCAAGGTCGTAGCGGATATCGCTGGCGTTCCTGCACAGATCAATATCGCCGAAGTCCGTAAACCGGAACTGGACGCTAAATTGGTTGCTGACAGCATCACTTCACAGCTGGAGCGTCGTGTGATGTTCCGTCGTGCTATGAAGCGTGCTGTACAGAACGCAATGCGTCTGGGCGCTAAAGGGATCAAAGTTGAAGTTAGTGGCCGTCTTGGCGGTGCAGAAATCGCGCGTACTGAATGGTACCGTGAAGGCCGCGTGCCACTGCACACTCTGCGTGCAGACATTGACTACAACACCTCTGAAGCCCACACCACTTATGGTGTAATCGGCGTTAAGGTATGGATCTTCAAAGGTGAGATCCTGGGTGGTATGGCTGCTGTTGAACAACCGGAACCGGCTGCTCAACCTAAAAAGCAGCAGCGTAAAGGCCGTAAGTAAGGAGAGTCGCTGATGTTACAACCAAAGCGTACAAAATTCCGTAAAGTGCATAAAGGCCGCAACCGTGGTCTGGCGCAGGGTACGGATGTTAGCTTCGGTACTTTCGGTCTGAAAGCTGTTGGCCGTGGTCGTCTGACTGCACGTCAGATCGAAGCAGCACGTCGTGCTATGACCCGTGCAGTTAAGCGTCAAGGTAAAATTTGGATCCGTGTATTCCCGGACAAACCAATTACCGAGAAGCCGCTGGAAGTGCGTATGGGTAAAGGTAAAGGTAACGTAGAGTATTGGGTTGCCTTAATCCAGCCTGGTAAAGTCCTGTATGAAATGGACGGCGTACCGGAAGAGCTGGCCCGTGAAGCATTCAAGCTGGCAGCAGCAAAACTGCCTATCAAAACCACCTTTGTAACTAAGACGGTGATGTAATGAAAGCAACAGAGCTGCGTGAAAAAAGCGTTGAAGAGCTGAACACTGAGCTTCTTAACCTGCTGCGTGAGCAGTTCAATCTGCGCATGCAGGCAGCATCAGGCCAACTTCAACAGACTCACGTCTTGAAGAATGTTCGTCGTGATGTTGCACGCGTTAAGACTTTACTGACTGAGAAGGCGGGTGCGTAATGACCGATAAAATCCGTACTCTGCAAGGTCGTGTTCTGAGTGACAAGATGGAGAAATCCATGGTTGTTGCAATCGAACGTGTTGTGAAGCACCCGATCTACGGGAAATTCATCAAACGTACGACCAAACTGCACGTACATGACGAGAACAACGAATGTGGTATCGGCGACGTGGTTGAAATCCGCGAATGCCGTCCACTGTCCAAGACTAAGTCCTGGACGCTGGTTCGCGTTGTAGAGAAAGCGATTCTGTAATAGAATCTGCCTCTCTAAAAAATAAGATAAACGGCTCGCAAGAGCCGTTTATTTTTTCTACCCATATGCAGGAAGCAGTGTTATAATGCTGCGCCCTCAATAATGGGGCTTTTATACGACCTGAATCAGGTCCCGAAGTAGTAGTTGACATTAGCGGAGCACTAAAATGATCCAAGAACAGACTATGCTGACCGTCGCCGACAACTCCGGTGCACGTCGCGTAATGTGTATCAAGGTTCTGGGTGGCTCGCACCGTCGCTACGCAGGCGTAGGCGACATCATCAAAATTACCATCAAGGAAGCAATTCCTCGCGGTAAGGTTAAGAAGGGTGATGTGCTGAAAGCGGTAGTGGTGCGCACCAGGAAGGGTGTTCGTCGCCCGGACGGTTCTGTCATTCGCTTCGATGGTAATGCATGCGTTATTTTAAACAATAACAGTGAGCAGCCTATCGGAACGCGTATTTTTGGGCCGGTAACTCGTGAACTTCGTACTGAAAAGTTCATGAAAATTATCTCTCTGGCACCAGAAGTACTCTAAGGAGCGAAAAATGGCAGCTAAAATCCGTCGCGATGACGAAGTTATCGTGCTGACCGGCAAAGATAAAGGTAAGCGCGGTAAAGTAAAAAATGTTCTGTCTTCAGGCAAACTGATTGTTGAAGGTATCAACCTGGTTAAGAAGCACTCAAAGCCGGTTCCGGCTCTGAACCAACCAGGTGGCATCGTTGAAAAAGAAGCTGCTATTCAGGTTTCTAACGTTGCACTCTTCAACTCGGCAACCGGCAAGGCTGACCGTGTAGGCTTTAGATTCGAAGACGGCAAAAAAGTCCGTTTCTTCAAATCGAACAGCGAAACTATCAAGTAATTTGGAGTAGTACGATGGCGAAACTGCATGATTACTACAAAGACGAAGTAGTTAAAAAACTCATGACTGAGTTTAGCTACAATTCTGTCATGCAAGTCCCTCGGGTCGAGAAGATCACCCTGAATATGGGTGTGGGTGAAGCGATCGCTGACAAGAAACTGCTGGATAACGCAGCAGCTGACTTGGCAGCAATCTCCGGTCAAAAACCGTTTATCACCAAAGCACGCAAATCAGTTGCAGGCTTCAAAATCCGTCAGGGCTATCCGATCGGCTGTAAAGTAACTCTGCGTGGCGAACGCATGTGGGAGTTCTTTGAGCGTCTGATTTCTATTGCTGTTCCACGTATCCGTGACTTCCGTGGCTTGTCCGCTAAGTCATTCGATGGCCGTGGTAACTACAGCATGGGCGTTCGTGAGCAGATCATCTTCCCAGAGATCGACTATGACAAAGTCGACCGCGTTCGTGGTTTGGATATCACCATTACCACCACTGCGAAATCTGATGATGAAGGCCGCGCACTTTTGGCTGCTTTTAACTTCCCGTTCCGCAAGTAAGGCAGGGTTACTGATGGCTAAGCAATCGATGAAAGCACGCGAAGTCGTTCGCGTGAAACTGGCTGACAAGTACCGCGCTAAACGCGAGGAACTGAAAGCTATCATTTCAAGTGTGAACTCATCCGACGAAGATCGTTGGAATGCTGTTCTCAAGCTGCAAACTCTGCCGCGTGATTCCAGCCCGTCTCGTCAGCGTAACCGCTGCCGCCAAACTGGCCGTCCACATGGTTATGTGGGCAAATTCGGTCTGAGCCGTATCAAGTTGCGTGAAGCCGCCATGCGCGGTGAAGTACCTGGCTTGAAAAAGGCTAGCTGGTAATTACCAATTGAATCACGGGAGTAAAGACAGATGAGCATGCAAGATCCGATCGCGGATATGCTGACCCGTATCCGTAACGGTCAAGCCGCGAACAAAGTTGCGGTCACCATGCCTTCCTCCAAGCTGAAATTGGCTATTGCCAACGTGCTGAAGGAAGAAGGCTATATTGAAGAATTTAAAATCGAAGGCGACACCAAGCCTGAACTGGAACTGACTCTTAAGTATTTCCAGGGCAAGGCAGTGGTTGAGAGCATTCAGCGTGTAAGCCGTCCAGGTCTGCGTATCTACAAACGCAAAGACGAACTGCCAAAAGTTATGGCTGGACTGGGTATCGCTGTTATCTCTACCTCTAAAGGTGTTATGACCGATCGTGCAGCTCGCCAGGCAGGTCTTGGCGGCGAAATTATCTGCTACGTAGCTTAATCGGAGGAATAAATGTCTCGTGTTGCTAAAGCACCAGTCGCGATTCCTGCCGGCGTAGAGGTAAAACTCGACGGTCAGGTAATTTCGATTAAAGGTAAAAACGGCGAGCTGACTCGTACGCTCAACAAAGCTGTAGAAGTTAAGCATGCTGACAACACCCTGACTTTCGCTCCGCGCGAAGGTTTTGTGGATGGTTGGGCGCAGGCTGGTACTTCACGCGCTCTGCTGAACGCTATGGTTATCGGTGTTACCGAAGGCTTCACTAAGAAGCTGCAGCTGGTTGGTGTAGGTTATCGTGCAGCCGTTAAAGGCAACTCTGTGAGCTTAGCCCTGGGCTTCTCTCACCCGGTTGACCACGCGCTGCCAGCGGGAATCACTGCTGAATGTCCAACTCAGACTGAAATCGTGCTGAAAGGCGCTGATAAACAGCTGATTGGCCAGGTTGCAGCAGATTTACGCGCCTACCGTCGTCCTGAGCCTTATAAAGGCAAGGGTGTTCGTTACGCCGACGAAGTCGTGCGTACCAAAGAGGCTAAGAAGAAGTAAGGTAACACTATGGATAAGAAATCTGCTCGTATCCGTCGTGCGACCCGCGCACGTCGCAAGCTCAAAGAGCTGGGTGCTACTCGCCTGGTGGTACATCGTACCCCGCGTCATATTTACGCACAGGTAATCGCACCAAACGGTTCTGAAGTCCTGGTCGCTGCTTCTACAGTAGAAAAAGCTATCAGTGAGCAACTGAAGTACACTGGAAACAAAGACGCTGCCGCTGCTGTTGGTAAAGCAGTTGCTGAACGCGCAATCGAAAAAGGCATCACTGGTGTTTCTTTCGACCGTTCTGGTTTCCAATATCATGGTCGTGTCCAGGCACTGGCAGATGCTGCCCGTGAAGCTGGCCTACAGTTCTAAGGTAGAGGTGTAAGATGGCACACATCGAAAAACAAGCTGGCGAACTGCAGGAAAAGCTGATCGCGGTAAATCGCGTATCGAAAACCGTTAAAGGTGGCCGTATTTTCTCCTTCACAGCTCTGACTGTTGTTGGTGATGGTAATGGTCGCATCGGTTTTGGTTACGGTAAAGCGCGTGAAGTTCCAGCAGCGATCCAGAAAGCGATGGAAAAAGCTCGTCGCAATATGATCAATGTCGCGCTGAACAACGGCACCCTGCAGCACCCTGTTAAAGGTGTGCACACAGGTTCTCGTGTGTTCATGCAACCAGCTTCAGAAGGTACCGGTATTATTGCCGGTGGTGCAATGCGCGCCGTTCTCGAAGTTGCTGGGGTTCATAACGTTCTGGCTAAAGCCTACGGTTCCACCAACCCGATCAACGTGGTTCGTGCAACTCTGGATGGCCTGGCCAACATGAATTCCCCAGAAATGGTCGCTGCCAAGCGTGGCAAATCCGTTGAAGACATTCTGGGGTAATGACCATGGCTAAGACTATTAAAATTACTCAAACCCGCAGTTCGATCGGCCGTTTGCCTAAACACAAGGCAACGCTGCTTGGCCTGGGTCTGCGTCGTATTAACCACACCGTAGAGCGTGAAGACACGCCAGCAGTACGCGGCATGGTTAACGCGATTTCCTACATGGTTAAAGTGGAGGAGTAACAGATGCGTTTAAATACTCTGTCTCCGGCCGACGGTTCCAAGCACGCTAACAAGCGTCTGGGTCGTGGTATTGGTTCTGGTCTCGGCAAAACCGGCGGTCGCGGTCACAAAGGTCAGAACTCACGTTCTGGCGGTGGCGTACGTCGTGGTTTTGAAGGCGGCCAGATGCCTCTGTACCGTCGTCTGCCGAAATTCGGTTTCACCTCTCGCAAAGCAATGGTCACTGCAGAAGTTCGTCTGTCTGACCTGGCGAAAGTTGAAGGCGGTATCGTCGACCTGAACACGCTGAAAGCAGCAAACATTATCGGTATTCAGATGGAGTTCGCGAAAGTGATCCTGTCTGGCGAAGTTTCTGCACCGGTAACGATTCGCGGTCTGCGTGTCACTAAAGGCGCTCGTGCTGCAATCGAAGCTGCTGGCGGTAAAATTGAGGAATAAGTAGCAGATGGCTAAGCAACCGGGATTAGATTTTCAAAGTGCCAAGGGTGGTTTTGGCGAACTAAAACGCAGACTTCTGTTTGTAATTGGTGCGCTGATTGTCTTCCGTATTGGTTCTTTTATTCCGATCCCTGGTATCGATGCCACTGTACTTGCCAAATTGCTTGAGCAACAGCGTGGCACCATCATTGAAATGTTCAACATGTTCTCTGGTGGTGCACTGAGCCGTGCTTCTATCTTTGCCCTGGGTATTATGCCGTATATTTCGGCCTCGATTATTATCCAGCTGCTGACGGTGGTTCATCCAGCGTTAGCTGAGATCAAGAAAGAAGGGGAGGCTGGCCGTCGTAAGATTAGCCAGTACACCCGTTACGGTACTCTGGTATTAGGTATATTCCAGGCGGTCGGTATTGCTACCGGCCTGCCGAATATGCCAGGAATGCAGGGTCTGGTGTTAAACCCAGGTTTTGCTTTCTACTTTACCGCTGTTGTCAGTCTGGTTACCGGGACAATGTTCCTGATGTGGCTGGGCGAGCAGATAACTGAGCGAGGTATCGGTAACGGTATCTCAATCATTATCTTCGCTGGTATCGTTGCGGGTCTGCCGCCGGCCATTGGCCATACCATCGAGCAAGCGCGGCAAGGCGACCTGCACTTCCTCCTGTTGCTGTTGGTTGCAGTTCTCGTATTTGCAGTGACCTTCTTCGTTGTTTTCGTTGAGCGTGGTCAACGCCGCATTGTGGTGAACTATGCGAAACGTCAGCAAGGCCGTCGTGTCTATGCTGCGCAGAGCACACATTTACCGTTGAAAGTTAATATGGCCGGTGTAATACCTGCTATCTTCGCTTCCAGCATCATTCTGTTCCCAGCAACCATCGCGTCATGGTTCGGGGGCGGAACTGGCTGGAACTGGTTAACGACTATTTCTATGTCGTTACAGCCAGGTCAACCGCTTTATGTGCTACTCTATGCGACTGCAATCATCTTCTTCTGTTTCTTCTACACAGCGCTGGTGTTTAACCCGCGTGAAACAGCAGATAACCTGAAGAAGTCTGGTGCATTTGTACCAGGTATTCGTCCGGGAGAACAGACGGCGAAGTATATCGATAAAGTAATGACCCGCCTGACCTTAATCGGTGCGTTGTACATTACCTTTATCTGCCTGATCCCGGAGTTCATGCGAGATGCGATGAAAGTTCCATTCTACTTCGGCGGTACATCACTGCTGATCGTAGTCGTTGTCATCATGGACTTTATGGCTCAAGTGCAAACTCTGATGATGTCAAGTCAGTACGAGTCTGCATTGAAGAAAGCTAACCTGAAGGGCTACGGCCGTTAATTCAGGTGCTTGAGAAGTTACGGAGAGTAAAAATGAAAGTTCGTGCTTCCGTCAAGAAATTATGTCGTAACTGCAAAATCGTTCGTCGCGACGGTGTCGTGCGTGTGATTTGTAGTGCCGAGCCTAAGCATAAACAGCGCCAAGGCTGATTTAATCGCATATTTTTCTTGCAAAGTCGGGTTGAGCTGGCTAGATTAGCCAGCCAATCTTTTGTATGTCTATGCGTTTCCATTTGAGTATCCTGAAAACGGGCTTTTCGGCATGGGACGCATAAGTAATTAAATAGGAGTGCATAGTGGCCCGTATAGCAGGCATTAACATTCCTGATCATAAACATACCGTTATCGCATTAACTGCAATTTTCGGTATCGGCAAGACCCGTTCACAGGCTATCTGTGCATCTACGGGAATCGCTGAAAATGTTAAGATCAGTGAGCTGTCTGAAGAACAAATCGACATTCTGCGTGATGCAGTAGCGAAATTTGTTGTTGAAGGCGATCTGCGTCGTGAAGTCACCCTGAGCATCAAGCGTCTTATGGACCTTGGTTGCTATCGTGGTTTGCGTCATCGTCGTGGTCTTCCAGTGCGCGGTCAGCGTACCAAGACCAACGCACGTACCCGTAAGGGTCCGCGTAAACCGATCAAGAAATAATCGGGGTGATTGAATAATGGCAAAGGCACCAGTTCGTGCACGCAAGCGTGTAAGAAAGCAAGTCTCTGATGGCGTGGCTCATGTCCATGCATCTTTTAACAACACCATCGTAACTATTACCGATCGTCAGGGTAATGCGCTGGGTTGGGCAACAGCCGGTGGTTCCGGTTTCCGTGGTTCTCGTAAGTCTACGCCGTTCGCTGCGCAGGTTGCTGCAGAGCGTTGCGCAGAGGCCGTGAAAGATTACGGTATTAAGAACCTGGAAGTTATGGTTAAGGGTCCTGGTCCAGGCCGCGAATCAACAATTCGTGCCCTGAACGCTGCTGGTTTCCGCATCACTAATATTACTGATGTGACTCCGATCCCTCACAACGGTTGTCGTCCGCCGAAAAAACGTCGCGTATAACGCCCCGTTTTTTAGGAATGTTGGAGAAAGAAAATGGCAAGATATTTGGGTCCTAAGCTCAAGCTGAGCCGTCGTGAAGGCACAGACCTGTTCCTTAAGTCTGGCGTTCGCGCGATTGATACCAAGTGTAAGATTGAACAAGCTCCTGGTCAGCACGGTGCGCGCAAGCCACGTCTGTCTGACTATGGCGTGCAGTTACGTGAAAAGCAGAAAGTTCGTCGTATGTACGGCGTGCTCGAGCGTCAGTTCCGTAACTATTATAAAGAAGCAGCTCGTCTGAAAGGCAACACCGGTGAAAACCTGTTAGCTCTGCTGGAAGGTCGTCTGGATAACGTAGTTTACCGTATGGGCTTTGGCGCCACTCGTGCAGAAGCACGTCAGCTGGTTAGCCACAAATCTATTTTGGTAAACGGCCGCGTTGTTAGCATCGCTTCTTATCAGGTAACTCCGAATGACGTTGTTAGCATCCGTGAGAAAGCCAAAAAGCAGTCTCGCGTGAAAGCCGCTCTGGAGCTGGCTGAACAGCGTGAAAAGCCAACCTGGCTGGAAGTTGATGCAACTAAGATGGAAGGTGTGTTCAAGCGTATTCCTGAACGTACCGATCTGTCTGCGGACATTAACGAACACCTGATCGTCGAGCTTTACTCCAAGTAAGGCTTAGTACCAAAGAGAGGACACAATGCAGGGTTCTGTGACAGAGTTTCTAAAACCGCGCCTGGTAGATATCGAGCAAGTGAGTTCGACGCACGCCAAGGTGACCCTTGAGCCTTTAGAGCGTGGCTTTGGCCATACTCTTGGTAACGCACTGCGCCGTATTCTGCTTTCATCAATGCCGGGTTGCGCGGTGACCGAGGTTGAAATTGATGGTGTACTGCATGAGTACAGCACCAAAGAGGGCGTACAGGAAGATATCCTGGAAATCCTGCTCAACCTGAAAGGTTTGGCGGTAAGAGTTCAGGGCAAAGATGAAGTTATTCTTACTCTGAATAAATCTGGCATTGGCCCTGTGACTGCAGCCGATATCACCCATGATGGGGATGTCGAAATCGTCAAGCCGCAGCACGTGATCTGTCACCTGACCGATGAAAACGCCGCTATTAGCATGCGTATCAAAGTTCAGCGTGGTCGTGGTTATGTGCCGGCTTCTGCCCGAATTCATTCGGAAGAAGATGAGCGCCCAATTGGTCGTCTGTTGGTCGACGCCTGCTACAGCCCTGTAGAGCGAATTGCCTACAATGTTGAAGCAGCGCGTGTAGAACAGCGTACCGATTTGGACAAGCTGGTCATCGAAATGGAAACCAACGGCACTATTGATCCTGAAGAAGCGATCCGCCGTGCGGCAACCATCCTGGCAGAACAACTGGAAGCTTTCGTCGACTTACGTGATGTACGTCAGCCGGAAGTGAAAGAAGAGAAACCAGAATTCGATCCGATCTTGCTGCGCCCTGTTGACGATCTGGAATTGACTGTCCGCTCTGCTAACTGCCTTAAGGCAGAAGCTATCCACTACATCGGTGATCTGGTACAGCGTACCGAGGTTGAGCTGCTTAAAACGCCTAACCTTGGTAAAAAATCTCTTACTGAGATTAAAGATGTGCTGGCTTCTCGTGGTCTGTCTCTGGGCATGCGCCTGGAAAACTGGCCGCCAGCTAGCATTGCTGATGAATAACCCGATCACAGGTTAAGGTTTCACTGAGAAGGATAAGGTCATGCGCCATCGTAAGAGTGGTCGTCAACTGAACCGTAACAGCAGCCATCGTCAGGCTATGTTCCGCAACATGGCTGGCTCTTTGGTTCGTCATGAGATCATCAAGACGACCCTGCCAAAAGCGAAAGAGCTGCGTCGCGTAGTTGAGCCGCTGATTACTCTTGCCAAGACCGACAGCGTAGCTAATCGTCGTCTGGCATTCGCCCGTACTCGTGATAACGAGATCGTGGCAAAACTGTTTAATGAGCTCGGTCCGCGTTTCGCGAGCCGTGCAGGTGGTTACACTCGCATTCTGAAGTGTGGCTTCCGCGCTGGTGACAACGCTCCGATGGCTTACATCGAGCTGGTTGATCGTCCAGAAGCTCAAGCAGAAGCTGTAGCAGAGTAATCTGCCGCAGTACTGAAAAAGCCCCGCTTGCGGGGTTTTTTTATATCCAAAATTCCTGCTACTTTTTATCTCCCGCCCAAATACGTTATGCTGACCTCAATCTGACAGATGGAGGCCCCGATGTCCTTACTTGATCAACTGGCCGAAAAACACATCCTTGCTGCGCTGCGTCAGGGTGAACTTGACGATCTTCCCGGTTCCGGCCGCCCCTTACAGCTGGATGATGACAGCCATGTACCGGCAGAGTTACGCGCGGGCTATCGCATTCTCAAAAATTCGGGTTATCTGCAACCGGAACTTGAAATGAGGCGCGAAGCGCTGGAACTGGATGAACTATTGCGTACTGTCGATCCGGCTGACCAGCGCTATCAGCAGCAGGAACAGCGTCTGCGGCTTCTGGAGATTAAGCTGCGGCAGGCGGGGATCTGTACTGATTTTCTGCACGGGGGTTATGGCGGAAAAGTTCAGCAGCACTTTCTAGAGGAAAAATAATGTACCGAATCGGACAACTGGCTAAGCTGGCTGACGTTACGCCAGATACTATTCGTTTTTACGAAAAACAGCAGATGATGGATCATGAAGTACGTACCGGCGGAGGGTTCCGTCTTTACAGCGACAGCGATCTGCAACGTCTCAAATTTATCCGCTATGGCCGTCAGCTGGGTTTCACGCTGGAATCGATTCGTGAGCTGCTGTCCATTCGCGTTGATCCTGAGCATCACACTTGCCAGGAATCAAAGACTATCGTGCAGAAGCGGCTGAATGAGGTTGAGTCTATGCTCAGAGAGTTAAAGCATATGCAGCGTTCCCTTAAACGGCTGAATGATGCCTGCTGTGGCAGCGCTCACAGTAGTGCCTACTGCTCGATACTGGAAGCCCTTGAAAAGGGAGCAACCACCACGGTGGCTAAAAGCACCGGTTGAATTTTCGTCATCGCAGGTCTATATTCTTCGACGTCATTAATTAACAGGAAAACATCATGACTGTTTATCAGCATAAGAAAGGCATAATCCGTGATAATGCTCTTGAAGCGTTGTTACACGATCCACTGTTTAAGACGCGTATTGAAGCTAATCAGAAAGGTAAAGGCAGCTACCGGCGTAAAGATAAGCACGCGAAGAAAGGTAACTGGGAGGCCAGTGGTAAGCTCGCTAACAGCGGTTTTACCACTGGCCTTCTGCTTATTAAGGGTATAAAAAAACCGCCGGTGATGGCGGTTTAATTTTTTCAGTTCATTACAGCGTTTTGTTGTTCTGTTCTTTCAGCAGGTCGCGGATTTCGCTTAACAGCGTTTCTTCTGCAGAAGGTTTTGCCACCGGCTTTTCTACTTCTTTTTTCTTGTACATTTTGTTCATCACTTTGATTGCCATAAAGATAGCAAAAGCGACGATGACAAAATCAAAGATGGTTTGCAGGAAAATCCCGTACTGCATCACAACTGCTGCTGTTTCACCTTCCGCGGGTTTTAGCACCCAGGCAAACTGCTTAAAATCGACGCCACCGATCAGTAATCCCAGCGGTGGCATAATAATGTTTGCCACCAGTGAGGACACTATTTTACCAAACGCGGCACCGATGATGACACCGACGGCCAGGTCCACCACGTTGCCGCGCATCGCGAAGTCGCGAAACTCTTTGAATAAACTCATTGTCAGCTCCCATTTTTTGCCAATTTGCCAAGTTTAACAAAGGATTGTTCTTTTGCCATGGCCAGGGCTTACAAAAGTTAACAATCACCCGGCACCAGGACCGGGGAAAAGTGGGAAAACGGGAAAGGGTCAGAGGAAGAACGGGCTTGGCTGGAATAACCTTTCGACATCCGGTACAAACTTTTTATCCGTCAGGAACATGATCACATGGTCACTCTGTTCAATACGCAGGTTATCATTGGCGATAATCACATCATTCCCGCGCACAACCGCACCGATAATGGTGCCTGGTGGCAGCTTGATATCATCAATCTGGCGGCCAACCACTTTAGACGTTGATTCATCACCATGTGCAATCGCCTCAATCGCCTCTGCAACGCCACGACGTAGTGAGGAGACGCCCACGATATCGGCTTTACGCACGTGGCCGAGCAGGGCTGAAATCGTCGCCTGCTGAGGCGAGATAGCAATATCGATCACACTGCCCTGAACCAGATCCACATAGGCGCGGCGCTGAATCAGCACCATGGCTTTCTTCGCCCCCATGCGCTTAGCCAGCATCGCCGACATGATGTTGGCTTCATCGTCATTGGTGATGGCGATGAACAGATCGATCTGATCGACGTGTTCTTCAGCCAGCAGTTCCTGATCCGAAGCATCGCCATAAAAGACGATGGTATTTTGCAGGTTCTGCGCCAGCTCAGCGGCTCGCTGCTGATCGCGTTCGATCAGCTTCACGCTGTAATGTTTCTCCAGGCGCTGAGCCAGGCCGAAACCAATATTTCCGCCGCCGACGATCATAATGCGTTTATAGGGTTTCTCAAGGCGCTGGTACTCACTCATCACCGCGCGAATATGCTGGCTGGCAGCGATGAAAAAGACTTCATCACCCGCTTCAATGATGGTGGAGCCCTGGGGGCGGATAGGACGATCCTGACGGAATATAGCTGCCACACGTGTATCGATATGCGGCATATGTTCTCGCATCACTGAAAGGGCATTACCCACCAGTGGTCCGCCGTAATAGGCTTTCACTACTGCGAGGCTGACCTTGCCTTCGGCAAAATTGACCACCTGCAGTGCGCCAGGATATTCAATCAGGCGATAGATGTTGTCGATCACCAGCTGCTCAGGCGAGATCAGATGGTCAATCGGTACCGCTTCAGGAATGAATAATTTATCTGCATCGCGAATGTAATCCGGCGCGCGGATACGGGCGATGCGGTTAGGGGTGTTAAACAGAGAATAGGCGACCTGACAGGCCACCATATTGGTTTCATCAGAATTAGTCACTGCGACCAGCATATCGGCATCTTCCGCCCCGGCCTCACGCAGTACCCGCGGATGTGAGCCATGACCCTGAACCACCCGCAGGTCGAACTTATCCTGTAACTGACGCAGACGCAGCGCATCGGTATCGACCACGGTAATATCGTTGTTTTCACCGACCAGGTTTTCAGCAAGCGTTCCACCGACCTGTCCTGCACCAAGAATGATAATTTTCATTTTGCTTCAGTCTGTTGGTTGTTGTTCAGGGGAAAGGCGCAGTTTAACGCGCCATGCGGGTCACTGTTTTATCAATTTAGCGTAATAGAAGCCATCGCCACCGTCGACCTGAGGAAAGACCTGAATGCCCGGTCGGGAGAGATCGCCGGTATCACGCAGTTGCGCGTCAGCGTGACGTTGCAGGAACTGACTAATCTGCAAAGCATTCTCTTCAGGCAATACTGAGCAGGTCGCGTACAGCAGCGTTCCTCCTGACTTCAGATGTGGCCAGACTGCATCCAGAATCTGCTGCTGCAGCAGAGCAAGCTCCGGGATGTCGCGATCGCGACGCAGCCATTTGATGTCCGGATGGCGACGGATCACGCCGGTTGCCGAGCATGGCGCGTCAAGAAGGATGCGGTCGAACTGCGTATCACCGCACCAGGCCTGCGGGGTGCGCCCGTCACCCAGCTTAACGTCTGCCTGCATATTCAGTCGCTGCAAATTCTCACTAATTCTGGCCAGACGCTGGGCATCAACATCCACCGCCATGACGTCAGCCTGCGGGGCCGCCTCGAGAATATGCGTGGTTTTCCCACCCGGTGCAGCACAGAGGTCGAGGATCTTCTCGCCGTTCTGCGGGTCGAGCAGCGCCACACAGCCCTGAGCTGAAGCATCCTGAACGGTAACCCAACCCTGGGCAAAGCCGGGGAGCTGGCCGACGGCACAGGGGGTTTCCAGTCTTAATGCATCGGCATGCTGTGGATGAGCAAAGGCAGTTTTCCCACTCTCCTCCAGCAGCGCCAGCCAGGCATCACGGCTGTTATGGTTACGGTTAACGCGCAGCCACATCGGAGGGCGTTGATTATTGGCCTCAACAATGTGCTGCCACTCTCCAGGCCAGGCACGTTTCAGGCGTTCCAGCAGCCATTTAGGATGCAGGTATTGTTGATCGCCATCGTTCATCTGCTCCATCAACGCTTCCTGCTGACGCTGGAACTGACGCAGTACGCCGTTGATCAGGCCTTTTAACTGCTGACGTTTCAGCGCGATCGCACCTTCCACTGTTTCTGCCAGCGCGGCATGCGCCGGGATGCGGGTGTGCATCAACTGATAGAGGCCGACCATGATCAGGTAGTGGATCGTTCGCTGCTTACCGGTCATCGGGCGTGACATCAGCTTGCTGATTATCCATTCCAGCTGCGGCAGGGTGCGCAGTACGCCATAGCAAAGCTCTTGCAACAGGGCTGCATCTTTCTCACCGACAGATTTCTGTGCAGCGGGCAGCACGTTACTGAGTGATTGCCCCTGTTCGACGACCTTTTCGATAGTCTGGGCAGCAACACTGCGTAAATTGGTATTTTTTTTCATAGTGGATTCGCAATTCTCACGCTTGCCCGGCCTGAACGCCGGGCAATGCGTCAGGCAATGATATTGCCCGGAGTAAACCATTCACGGCGGGAGTTAAGCAGGTCCTGGGCTTTCATCGCTTTCTTGCCGGCGGGCTGCAATTCTTCAATATTCAGCACGCCATCGGCGGTAACCACCTGAATGCCGTGTTTATCGGCCTGCAGGATTTCTCCCGGCTGGTGTCCGCTAACGGTGGCCAGAACGGAAGCCTTCCACACTTTCACCGGCTGTTCATCAATAACGAAATAGCTGACAGGCCAGGGATTAAAAGCACGGATACAGCGTTCCAGCTGCGCGGCAGATAGCGACCAGTCAAGACGGGCTTCTTCCTTGCTCAGCTTCTCGGCATAGCTGACCAGCGACTCATCCTGAACTTCAGGTCTGGCGCTGCCATTGGCTAATTGCGCCAGCGTGGTCAGCATCCCATTGGGCCCGAGATCTGCCAGTTTGGCGTACAGGGTAGCGCTGGTGTCGTGGGCTTCGATGGGACAGGCCAGTTTATGCAGCATATCGCCGGTATCCAGGCCAACATCCATTTGCATAATGGTAACGCCGGTCTCAGCGTCACCGGCCCACAGCGAACGCTGGATAGGAGCCGCACCGCGCCAGCGCGGCAGTAGAGAACCATGAACATTGATACAGCCGAGACGTGGCATGTCCAGCACGGCTTTTGGCAGGATCAACCCATAGGCAACCACAACCATGACATCGGCATTTAGCGTGGCGACCAGCTGTTGATTCTCTTCGGGACGTAGCGATTTCGGCTGAAACACAGGAATGCTGTGCTGCTCAGCCAGTTGTTTCACCGGGCTGGCAGTGAGCTTGTTACCCCGGCCCGCAGGGCGGTCCGGCTGGGTGAAGACACCGACAACCTGATGCCCGGATGACAGCAGCGCGTCAAGATGACGCGCTGCAAAGTCAGGGGTGCCGGCAAAAATGATTTTCAATGATTCGGACACGTTATTCCCTATAGTCAGCGAACTCAGTCACGGGCGCTCTGGCGATACAGTTTTTCCAGCTTCTGGCGAATACGCTGACGTTTCATTGGCGACAGGTAATCAATAAACAATTTACCCACCAGGTGATCCATCTCGTGCTGAATACAGATTGCCAGCAGGCCATCAGCTTCCAGCTCATAGCTGTTACCGTCACGGTCCAGCGCCCGGATTTTAACTTTCTCGGAACGTGGTACCAGTGCGCGCTGTTCAGGAATAGACAGGCAGCCTTCTTCAATGCCCGTTTCACCGCTCTCTTCCAGCAGTTCAGGGTTAATGAGCACGAGGCGTTCGTCACGATTCTCAGAGACATCGATAACAATAATACGCTGATGGATATCTACCTGAGTTGCGGCCAGGCCGATACCTTCCTCGGCATACATTGTTTCAAACATATCATCGACGATACGCTGAATATCGGCATTCACTTCTTTTACGGGGTTCGCAACGATGCGCAGGCGCTCGTCAGGAAAATGTAATACCTGCAAGACTGACATAACTTTCCAGATCTGTGTTCAAGGGATTAGATATTTATCCCTCTTATTGTAGACATTTCGCGCTGTGATTGACAGCATTCCCGGCAGGTAACCTTCAGGGTGAAGGGGCAAAATCAGGGAGTGATTTATGTCACCAGTGGAAATGGCCTTACGGCTCTCAGGCGTGCCCGGACTGCACAGTTCACAGCGTCTGGTATTATTGACGACGTTACAGGCTGGCAGGCAGCCCGATGGCCATGAACTGGCAGCGCTGGGTTTGTCGCCTGAACAGCAGCAGGGGTTCCTCCATTACGATCAAGAGATCGTTGCGCAGAGTCTTGAATGGCTGGAGGCTCCTCAGCACTATTTCATTACGCCACTGAGCCCTTTTTATCCAGAGCAGTTAAAAGCGATCGCCCATTTTCCCCTGATACTGTTTGTGGCCGGTGACCCGACCTTACTGGCCTCCAGACAGTTAGCCGTGGTGGGAAGCCGCCACTGTTCGCACTATGGACGTGAGTGGGGCAGTTGGTTCAGCCAGGCGCTGGCACTCAGTGGACTGACGATTACCAGTGGGCTGGCCTTGGGTATTGACGGTGTCGCCCACCGCGCCGCGCTGGACGTGCAGGGTAAAACCATTGCCGTACTGGGCAGTGGCCTGAATACCCTCTATCCACGGCGTCATCTGGCGCTGGCAGACCAGATTATTTCCAGCGGTGGGGCACTGGTCTCAGAGTTTCCGCTGTCGGTTAAACCATTACCTGCGCATTTTCCACGGCGAAACCGAATCATCAGCGGGCTTAGCCTGGGCGTTCTGGTGGTTGAAGCGACGTTACGCAGCGGTTCACTGGTCACTGCCAAACTGGCGCTGGAGCAAAATCGCGATGTATATGCTCTTCCCGGACCGCTGGGCAATCCCGGTAGTGAAGGGACACACTGGCTGATTCAGCAGGGCGCATTACTGGTAGCGCATCCCAACAATATTATCGAACAGATACAGAGCGATCTTTCATGGCTGCCCGATTTATCACAACTGACAAACAATTCAGCACAGAGTTGTAATCCTCCATTGCCATTTCCCGATGTGTTGGCTAACGTAGGAGATGAGGTTACACCTGTTGACGTCGTCGCTGAACGTGCCGGCCAACCTGTGCCAGCCATCGTAGCGAAGCTGCTTGAGTTGGAGTTAGCAGGGTGGATCGCAGCTGTACCCGGCGGCTATGTCCGATTGAGGAGGGCAAGCCATGTTCGACGTACTAATGTATCTATTTGAAACGTACATCCACAACGAAGCAGAAATGCGAGTTGACCAGGATAAATTGACGGATGATTTAGCCGAAGCAGGTTTTCATCGTGAAGATATTTATAATGCGTTGAACTGGTTGGAAAAGCTGGCGGATTATCAGGAAGGTCTGGTTGCTCCGATTCAGCTGACTACCGATCCGCTGTCTATGCGTATCTACACCGAGGAAGAGAGCCAGCGTTTAGATGCCAACTGTCGTGGTTTTATTCTGTTCCTGGAGCAAATTCAGGTGCTGAATCTGGAAACGCGCGAAATGGTCATTGAACGTATTATGGCGCTTGATACCCTCGAGTTTGATCTGGACGATCTCAAATGGGTGGTGCTGATGGTGCTGTTTAATATCCCCGGATGTGAAAACGCCTATCAGCAAATGGAAGAGCTACTTTTCGACGTCAATGAAGGAATGCTGCACTGAAGATTGCCTTCGTGTACACAATGCTATGAATAAAACAGCGCTTTTCGCTGTGCGAAAAAATGAACCCTGCCCCCAGTGTGGGGCAGAACTGGTTATTCGCTCCGGGAAGCATGGCGCTTTTCTTGGATGCTCACTTTATCCCGAGTGCGACTATATTCGTCCGCTAAAAGGCCAGGCTGACGGGCACATTGTCAAAGTGCTCGACGGGCAACTGTGCCCGAAATGCGGTGCCGGACTGGTGCTGCGTCAGGGCCGCTATGGCATGTTTGTCGCCTGCAGTGACTACCCCGAATGCGAACACACCGAAACCATCGATAAGCCGGATGAAACCACGCTCGCCTGCCCACAGTGCCAGAGCGGTAAGCTGGTGCAGCGTCGATCGCGCTACGGTAAAACCTTCCATGCCTGCGACCGCTATCCGGACTGCCAGTTTGCGGTTAATTTCACCCCTATTGAAGGCGTCTGCGATTTTTGCCAGTTCCCGCTGCTTATCGAAAAGAAAACCGCCAGAGGTGCAAAGCGTTTCTGCGCCAGTAAAGCCTGTGGCAAACCTGTAACGTCAGAGAATGGTAGTGAAGATGAAATCCGTGGATGACTCGCTAGCGCGGTGCATTAATCAGTTACGTCAGTCAGCAGTGATAGCTTACCCCACTGAAGCTGTATTCGGTTTAGGTTGCGATCCTGACAGTGAAACTGCAGTGATGCGGCTGCTGGCGTTGAAACGTCGCCCGGTAGAGAAGGGGCTAATCCTGATTGCCTCTGACTATCAGCAGCTGATGCCCTATATTGCAGACGAACAACTTTCTGCCGTGCAGAAGGAACGCATGTTTTCCCGCTGGCCGGGACCGGTAACCTGGGTGCTGCCGGCACGGGCTACGACACCCACCTGGCTGACCGGGCGCTTTTCCTCACTGGCCGTGCGCGTAAGCGATCACCCCGGCGTTGCCGCACTGTGCAACGGTTTTGGTAAGCCGCTGGTTTCCACCAGTGCCAACCTGACCGGATTAGCCCCCTGCCGTATTGTGTCGGAAGTTCTTGCGCAGTTTGGTGATGATTTTCCGGTATTCCAGGGGGAAACCGGTGGCCGTCAGAATCCATCAGAAATACGTGATGTATTAACCGGTGAGCTTATTCGCCAGGGATAAAGAGAACACTATGTCGTTTGTCGTCTTTGGAAATCCGATTAATCACAGTAAATCGCCGCGTATCCATCAGCTGTTTGCTGAGCAGACCGGGATTGCTCATCCTTACACGCGTTTTTGTGCACCGGTTGATGGCTTTGAGCCGGCGGCGCGTGAGTTTTTTGCCGCCGGGGGGAAAGGCGCTAACGTGACGCTGCCCTTTAAACAGCAGGCTTACACTCTGGCCAGTGAACTGAGTGAACGTGCGGCGCTGGCGGGGGCGGTCAATACGCTGAAGAAGCTGGATGATGGCCGCCTGTCAGGAGATAACACCGACGGTGTGGGTTTGCTGAGCGATCTGCAGCGTTTGCAGCTGATCCAGCCTGGCGATCGGATCCTGCTGATCGGTGCGGGTGGTGCAGCCCGTGGCGTGATCCTCCCTTTACTTTCTGTCAATTGCAGCATCACCATCATTAACCGTACTCATGCGAAAGCTGCGGAGCTGGAGCAGTTGTTCCGATCCCACGGCGATGTGCAGTCACTAACCCGCGATAAGCTTGCTGGGATGTCGTTCGATCTGGTGATCAACGCGACGTCCAGCGGTGTGGCAGGTGGAATCCCGGATCTGCCAGCCACGCTGGTGAATGACCAGACCCGCTGTTACGACATGTTCTATCAGGTAGGCGAGACCCCGTTCCTGCAATGGTGTCGCCAGCAGGGTGCGAAGCGTATGGCAGATGGTCTGGGAATGCTGGTGGGCCAGGCGGCACACTCCTTTATGTTATGGCACGGCGTTATGCCAGACATTACGCCCGTCATTAATAGGCTGAAAACAGAGATGAGTGCGTGAATCAGGCGATTCATTTTCCCGAAAGAGAGTGGTGGGATGAAACCGCTCAGGCGGTTTGCTTTACGGCGCTGGTCAATGGTTTTCAGTGTGTTTGTGCCATCAGCGGCAAAGCATTACTTAGCCGCTTTACCGCTGATGGCGATGCCCTGAGCTGTTTTCGCCTGCACCGCTGGGAGCTTGAGGACGATGCCGCGCAGGCGATTAAACGACAGGAAGAAGATGCTCAGGGCTGGTTCTGGCTCTCTTCTGACAGGTAGTCATTTTTCCAGGTAACATAGTTATTTGCTGAATAGAGAAGGCCGCCAATCTCTTCTTTAGTTAGTGGGCGTACCTTTTTCGCCGGGCTACCTAAATAGAGGAAGCCACTTTCCAGTCTCTTGCCCGGCGAGACCAGGCTTCCCGCTCCAATCATCACGTCATCTTCTACTATTACACCATCCAGCAAAATCGCCCCCATGCCGACCAGCACCCGATTACCAATGGTGCAGCCGTGAAGCATCGCTTTATGTCCGATAGTGACATCTTCTCCAACGATCAGCGGATGACCCTCCGGATTAGCCGCTGATTTGTGAGTCAGGTGCAGTACGCTACCGTCCTGGATGTTTGTACGCTTACCTATGCTGACGCGGTTAACGTCCCCGCGGATAACGACCAGTGGCCAGATGCCGACATCATCAGCCAGTTCAACATCACCAATGACGACGCTGGTAGTATCAATCATCACGCGTTCACCCAACTGGGGACGCACTCCTTTATATGAACGTACGTTGTGACTCATCACGACCTCTGGTTGATATGTTTCCGTTAGCCTGACGCTAAGGCGATTATTGATCAATGATCGAGGCAAAAAAATGCGTCAATTTTGTGCGGATCGTCTGAGATCTCAACGATAAGAGTGAAAACTCAGCAACTGAAAAGAAAGATCCAAAAAAGGCTTGTGCAATAAATTCGGATCCCTATAATGCGCAACCACTGAGACGGCACAGCGGCTTACAGGCCAGCGGCTCAGGAGGTTCAGGAAGCATCTGAACCGCCGGAAAAACTTCTCAAAAAGAAGTTGACTCCGAAGGAGGAAAGCGT
>NZ_JBDFQT010000015.1:0-30338 GCF_039675725.1 Erwinia sp. Eh17-17 | reverse complement strand
CGAGTGCCCACACAGATTGTCTGATAAATTGTTAAAGAGCGTTGCGAACAGTGCCGGAGCTTCCTGTCGCGAGGTGGCGTATATTACGCTTTCCTCCTTCGGAGTCAACTTCTTTTTGAGAAGTTTTCCCGGCGGTTCAGATGCTTCCTGAACCTCCTGAGCCGCTGGCCTGTAAGCCGCTGTGCCGTCTCAGTGGTTGCGCATTATAGGGAGATTCTGGGGAGTGACAAGGGCTAATTTGCGATAATTTGACTGTTTGCTGCAATCCCCAGCAAAACCCCGCTTTATACCCGCTTATGCACAAACTTATCCACATTCACCGGATGACCACAATTTTGACGAGCATCGCGCAATCGTTTTCGCTACAATGCCCCGCGCATAACGGAAGCCCCTTCAGGGGCGTTACCTGAGACTTATCTTCTCTTCTATATATAGAAAGAAACCACTAAGCCTCATATAACGCTCTTTATATGCGATCCAAAGCCCAAGGGATAAACCTCATGCAACAACGTCGTCCTGTACGCCGCGCGCTACTCAGCGTGTCTGACAAAGCCGGTATCCTCGAATTCGCTCAGGCGCTTTCTCAACGTGGCGTCGAGCTGCTCTCCACGGGTGGCACTGCCCGCCTGCTGGCAGACGCCGGTCTGCCCGTCACTGAAGTGTCTGACTACACCGGTTTCCCGGAGATGATGGATGGACGCGTCAAAACGCTGCACCCGAAAGTGCACGGCGGCATCTTAGGACGCCGCGGCCAGGATGATGCCATCATGGCCGAGCACAGCATCTCTCCCATTGATATGGTCGTTGTTAACCTCTATCCCTTTGCCCAGACCGTCGCGCGTGATGGCTGCTCGCTGGAGGATGCCGTTGAGAACATCGATATCGGTGGCCCGACGATGGTGCGTTCCGCGGCCAAGAACCATAAAGACGTCGCGATTGTGGTGAAGAGCAGTGATTATCAGACTATCGTGGCCGAGATGGATGCCAACGAGAACTCGCTGACGCTGGCTACCCGTTTCGATCTGGCGATCAAAGCCTTCGAACATACTGCCGCCTACGACAGCATGATCGCTAACTACTTCGGTAGCCTGGTTCCTGCCTACCACGGTGAGACCACCGAACCTTCAGGCCGCTTCCCGCGTACCCTTAACCTGAACTTCATCAAGAAGCAGGATATGCGCTACGGCGAGAACAGCCACCAGGATGCTGCCTTCTATATAGAAGAGAATGTGACGGAAGCTTCCGTGGCAACGGCACAGCAGGTACAGGGTAAGGCTCTCTCTTATAACAACATCGCGGATACCGATGCCGCGCTGGAGTGCGTGAAAGAGTTTGATCAACCAGCCTGTGTCATCGTTAAGCATGCTAACCCCTGTGGTGTCGCGGTTGGCGGTTCAATTCTTGATGCCTATGAGCGCGCGTACAAAACTGACCCGACATCCGCCTTTGGTGGCATTATCGCCTTCAACCGCGAGCTGGACGAAGCCACCGCGCAGGCGATTATCAGCCGTCAGTTTGTTGAAGTGATCATCGCACCTTCTGCGACTGAAGCCGCCCTGAAGATCACCTCAGCAAAACAGAACGTGCGTGTACTGACCTGCGGCCAGTGGCAGCAGCGCCAGACTGGTCTGGATTTCAAACGCGTTAACGGCGGCCTGCTGGTGCAGGACCGTGACCTGGGCATGGTGAATGAGAGCCAGCTGCGCGTGGTCAGCCAGCGTCAGCCAGGCGAACAGGAGCTGCGTGATGCCCTGTTCTGCTGGAAAGTAGCGAAGTTCGTGAAATCGAACGCTATCGTTTACGCGCGCGACAACATGACCATCGGCATAGGCGCCGGCCAGATGAGCCGCGTCTACTCCGCGAAAATTGCCGGTATCAAAGCCGCCGACGAAGGTCTGGAAGTGAAGGGGTCAGCGATGGCCTCTGACGCCTTCTTCCCGTTCCGCGACGGCATTGATGCCGCCGCCGCCGTTGGCATTACCTGTGTGATCCAGCCGGGCGGGTCGATTCGCGATGATGAAGTGATTGCCGCTGCCGATGAACACGGCATTGCGATGATCTTTACCGACATGCGCCACTTCCGCCATTAATTACGGAGCCTCAGATGAAAATTTTAGTGATTGGTAATGGCGGCCGTGAACACGCGCTGGCCTGGAAAGCCGCTCAGTCCCCGCTGGCTGAGACCGTCTTTGTCGCTCCGGGTAATGCCGGAACAGCGCTGGAGCCTGCGTTGCAGAATATCGCCATCAGTCCCACCGATATTCAGGGCCTGCTGAACTTTGCGCAGAGTGAGAAAATCGACCTGACGATCGTCGGCCCGGAAGCCCCGCTGGTGATCGGCGTGGTCGATGCGTTCCGCGCTGCCGGCCTGAAGATCTTTGGTCCGACTCAGGCCGCCGCACAGCTGGAAGGCTCCAAGGCGTTTACCAAAGATTTCCTCGCACGCCATAAAATCCCGACCGCCGAATACCAGAACTTTACCGAAGTGGAGCCTGCACTGGCTTACGTGCGTGAAAAAGGTGCGCCGATCGTCATCAAGGCCGATGGCCTGGCGGCGGGTAAAGGGGTGATTGTGGCGATGACGCTGCCGGAAGCGGAAGAAGCCATCCAGGATATGCTGGCCGGTAACGCCTTTGGTGACGCGGGCCACCGTATCGTAGTAGAAGAGTTCCTCGACGGTGAAGAAGCCAGCTTTATCGTGATGGTTGACGGCGAGAACGTGCTGCCGATGGCCACCAGCCAGGATCACAAACGCGTTGGTGACGGCGATACCGGCCCGAACACCGGTGGCATGGGAGCTTACTCCCCGGCTCCGGTGGTCACAGATGAAATCCATCAGAAGGTGATGGACGAAGTCATCTGGCCAACCGTACGCGGCATGGCAGATGAAGGCAACGTCTATACCGGTTTCCTGTATGCCGGTCTGATGATCGACAAAAGTGGCCAGCCTAAAGTGATCGAGTTTAACTGCCGCTTCGGGGATCCTGAAACCCAGCCGATCATGCTGCGCCTGCAGTCGGATCTCGTTGATCTTTGCCTGGCAGCCGTCGACGGCAAGCTGGACGAGAAAGATTCTGTCTGGGATCCCCGCCCGTCACTGGGTGTGGTACTGGCCGCTGGCGGTTATCCTGGGGATTACGTTAACGGTAAGCAGATCCACGGTCTGCCGCTGGAAGAAGTGGCAGATGGTAAGGTATTCCATGCCGGAACCACGCTGCAGGAGGACCTGGTGGTCACCAGCGGGGGGCGTGTGCTGTGCGTCACCGCACTGGGTGACGATGTAGCCGCAGCGCAAAAACGGGCCTATGAGCTCGCGCAGCCTATCTCATGGCAGGGCAGCTTCTGCCGTAAAGATATCGGCTACCGCGCAATAGACCGTAAATAGCAAATCGGGGCGGAGCGTTTATCTGTCCTGAGCGGGAGGGGCGATCGTCGATCGCCCTTTTTTTATGCTTAAAAATCCTCTTCTTTCGGCTCGGTCTTGCAGAGATCGCTGGCTGATACCAGCAGCAGTTGCGTTCCTCCCGGAGCCTGCAGCCAGGCGATACTGATCGGTCCCGGCGCGTCTCGCTGCTGACGCGCAATTCGTTCCCGTTCAGTACCATCCAGTTCAGGCTGTAACCGCTGCCCCTGGCAATTTATCACCGACCCATTCGGCTGCCAGCTTCCCTGCATCAGAAGAACGCTTCCTGACAGCAGGTCATCGCTGATGCTCAGCATGCGCTGAGCATCAAACTGGTACAGTGCGACCTCATCAGCTGAGAGTGCTTCACGCCGCCCGCTGAGCTGACGCTGCATAAAGCTCAGACCACCGTTTTGATCGAAGCGCAGCGTGACATCATCAGGTTTCTCACCGGTGACATGGCGCTCGACAGAAATCAGCTTGTCCTTCTGCCAGAGATAGTCGGTAGTCTCCGCTGCGCTGCCGTTAAACGGAGTAAAGACCGTCATCAGGTGGGCGACCTGATCCTGATGGTTTTTCCGCCAGATTCGCACCGTTCCCCGGTCAGCCAGATAGCCACTGGCAGTAAAGTCCGGCAGTTCAGAATGCGAGCTACAGCCTGCTAACAGGATCAGCACAGAAAGGGCGAGCGGTCGGGTGAAAGAGGATAGTTTCATGAGGAAAAGAGTATCACACCCCAGGGGAAGCAGGAGATGCCGTTGCCGGGTAAAACAGGGGGAAAGCTAAAAAACTTTTGCGCCGCGATAGCGTTCAGCCGGCAGGAAAAGAGGTTTAAACAAAAGGGGCGAAAACGCCCCCCTGTTTAAACTCTTCACCGTCAGACGATTACTTAACAGCGTCTTTCAGTGCTTTACCAGAAACAAATGCCGGTACGTTTGCAGCAGCAATTTTGATTTCGTTGCCAGTCTGCGGGTTGCGGCCAGTACGCTCAGCACGGTGGTTAACTTTAAAGGTACCAAAACCAACCAGTTGTACAGCATCACCTTCTTTCAGAGACTCAGTAATCGCAGCCAGGGTGGATTCCAGAGCAGCTTTAGCCTGGGTCTTAGACAGGTCCGCTTTGTCCGCAATTACATCAATCAGTTGAGTCTTGTTCATAAGTTATCCTTACAGTGTATTTATCGCTTGCTAAGCATCAAGTGCGAGGGAAAAACCATAGTTTGGCACTCTCCAGCTTTCACGCACCGATAGCCACATTTTTCAGCCCCCCAAATGTAGACCAGACTGGGGGCGAATGTGAAGCCCAAAGGCGCTACAAATCAGGCCTGAAGTCACGTTTTGTCGCCTTACTGCTGAAAATTTATACCGATATTGCTAATACCGGATTCACGCAGGTCGGATCGCAGACCTTTTATCAGTTCCAGGTCCCGATCTTCGCAGGCGGCGAGCAGGCGGAATATCTCCCACTGGATGTCCCATTCCTCTTCAACGGCCGGGTTCACTTTCAGCTCTTCTTCGGTCATTTCACGACCGGCCTGAGTCATTTCCAGCATGGCTACGGTGGTGATTGAGGTCTCGCTAACGGTAATCGCATGGGTCAGCGTTTCGCCGCTAAGACGCGAATGCAGCAACTCGCTGAGCGCGACACAGGCATCAATGGCGGGATAGACACCGTAAAGATCGTAGTCGTCTGCCGAAGGGATGGCTTCTTCCAGCTTTTCGAGCTGACTGTCGAAGTTTACCTTGGCATCTTTCACCACCAGCGTTTCCCATAACAGGTCAAGGATACGGCGATAAAGCTGCCCGTCGCCAAAACCGGTTTGCTGGCAAAACTCACGGTAGTTGGGTGCCATGCGTTCACACAGACAGGCCATAAAAGTAACGTGCTGCCAGCTTTCCAGCTTTTCCAGCCGCAGATGAATCGGGTTACGTAACATATCGGGATCTCAGAATTGATGCACTTGCCGCAGTGTACCTGAAAAGCCACAGGGCGGCACGGTTAACCCCGTGACAGCGCGGTAAAAGCCGGACGGCGTGACGCAACAGCATCAGCCCAGCGCGTCGGCTCCGGCAGGCGATAACCCTGCAGGCAGCGCTGTACCCACTCCAGAGCGGTTGCGTGACTGACACGATGGCCTGGAGAGATAAACAGAGGGTTGCAGCGCGCCTTGCTGCGTAGTACCCAACCGAGCAGTTCCGCTTTATCCCGCAGCGGCTGACAGCTGCCCGGCTCTGCCGCCGGTGGCTCAAACTGACCGCACAGGCGCTTTTTCGCCACACCAATGGTCGGCACATCGACCAGCAGGCCAAAGTGGCTGGCGACGCCCAGACGGCGCGGATGCGCCACACCGTGACCATCCACCAGCAACAGGTCGGGATGATGCACCAGCTGCTGCCACGCAGCTTCCAGAGCGGGTGTTTCACGAAAGGAGAGAAAACCGGGGATGTAGGGCATAGTGGTGGCAATACGCGCCACCTGATGCTCTATAACCTGCAAGGAGGGATATTCAAGGATCACCAGGGCGGCACGGGTTATCTCTCCGCCCTGTTCAAAGCCAACATCTGCGCCACCAATCAGCCGGGGGGGCATCACTTCAAAATCATCCTGACAGACCACTTCAGCGGCGCGCTGACGCTGCTGGTCGCGTAATGCTGCAATATCCATATCTCCCCCTGACGGATTTACCCGAGGTGGTAAGGACGCGAGAGCTTATGCACTGCTTCCACAAACACACCTGCATTTTCTGGCGGCACATCCTGATGAATGCCGTGGCCAAGGTTAAAGACATGCCCTTCGCCCTGACCGAAGCCCTCAAGGATACCTGCGACTTCCTGCTCAATACGCGCAGGGGATGCGTATAACATCGACGGATCCATATTGCCCTGCAGCGCGACTTTATTGCCTACACGACGGCGCGCATCGGCAATATCCGTGGTCCAGTCCAGCCCCAGTGCATCACAACCGGTCGCGGCCATCGCTTCCAGCCACTGCCCGCCGCCTTTAGTAAACAGCGTTACCGGCACGCGACGGCCGTCATTTTCGCGCAGCAGGCCGTCGACGATTTTATGCATGTAGTGGAGTGAGAACGCCAGATAGTCACGCCCGGTCAACACGCCACCCCAGGTGTCGAAAATCATCACTGACTGCGCGCCCGCACGAATTTGTGCATTGAGATACAGCGTAACGCTGTCCGCCAGCTTATCCAGCATCAGATGCAGCGTTTGCGGATCGGCGTACATCATCTTTTTCAGTTTGGTGAAGGCCTTACTGCTGCCGCCTTCGACCATATAGGTCGCCAGCGTCCAGGGGCTGCCGGAGAAACCGATCAGCGGCACTTCACCGTTAAGATTTTTACGGATAGTACGAACCGCGTTCATGACGTAGCCCAGTTCCTGCTCAGGATCGGGGATCGGTAATTTCTCGACATCCGCACGGCAGGTCACCGGGGAGGAAAAACGTGGCCCTTCACCGGCTTCAAAGTACAGACCCAGCCCCATCGCATCCGGAATGGTCAGAATGTCGGAGAACAGGATCGCCGCATCCAGCGCATAGCGCCGCAGCGGTTGCAGCGTGACTTCACAGGCCAGTTCGGCATTTTTGCACAATGACATAAAGTCACCGGCTACAGCACGGGTCGCTTTATACTCCGGCAGGTAACGCCCGGCCTGACGCATCATCCATACCGGGGTGATATCCACTGGCTGGCGCAGCAAGGCGCGCAAATATCGATCGTTCTTCAGTTCATTCATTACGGGGCTCTCTCACCATACAGGCTGACAGTGTAACATTTATTGGAATTGACGATGATTAGCCGCTCAAAAAATTGGGCAGCCGGAGAGGATCCCCTGGCTTTCCTGTGGCCCGGTTCGCCGCAGGCAAAGACCAGGGAAGGGAAAAGTCAGAAAATGTACGCTGAATTTCGCTTATTTTTTATCACTGACGGGGCTGTTTTTCCCCGATATTTTTTCAACGGCAGCGAGCACGGAGACGGGCTCAAGCTTTTTGTCTTTTTTATCGGTTACGGCGGCAGGTTCCTCAGTCTGGTGTGAATTACCGACAAACACGCCGCCCTTTTCAATCGAGAACTCACCGGCATACACTTCACCGTCGATACGGCCTCGTGACATAATAATCACCGTCCTGGCATAACAGCTGCCCTTGAGCACGCCATTCACCACCAGTTTAAGCGACGTCACCTTTCCCGTGACCCTGCCTTCCTTACCAATCTGGGTGGTTTTCTGGCTGGTGATATCCCCTTCGACCACACCATTTATCGTTATATTATTTTCATTCGTTATCTCGCCAGCTAATACCGACCCGAGTGAGATAACCGTTTCTTTAGTGCTATGTTCATCATTTGAAGACAGAGGCAAGGGGTTAGCCTGTTGCATTTTGACTGCCGGCGATGCCGTATCAATATTCTTGTCTTCATCTTTCCTTTTTAAATTAAACACTTTTAAAATCATCCTTTTAGTGTGTAGACCTGACTCGATAAACAGCAGACAGAAAACCGCTGTGCCAGCCAGAGAGAGGAATAAAGTCATTCTTGTTGGTAGTTCAAAGGCAAGAAGAATCATACCCCAGCAAAACCAGACTCCCCACAAATAACTCTGTTTTCTGACCTCAGTCATTATATTCAATCGCCACGTACGGAAACATCGTTCGAAGGAACAGTCTTTGAACCTTTATTAAGATCATGCTGAGAGAAATATTAATTTATCTTAACCCATACCCCACAGAGATATTCTCCTGCTGATAAACAACTCTGGGGATGATATTTTAATTTTTTACAGAGATAAAGCCAGTAACGTTCATAACTTTTACTGAAAAATAATAACCTCCTGATTAACAACTTAGCTAACCAGAAGATTATATCGCATAAAAAAATGAAAAAATAAAAGCGCAGATTACACGCGGCACTATTCCGCGCTTGCGCGACATAATGCAACAGTATCTTCAATCAAACGTCTTGCTATGGTGCCGGGAGGCGGGAGCAGGGGTAGAGCATCGTAGCGATACCAGCCGGCAGAAAGTAGCTCTTTAGGATCAATATTGATGTCACCCGCCGCATAGTCGGCCATGAAAGCCATCATCAATGACTGCGGGAACGGCCAGGGCTGTGAAGAGACATAGCGCAGATTTTTTACCGTGATCCCGCTCTCTTCCATCACTTCACGCGCCACCGTCTGCTCAAGAGTTTCTCCCACCTCCACAAACCCGGCCAGCACGGTGAACACGCCGTTGCGGTGTCGGGTATGCTGCGCCAGCAGAATCTCATCCCCCCGGCGGATGGCAACAATGATACAGGGTGCAATCTGCGGATAATAACGCTGGCGGCAGTGGCCACACAGACAGGCCCATTCCGTTTTGCTGTGGTGCATTTCGTGGCCACAGTAGCCACACCAGCGGTGCGAACGATAGAACTCCGCCAGCTGAATGCCCCGCCCGACCAGCTGGAACAGCCCGGTTTCGCTATCGAGCAGCTGCCGTAACGATCCCATATCCTGAGGCCGCGTATCGCGGATCAGCCAGACGGTTTGCCCCTGCCACTCACCAATCGGCGATCCCCGCGATCCTGCCAGACCGAGTAAACCGGCATTCCCCTGAGGTAATTCACCTTTTGGTAACCAAATTTTATGTTCCAGGCTGACAATCCACCAGCCAGCGTCTACGCTTAAAATTTCCTGTTCCATCATTTTGCTCATCATCCTCAGCTTAAAGACTGGATTGAGGTCAGACGTTAAAATATAACACTCACGGAGTTGAACATGCTTAACCAGTTAGAAGTCCTCACCGCGCGCGTCGGCGGTTGCAGTGAGCTGGTAGACTTCTGTCTGCGCTCGCGCAAGCAGTTGCTGGTTACCTACTATCAAGTGGCTGGTATCAAGCCTAACAAGGAAACGCTGACGACGCTCGATGAAAACGCGCTCGATACGTTTTGCCTGAATCTGGTGGATTATCTTTCGACGGGCCACTTCACCGTCTATCAACGCTTTATCAAAGAGCTGGAAGGAACTGAGCAGCTGGCGAAAGCGTCGCTGATCTACCCCTCACTAAAGGCCAATACCGATCGGATCATGCAGGTTTATGATTCTCATCTGGAAGACGCTATCGATCATGACAACTATCGGGAATTCCAGAATGCGCTGTCCATTGTGGGTGAAGCGCTGGAAGCCCGCTTTACTCTGGAAGATAAATTCATCCAGTTAGCTTTAGACAATATGGCTGAAAATCAAGAAGCTGCCAACGCCTGCACCCTCGCACGCCCTGCCTGATTCGTTATCAAAATGTGATTTTCTTGTAGTTTCCAAAATGCCCCTTTATGCTGAAGGGGTTCGGATGAGGCGTGCCTCATCCCTGCGTAGTGTTAATTTCGAGACCGGGAGTTGTGACTTATTAGCCATAATTCTCATCGATATCTTGTCGGAGTGCCCTTCGGGGCTGAGACCGTTAATTCGGGATCCGCGGAACCTGATCAGGTTAGTACCTGCGAAGGGAACAAGAGTAAATCTGCTATGGCGATGTGAATGCCCATTTTCTCACATCGTTATCGTTACTCCCCGCCTCCAGGCAAGCAAACTTCTGTTTAATGATCAGGAAATTGCTATGTCTACCGTTGAAAAACCTTTCGTTGAGAAAAAAGCCAGCCGCCGCCAACAGCGCGCCGCCGCGCAGCAGTTTATCGACTCCCTGCAGGGTACGGCTTTTCCCAATTCAAAACGTATTTATCTGAGCGGGTCGCAGCCGGATATCCGCGTACCGATGCGCGAGATCCAGCTCAGCCCGACGACCGTGGGCGGTAGCCAGGATCGACCGCTGCTGGAAGAAAACGAACCGGTACCGGTCTACGATACGGCAGGCCCGTATGGTGACCCGACCGCGACGATTGATGTCCATGCCGGGCTGCAGAAGCTGCGCAGCCAGTGGATCGCCAGACGGGGCGATACCGAGGAGAGGGAGGAACTCAGCTCGACCTACACGCAACAACGCCTGGCAGACGACGGGCTGGACCACTTACGCTTTGAGAACCTGCCCCGGCCACGTCGGTCACTGGCAGGACGCTGCGTCACTCAAATGCATTATGCCCGTCAGGGCATTATCACGCCGGAAATGGAGTATATCGCCCTGCGTGAGAATATGGGCCGCGAGCGTATACGGGGTGATGTCCTGCTGCAACAGCATCCGGGCCACAGCTTCGGCGCGCAGCTGCCGGACAACATCACCGCTGAATTTGTCCGCCAGGAGGTGGCAGCCGGCCGTGCGATTATCCCGGCCAACATTAATCATCCGGAGTCCGAGCCGATGATTATCGGCCGCAATTTCCTGGTCAAGATTAACGCCAATATCGGCAATTCCGCGGTCAGCTCTTCGATCGAAGAAGAGGTGGAAAAACTGGTATGGTCGGTGCGCTGGGGTGCCGATACGGTAATGGATCTCTCAACCGGGCGTTATATTCACGAAACCCGTGAATGGCTCCTGCGCAACAGCCCGGTTCCCATTGGTACCGTGCCGATTTACCAGGCGCTGGAAAAAGTGAACGGCGTCGCAGAAGATCTCAACTGGGAAATTTTCCGCGATACGCTGCTGGAGCAGGCTGAACAGGGCGTTGATTATTTCACCATCCATGCCGGTGTGTTGCTACGCTACGTGCCGATGACCGCCAGACGGCTAACCGGCATCGTCTCCCGTGGTGGGTCGATCATGGCAAAATGGTGCCTGTCACATCATCAGGAGAGTTTTCTCTATCAACACTTCCGCGAGATTTGCGAAATTTGTGCCGCTTATGATGTCTCGCTGTCGCTGGGGGATGGCCTGCGTCCGGGTTCAATTCAGGATGCCAACGACGAAGCGCAGTTTGCCGAACTGCGCACGCTGGGCGAACTGACCAAAATCGCCTGGGAGTATGACGTACAGGTGATGATTGAAGGGCCGGGCCATGTGCCAATGCAGATGATCCGCGTCAACATGACGGAACAGCTTGAACACTGCCATGAAGCGCCGTTTTATACCCTGGGGCCGCTGACCACCGATATTGCGCCGGGATACGATCACTTCACCTCCGGTATTGGTGCTGCGATGATCGGCTGGTTTGGCTGCGCGATGCTGTGCTACGTGACGCCAAAGGAGCACCTCGGTCTGCCGAATAAAGAGGACGTGAAACAGGGGCTGATCGCCTACAAGATCGCCGCCCATGCTGCCGATCTCGCCAAAGGCCACCCCGGCGCACAAATTCGCGATAATGCGATGTCGAAAGCGCGTTTTGAATTCCGCTGGGAGGACCAGTTTAACCTGGCGCTCGATCCGCACACCGCACGTGCTTACCACGATGAAACCCTGCCGCAGGAGTCCGGCAAAGTGGCTCACTTCTGTTCAATGTGTGGCCCCAAATTTTGCTCTATGAAAATCACTCAGGAAGTACGTGAATACGCTGCCCGTCAGGAGGCCGAAGCCCGGCCGATCGAAATGGGTATGGCACAGATGTCTGAGGCGTTTCGCCATCGCGGCGGTGAGCTTTATCACCGTGCAGATAACCTGAAATCAGAGGAAAAATTATGAGTCGTGGCGCTTTTCCCGCTACCGAAGCGCGGCTGGGCCTGTACCCGGTGGTCGATACGGTGGAATGGATTGCACGCCTGCTGGATGCCGGCGTGAGGACACTGCAGTTACGGATTAAAGACTGCGCGGATAGTGAAGTCGAACAGCAGATCGTCGATGCCATTGCTCTGGGTAAACGCTATCAGGCGCGCCTGTTTATTAATGACTACTGGCGGCTGGCAATCAAACATCAGGCCTACGGCGTCCATCTTGGACAGGAAGATCTTGATGTTGCCGACCTGGATGCGATTCACGCTGCCGGTCTGCGCCTTGGTCTGTCAACGCATGACGATGTCGAGCTGGACAGAGCGCTGGCCGAACAGCCTTCTTATATTGCTCTGGGTCACGTATTCCCGACGCAAACAAAAGTGATGCCATCCGCGCCGCAGGGACTGGAAGAGCTGGCGCGCCACATTGGGCGACTGAAAGGCATTTCTACCGTTGCCATCGGAGGGATCAGCCTGGACCGTGTGCCGCAGGTTATGGCCACCGGCGTCGGCAGCATTGCCGTCGTCAGCGCCATCACCCAGGCCAGTGACTGGCGGGCCGCCACCCACCAGCTGCTTGAGCTGGTGGAAGCGCAGACGGTCCGCCGGAGCTAGCGTCTTTACCAGCAAACGGGAAGAGAGGCCGCAATAAAATGTCACCGTCGGTAACGCCGGTAAACAACGCTGAAGACGCTGCGCAGCGTTATCATTCGCGGCTTTTCTCACCCGTCGGAATCACTATAGTGGCAGTGCGGGTGACAATCCGGTCATCCGCCAGGGTCAGTACTCTTCCTTCTCGCTGACCCTGCCCTCTCCCGCCTCATCCTGCTGCAATGGCGCAGCCACCGCTGAACAGCAAAGCATGGCGCGTTCAACGGCCTCTCCCAGAATTTCCAGCGCACGCTCGGTTTTATCCGTAAAAGGCTGGGCATAGCTGAGGCGCAGGCAGTTACGGTATTTGCCTGATGCGGAAAACAGGGAACCCACGGCGATCTGAATATCTGATGCCCGCAGGTCCTGATTCAGCCGCAGCGCATCAAAAGGCTCCGGCAGCTCAACCCAGATCAGGAAGCCGCCCTGCGGGCGAGTGACACAAATGCCACACGGGAAATGGTGGCGAACCCGCCGGGTAAATATTTCCAGGTTGCGCTGATAGTAACTGCGCATCCGTCGCAGATGTGGCTGATAGTATCCCTGACGAATAAACGCGGCAACGGCCATCTGCGTCTGGGTCACCGTGGAGCCGGTGCTGATATATTTCATATGCAACACGCGGTCAAAATAGCGCCCCGGAGCCACCCAACCCACGCGCAGGCCCGGTGCCAGAGTTTTAGAGAATGAGCTGCAAAGCAGTACACGCCCATCCATATCCAGCGACTTGATCGTTGCCGGGCGCGGATAATCAAAGGCCAGCTCGCCGTACACATCATCTTCAATAATCGCCGCATCGAAGCGCTGTGCCAGCGTCAGCAGGGCCTGTTTACGCGCCGCTGGCATCACAAACCCCAGCGGATTGTTGCAGTTAGGCACCACCACCACGGCATTAATCGGCCACTGTTCAAACGCCAGCTCCAGCGCCTCCAGGCTGATGCCGGTGACCGAATCCGTCGGGATTTCAATCGCGCGGATGCCGAACCCGCGCAGGGTTTGCATCGTGCCGTGAAACGCCGGTGACTCGACGGCAATAATATCTCCCGGCTGGCAGACCGCTCTGATCGACACCGACAGCGCTTCATGGCAGCCCGTGGTGATCACGATGTCATCCGCCGTTAGCTGGCAGCCGCTGTCAATCATCAGGCGCGCAACCTGTCCGCGCAGCTCCGGCACACCGTACAGATTGTCATAGCTCAGCAGGCGGGGATCCTGCTGCTGCCCCAGACGACTGATAATTTTCCACAGCGGCTTGAGCGTGGGGGCATCGATGTAAGGCATCCCGCTGCCCAGCTGGAGCACGTCTTCATTCAGCCGGGCATTGAGCAGATCCATGACCGCCTCCCACTGGGTGATCTCTACCGGGCGCTGGACCGGGCGGGTAAGCGGCGGCAGTGGAGGCGCGTCCTTACGTGGAGTGACAAAGTAACCGGAGCGCGGCTGCGGTGTGATCAGCTGTTTTTCTTCCAGCAGATAGTAAGCCTGTTGCACGGTACTAATGCTCACGCCATGTTCAGCGCTGAGTGACCGCACGGACGGAAGCCGCTCACCGGCCTGATACAGCCCCTGCTCTATACGTTGTGCCAGCAGTTCTGCCAGCCGTTGATAACGCGTCATTGTATCCTGCCCTCACGGTTACCTTTCAGTAAACCAGTACAGATTGCGGTAATAATCACCATTCAGTCACACTATCGCGCAATCTGTATGTCAATAAAAGGTGTTTTTTGCATCTGTATCATAATCGTCTTTAACGACAGAATAGTGGCCATACCTAAGGTGATGAGGAGGCAGTGATGGAATTTGAAGAGAACAGAGCAGCGAAACCCTTTAGCTGGGCGCTGATAAAAACAAACTTTCTTATGCCTTATCATCGCTGGCAGGCACGACGTATCCGCTCCTGTACCCGCAAGATTTTGTCGCGTCTGAGTGATGCGCAGCTAAAAGATATCGGACTCACCTGTGAGGATGTCCGCAACTTATAGTGATGTGGCCTGGGTCGAAGGATGGCCCGGAGGGCAACGCGGATGTTCCACCGCGCTGCCCTTTTTTTATGGCCCGGCGAAAATCAGTTACCGCGGTAGGTAGAGTAGCCGTACTGGCTTAACAGCAGTGGGATATGGTAGTGGCTGTCACTGTTCTCCACGTGGAAGATCACCGGGATCTCAGGGAAGAAAGTCGGCTGTTTTTGCTGTTTGTAGTAATCACCGGTTTTGAACACGACTTTGTAATCACCGGCTGCCATGGTTTTACCCGCCGGATAGAGTGCCGGAATGCGTCCGTTTTTGTCCGTAACGCCAGAGGCCAGTTTTACCCAACCCTGCTTTTGCTGCTGTTCGAGTTCAACCGTTACACCGGATGTCGGTACGCCAGTTTGCAGGTTCAGCACGTGAACGCTCAACGGGTTTTTCATTGCTTCATCACCGGCAGCCAGTACAGGCAGAGAAGCACTTACCAGGCTGGTCAGCACCAGGGCTTTAACCATCTTCATGTCGGACTCCTTATCATTAATGTCGGCATGAAGATAACAGGTGCGCGGTGTAACGACGATTTTGCTGCGGGAAATATGAAATTTCCCAGAAGGATATTTTGCAGGGAGGGGGTATGCCCTCCCCTGAGACGACTACTCTTTGCCTTTGGTCACCCAGACGGAAGGCCAGTCAATCGTTAACCCTCCCTGACAGGTAGGCTGATTTTTAAAACGGGCCAGATGGAACGTCTTACCGTCATAAATCCAGCCGCCGTTATTACCGCAGTTGGCGGTCTCATTTCCACGGTCGGAAAAATAGAGATGGGCGACGGCGGAATCGTAACCGCCCTGGGCGAACAGGGTTTCTCTCACTGGCTTGCCGTCAGTACCGTTCAGAGGCAGTGGCAGCGTCAGCTGTCTGGTTTCTTTCGGGTTATCGCGTGAGCTGATAAACACCACGTTTAATGTTTTAAAATCACCCGGACCGCAGTTGACCATAACCAGTGCCTGCTTGTCGTTCAGCGGTTCAGCGTAGCTGCGTGCGCGAGTGTGATCGTCCTGAGGGCACTGCAGCTGATTCAGCAGCTTACCATTGGCAGCAATGGCGCCATCAACCAGTGCAGCAGGATCGGTCAACGGCACCACTGCCGGGATCGGGAAGTTTAATTCAGGAGGGGCGGGACGGGGCGGAACCGCTGACGGTGCCTTATTCCCCACTTTCAGCAAAGCCGTCTGGTTATCCAGACGCCCCTGCCGTTCATCCACCAGCAGCAGCGCTGCACTCAGCCCCGCCAGAGAAATCGCGTCTGCACCTGGAGCAAGTGCCAGCGTCTGAGCACTTTTGCTCGCCTGTAACCACTGCTGGATATCCGCCAGGCTGTCGCTGCGACCGACGTTAAAATCATCGCTGCTCTGAGAAGGGGCAATGTGAATACCGGAAGCCAGGGCTTTACCCTCCAGCCAGATCCCTTCCGCTTTGCGTTCGCCCGACTGCAGGAAGATAACCGACGGTTTTGCCTCGGCCCCGGCCTGACGTTTCAGGATAATACGCAGCGTCTCGTCAGTATTGCGAACATCGCAATCATTCACGTTGTTACAGGTGACCTGCCAGTTTTTAAACACCTTCTGCACCGGCGCGTTGACCCACTCTTCAGCCTGAACGCCTGCGCTGACTCCCAGCAGCATGAACGCCATCACTACTTTTTTATTATTCATTGTTTCTCTCAGAAATTTAACGGCCAAAAAAAACTCGCCGAAGCGAGTTTTTTACTATGCCACAGGTGGTGACCAATTACTCGCCGTCTCCACCGCTGACTATTTTGTTCCTGCTGTCGCCCATATGGACGGCCAGTCGCCAGGGTCACCGCCGTTACATTCCGGCTGTCTGTTGTAGTATGTCAGATGGAAGATTTTGCCGTCATATTTCCAGCCGCCACTGTCCCCGCAGTCGGCAATACCGCGTCCGCGCCCGGCGTAAGAAAGTTCACCGGTTTGCGGATCGTAGCTGACCTCCGTAAACCAGCTCATGACTATCGGTTTACCCTGGTCATCGTTATCGGGTAACGGCAGCGTCAACTGCTTTATCTCAGCGGGGTTAGTACGGGAACTGATAAACAGCAGGCTGGCAGACTGATAGGCTCCCAGCCCACAGTTGACCATCACCAGCGCCTGTTTATCATTCAGCGGCAGCGCCTCACTTCGTTCACGCGCAGCCGTATCTGGCTCGCAGCTCTCATTCGCCAGCAGCTGTCTGTTGGCGGCAATCGCGCCGTCGATCAGTGCAGCCGCGTTAGTGAGCGGCACAACTTTTGGCACCGGGAAGTTCATCACCTCAGGCACCGGCCTTCCGGGCACCATTGAAGGCTCACTGTTACCGACTTTCAGCAGTGCGGTCTGATTCCCCAGACGGCCCTGACGTTCATCCACCAGCAACAGCGCCGCATTCAGCCCGCTGAGTGAGGCGCCTTCCGTACCGGGTGCGAGCGCAATAGTCAGGGCATTTTTGCTTGCCTGCACCCACTGCTGAATATCGGCCAGCTTATCGCTTCCACCCGCGCTGTCATCACCACTGATTTTGGAGGGTGCAATCTCAATACCGGAATGCCAGGGTTTACCGTCCAGCCAGATGCCCTGCGGTTTCAGATCGCCCCACTGCTGGAAACTGAGCGAAGGCTGCGCATCCGGCCCGGCCTTGCGTTCAAGAGTAATACGCAGCGCCTCGTCAGTATTGCGCACTTCACAGTCATTGAGGTTGTTGCAGGTCACCTGCCAGCTTTTAAAAACCTTTTGTACCGGGGCGTTAACCCACTCTGCTGCCTGAACGCTCGCGCTCAATCCCATCAGCATCAGCGCCATCACGACCTTATTATTGTGCATTTTTTGTCCATGTGATTTTGTTTAGTCGAAAAAAAACCCCGCCGGAGCGAGGTTTTTTATTATGCCACAGGTGGTTGACGATTAATCGTCATTACCGCCCAGGTTTCCTGCGTTAAGCAGCTCAGCCAGGCTGGCAGAGGCTTCATCGGCAGTCACGACTGGCACGACTGGCGCTTCGCCCGCGGCTTTACGACGCATGCGATCCTGATGATACGCATAACCGGTACCGGCTGGGATCAGACGGCCAACGATAACGTTCTCTTTCAGACCGCGCAGTTCGTCGCGTTTGCCCGCAACGGCTGCTTCGGTCAGTACGCGCGTGGTTTCCTGGAACGAAGCCGCAGAGATAAACGACTCGGTTGCCAGGGAAGCTTTGGTGATACCCAGCAGATCGCGTGCAAATGTTGCAGAGATTTTGCCGTTAGCTTCCAGATCGCGGTTAGCAATCTTAACGCGTGAGAACTCAACCTGCTCACCGTCGAGGAAGTCAGTGCCTCCAGCGCTGGAGATGGTTGCTTTACGCAGCATCTGACGAACGATGACTTCGATGTGCTTATCGTTAATCTTAACGCCTTGCAGACGGTAAACTTCCTGCACTTCGTTAGTGATGTAACGGGTCACCGCATGCACGCCACGCAGACGCAGAATGTCATGTGGAGACTCTGGGCCATCGGAAACAACATCACCGCGCTCTACGCGTTCACCTTCGAACACGTTCAGCTGACGCCATTTCGGAATCATCTCTTCGTAATGATCGCTACCGTCGATCGGCGTGATCACCAGACGACGCTTCCCTTTGGTTTCTTTACCGAAGGAAATGATGCCGCTGATCTCAGCCAGGATTGCCGGCTCTTTCGGACGACGGGCTTCGAACAGGTCAGCAACGCGTGGCAGACCACCGGTGATGTCCTTGGTACCGCCAGATTCCTGCGGTACACGCGCAAGGGTGTCACCAGAACTGATCTTGATGCCATCTTCCAGCTGTACAATCGCTTTACCCGGCAGGAAGTACTGAGCAGGCATATCGGAGCCTGGGATCATTACATCGTTACCGTTAGCATCAACGATTTTCAGTGCCGGACGCAGATCTTTACCACCAGCAGTACGTTCCGCACTGTCGAGGATAACCAGTGAGGACAGACCGGTCAGGTCATCCGTCTGGCGGGTAATGGTCTGGCCATCAATCATGTCAGTGAAGCGAATGAAACCGCTCACTTCGGTGATGACTGGCATGGTGTGCGGATCCCAGTTTGCTACGGTCTCGCCCGCTGCAACCTGCTCGCCGTCGCCTTTCGCCATGGTTGAACCGTAAGGAACTTTATAGCTCTCTTTGGTACGACCAAATTCGTCGATCATTTTCAGTTCAACGTTACGCGAGGTGATCACCAGCTTGCCAGCGGAGTTGGTTACCGACTTGGCGTTGATCAGCTTCAGCGTACCTTTGTTCTTGACCTGAATGCTGGATTCAGCAGCCGCACGAGATGCCGCACCACCGATGTGGAACGTACGCATCGTCAGCTGTGTACCCGGCTCACCGATGGACTGTGCTGCGATAACGCCGATAGCCTCACCTTTGTTGATGATGTGACCACGTGCCAGGTCGCGACCGTAGCAGTGAGCACACACACCGAAGTCAGTTTCGCAGCTTACTACGGAACGCACTTTCAGGCTGTCAACAGAGTGTTCTTCCAACAGGTCACACTGCTGTTCGTGCAGCAGGGTGTTACGTGGCAGAAGGATGTCAGCAGTACCCGGCTTGATCACGTCTTCTGCGGTCACACGACCCAGTACGCGCTCACGCAGCGGTTCTTTCACGTCGCCACCTTCGATGACCGGAGTCATCATGATGCCTTCGTGCGTACCACAGTCATCTTCAGTCACGACCAGATCCTGCGCGACGTCAACCAGACGACGGGTCAGGTAACCGGAGTTAGCTGTTTTCAGTGCGGTATCCGCAAGACCTTTACGCGCACCGTGCGTGGAGATGAAGTACTGGAGTACGTTCAGACCTTCACGGAAGTTCGCGGTGATTGGCGTCTCGATGATTGAGCCATCTGGCTTAGCCATCAGACCACGCATACCGGCCAGCTGACGAATCTGCGCTGCAGAACCACGCGCACCGGAGTCGGCCATCATAAAGATGCTGTTGAAGGAAACCTGACGCTCTTCCACACCATCGCGGTTGATCACGAGTTCGGTAGAGAGGTTTTCCATCATCGCTTTCGCAACGCGTTCGTTGGCCGCAGCCCAGATATCGATCACTTTGTTATAGCGTTCGCCAGCGGTAACCAGACCAGACTGGAACTGCTGCTGGATCTCAGCCACTTCCGCTTCCGCTTCGGTGATGATTTCCACTTTCTTCTCTGGGATCACCATGTCGTCGATACCAACAGACGCACCTGAACGTGCCGCATAGGCAAAGCCGGTGTACATAGTCTGGTCAGCAAAGATAACGGTCGGCTTCAGACCCAGGATGCGGTAACAGGTGTTCAGCATCTTGGAGATCGCTTTCTTACCCAGCGCCTGGTTGACGATGGAGTAAGGCAGACCTTTAGGTACGATCATCCACAGGATAGAACGACCAATAGTCGTGTCGATGATGCTGGTTTTAGCAACCCATTCGCCCTGCTCGTTTTTCTCGTGCTCGGTGATACGCACTTTAACGCGAGCGTGCAGAGACGCATGGCCGGCGCGGTAAACACGCTCAGCTTCTTTCGGGCCAGTCAGCACCATGCCTTCGCCTTTGGCGTTAACACAGTCGCGGGTCATGTAGTACAGACCCAGTACAACGTCCTGAGAAGGAACGATGATTGGCTCGCCGTTCGCAGGTGACAGGATGTTGTTGGTAGACATCATCAGCGCACGCGCTTCCAGCTGAGCTTCCAGCGTCAGCGGAACGTGTACTGCCATCTGGTCACCATCGAAGTCGGCGTTATAGGCCGCACAGACCAGCGGGTGCAGCTGGATAGCTTTACCTTCGATCAGTACTGGCTCAAACGCCTGGATGCCCAGACGGTGCAGAGTAGGTGCACGGTTCAGCAGGACCGGGTGTTCGCGGATCACTTCATCCAGGATATCCCAGACGACAGATTCTTCACGCTCAACCATTTTCTTAGCCGCTTTGATGGTGGTAGCAAGACCACGCAGTTCCAGCTTGCCGTAGATGAACGGTTTGAACAGCTCCAGTGCCATTTTCTTCGGCAGACCACACTGATGCAGACGCAGGTATGGACCTACGGTGATAACCGAACGACCAGAGTAGTCGACACGTTTACCCAGCAAGTTCTGACGGAAACGACCCTGTTTACCTTTGATCATATCGGCCAAAGATTTCAGAGGACGTTTGTTAGAACCGGTGATCGCACGACCGCGACGGCCGTTATCCAGCAGCGCATCGACCGCTTCCTGCAACATACGTTTTTCGTTACGTACGATGATATCCGGCGCAGCCAGATCCAGCAGGCGTTTCAGACGGTTGTTACGGTTGATCACGCGACGGTACAGATCGTTCAGATCTGAAGTCGCGAAACGACCGCCGTCCAGCGGCACCAGCGGACGCAGATCCGGTGGCAGTACAGGCAGCACGGTCAGGATCATCCACTCTGGTTTGTTACCAGACTGTACGAACGCTTCCAGCAGCTTGATACGCTTGGTCAGTTTTTTACGCTTGGTTTCGGAGTTAGTTTCGTTCAACTCTTCACGCAGAGTCTCACACTCTTGCTCCAGGTCCATGTTTTTCAACAGAGCCTGGATTGCTTCCGCACCCATTTTAGCGTCGAATTCGTCACCAAACTCTTCCAGCGCGTCGAGATACTGCTCTTCAGTCAGGATCTGGCGCTTTTCGAGGTTGGTCATACCGCCTTCAACGACAACGTAAGATTCGAAGTAAAGAACACGTTCGATATCACGCAGCGGCATATCCAGCAGCAAACCGATGCGCGAAGGCAGCGATTTCAGGAACCAGATGTGCGCAGTCGGTGAAGCCAGCTCAATGTGGCCCATACGCTCACGGCGAACTTTGGTCTGTGTAACTTCAACGCCACACTTCTCACAGATCACACCGCGATGTTTTAAGCGCTTGTACTTACCGCACAGGCACTCGTAGTCTTTTACTGGCCCGAAAATACGCGCACAGAAAAGCCCGTCACGTTCTGGTTTGAACGTACGGTAGTTGATGGTTTCTGGCTTTTTAACTTCACCAAAAGACCATGAACGGATCATATCTGGCGATGCCAGAGCGATCTTGATCGCATCAAACTCTTCTGTCTTAGTTTGCGCTTTCAGAAACTTAAGTAAGTCTTTCACGGATTAGCTCCCGTCGGAGTGAGACTTCTCAGAGACGCCCGGAGTGACCCGGGCGCCCTGTAACCAGTACAGCAGATGCGAGTTATTACTCGTCTTCCAGCTCGATGTTAATACCCAGCGAGCGGATCTCTTTCAACAGTACGTTGAAGGATTCCGGCATGCCCGGTTCCATCTGATGATTGCCGTCAACGATGTTTTTATACATCTTGGTACGGCCGTTCACGTCATCAGACTTCACGGTCAGCATTTCCTGCAGGGTATAAGCGGCACCGTATGCTTCCAGTGCCCATACTTCCATCTCACCGAAGCGCTGACCACCGAACTGCGCCTTACCACCCAGCGGCTGCTGAGTAACGAGGCTGTAAGAACCGGTAGAACGCGCATGCATTTTGTCATCAACCAGGTGGTTCAGCTTCAGCATGTACATGTAGCCAACGGTAACCTGACGTTCGAACTGCTCACCGGTACGACCATCAAACAGTGTAATCTGACCAGAAGAAGGCAGGCCGCCGAGCTGTAACAGCTCTTTGATTTCGCTCTCTTTCGCGCCGTCAAACACTGGCGTTGCGATTGGCATACCTTTTTTCAGGTTCTCTGCCAGACGCAGCACTTCGTCGTCGGTGAAGGTGTTCAGGTCAACTTTCTGGCGCAGATCGCTACCCAGATCGTAAGCACGCTGAATGAATTCACGCAGCTTGGACACTTCTTCCTGCTTCTTAAGCATAGCGTTGATCTTCTCGCCAATGCCCTTCGCAGCCATACCCAGGTGGGTTTCAAGAATCTGACCAATGTTCATACGTGATGGTACGCCCAGCGGGTTCAGTACGATGTCAACCGGCGTGCCGTATTCATCGTATGGCATATCTTCGATCGGGTTGATCTTGGAGATAACACCTTTGTTCCCGTGACGACCTGCCATTTTGTCACCAGGCTGAATCTGACGTTTAACGGCCAGATACACTTTAACGATTTTCAGCACGCCAGGTGCCAGGTCATCGCCCTGAGTGATTTTGCGGCGCTTAGCTTCAAGTTTCTTCTCAAACTCGTGCTTCAGCTCGTCGTACTGCTCGGCCAGCTGTTCCAGCTGGTTTTGCTTTTCTTCGTCGGTCAGGCCGAGTTCCAGCCAGCGCTCGCGTGGCAGCTTCTCCAGTTTTTCCGCTTCAACACCGCCGGCAACCAGCAGATAGCTAATACGGCTGAACAAACCAGCTTCGAGGATCTGCAGTTCTTCAGACAGGTCTTTCTTCGCCTGCTTCAGCTGCATCTCTTCGATTTCCAGCGCACGTTTGTCTTTTTCCACGCCATCGCGGGTAAAGACCTGAACGTCGATGATGGTACCAGACACGCCGTTTGGTACACGCAGAGAAGAGTCTTTAACGTCAGACGCTTTCTCACCGAAGATGGCACGCAGCAGCTTCTCTTCTGGCGTCAGCTGGGTCTCACCTTTCGGCGTTACCTTACCAACCAGAATGTCACCACCGGTCACTTCCGCACCGATATACACGATACCGGATTCATCCAGTTTGGAGAGCGCAGCTTCACCCACGTTAGGGATGTCGGCAGTGATCTCTTCCGGCCCCAGCTTGGTGTCGCGAGACACACATGCCAGTTCCTGGATGTGGATAGTAGTGAAGCGATCTTCCTGTACCACGCGCTCGGAGACTAAGATGGAGTCTTCGAAGTTGTAGCCGTTCCACGGCATGAACGCGACGCGCATGTTCTGACCGAGTGCCAGTTCGCCGAGGTCGGTTGAAGGACCATCAGCCAGCACATCACCACGTTCAATAGGCTCACCCAGATTCACGCAAGGCATCTGGTTGATACAGGTGTTCTGGTTAGAACGGGTGTATTTAGTCAGGTTGTAAATGTCGATACCGGCTTCGCCCGGATACATTTCGTCTTCGTTAACTTTGATAACGATACGGGATGCATCCACGTACTGAACGGTACCACCACGTTTCGCTACGGCTGTAACACCGGAGTCAACCGCTACCGCGCGTTCCATACCGGTACCAACCAGCGGCTTATCAGCACGCAGAGTTGGAACCGCCTGACGTTGCATGTTTGCACCCATCAATGCGCGGTTGGCGTCATCGTGCTCCAGGAACGGGATCAGTGACGCACCGACGGAAACCACCTGTTGGGTGGAAACGTCCATGTAGTCAACCTGATCGCGGTTGAAGAGGCTCGACTCGCCTTTGCTACGGCAGGTAACCAGATCGTCTACGAAGTGACCTTCGTCGTCGAGGTTGGTGTTGGCCTGAGCGATAACGTAGTTACCCTCTTCAATTGCAGAGAGGTAATGAATTTCGTCGGTCACCACGCCTTCGCGAACGCGACGGTATGGTGTTTCCAGGAAACCATACTCATTGGTCTGTGCATAAACAGACAAGGAGTTGATCAGACCGATGTTTGGACCTTCCGGCGTTTCGATTGGACATACGCGACCGTAGTGAGTCGGGTGTACGTCTCGAACTTCGAAGCCTGCACGCTCACGCGTCAGACCGCCTGGACCCAGGGCAGAGATACGACGCTTATGCGTGATCTCAGACAGCGGGTTGTTCTGGTCCATAAACTGTGACAGCTGGCTCGAACCGAAGAACTCTTTCACTGCCGCAGAAATAGGCTTGGCGTTGATCATGTCCTGTGGCATCAGGGTATCCAGATCGCCCAGGGACAGACGCTCTTTCACCGCACGCTCTACGCGCACAAGGCCAACACGGAACTGGTTTTCTGCCATTTCGCCAACGGAACGGATACGACGGTTGCCGAGGTGGTCGATATCATCCACTTCGCCAATACCGTTACGGATACCGATGAGCTTCTTCATCACCTGAATGATGTCGTCTTTGCTCAGGATACCGGAACCTTCGATCTCGTCACGCAGCAGAGAACGGTTGAACTTCATACGACCAACCGCAGACAGATCGTAGCGGTCTTCAGAGAAGAACAGGTTCTCGAACAGGTTTTCCGCCGCTTCACGCGTTGGTGGCTCACCAGGACGCATCATGCGGTAGATCTCAACCAGTGCGCTCAGGCGATCGCTGGTTGGGTCGACACGTACAGTCTCAGACATGTACGCACCGTGATCCAGGTCGTTGGTAAACAGGGTTTCAATGCGCTTGTGACCGGACTGGCTGAGTTTAGCCAGCAGATCCAGTGACAGTTCCATGTTCGCCGCGATCAGCAGTTCACCGGTGCTCTCATCGACATAGTCTTTAGCAACGACTTTGCCGGCAATGTACTCAACCGGGACTTCGATGTGTGAAACAGCATCTTTCTCAAGCTGACGAATATGGCGCGCAGTAATGCGGCGACCTTTTTCGACGTAAACGGTGCCGTTCGATTCAATATCGAATGACGCAGTTTCACCGCGCAGGCGCTCTGGGATCAGATCCATCTGCAGCTTGTTATCGCGAATTTGATAAACCACTTTATCGAAGAACAGGTCAAGGATCTGCTCAGTGGTGTAATTCAGCGCGCGCAGAATGATGGTCGCAGGCAGTTTACGACGACGGTCAATACGGACGAACAGGTTGTCTTTCGGGTCGAACTCGAAGTCCAGCCATGAACCACGGTAAGGGATGATACGTGCGTTATACAGCACTTTACCGGACGAGTGGGTTTTACCCTTATCGCTGTCGAAGAAGACACCAGGACTACGGTGGAGCTGAGAAACGATAACGCGTTCAGTACCGTTAATCACGAAGGTACCGTTATCGGTCATGAGCGGAATTTCGCCCATGTAAACTTCTTGTTCTTTGATGTCTTTAACGGTGCCTTCCGGCGCTTCGCGCTCGTAGATCACCAGGCGCAGTTTTACGCGCAGAGGGGCAGAGTACGTGACACCACGAATCTGACACTCTTTAACATCAAATACTGGTTCGCCTAAACGGTAGCTGACGTACTGCAGCTCAGAGTTACCGCTATAGCTTTGGATTGGGAATACGGAGCGGAATGCTGCTTCCAGACCATATTGACCTTCCGGATCTTGCTCGATGAACTTCTGAAACGAGTCAAGCTGGATAGAAAGGAGATATGGAATGTCCAGAACTTGTGGACGCTTTCCAAAATCCTTACGAATACGTTTTTTCTCGGTATAGGAGTAAACCATAGGGTTCCTCAGCTCGCTGAAATGTAGAACCTCGCTGTCCATCCAGGAGGACAGTTCATGCAACGCTGTTTTATGTTGTTCGAAAAACAAGACTGCTTTTCGTAATACCTCTTTCTATCACGCTTAAATCATTTCGTTGCCCGTTGTCTGAGCAGGGAACCCAGTCAGGAAGGCAGTATATTAAGTCGTCGATAGAGAAAGATATTAAGCTAATCAATGACTAAACAGTGTGAAATATCATTGACGCTGTAGAGCGCAAAAAGGCTGGTGACCAAAAAGTCACCAGCCATCAGCCTAAAAGACTAGGCTGCAACCTGAAAGGTTGGCTTATTTAACTTCAACTTCTGCGCCAGCTTCTTCCAGTGCTTTCTTCAGTGCTTCTGCGTCGTCTTTGCTGATGCCTTCTTTCAGGGCAGCAGGTGCAGACTCAACCAGATCTTTAGCTTCTTTCAGGCCCAGACCAGTTGCGCCACGTACTGCTTTGATCACGGCAACTTTGTTAGCGCCGATAGCTTTCAGTACAACGTCGAACTCGGTTTTTTCTTCTACAGCTTCAGCAGCAGCAGCAGGACCTGCAACAGCAGCAGCAGCTGACACGCCGAATTTCTCTTCCATAGCGGAGATCAGTTCAACGATTTCCATTACAGACAGAGCTGCAACGCCTTCAATGATTTGGTCTTTAGTGATTGACATTTCGTGTTCCTAAATTCAGAAAGTAATTTGTACGTTAGCAAATGAACGGATAAGAAGAGCAGTGCAGCTATTAAGCAGCAGTAGCTTCTTTCTGATCGCGTACAGCAGCCAGAGTGCGAACCAGTTTGCCGGCAGCGGCTTCTTTCATGGTTGCCATCAGGCGTGCGATTGCTTCATCGTAAGTTGGCAGAGTTGCCAGGCGGTCGATCTGAGCCGCACTGATCAGCTCGCCTTCAAAGGCTGCAGCTTTAACCTCGAATTTTGCATTCGCTTTCGCGAACTCTTTGAACAGACGAGCAGCAGCGCCCGGGTGTTCCATAGAGTATGCAATCAAGGTAGGACCGGTTAACGTGTCTTTCAGGCACTCAAACTGAGTACCTTCAACGACGCGGCGCAGCAAGGTGTTACGAACAACACGCATGTATACGCCAGCTGCACGTCCTGCTTTACGCAGTTCGGTCATTTTATCTACGGTAACGCCACGAGAATCCGCAACTACCGCAGACAGCGCGCCTTTGGCTACTTCGCTGACTTCAGCAACAATCGCTTGTTTGTCTTGAAGATTTAAGGCCATTAGCTTGTGCTCCTGGATTTTTGGCCGGGGATGGATTTCCCCGGAACTCACTTCACCTGAACTGTGTTGCCACAGAAAGGCGCTAAAACACGGTGAGCAGAATCCAGCAAAGACTATAAAAATATTCTTTTGGTTCTGTCACCGTCTACGCAGGAGATTAAGTTTCTTGCGAAACACCTGCGGTCTTGGACGGAGGCCAGGATAAGGCCTGGCTCCAACCTAAAAATTCTGTCTAATACGTCGTCCTTCAAGCTATAGCTGCGTTAGCTTCTTTCGCTCACCCCGGTTACGTAGCGGACTACGCTCTTGGGGATTCACTCAATTGCCGCCTTGCTGCAACTCGAATGACTCGATTAGTGGTTCTGTATATTTACAGAACAACGGGCGTAAGATTCTAGATGAAAATTTCGCCCGCGTAAAGCACAGATTAGTTAGCGACAGCGTTCAGGCCAGCCTGATCAACTGCAACACCTGCACCCATAGTGGTAGACAGGCTAACTTTCTTGATGAAAACACCTTTCGCCTGAGAAGGTTTTGCTTTTTTCAGCGCAACCAGCAGGGATTCCAGGTTTTCTTTCAGTTTATCTGTGTCGAAATCAACCTTACCGATAGTGGTATGGATGATGCCGTTTTTGTCGTTACGATAACGAACCTGACCCGCTTTAGCGTTTTTCACTGCTTCAGCAACGTTAGGAGTTACAGTACCAACTTTCGGGTTTGGCATCAGACCGCGTGGGCCCAGAACCTGACCCAGCTGGCCAACAACGCGCATTGCATCTGGAGATGCGATAACCACGTCGAAGTTCATTTCGCCTTTTTTGATCTGGTCAGCCAGATCTTCCATACCTACCAGCTCAGCGCCGGCTGCTTTAGCAGCTTCAGCGTTTGCGCCCTGGGCAAATACGGCAACGCGAACAGAACGGCCAGTACCGTGTGGCAGTACAGTTGCACCGCGAACGTTCTGGTCAGATTTACGAGCATCAATGCCCAGGTTCACAGCTACGTCAACGCTTTCTACGAACTTAGCAGTAGCCAGTTCTTTCAGCAGAGCAACAGCTTCGTTGATGTCATACTGTTTAGTTGAATCAACTTTGTCACGGATCACGCGCATGCGCTTGGTCAGCTTAGCCATTTCTTAGTCCTCTACTACCAGGCCCATGGAACGAGCAGTACCTTCGATGGAGCGAGTCATCGCTTCCAGGTCAGCACCAGTCATGTCCGCAGCTTTGGTTTCTGCGATTTCACGTACCTGAGCACGCGATACTTTACCTACTTTGTCTTTGTTCGGCTTGCCAGAACCAGACTTAATACCAGCCGCTTTCTTCAGCAGTACTGCTGCAGGAGGGGTCTTGGTAACGAAGGTGAAAGAACGGTCAGAGTAAACGGTGATCACAACTGGCGTTGGAAGACCTTTCTCCAGGGATTCTGTTTTGGCGTTGAACGCTTTACAGAATTCCATGATGTTAACGCCCTGCTGACCCAGTGCCGGACCAACCGGTGGACTTGGGTTTGCCATACCAGCTGCAACCTGCAACTTAACGTAGGCTTGTACTTTCTTAGCCATGATAATTCCTCTATTGGGTGATAACGCTCCTGAAGGAGCTCCCCGTGATTAATATTCACACGCCAGCTTTCGGCGTATAAAAACAAAAGGCGCGAAATTGTAGTGCAATTTCGCGCCTCTCGCAACCACTAGATGCCAGTGATCGTGTAATTTTTACGCGCCCCGCATCAACAGCAGAGGCGGCGTTTAAAAGGGGAATTAGCCCTTTTCAACCTGACCGAAGTCCAGTTCAACCGGTGTTGCACGGCCGAAGATAGAGACGGACACTTTCAGGCGGCTTTTTTCATAGTCGACTTCTTCCACCACGCCGTTAAAGTCAGCAAACGGACCATCGCTAACGCGGACCATTTCACCTGGCTCAAACATTGTTTTCGGACGTGGTTTGTCGCCAGCCTGCTGCAGGCGGTTCATGATCGCATCGACTTCTTTGTCGCTGATCGGTGCCGGACGGTCAGAAGTCCCACCAATGAAGCCCATAACACGCGGCACGCTGCGCACCAGGTGCCAGCTGGCATCGTTCATCACCATCTGAACCAGCACGTAGCCTGGGAAGAACTTGCGCTCGCTTTTACGGCGCTGGCCACCACGGATCTCAACCACTTCTTCGGTTGGAACCATGACATCGCCAAACAGCTCTTCCATGTTATGTAACTTGATATGCTCACGCAGCGATTGAGCTACGCGGCCTTCAAAACCGGAAAACGCCTGAACGACGTACCAGCGCTTTTTTGGAGCTTCAGACATCTCAGAACCTCAGGCCAGTGATAAACGATACCAGACGAACCAGAATTCCATCCAGTCCCCACAAAATCAGTGACATCACGGCAGTTACCGCGGCAACGATTAACGTGGTGTGCAACGTTTCCTGACGAGTAGGCCAGATGACCTTACGAACCTCAGTGCGCGCTTCACGGGCGAAAGCCAACGTCGCTTTGCCTTTGGTGGTAATCAGAGCAATGCCGGCTGCTGCAGCCATCAGAACCACGACGGCGAGCGCACGCAGAGGCAATGTGATCTCGCGATAATAGGAGTTACCGGCGATAGCAGCGACCAGAAGCACCACCACACCTATCCACTTCAATATTTCCAGGCCGCGCCCGTTTCCTTGAGCTTCGGTATTAGCACTCATAAACCAACCTGCCACAATAAATCAGAAACACTTTTGCCCCGTCATACGAGGCAACCGAACCGAATGATGCTGTTAGGCGTAACTCGGCATATCCTTTAATTCCAGGTCGTAACCTGAAAACTATTGGCTTAAACGCCGTGCTACAGAGCCTGCCTCAGCAATGATTATGGTCTAAAAAATCACTGATGAGTCAGGTTCTATGTTACAGCGCGCAAAAAGGGCATCAAATGATGCCCTTTTCATGTGCATTGCGTCAAATATTATCAGCGATTAAGCGATAACTTTAGCAACAACACCAGCACCAACGGTACGACCACCTTCACGGATTGCGAAACGCAGACCGTCGTCCATCGCGATTGGGTGGATCAGGGTAACAACCATCTGAATGTTGTCACCTGGCATGACCATCTCAACGCCTTCTGGCAGTTCGATGGTACCGGTCACGTCAGTAGTACGGAAGTAGAACTGTGGACGGTAGC
>NZ_JBDFQT010000014.1:0-68010 GCF_039675725.1 Erwinia sp. Eh17-17 | reverse complement strand
TTAGCAGATTAGACCCTACCGGACCGCCGCTGTTAAAGCCCGCGCTCTGATGTTCGGTTTTATAGTGCGCCTGATTATCAATGTCTGACCAGCCCAGCGTGCCGGTATCCAGGCGATTTTTATCCGCTGCGCCCGTCGAGGATATCACCGCCCCGTCCAGTTGGGTGTGATCACCCACCCTGATGTCATAACCCCCGCCGCCCGCAAACAGCCCGGTCTGCTCCTTCACCGAGTCAAAATCGCTGTTCATCCTGTCGCGGCTGGCGTTCACGTTAACCGACCCGGTCATGGAGCCAAAGGTAAAGCTCCCGCCCGCGCTGGTATTCTGCTGCTTCGCGTCGTAGCTGTCGCTGTCCTGCTCCGAGGCCAGCGACAGGTTACGCCCGACGTCAGCCTTAATGGTTTCGCCGCTAACCTGCGCGCCTTTCAGGGTGGTGTCGCGACCACTGGTCAGGCTGACCGCGCTGCCCGCATCCAGAGTCGTCTCATCATGCGTCAGCCCGCGCCCTTTCTCATGCCCTTTACCCGCGTTAACGCTGGCAGAGACGCTGATGCCCCAGCCGCCGGAACCCACGCCAATCCCCACGCCAACGCTGCCGCCCTTGCTGCTGTTTTTGCCGTTGGTGCTCTCGGTGTTCTGCGCCGACTGCAGATGAATATCACGGCTGGCATCCAGCGTCAGGTCTTTCCCTGCCTTCAACTGGCTGCCCGCAATAGTAATATCACCGCTGTCAGGGCCTTTGTCTTTACCGGTGGCGGTAATCGACAGATTCTGTCCGGCATTCAGGGTGCTGCCCTGCGCCTGACTGCTTTGGGTGGTCGTCTCGCTTTTCGACGACTGACTACCGTAAGACAGGTTAACGCCAATGGTATTGGTCGCGCCTTTTTCTGCCCCTTTGTCATTTTTCGTCAGACCATTCGCCGCATTTTTCGCATCAGCGGCATCTGTTATGGCGTTATCGTGATTCAGGGCCTGAGCGGCCTGCGCACCGGACAGGACCGCTTTGGTGCCCTGCAACGTCTGCAGGCGTCCGTCGCCCTCTTTTCTGGCCTGCTGTGCGGTACTCACCGCCGTATTCAGCGCGCTGCCGACCGTGCCGGACAGGGCCAGGGTGAAGCCGCTCTGCTTCGACTCAAAGGTTTCCTTACGCGTACGCTGATCGTAGCCGGGGTCAATCTGTACGCTGTCGCCGGTGATGGACAGGTCTTTACCCGCCACCAGGTCGGCACCGCCGATATGGGCGCGATTACCTGCGGTAATGCTGACATTCCCCTGGCTGCTGCCCACGGTGCTGACGCTCTGGCTCTGCGTGGTGCCCTTTTCGTCGATTTCATGTTTGCTCGACTGCTTGCCAATCGTGAAGCCGATGCCGCCGCTGCCCATCAGCCCGCTCTTTTTCTTCTCTTCCAGACTGTAATGGGTATCGGTCTCGGTAGCGGCCACGATGTCAACGTTATGACCAGCCTGCAGGCTGACATCATGGTCAGCGGCGATGGACGAGCCTTGTACCATCAGGTCTTTACCGGCGCTGACGCTGACGCTATCCCCGCTGAGCAACGTACCCTGTTCGCGGGTCGTGCGGTCGTCTTTTATCGTGTGGCTGCTGCTTTTTTTCAGGAACCCTTTTTTCTGGCTGCGCTCCTCGGAGAACTGCGACTCGCGGTCCGTCGCGCTGTTAATCAGCACATCCTGTTTTGCCTGTAACGCAATCGCTCCTTCTTCGCTGTGCAGAGTACTCCCTGCCACCGTAATATCGTTCTCGCGGGCAATAATCGTCACACCCTTCTGACCGCTGAAGGTACTGCCAGCGCCGCTGTCGCGCACCGTTTCCACCTCACGATGGCTTTTGGTTTTACCTTCGCGCTTGTTTTCACTGTCCCGATCGATGGTGACCTGACGCGCCTCTTTAATCGTCACGTCCTGCGCACTCACGCCCACGCGCCCCTGCTGGCTGTCAACCTGTGCCCCTTCCACCAGCAGATTTTTACCGGCCACTACCGTCACCCCCTGGTCACCGCCCAGAGTGCTGACCAGCAGACGATCTTCCTGACGGCTGTTGCTGACCGAAGAGGTGCGGCTGTTCGCCGTCAGATGGGTGGTATTGGTGGTGGTTTCCGCCTGGAGTTTAACGTCCCCGCCCGCCTGTACCTGGGTGTTGCCACCGGCTCTTGCCTGGCTGCCCTGCAGGGTGATGTCCTGCCCGGCGCTGAGGTTAAGATGACCTCCGGCATTCAGCGTACTGCCCTGTGCCTGCTGCCACTCGCCGCTGACCTGTGCCATGCGCTTGCCCGCTTCTTCCATGCCTGCGCTGGTACGGTTGCCCATCGCCCCGGATATCACCTCCAGACTGGCGGTGTGGCTGCTGCGGGCCGCACCGATATCCAGACTGTTTTGTGCACTGAGGCTGAGGTTCTGCGTGGCATCCAGCTTCGCGCCCCGCAGTTTCACATCGGTGCCGCTCAGACTGATATCACTGGCGGTCATTGAGGCCTGACGCAGCGCATCCTGCAGATTGGTGCTTAACGTCAGGCTGGCCGCCTGCACGTTGATACTGTCGGCGCGGATATCGCCCCCCTGGTGCAGGAAGCGGTCAGCGTCAATCTTCAGCGTCTGGTCGGACACCAGATTACCGGCATTGCTGAGGCTGCCGGCGGAGAGTTGCAGGTCTCCCCCGGCAATCAGCGCACCATCCCCGGACAAACGCAGAGTGGTATTGGCCAGGTAAACTTTAGGCACCCAGACCGTCTGCGGACCGGCGGCGCTGTCCACTGTCTCACTCACCAGCCAGACGACGTCCTGTTCCAGCGCGGCGATCTGCGCCGGGGTCATTGCCACGCCCGGCACCAGGTGAAAGTCCTGCGCCACTTTGCTGCCGTTATTCATCAGGCTCTGGTATTGCGCCATCGCATCTTCACCCTTCACCGATGGCCGCCCGGTCAGTGCCAGTATCTGCTCACGCACCAGACGCTGCTCGTAGAAGCCGTCGCCCAGGCGTTTTACCACCAGGGCAGGATCGTATCCCACCCGATCCAGCAGATAATCACTGCTGATAAATTGACTGCGGCTGGTAAAGCGCTCGTCGGTCACAATCAGGAAGGGGCTGCCGGGGGCGGTATTCTGGCGGAACAGACCGTTATTTGGGATCGACATTGCCACCCGGTCAAGGTGCTGCTTATCGGTCAGCGCCAGCTCACCCGGCGTGAGGGGCTGCGTACCGTCGACGTTAACGCCCAGCGGATTACGCTGCCACTCTGCGCGTTCGGCCTCTGCGGCCTGCTGTGCGCCAGCAACGCTGCTGATTTGCGCCTGGCCGACCGTTACGTTCTCAATGTCAGTACCCTGAATAGTGACACGACCATTGCCGGTCATGATGGCGTCAATGGTGGTCAGCGCCGTGGTGTCGTCACGGTTAAAGGTGGGGTGCCAGTGGTGAGTATCACGATCGTAATGATCGACAATATACTCCTGACGCCGTTCGTTGACCGAATACCCTTTATTGACGATATTTTTCGCGCCCGCGATGTTCAGATCCCCGTTCGCGCTAAGGGTGCTGGCATCGTTGAGCAACTGCCCGGCCACGCGCAGCACCATATTACCGCCCGCCAGGATATGGGCGCCGGTTCCCGCCGACTCCAGCCGGTCACTGGTCACCGTTCCTGTAACCGTACGCTCACGTAAGTTGTTGTAGTCGCTGACATACGGCGCATCGGCAATATCGAGATGTCGTGTCGGATCCCACTGTTCCAGGCTGCCAATATCGTGCTCGCGCCAGACGGTGTTTTGATAGGGCGTTGGCACCGTTTCCTGACGGAAACCGCGCGTTTCATAGAATGTCATGGCATAGCTGCCATCGGCACCGGGCTTCAGGGCCAGATAATTGACCCACAGATCCGTCAGTACCCCTTTATCATTCATTACCCGAACCTGAGCGCGTTTGGCTCCGGCATCAATGGCCAGCAGGGTTCCGTAACGGCTGGTGCTGGCCGCCGCGTTGTCATTGAAAGTCAGCTGCTGGGTCGTTGGCGTCATGGTGTTTTTGTCGCTGCCCACACTGGAACCATAAGAGCGCCAGTAGTAGTTATAGCGATGCCAGTTATAATCGCTGGATTCTGCATTACGGGTGATTTCCAGCCCTTCGCGCAGGTTATCCAGACGTCCGGCATCCACCGCCACATCACCGTCAGCCTCTATCTTACTGGCGCGGTTCTCTATCAGGTCATCACTGCCAAGAGACAGGCTGCCGCTGCTGTAGAGCAGGGCACCATCCCGGTTGGTCAGGCGCTCGCGGGCCCGCAGATCCAGCCGCTGCGTGGACGCCATCACGGCGGCGCTGCCGTGGTTGTCGATCAGCCTTCCGCGGACCGTAATATCATCGCCGATCACGGTCGCAGGGTTGTCCAGCGTATCGACATTAAGCGTCATGCTGTCGGCTTCCAGCCGCCCACGGTTGATCAGCATTCCGGTAGTCAGCCGCAGCGTTTTCCCCACCAGCGATCCCTGGTTGGTGAAATGCTGGCTGTTCAGCGTCAGGCTGCCCGGCAGTAGCCAGTCAGTCAGATTGGTCAGTACGCCCGCAACGGAGAGGGTCATCATGCCGTTGCTGCTGAGGGTATCGCCCGTCCGGTGAGTATAATCCTGCTGAACGGAGAGGGTCAGCGCCCCCTGGCTGAGCAGCGTGCCGCCCTGGTTATTGAGGGTCCGGGTCTGCACGGTCAGCGCATCACCGCTCTGTACCACGCCACCCTGATTGATCAGATTCAGGGCCGGAGTGACGGCGCTGCGGGCACGCGGGTTGCCGTTCTGAACCGTCAGCGATTTGTTCGCCAGAATATGCCCCTGACGGTTATCCAGCGTCTCCAGCAGTGACAGCGTCATCGTCCCTGCGCTTTGCAGATTACCGCTGCGGTTATCCAGGGTACGGGCGCTCACCCCGGTCTGCGTGGTGCCCAGCAGCAGGCCACCGCTGCTGTTGTTCAGGCCGTCGGCCTCTACCGTCAGGGCGTTCTGGCTGCTGATTTGTCCCCGATCGTTATTATTCAACTGCGTCGCGTACAGCTCCAGCGCCTGGGTGGCGACCAGCTGCCCGCCCTGATTATTCGCGACACCGGCCTCAAGGGTTAACGCGCCACCGCTGTGTATTTTGCCCTTCTGGTTATTCAGCGTATCAACATGATAATCCCCCCGCTTCTGGCCGATCAGCATGCCGTCGGGGTTGTCGAGCTGCTGCGCACTCAGCGTCAGCCCACCGCCGCTGCTGAAGACGCCCCGGCTGTTGGTGACCTGGTTCGCGGCGATCTGCTGATCGCCGTTGCTGCGTACCGTGCCGTCGGTATTATTCAGCAGAGTCAGGACATTCAGGCCAAGCTGCTGCTGACTCTCCAGCATTCCCCCCGTATTCTGCAGGGTATGGGCGGCAACCTGCATACTGTCACCGCTTTCCAGACGTCCCTGGCGGTTATCCAGCGCGTTTTTCACGTCCAGCTGCAACCGCTCTGCGCTGGAGATCACACCACTCTGGCGGTTATCAATGCTCTTCACCGCTGCGGTCAGCGCCTTACCTGCCAGCAGCTGCCCTCCGGCATTATTCAGGTCGCCGCTGGCGGCCTCTGCTGTCGCCCCCCGCAGGGAGAGTTGCCCCAGCGCGCTGATTTTACCGGCGCTGTTGTCGATGTTCTGGCTGACCTTCATCATCCAGTCAGCGCCGGAGATCAGCGTTCCTTTCTGGTTATCCAGCGTGGCGGCGGTTAGCGTCGCCCCCTGCTGACTTTGCACACTGCCGCCACGGTTAACAAACTGGCCGCCGTCAGCCGACCAGCTGCCCTGGGTGCCCATCCATCCCTGGGTATTGAAAATATCGCCCGCGCTGAGGGTCTGCGTCAGCCTGCTGAAGATACGTCCGCCGCTGTTATCCAGCGCCCTGGTGAACTGCATATCCAGGCTATCCAGCGACTGAAGGGTTCCCTGCCCGTTGAGCAGGCTGTCGGCGCGTATCTGCGTGGCCCCGTTCGCCGTCAGCGTCCCGCTCTGGTTATCAATAGCGCCTGCTGCGCCCACGGCCATTGCGCCACCCGCCAGCAGTTTGCCCCCGGCGTTGTTAATCTCTTTTTTAGCGGTGATGTTCAGCGCGGACTGACTCTGTAGCGTGCCTTTCTGATTATCCAGCCTGCCGGCCGTCAGCGTCAGGCCGCCGTTGCTGCCCAGTGCGCCGCTGTGGTTGTCCAGCAGGCCAGTGACCTGCCAGCGCTGCGCCGTGCTGCCCAGCGCCACCAGCCGACCGTGCTGATTGGTCAGCGCGCCGGCGCTCAGGCTGAGGTCGTGGACCTCGATGCTGCCGTCGGTATTATCCAGCAGACCGGACAGGGCAAAACGGCTTTCACCCTCGCCAGTCTGGGACCAGACGCCCCCCTGGCTGGACAGGCTGGCGGCGTCGATATCCCAGCGCCCCACGCCGATCTGCGCCTGCCGGGCCTCAACCGCCCCGGTGGTGCTCACCGCCAGCTCGCTGCCGTCGACTCTGGTCTGCTGCAAGGCGACGCCGCCCGTCTGCGCGTGAATGCTGGCACGGTGTGCGGCCAGCTTGCTCTGGCTCAAATCAACGCGCTGGCCGCTGAGCGTCACATCTTTTCTGCTCAACAGGCTGCCGCTGGCGCGAATATCGCCCTGGCTGGTGAGGGTCAGGTCAGCTTCCTGCGTTAACTTACTGTTAATATCGCTGCCCGCCAGCAGGTTGCCACTGCTGGTTATATCGCGTTTCGCTTGCAACCTGACGTTGCCCGCTGCCGCCAGCGTGCCGGATTGCTTCAGCTCACCTTCGCGACTTTCAACGGCAAGAGTGCCGCCGCTGTGCAGTTTGCCGTGATGTTCGATGGTGTCTCTGGCCGTCAGCCGGATATCCCCGCCCGCCTGCGTCACCGCATCCTGGCGGCCGGACTGCCAGGTGAGCTTCCCTTCACTGCTGACGGTCAGCGTTTTATCTGCCTGAATGTGGCCGCCCTGATTGCGAACCCCGACGCCCGCTTCCGTGCCGATCATCCGGATATGGCCGCTGTACATGCCGCCCATTTGCCCCATATCAATCGCCAGCTCAGGCGTTTTACCGTCGGTAGCCAGTGCCGTCACCGTTTTGCCATCTGCGCTGACGCGGTTGCGCCCGGCCACGACGTTAAGCCCCTGCCTGGCCCAGACGCCCGCATTCACCTCAACCGCACGCGCCAGCACATCAACGTACTCAGTGTCATGCCGGGCGTCGCCATTCAGTCCGCCGCCTTCAATACGTACGGTGCCGCGTTCAACCTGATATCCGGCCAGGCTGCCATCTGCATTTAACTGCGGTTTACCGGTGGTGATCGTCATCCGTCCGGCATTAATCGTGCCGCAGCCGTTACAGACGATGCCTGCAGGGTTGGCGACAATCACCTGCGCCCGTCCTCCGGCTACCTCAAGAAAACCGCGCAGCTCGCTGGGATTATTGCTGTTAACTTCGTTGAGAATAACGCGTGCCGGTGCCGAATCTGGGTTGAGGTTGGGGTTGCCCTGGATCATGCCTGCCAGCTGTGTCTGGGTCATCACCGCCGAGTTGTTGAGGACAGCCCCCCTGTTATCAACGTCGAACTGGCTGTACTGGTTATGTGATACCCCCGCCTGGTTGGGTGCAGTGATATTCACCTGCGGAAGACCGTTCTGGGTGGCAATCACCTGCGGGCTCTGACCCGCTGCCTGTCCATCGGCTACGATCCCTCCGGCCAGCGCCGGAACGGCAAACAGCGACAGTCCGAGCATCCATACTGCCCGGCGCACCGTGACCCACAGGCGCGGTGCCCCGCTGCCATTAGTTTGTCCCGGCTCACTGCTGCAGCTGCGGGCCAGTTCAGAGACCACACGAAGCTCCCCGTGGGTGCGGCTGAAGATAAGGCGATAACAGTGTTTGTTCATCAGTGTCTTCCTTGAAAAATACAGTCCGTCAGTGTTAAAGCGCAGATGCCGTCAGGGCGACAGGCAGCATTAAATTTCCAGGTTGACGCTGAAACCTGCCGTCGCACCTGAGGTGTGGAATTGTTCGGGTTTATACAGCGGAACGCCGGTAAACAGGTCATAGCTGAAGCGGCGCCACAGTGCCCCGCGCACGCCAATCGCGCTGCCCACCAGCTGGTGCCCCGCCAGATAGCGGGTGCCGGGGCCATCAACGCGGCCATAGTCCAGCGCAACGTAGAGTTCATGACCGCGCGACAGCACATTCCACGCCAGCTCATTGCGCCAGATCATCCCTTTTTCACCCGAGAGGATCTGCTCGCCGTCAAAACCGCGCACCGTGTAACGCCCGGCAATCGCCATACGTTCCTGAGGCGTCAGTGGGTTAGCGCTCCACTGCCCGCGCAGGCTGGTCGCGTAGCGCCACGGTTGCTCACCCAGGGTGAACGGCTGGTTCAGACTGATATCACCCAATGCAATCCCGGTGCGCGCGCTGCCGCTGTGAGTGCGCTCTTCGGGCGCGCGCAGGGCACCGAAAGCGCCGGTGCCGCGCCGCCAGTTGATATTCGCATCCAGCGTGGCGTTACCAGGATAGCTGCGCTGATTGAGCCCCAGCTCCCAGCCTGCCGTCCGGCGATGCTGCTGTTCAATATCAATACCATCGACGGCATTCGTGGAGTGTCTGCGCCAGACGCGCATATTCAGCGTGGTTTTATGCTGTTGATTGCGGAACAGCAGGCGGGATAATGTCAGCTGCACGTTGTCGCTCTTACCGCTGTAGCTCAACACCTCATTGGCGTTGGCGATATTCTGGTGATAGGTGTAGTTGTTATAGTTGGCGGCGAGCGCCCAGTAGCCGAACGGCACGGAGTAATTCAGGGTGTGAGAACGGTTGCCAAACGGGCCGTGCTCGAACAGGTCTTTACCGATGTTGGCATAAAACAGATCGTTCTGGGCGAAAGGCGCATCCACGGCCAGCGTGGCAGAGCCAAGGTAGCGGCCGGTGCTTTTGGAACCACTGTCATCCAGCCCCAGGCTGAGGCGCACCGGGCGTCCCTCTTTCCAGCTCACCAGCAGGTCGCTGGTCGCGTCCTGCTCGCCGGGCAGGATGCTGATGTCTGCCGTAGCGCTCGGTACGCGACGAAAGTTCTCTAACCCCTGCTCAATATCCCGCAGATTGAGCACATCGCCAGAGGAAGCGGGTACGGCGTTCCACATCCGCGCCCGCCAGGACACCGGCTCTTCAAAGCGAATGCGATCGATGCGCCCCGGCTGAACGGTCAGCGTCAGTACCCCGGTGGTCAGGTCCTGTTCCTGGGCCATAACCCGCGTGGTGACATAGCCCGCCGCCAGGATGGCATTCTGAACTTTATTCAGGGCCAGCACGATCCCCTGCGCGCCCAGGCAACGCCCCTGTGCCCCTCTGGCCGCCTCCAGTGCCCACTGAAAGCGCGCGGCAAGCTCGCCGTCCAGACGCAGGGTATGCAGGGTGAAACAGGGTTTTTCATTCACAGGATAGTCAGGCAAAACCGCCTCAGGCCGCGCCAGGCGCACGTCACTGTCCGGGGTGTTTTGCTGCTGGAGCACGCGCTCGCGGTCCTGCTGACGCAGTTGCTCCTGGGCATCGAGTGCCGCTCCATTTTGGGCGCTATTGTCGTGCCCGGCGGCCATCCCCTGGGAGGTATAAACCAGTGCCGCTCCCATAAGTACCGACGCCACTCTCCAGCCAGAGAATAAACGTGAATATAAAGTCATGTTAATGTAAATCCATTTAGTGAACATGTTACGGAATGTAATTTCAGCACATTATCCATTCAAATAAATGAAATGCAAGCCGGTAATCGGCGGTTTTTAATTATTCCCTCGCGGTTTAATCACCATTTAAATAAATACTCACGCTTATATTTACGCTATGAAATCAATTTAATATACAGCAGAAATACTTATACTTACCGCACAACAACAGGCTGAAATATCGCAAAAAACCACACATTGAGTGACAATCCAGAGGTGCAACCGATCCCGCGTCAGCGGGCGATGTCGCCGGTATGGAAACAGGAAAAGAGGGGGTTGAGCGAGGACGATGAAAAAAGCAGGAACAACGAGACAGAATAATTTGAGTTAAGAAAAGAAAATTACTCAATTAATTTATTCTGCCGCTTTCTTCCGATATTGCGGCGATAAAAAAACCCCGCAGTGCGGGGCTTTTTTTGACTCGTTGGCGAATGTTCCCAATCAGAAAGGAATATCGTCGTCAAAGTCCATTGGCGGTTCATTGTTGGCAGGCGCGTTGTTCTGCTGAGGCGCCTGCTGTGGACGGGACTGCTGTGCGCCGCCGCTAAACTGGTTGCTGCCGCCGCCCTGCGGCTGCTGAGGCTGGCCCCAGCCGTTGTTGTTGCCGCCGCTGCTCTGGCCGCCGCCTGCCGGTGCGCCACCGCCCTGACCACGGCCACCCAGCATCTGCATGGTGCCGCCAACGTTCACGACTACTTCGGTGGTGTACTTCTCAACACCAGCCTGGTCAGTCCATTTACGGGTCTGCAGTGCGCCTTCGATGTAAACCTGAGAGCCTTTACGCAGGTATTCGCCCGCCACTTCGGCCAGCTTGCCGAACAGCACAACGCGGTGCCATTCCGTTTTCTCTTTGGTTTCACCGGTCTGCTTGTCACGCCAGCTTTCGGAGGTCGCCAGAGTAATGTTGGCAACGGCACCGCCATTCGGCATGTAGCGAACTTCCGGGTCCTGACCCAGATTTCCGACTAAAATTACTTTGTTTACGCCTCTGCTGGCCATGTTGCTCTCTCCGGTTAATGTTCTTTCTTAAGTCTAGGCGCAAAATTCTATCATGGGCTACCCTGAGATCCTACATTTAGGCGCTGCCTCAAAAAACGCCTTATATCGTTGCACTGTTACATCGCTGCGCAGGGCACTCTACGCAAAACACTGGTTATCCATTCAGGTTTTTTTGTGCCATAATAATGCGTTTCTTTCTGGCCGTGCCGGACAGGCATGGTGAGGTTTGTGCTAATCCGGGAATTGTGAATGGATAAGATCGAAGTACGGGGTGCACGCACCCACAATTTGAAAAACATTAACCTGACCATTCCGCGCGATAAGCTGATCGTCGTTACGGGCCTGTCAGGTTCCGGCAAGTCCTCGCTGGCGTTTGATACGCTGTACGCCGAGGGTCAGCGCCGCTACGTTGAGTCGCTTTCCGCCTATGCGCGTCAGTTCCTGTCGCTGATGGAAAAACCGGACGTTGACCATATCGAAGGGCTGTCACCGGCGATTTCGATCGAGCAGAAATCCACCTCGCACAACCCGCGTTCCACCGTCGGCACCATCACCGAAATTCACGACTACCTGCGCCTGCTGTTTGCCCGCGTGGGGGAACCGCGCTGCCCGGATCATGACGTCACGCTGGCGGCGCAAACCGTCAGTCAGATGGTGGATAACGTGCTGGCACAGCCGGAAGGCCGCCGCCTGATGCTGCTGGCCCCGATCGTGAAAGACCGTAAAGGCGAGCACACCAAAACGCTGGAGAACCTGTCCAGCCAGGGCTATATCCGCGCGCGCATCGACGGCGAAGTCTGCGACCTGTCCGATCCGCCAAAACTTGAGCTGCAAAAGAAACACACCATTGAAGTGGTGGTTGACCGTTTCAAGGTGCGTGAAGACCTCGCGCAGCGCCTGGCAGAGTCCTTTGAGACCACGCTGGAGCTGTCCGGCGGCACTGCCGTAGTGGCTGATATGGACGACCCGGCCGCGGAAGAGCTGCTGTTCTCCGCCAACTTTGCCTGCCCGATCTGCGGCTACAGCATGAACGAGCTGGAACCTCGCCTGTTCTCCTTTAACAATCCGGCCGGCGCCTGCCCGACCTGTGACGGGCTGGGCGTACAGCAGTATTTTGACCCGGACCGCGTGGTGCAGAACCCGGAGCTGTCGCTGGCCGGTGGCGCGATCCGCGGCTGGGATCGCCGCAACTTCTACTATTTCCAGATGCTGCGCTCGCTGGCGGAGCATCTGAAATTTGATATCGAAGCACCGTTCTCCTCCCTGCCGGAAGAGAGCCGCAAGGTGATCCTGTACGGTTCAGGTAAAGAGAATATCGAATTTAAGTACGTTAACGACCGGGGCGATACCTCGGTGCGCCGCCATCCGTTTGAAGGCGTGCTGCACAATATGGAACGTCGCTACAAAGAGACCGAATCCTCGGCGGTGCGCGAAGAGCTGGCGAAATATATCAGCAACCGTTCCTGCACCAGCTGTAGCGGTACGCGTCTGCGTCGTGAGGCGCGCCACGTCTTTGTTGAGAACACCACGCTGCCGACCATCTCGGATATGAGCATCGGCCATGCGATGGAGTTCTTCCAGAACATGAAGCTCAGCGGCCAGCGCGCGCAAATCGCGGAAAAAGTGCTGAAAGAGATTGGCGACCGCCTCAAGTTCCTGGTCAACGTCGGCCTGAACTACCTGTCGATGTCGCGCTCGGCGGAAACCCTCTCCGGCGGTGAAGCGCAGCGTATCCGTCTGGCCAGCCAGATCGGTGCTGGCCTGGTCGGCGTGATGTACGTGCTGGATGAGCCGTCAATCGGCCTGCACCAGCGCGATAACGAACGCCTGCTGGAAACGCTGGTGCATCTGCGCAACCTCGGTAATACCGTGATTGTCGTCGAGCACGATGAAGACGCGATTCGCGCTGCCGACCACGTGATCGATATCGGTCCCGGCGCAGGCGTCCACGGCGGACGGGTGGTGGCGGAAGGGACCGTTGACGACATTATGGCGGTCACCGAGTCGCTGACCGGGCAGTACCTCAGCGGCAAACGCGGCATCGCCATTCCTGAGCAGCGCGTGAAAGGCGACCCGGCGAAAGTGCTGAAGCTGACCGGGGCCAGCGGTAACAACCTGAAGGATGTCACCCTGACCCTGCCCGTCGGGCTGTTCACCTGTGTTACCGGGGTGTCAGGCTCTGGTAAATCCACGCTGATTAATGACACCCTGTTCCCGATTGCCCAGCGCCAGTTAAACGGTGCCACCATCGCTGAAGCCGCGCCGTACCGCAACGTCACGGGCATGGAGCACTTCGACAAGGTCATCGACATCGATCAAAGCCCAATCGGCCGCACGCCGCGTTCCAACCCGGCGACCTACACCGGGATCTTCACACCGGTACGTGAGCTGTTTGCCGGGGTGCCGGAATCACGCACCCGTGGCTACACGCCGGGGCGCTTCAGCTTTAACGTGCGCGGCGGCCGCTGCGAGGCCTGTCAGGGCGATGGCGTGATCAAAGTCGAGATGCACTTCCTGCCGGATATCTACGTGCCGTGCGACCAGTGTAAGGGCAAGCGCTATAACCGTGAAACGCTGGAAGTGAAGTACAAAGGCAAAAGCATTCACGAAGTGCTGGAGATGACCATCGAGGAAGCGCGTGAGTTCTTCGATGCCGTCCCGGCGCTGGCGCGTAAGCTGCAAACGCTGATGGACGTTGGCCTGTCGTATATCCGCCTTGGCCAGTCGGCCACCACGCTGTCCGGCGGTGAAGCGCAGCGCGTCAAGCTGGCGCGTGAGCTGTCAAAACGCGGCACCGGTCAGACGCTGTATATCCTGGATGAACCGACCACTGGCCTGCACTTTGCCGATATCGAACAGCTGCTGCAGGTACTGCATCAGCTGCGCGACCAGGGCAACACCATCGTGGTGATTGAGCACAATCTTGATGTGATCAAAACCGCAGACTGGATTGTTGACCTGGGGCCGGAAGGCGGCAGCGGCGGCGGCGAGATCCTGGTGTCCGGCACGCCGGAAACCGTGGCGGAGTGCGAGCGTTCGCATACCGCGCGCTTCCTGAAACCGCTGTTGCAGGGGTAATGACAAACGGGCGAGGCATGCCTCGCCCCTACAGCCAAACATATTTTTCCCCGCTATTTGCTGCAATTTTCTTACAATCCCAACAAAATCTTGCAGGATCAGGCAAGACTTAGCGAGTTTTGGATATACCCCGATCCCCATTCCCTGACTATGCTTAACCTTCACTAATTTGTGGAGAAGGCGACGCTCGTCCCTACCGCCGGCTCCCGCCCTCACGGCCACTGCGCCACATCATCAATAACTGGAGAGACCAATGAATATTACGCATGCTTATGCAGCCCAGGACGCGAAATCGAAGCTGGCTCCGTTTGAGTACCAGCCACGCGAACTGCGTGAACATGATGTGCAGATCGAAGTGCTGTACTGCGGCGTTTGCCACTCGGACCTGCACCAGGCGCGCAATGAATGGCGCAACACCGTTTTCCCGGTAGTGCCGGGCCACGAAATCGTCGGTCGCGTCACTGCGGTGGGCGCACACGGCCATAAATACAAGGTCGGCGATCTGGTCGGTGTGGGCTGCATGGTTGATTCCTGTCGCACCTGTGACAGCTGTAAGGAAGACCTGGAGCAGTACTGCGAAGAAGGCTTTGTTGGCACCTATAACGGTCAGGATCGCATCAGCGGCGACATCACCTTTGGCGGTTACGCCACGCAGGTCGTCGTGCATGAGGACTTCGTGCTGCGCGTACCGGAAAACCTGGACCCGGCCGGTGCCGCTCCGCTGCTGTGTGCGGGCATCACCACGTTCTCCCCGCTGCACCACTGGGGTGTCGGTCCTGGTCATAAAGTCGGTATCGTTGGCCTGGGTGGCCTCGGCCATATGGGCGTGAAGATTGCCCATGCGATGGGCGCGCACGTGGTGCTGTTCACCACTTCGCCGTCAAAAATTGAAGATGGTAAACGTCTGGGCGCTGATGAAGTGGTGATCTCGAAAGATGCTGAACAGATGGCACAACATGCCAACAGCTTCGACTTCATTCTTAATACCGTTGCCGCTCAGCACGATCTGAACCCGTTTATCACGCTGCTGCGCCGCGATGGCACCATGACGCTGGTCGGTGCTCCTGAACATGACCATCCGTCACCGCAGGTGTTCAACCTGATCTTTAAACGCCGCAGCATTGCCGGTTCGCTGATTGGCGGCATTAAAGAGACGCAGGAGATGCTGGATTTCTGCGGCAAGCACAATATCGTCTCCGACATTGAGATGATTAACATCAATGAGATCAACGAAGCCTATGAACGTATGCTGAAAAGCGACGTGAAATACCGCTTTGTTATCGACATCGATACGCTGCGCGGGTAAGCGTCACGGGCGGACCGCAAGAGGGTCCGCCCTGCCTAAACCGGTTTACGTTCTTTAGCGCTGTACCTGCTGGAAAGATGCGTCCACCAGGTAGTAAATCTGTGAATCCTTCAGCGACCCGTCCAGCAGCACGGTGTTCCAGTGCGAAGGGTTCAGATGCTCACTGGGCTGCACATCGCTGTGCCGATCGCGCATCAGCTCCGCCAGCGCCGGGGTGCTTTTCAGCGCCACCGCAGGTCGTCCGTCCACCTCATACAGCATGGCAAACAGCACGCCACTGGCTTTAATCTGCGTCGCCTGCCACTCATCGTGTTCACTCTGCTCTGCACCGCTTTTCGCCATGCAATACGTCAGTAGTTCAGATACCTTCATGCTTAATCATCCCCCTGTAGCGTTGCCACTATACGTCGGGCGCCGCCGCGAACGCGGTGTTCACCCAGATAAATCCCCTGCCATGTACCAAGCAGCAGACGTCCGCGACTGACGGGCAGCAGCAGTGAGGTGCCCAGCAGCGAGGATTTAATATGGGCAGGCATATCATCCGCCCCTTCGTAGTCATGCTGATACGGCGCACTCTCCGGCACTGAACGCAGAAAGTGCTGCTCCATATCAGATCGGACCGTAGGATCGCAGTTCTCATTCAGCGTCAGGGAGGCCGACGTATGCTGCAACAGCAGATGCAGCAGCCCGGTCTGCACGTCGCTTAAGCGACGCAGTTCACCGAGGATCTCATCCGTGACCAGATGAAAGCCGCGCGGTTTTTCGTTCAGAGTGAGGGTTTGCTGATACCACATAGTACGACTCCTTAACTCAACAGATGCGTTAAGTGTGCAGCATGTGGCGAAAAGGTAAACCTGAAAAGGCAAAAACTGTGGCCGGGAAACTCCGGCCAGCAGTCTTTACATCACGGCAGCAAAGGCTTCAGCGACCTGATGGACGTTATTGCGATTCAAACCGGCCATGCAGACACGGCCGCTGGCGATCAGATAGACGCCGAACTCGTCACGCAGACGGTCAACCTGGGCGGCGCTCAGTCCGGTATAGCTGAACATCCCGCGCTGGCGCAGCAGGAAGTCGAAATTCCTGCCGGGAACCGCCTGAGTCAGCGCATCCACCAGCACCTGGCGCATATCGAGAATACGCAGGCGCATGGCTTCCACTTCAGCCAGCCAGCTGGCTTTCAGCTCAGGATTATTCAGCACACAGGACACCACCTGCGCACCAAAGTTTGGCGGGCTGGAGTAGTTACGGCGCACGGTGGCTTTCAACTGACCGAGCACGCGAGCGGCTTCATCAGCATCATCGCAGACGATGGACAGGCCGCCAACGCGCTCACCGTACAGAGAGAAAATTTTCGAGAACGAATTGCTGACCAGCGCAGGCAGACCGGCGGCAGCGATGCTGCGGATCGCATAAGCATCTTCCTCAATACCGCCGCCAAAGCCCTGGTAGGCGATATCCAGGAACGGGATCAGCTCACGCGCTTTCAGCACGGCGGTCACTTCATCCCACTGGGCGTTAGTCAGATCGGCGCCCGTCGGGTTATGGCAGCACGGATGCAGCAGAACGATGCTCTGGGCCGGCAGCGTGTTCAGTTTTGCCAGCAGCGCATCAAACTTCACGCCGTTGCTCTCAGCGTCATACCACGGATAGGTGTTCACCGTGAAACCGGCACCGGCGAAGATGGCGATGTGGTTTTCCCAGGTCGGATCGCTGACCCACACCTGAGAATTCGGGAAGTAGAACTTCAGGAAGTCAGCACCCACTTTCAGTGCGCCCGAACCGCCCAGCGTCTGAATGGTGGCAATGCGCCCGGCTTTCAGTACCGGATGATCCGCGCCGAACAGCAGCGGAGCGATGGCGCTGCGGTACGGCGGCAGCCCTTCCATCGGCAGATAGAGCGAGGCGCCCTGAGGCTGCGCGTTCAGCAACGCTTCCGCAGCGGCAACGGCTTTCATCTGAGGGATCACACCCTGTGCGTCGTAGTACAGACCGATGCTCAGGTTGACCTTGTGCGCACGGCTGTCCTGCTTGAAGGTTTCCATCAGGGAGAGAATAGGGTCGCCAGCATAGGCATCAACGTTTTGAAACACGGTGCAAGTCTCCATTAAATAATCAGTTATGTCCTGCGACGCCATAGCGGGCAGCGCGGTATATCCGGGCAGGGCTAGACGTAATAGCGGCCAGGGCGATGGTTCATGGCAATAATCAGATTCAGTACGACCGCACCGGCAACAGAGGCCGCGAGCATCCCGCGTGAAACCACAAACAGCGAGGCCAGCACCACGCAGGTATCCACCGCCATTTGCAGTTTTCCGGCGCGAATACCGTATCGATCCTGCAGCCATAAGGCCAGTATATTGATGCCGCCCAGGCTGGCCTTGTGGCGGAATAACACTATAAACCCAATCCCCATCACCACGTTACCGAACAGTGTCGCATAAAAGGGATCCAGCGCGGAAAAATGGATAAACAGGGGATGCAGATGGCTGAACAGCGAGACCAGCGCCACGGCAGAGAAGGTTTTCAGGGTGAACGCCCAGCCCATCCGCTTCACGGCCAGCCAGTAAAACGGGATGTTAATCAGGAAAAACGCCAGGCCAAAAGAGGCTTTGCTCAGATAGCTGATCAAAAAGGCAATACCAGCGGTGCTGCCGGTCAGCGCACCGGCCTGTTTCAGCAGCGTAACGCCAAAGGAAACCATTAAGGTACCGAGCACGATGGCCAGCACGTCTTCCAGCAGCGTATGGGGGATTTTTACAGGTTGTTGTACGACGTTATCCATCGGGTTGATTCTCTGGTGATAATGGCGGTATTGATGGCTCAATACGTAGCAAAAATCGCACCAGTCCGCTGGCCCTGAGCGCCACCGGACGGTGCCAGCGAATTAACCCATTGAATATAAGGCGCTTTATAACTCTATTTTGTGCATGAAAAGCGATAAACACCACCACTTCATGCACTGAAATTCATTTAACCGCACAGATTTTGCATTAACACCTGATTTCATGCACAAACCTGGTGCGCACCCTGCACTGTTTTAGCGCAGCAGGGTTTCGCTCACCGACATCAGGCCGTTCTCTTTCAGGCGGTTCAGCACTACCGAAGTTTTAACGTGCGATACGCTCTGGTGTCCGGCGACCAGCTGGCTGATCAGCGCGCTTAATCCGGCCAGATCGGCCACCGCCACTTTCAGCAGATAGTCTGCATCGCCCGTCGTTTTGTAGGCATCAACGATCCCCGTCTGCTCGGCGACCATGCGGTGAAAGCTGTCGACGTATTCTGCCGTATGGTTAATCAGACGGACTTCAATCAGGCCGATCATGCCGAGGCCGACGGCGTCCGGCGACAGGCGCGCATGGTAGCCGAGGATCAGTCCTGCCTGCTCCAGGTTAATACGGCGGCGGGAACACTGTGAGGCCGACAGCCCGACGATGTCACTCAGCTCCTGGTTGGTCAGGCGACCGTTGGCTTCCAGTAAAGTCAGTATTTTAAGGTCGTAATCATCAATCTGGGTCATCGTTCATCCATGCCGGTGTCTGGGTGCTGCTGACAGACAGATAACCGCATTTTTTACGATGTTGTCCAACACTATTTTATGATGGCCGGGGAGGGAGGAATGCGGCTGAGTTAAACCGTAGGGGCCGATCCTTTTTTCGATCGGCCCGTCACATCCGGGTTTATTCGTCGTCGTACTGCGGGCCGGCGTAGTTATCAAAACGCGACCACTGGCCGTTGAAGGTCAGGCGCACAGTACCGATCGGGCCGTTACGCTGCTTGCCGAGGATGATCTCCGCCACCCCTTTCAGGTCGCTGTTCTCGTGATAAACCTCGTCACGATAGATGAACATGATTAAGTCGGCATCCTGCTCGATGGAGCCCGATTCACGCAGGTCGGAGTTGACCGGGCGCTTATCGGCACGCTGCTCCAGCGAGCGGTTCAGCTGCGACAGCGCCACTACCGGCACCTGGAGTTCTTTTGCCAGCGCTTTCAGCGAGCGCGAAATCTCGGCGATTTCCAGCGTACGGTTGTCGGACAGTGACGGCACGCGCATCAGCTGCAGGTAGTCGATCATGATCATGCTTAGCCCACCGTGCTCGCGGAAAATACGGCGCGCGCGCGAACGCACCTCCGTTGGCGTCAGGCCGGAGGAGTCATCGATAAACATGTTCTTTTTCTCCAGCAGGATGCCCATGGTGCTGGAGATACGCGCCCAGTCCTCATCATCCAGCTGGCCGGTACGAATGCGCGTCTGGTCTACGCGCGACAGCGACGCCAGCATACGCATCATGATCTGTTCGCCGGGCATCTCCAGGCTGAAAATCAGCACCGGTTTGTCCTGCAGCATGGCGGCATTTTCGCACAGGTTCATGGCGAAAGTGGTTTTACCCATCGCCGGACGCGCCGCAACGATAATCAGGTCCGAACGCTGAAGACCCGCCGTCTTCTTGTTCAGGTCGTGATAGCCGGTATCGACGCCGGTCACACCGTCATGCGGGGTAGAATAGAGCGATTCGATACGCGCGATGGTAGCTTCGAGGATCTGATCGACGCTTTTCGGGCCATCATCTTTATTGGCACGGCTTTCGGCGATCTGGAAGACGCGGGATTCCGCCAGATCGAGCAGATCCTCGCTGGTACGCCCCTGCGGATCGTAACCAGCATCGGCGATCTCATTCGCCACGGCGATCATTTCACGCACCACCGCGCGCTCACGCACGATGTCGGCGTAAGCGCCGATGTTCGCCGCACTTGGTGTGTTTTTAGACAGCTCCGCGAGGTAGGCAAACCCGCCGACCATGCTCAGCTCGCCTTTGGTTTCCATCGACTCGGACAGGGTGATCAGATCGATCGGTTTACCCAGTTCCAGCAGGCGCTGCATTTCGCCGAAGATCATCCGGTGCGGGCGGCTGAAGAAGTCCTTCGCCACCACGCGCTCAGAGACATTGTCCCAGCGTTCGTTATCCAGCATTAAACCGCCCAACACCGACTGTTCTGCTTCCAGCGAGTGAGGCGGTAGCTTGAGACCTTCCATCTGGCGGTCACGCGGCTCGCGGTTTTCGAAGGATTTGTTGGTGGGTTTATTTCCTGCCATAGTGATGCAATACCAAAAATCTTGTGGGGGGACGCGCAAGTATACCCGTTTGCACCGTCTTCGTCCTCCCCACATTAGCGGCGTAATCCACAGGAGTGAACATGGCGAAACGTATACAAATCAGCCAGCACGGTGCACCGGAAGTGATGCAGCTGGTGAGCTTCGATCCGACCGATCCGGCCCCCGGTGAAGTGCAGGTTGAGAACAAAGCGATTGGCATCAATTACATCGACACCTACGTGCGCAGTGGCCTCTACCCTGCTGCGCTTCCTGCCGGTCTGGGCACCGAGGCGGCGGGCGTGGTAACGCGCGTTGGCCCTGGCGTCAGCGAACTGCAGCCGGGCGATCGCGTGGTGTATGCCCAGTCTGCTCTCGGTGCCTACAGCGAAGTGCATAACGTGCCGGTGGATAAGGTGGCGCTGCTGCCGGATGCCATCTCCTTCGAACAGGCAGCGGCCTCGTTCCTGAAGGGGCTGACGGTGCATTATCTGCTGCGTCAGACTTATGTAGTGCAGCCCGATGAGGTGTTTCTGTTCCACGCCGCCGCCGGTGGCGTCGGCCTGATTGCCTGCCAGTGGGCAAAGGCGCTGGGTGCGCATCTGATCGGCACCGTAGGTTCGGCGGACAAAGCCCGACTGGCGAAGAGTGCCGGGGCATGGGAAACGATTAACTATCGTGAAGAGGATATTGCCGCGCGCGTCAGCGAGCTGACGCACGGTAAAAAACTGCGCGTGGTGTATGACTCCGTCGGGAAAGACACCTGGGAGGCGTCGCTCGACTGCCTGCAGCGGCGCGGGCTGATGGTCAGCTTTGGCAACTCATCCGGCCCGGTGAGCGGCGTCAATCTGGGGATCCTCAATCAGAAAGGGTCGTTGTATGTCACCCGGCCCTCGCTCAATGGGTACATCACCACGCGTGAAGCCCTGTTACAGGCCAGTAGTGAGCTGTTTTCACTGATCGCCAGCGGCGCGATTAAGGTCGATGTGCCGCAGGGGCAGAAATTTGCGCTGGCGGATGCCCAGCACGCGCACCGGGTACTGGAAGGGCGCGGTACTCAGGGGTCGAGTTTGTTAATTCCGTAGTCAGCGCAACGCAAAAAAATGGGGCCTCCTTGCGGAAGCCCCTTTTCGTTTCTTTCTTTTTTATAGTTCGCACTGAGTGTAGGGTCAGCGGCGATGAATACGTTTTGATTCAGTGAATCCATCCTGGCAGAATTCATAAGTAAAAAATATGTTTAATTGAGAAATTGAAGTTAACAATTTCACATGATGTGATCCACCCCGCATTACTCCACTAAAACCCCAGACAACTCATTGATATCATCAAGATAACCACGGTTTATCCGCTGCTCCAGGCTTGCGAAATGCGCGATAAAGCCAGACGGCAACCACCGCCAGCACCAGCCATGGCAACATTTTTATAACAACAGCGAACAACCCGCCGATGAACATCACCACGGTGGCCACCAGCAGCGCCGCAATGATGCCCAACAGCGAAATGCCGGTCAGTAACAGCATCATAAAAAAGCCAATGACGAACAGGATCTCTGACATGTTGATACGCTCCAGAATAAGGGACTCTGAAGGAGTTATTACAAGAATCGTGCCAGCGGCACAGAAAATTTAACGCATTGAAAAGTATAGTGAAGCATTCACCAGACTAATCGCTACCCTGGTGAATTTCATCACTATCTGGTGAATGTTTGACGAGTTTAAACGCTGGCAGGAACTTTATCTGCGACCAGCAGCAGGGCTTTCTCCACGACATCGACGCCTGCGCCCGCTTTGTGAGCGTTTTCGCTCAGGTAACGACGCCACTGGCGTGCGCCAGGGATCCCCTGGAACAGACCCAGCATATGGCGTGTGACGTGACCGAGGTAAGTCCCCTGCGTCAGCTCGCGCTCAATGTACGGGTACATCGCACGAACCACCGCCACGGAGTCAGCCACCGGCGCGCTGCTGCCGAAAATCGTCTGGTCCACCTGCGCCAGCAGGCCAGGGTTCTGATAGGCTTCGCGGCCCATCATCACGCCGTCCAGATGCTGTAAATGGCACCGGGCTTCCTCCAGCGACTTCACACCGCCGTTAAGCGACAGGGTGAGCTGCGGGAAATCGCGTTTTAACTGGTAGACGCGCTCGTAGTCGAGCGGCGGGATTTCGCGGTTCTCTTTCGGGCTGAGGCCGGAAAGCCAGGCTTTACGCGCGTGAATAATGAACGACTCACAGCCGCCCTGCTCCGCAACGCGCTGAATAAAGTCGCAGAGGAATTCATAGCTGTCCTGGTCGTCGATGCCGATACGGGTTTTTACCGTCACCGGGACAGACACCACATCGCGCATCGCTTTGATGCAGTCGGCAACCAGCTGCGCCTCACCCATCAGGCAGGCACCGAAGCGGCCATTCTGCACGCGATCGGACGGGCAGCCGACGTTGAGGTTCACCTCGTTATAGCCGCGTTCTTCCGCCAGCTTCGCGCACTGCGCCAGCGCTGCCGGATCGCTGCCGCCCAGCTGCAGGGCGACCGGCTGTTCTTCGTGGCTCCAGGCCAGATAGTCACCTTTGCCGTGAATAATCGCGCCGGTGGTGACCATTTCGGTGTACAGCAGCGTCTGCCGGGTCAGCTGGCGATGGAAGTAACGACAGTGGCGATCGGTCCAGTCGAGCATCGGAGCGATGGAAAAACGGTGTGCAGGTAAATTTTCGGTCATGAAAAGCGCTAACTCTGTATCAGAAAGGGGGTGACGATATTGTGCGCAATGATAGCACGGCAGGGGGAGATCCTGTAGAGGACGACCTTTTTTTCCGGTCGTCCTTGTTTGCGGGCTGACCGGAACAGAGGGTCAGCCACGACAGAGAAAAATCAGAAGGTAAAGTTCAGCTGGGCAACGGCACCCCAGGTATTGTCTTTACCGACCATTCCGGCCAGATCCAGATGGACCTTGTTAAACGGCGACAGACCAAAGCCCCCGGTGAACACATCAGTATCGTTGGACTTCACGTCAGCACGATAACCGGCACGCAGCTGCAACCAGTCCAGCAGACGGTATTCCGCACCGACGGCAGCATACTGGCTGTCATCCTGCGTTTTAAAGCGTTTGGTTGGGGTCAGGTCTACGTCCAGCGCGGTCGTCAGACGCTCGGTGTGGAATGATACCCCGGAGGTCACCAGCGGACGGATCTGATAGGTATCCTGGTAACCGCTGACTTCTTTGGTATCGATATCCCGTGAGATCAGGTTCTGTGCGCTCAGGCCCAACGTCCAGTTTTCACCCAGGTCGGTAGAGGCACCGGCATCAAGGTTAAAACCGGTGTTGTTGTTTTTATAATTACCGTTGGTGAAATCTGACTTGTCATAGCTGTAGACCGAGGCGCTGTAGTTATACAGCGTGGTTTTTTGCAGCTTCGGCATCACGCCCAGTGAAACCGGCTGACCGCCGATATCAAACTCATGCGCCACCGCAATACCCATATCGTAGACCACCGCTGCGCGTCCCAGCCCGGCAGACGTCAGGCTGTTCAGGCCCTGGCTTGTCGGGATCCGGGTGCCATCCGCAATGCCCTGCAGGTAGTCGATATCGCTTTGTGTCACATCCGCTACGACCGAGGCCGTGCCGTAGGCTTTCGTGACAAATGCAAAAGGCAGCACCTCATTGGGTACCGTCACCGCGAAGGCGGCACCGGCTTTGGCCCAGGCTTTCTGGCCCTTGATCTCACGCAGTCGTTCGGCAAGATCGCCAGCCGCGCCCTGAGCGCGTTCAATGTCGGCAAAAGAGATAGGGAAAGTAATGTTATTAGCCAGGTCTTTATAATTATCGACGGCATCCGTCAGGTCATCAACCTTGTTGACCAGCTTGCCCTTATCACTCAGCTGTGCACCGACCGCAGGCAAAATAATAGTGACTGAATCTTCCGGTTTGGCTTTCGTCATCAGCGCCGGGTTAGCCAGCACTGCTGAACCATAGGTGGAAGACGCAACGCCGGTTCCCCCCATGGCATCATTACGGGCATCAAAATAGTTACCTGCTGCCAGACCACTGAGTGGCGCAAGCAGCAGAGCGGGCAAGACGACCGGACGGTAAAAACCGATAAGTGCATTAAATTTATGTGCCATTGACCCGAAACCCACCATAGATAATGAAAAAGAGAATGCGCAGAGACACGCATAACTGAATGCCTGAATAATGAACATAAAGGCAGTATTTCATTGCTGTGAACTGAGAGAAGATGAGTGGGCTTATCAGGTCATTGCCATTTTATTAATCTGTTATCACGCTAACAGTTGAACGTTTAACACCTGTTTTTTTCAGCGATAAACGCGCAGAGCCCTTTGCAAAAGGTAGACATGAACCTTAAGCACTGCAAATAAGATTAACCCGACTGAATAAAAAAAGGATGGACCTGATGGCGCGATGTGAAACATTAAAATTTTCTAACCTTCAGCGCTTAACACCAATACCAGAAGAAACTGGAGTTGACCCGCCACACCGCAGCAGCGGAGTCGGTCAGACGGCAAACTCGGCGTTTGCAGGCAGACGTGATAAAATAACATTCTGAAATAGCCTGAGGGGGAACAATGAAGATTACCAGTGCAGAAAAAATCCTGTCGCAGGCGGAAGTTATCTGTCAGCAACGCAGCGTGCGCCTGACGCCACAGCGCCTTGAGGTCCTGCGCCTGATGAGCGAGCAAAACGGGGCGATTAGCGCCTACGATCTGCTGGATTTACTGCGTGTTTCAGAACCTCAGGCAAAGCCCCCTACCATCTACCGGGCGCTCGACTTTCTGCTGGAGCAGGGGTTTATTCACCGCGTGGAGTCCACCAACAGCTATGTGGTTTGCCATCACTTTGAAGAGCCGTCGCACACTTCAGCCATGCTGATCTGTGACCGCTGCGGTTCAGTAACCGAGCAGCATGCCGATGGCGTGGAAGATATTTTACAATCGCTGGCCCTGAATTCAGGCTTTACCCTCGGCCACAGCGTGATAGAAGCACATGGATTTTGTCAGCAGTGCGGAGAAATTGAAGCCTGCACCCGTCAGGATGCGTGCCAGCACTATCACAGCGTGCAGAGTAAAAAACGCGGGCGTTGATAAGAAAGATAGCGAAGGGGGGAGGTACAAAAGGGGTTGGCACTGTCCTTGTGCCGGGTAGGAGCCTGGTTTAACTCTTCGCTGGCTTACCAGCGATGATCGTTACGTGTTTCCCAGTCTTTCAGCTCTTTTTCGGCCTGGTCTTTCTGGTAGCCGTAGCGCTCCTGGATTTTCCCGACCAGCTGATCGCGTTTACCTTCAACGACAGTCAGGTCGTCATCGGTCAGCTTGCCCCATTGCTCTTTCACTTTACCTTTAAACTGTTTCCAGTTACCGCCGGCTTCGTCTTTATTCATGATGTGATTCCTCTACCTTGGGTTAAAACAGCTTTAACAGCCCGGGATACGGCCTGTTTGCCAGATAATTATCTTGTCAATTGCCTGACACAGAGATAATTGTAGTAGAGAAATAGCGTTCCAGCCGTAAACACCCTGCCGCACTGCCTGAAAACCGTAAAAAGATGTTTTAATTCATAATGATACATAAAAATCGGGTTACGTAAGTAAATGTTTCACTGAGCAAACCAGGTTCCGTTACGCCAGTGCCGCCGCCAGATCGCCCACAGCGTCACTCCACGCAGCACCAGGAACAGCGTAATCGCCAGCCACAGCCCATGGTTACCCAGCCAGGGAACGCTGCACAGCGTGAGCCCAAAGCCGAGTGCTGCAATAGCCATGCTGTTACGCATTTCACTGGCGCGGGTGGCACCAATGAACATCCCATCCAGTAAGTAACAGCCGACGCCTGCCAGCGGCATCAGCACCTGCCAGCCTAAATACTGATCGGCAAGCTGGCGCAGCGGCGCAAGGGAAGTCAACAGCGCGACAATCTGTGCGCCCCACAGGGCATAGAGCAGTGAAAAACCCAGCGCCACCGCCAGCGCCTGTCGACAGGCGGCATGCCAGACGCTGAGAAGCTGCTGGCTGTTGCGCGCCCCGTAGGCTTCGCCAGAGCAGGCTTCGACCGCATAGGCAAAGCCGTCCAGCGCATAGGCGGTAAAGGTAAGAAACATCAGCAGCACGGCATTGACCGCCACAATATCGTTGCCCAGCCGCGCACCAAAAATGGTCAGTGATGCGAAACAGATTTGCAGCAACAGTGAACGCAGCATGATATCGCGGTTGAGGCGCAGCAGGCGCCCGAGGTCTCCGCGCCAGGCTCCGAGCATCAGCCGGAGTGACAGACCGCGCAGCACCATGACCCGCCACACCAGCAGCAGGCCGACAATCAGGCTGACATACTCAGCGATGGCAGTAGCCGCCGCAGCCCCCTGTACGCCCCACTTCAGGCCAATCACGAACCACAGATCGAGCAGGATGTTCACCAGGTTGCCGACCACCAGCAGGATCACCGGGGCCCGGGCGTACTGCACGCCGAGCAGCCAGCCCAGCAGTACCAGATTTGCCAGCGTCGCCGGCGCACTGAGCCAGCGTACCTGCATAAACAGCGCGGCCTGGTGCAGGACATCATCGCTTCCGCCCGTTACGCTCAGTGCCAGATGAGTGAGCGGCTGTTTAAACAGAATAAACAGCAGTCCTGCGCATAGCGCCAGCAGCAGCGGCTGCATCAGCCCACGGGCCAGTGCCTGCCGGTCATTGGCACCAAAAGCCTGCGCCGTCAGCCCGGTTGTGCTCATACGTAAAAACAGCAGCAGCATAAACAGGAAGCTGGTGATGGTAGTGCCAATGGCGACGCCGCCCAGATAAGTCGGGCTGTCGAGATGGCCGATAACAGCAGTATCCACCAGGCCGAGAAGCGGCACGGTGATATTAGACAGGATCATGGGCAGCGCCAGCCGCCAGAGGTTTTTATCCGCAGAGGTAAGCAGTTTCATCACAGTCCATCATGGTTAAAACCAACAACGGATATTAATACGCGCCGCAGGTGCGGCGCGCATAATTTAGCGGGGAGTAACGTTTACAGCCAGTTGCCGTTTCGTATCACGCCGACGGCAAGACCTTCGATGGTCAGCGTCTGCTGACGCAGGTCAACGATGATAGGTTTGAAATCCGGGTTTTCCGGCAGCAGTTGCACCGTGTTACCCTGCCTTTTCAGGCGTTTTACCGTCACTTCGTCGTCAATGCGCGCCACTACGACCTGGCCGTTGCGCACCTCTTCCGTTTTGTGTACCGCTAACAGGTCACCGTCCATAATGCCGATATCTTTCATCGACATGCCGCTAACGCGCAGCAGGAAATCGGCACCCGGTTTAAACAGGTCAGGGTCAACCTTATAGTGGCCTTCGATATGCTGCTCTGCCAGCAGGGGTTCACCCGCTGCGACCCGACCAATCAATGGAAGACCTTCTTCTTCTTCCATCATCAAACGGATACCGCGAGACGCGCCGGAGACGATCTCAATCACGCCTTTACGCGCTAAGGCCTTCAGGTGTTCTTCAGCCGCATTCGGGGAACGGAAACCAAGCTGCGTGGCGATCTCTGCGCGCGTCGGTGGCATACCAGTTTGATTAATATGGTCGCGAATCAGGTCGTAAACCTGCTGCTGCCTTGCCGTTAGTGCTTTCATCCCGCCCCCTGGTTGTTTATACAGTCGACTGTGAGTATATACAGGTATTTAGACATTGAAAACCTAAACTTGGGCGAAATGCCGTTTGTCGCGATTTTTGGAAAATTCATCGCAAATGTGGCACTAACAGCATGATCCAGACAAAAATTGCCAGCAAGATAGTTAACAGCACGGCGGCGGAGGCCATATCTTTTGCCCGTCCGGCCAGAGGGTGAATTTCACTGCCGATGCGGTCAACCACCGCTTCGACGGCGCTGTTTAATATTTCTACAATAATAATCATCACCACCGAGCCAATTAACAGCACCCGCGTAATGGCATCGACGTCCAGCCAGCAGGCCACGGCTATGGCAATAATTACAGCAACCGCTTCCTGGCGGAAAGCCGCTTCATGCTGCCACGCGGCGCGAAGGCCTTGCCACGAGTATCCGGCAGCTTTTACGATTCGAGTCAGTCCGGTGACATTATTTGCCATAATCAGGGAACCCTTTGAGAAGTTTAACGTCAATGAGTGGAACTACAGGTTTTTCAACACCACAGATTCTGTTGGCGCTTTCTGGTATGCTTGCGGCGCTTTGCTAACAAGAGGCTTCATGTTGTCTATGTCAGGTTGGCGTAAATTATATTATAACTTATTGAATCTACCAGTTAAATTTCTGGTAAAAAGTAAGGCAATCCCGTCTGAACCGGTTGCCGAACTCGGGCTTGATACGTCGCGCCCTATTATGTATGTGCTGCCTTATGATTCAAAGGCCGATCTCCTCGCGCTTCGTGAGCAGTGCCGCAAAGAAGACCTTCCCGATCCTCTGGAACCGCTGGAGATCGACGGTACGGTATTGCCACGTCATGTGTTTATCCATGATGGCCCGCGCGTGTTTCCCTATTTTGTCCCGAACGTGCAGTCGGTCAAACTGTTCCACGAATATCTGGACCTGCACCGTAATCATCCTGAACTGGATGTGCAGATGGTCCCGGTCTCGGTGATGTTTGGCCGTGCGCCCGGTCGCGAGGTTCAGGGTGACGAACAGCCGCACCTGCGGATGCTCAACGGCATCCAGAAGTTCTTTGCGGTGATCTGGCTGGGTCGTGACAGCTTTGTGCGCTTCTCTCCGATGGTCTCACTGCGCCATATGGCCACGGAGCACGGTACGGATAAGATTATTGCGCAGAAGCTGGCCCGCGTGGCGCGTATGCACTTTGCCCGTCAACGTCTGGCGGCTGTCGGCCCTCGTCTGCCGGTCCGTCAGGATCTGTTCAATAAACTGTTACAGTCCAAAGCGATCGCCAAAGCGGTCGATGATGAAGCGCGCAGCAAGAAAATCTCCATTGAAAAAGCCCAGCAGAATGCCGTTGAGCTGATGGAAGAGATCGCCGCCGACTTCTCCTACGAAGCGATTCGTCTTACCGACCGCATCATGGGCTGGACCTGGAGCAAATTGTACCAGGGGATCAACGTCAACGGCGGTGAACGCGTGCGCCAGCTGGCACAGGACGGTCATGAAATCGTCTATGTTCCCTGCCATCGCAGCCATATGGACTATCTGCTGCTCTCCTATGTGCTGTATCACCAGGGGCTGGTGCCGCCGCATATTGCTGCCGGTATCAATCTGAACTTCTGGCCGGCCGGCCCGATTTTCCGCCGCCTGGGGGCGTTCTTTATCCGCCGCACGTTTAAGGGCAATAAACTCTACTCCACGGTGTTCCGTGAATACCTCGGCGAGCTGTTCACCCGGGGCTATTCCGTTGAGTACTTCGTGGAAGGGGGCCGTTCCCGTACCGGTCGCCTGCTCGACCCGAAAACCGGCACCCTGTCGATGACGATTCAGGCCATGCTGCGCGGCGGCAACCGCCCGATTACTCTGGTGCCGATTTACATCGGATACGAGCACGTGATGGAAGTGGGAACTTACGCCAAAGAGCTGCGCGGCGCGACCAAAGAGAAAGAGGGCTTTATGTCGATGGTGCGGGGCCTGCGTAAGCTGCGCAACCTCGGCCAGGGCTATGTCAACTTTGGGGAACCTCTGCCGCTGGTCGCCTATCTGAATCAGCAGGTGCCAGAATGGCGCGAAGCCATCGACCCGATCGAAGCTCAGCGCCCGGCGTGGTTAACGCCGGCAGTCAACGACATCGCCCAGAAAGTGATGGTGCGCATCAACAACGCAGGGGCGGCCAATGCCATGAACCTGTGTGTCACCGCGCTGCTGGCCTCGCGCCAGCGTTCGATGACGCGTGAGCAGCTGACCGAACAGCTCGACTGTTACGTGCAGCTGCTGCGTAACGTGCCTTACTCCCCTGACTCGACCGTACCGGATATGACCCCGGAAGCGCTGCTGGAACATGCGCTCAGCATGAACAAGTTTGAGCTGGAGCAGGACAGCATCGGTGAGATCGTCGTACTGCCGCGCGAGCAGGCCGTGCTGATGACCTATTATCGCAACAACATTCACCATATGCTGGTGATGCCGTCGCTGATTGCCGCCATTCTGATGCAGCACCGTGAGCTGAGCCGCGCCGAACTGCTGCGCCAGGTTACCGTCATCTACCCGATGCTGAAAAGCGAACTGTTCCTGCGCTGGAGCACGGATGAACTCGGGCAGGTGCTGGACTTACTGGTCGCGGAAATGGCGCGTCAGGGCCTGCTGGTTGCTGAAGAGAGCTGCCTGCGTCTGAGCGCGGGTCGTTTCCGCTCCCTGCAGCTGCTGGCTGCTGGCGTTCGGGAAACGCTGCAACGTTACTCCATTACCTTCTCTATCCTCAGCGCTAAGCCGACGATTAACCGCGGTACGCTGGAAAAAGAGAGTCGCACCATGGCACAGCGCCTGTCGGTTCTTCATGGCATTAATGCGCCAGAGTTCTTCGACAAGGCGGTGTTTACCTCGCTGGTGTTAACGCTGCGTGATGAAGGCTATATCAGCGACTCTGGTGATGCACAGGTCGAGCGAACGCAGCAGGTTTATCAACTGCTGGCCGACCTGATAACCCAGGACGTGAGAATGACAATCGAGAGTGCTGTAGAGCACGACTGACAGGATTGCGGCGGGTATGTCTGAAGGGCCGACCATTTTTGGTCGGCCCTTTTTAGTAACCGCATCCACACCGGTTATTTTGCATCGTGTAGGGTTCAAGCCTGAGAACGAGCATGCCCGTCCCCTGCCCGCTATAACCAGATGCCCAGAATCACGCCCACAAACAGCGTGAATCCTACCCAGTTATTATTCAGGAATGCCTTAAAGCACAGCTCACGCTGCCGCCGGGCGATCAGCTTCTGCTGATGCACAAAGAAAATACCCGCCACCAGGACTGACCAGTAAAATACCCCGTTAAGCTGCAACCGCCAGCCCACCAGCGCCATCAGACACAGCGTCGCCAGCTGCAGCAGACCGACGATCAGCTTGTCAAAGCGGCCAAACAGGATGGCGGTTGATTTGACGCCAATCTTCAGGTCATCATCGCGGTCGACCATCGCATACAGCGTGTCATAGGCCACCGTCCAGCAGATGTTCGCGAGAAACAGCAGCCAGCAGGTTAAGGGCACGCTTTCACTGACGGCAGCCCAGCCCATCGGAATTGACCAGCCAAACGCCGCGCCCAGCACCACCTGCGGCAGATGAGTATGGCGCTTCATAAACGGATACATCCACGCCAGCGCAAGGCCCCCCAAAGACAGCCAGATGGTCATCTTGTTCATGGTCAGCACCAGCGCGAAGGAGACCAGCACCAGGCCGGCGAACAGCAGCTTCGCTTCGCGCGTGGTCACCGCACCGCTGGGCAACGGGCGCTCACGGGTACGCTTCACGTGGCCGTCGATTTTACGGTCGGCAAAATCGTTGACCACGCAGCCTGCCGCCCGCATAAAGAATACGCCCAGCACAAACACCAGCAGCACGTTCAGCGGCGGCATTTGCATCCCGGCCAGCCACAGCGCCCAGAGTGTTGGCCACAGCAGCAGCAGGGAACCAATCGGTTTATCAATACGCATCAGTCGGCTAAAAGCCGAGAGCTTACTCATTGGCAACGTTCTCTGCATGCTACTTTGCCTCCAGGCTGGCGTAGAGCGGGGAAGCCGGTAAAAACAGTTCGGTCAGTAACAGCGGTTTCCCCGACAGCCGCAGGCGCGAACGCCTTCCCCACAGTTCGGCGCTGTGGCCAACATCAATGAAGTCACGCGTCAGGGTTGAGGAGGCAAACAGGTAGCGGCCCAGCGGCACCGTGCCCAGCTGTTGCAGCTTCTGCTCCGGGCCGTTCAGGGTGGATTCCGGCACCAGTGTTCGCGCCACCAGCCAGGGCACCCCGTCACCGCAAAGTTCGATTTCCCGCAGCCAGTAGCGCGGTTCCATCGGTAACAGTGCGATATCCTCTGCCGCTTCCTGCGCGCTGATAAATCCTTCGCGCAGCAGGTTAACCGTCACCTGCTGGCAGTGACGTTCAAAGCGACGGGTCATGGAATCGACTTCCATCAGCCAGTCCAGCAGGGGGGCGGTTAACAGGGGGGATGAATCCGGCAGCCAGTTGATCGCGCGCAATTGCGACAGCGCGTTCTCAGCCATAACACTTCTCCGCAAAATCTTCGATGCGTCAGTGTAACGCAGACGCTGGCGGCAAACCTATCAAAGCAGGGCATTTAGCCACGAAATTGTGGCTGATTTTCCGGTTATTCGCGCTTCAGACGGTTGCTGTTGGCCAGCCACAGCGTAACGACCAGGATCAGAATAGCGATCGCATAGGCCAGGGTATCAAACGGGTTTTTATGGTCAACGATAATCAGGCGAATAATGGCCGTGATACCAATGTAAACAAAGTAGCGCAGCGGGAAGTGGTAGCCGGACTGGAAATACTTAATGATCAGCGCGATAAACTCAAAGTAGAGAAAGTAGATCACGATACCTTCAATCAGCAGATAGGAGGAGGTCTGCTCTCCGGTATTCAGCAGCACGTTACCAAGATGGATGGTTTCTTTGCCAAGAAAGATGATCAGGATACAGGCCAGAACAATCAGGCCGGTGTTTAAAACCATTTGCAGGGCAAAGGCCAGCCGCGTGGCAGGCGTGTTACGTTCCTGGGAAGTCATGGTGTGCCTCAAGCATATTGTTATCCGTCGGGAATGCCGACGGATAACAATATGCTTGAGTGTGATGCAGATCACAACATTTCGATGAGGATTAACATGCGACGCGAAGAACGGGCGACCAGGAAAATAGGTCGCCCGGTATTAAACCGTGAACTAACGATAATTGGCGTCGCGGTCGCTCGTCATATCGTACAGCTGGTACTTACGGCCCAGCATCTGCCCGCCATCACGCGTCAGCGGTGTCCAGTTAACCTGCGCACGGCCACGGGTTGGTGAAACGCTGAAGACATCCATCGGTACAGAGATGTAGAAGCCCTTAGTGAAATCACCTTCGCCGTAATCTTCTGCCGAAACGTTAGTTTTCGTAGCATAAGCCCCGACGGTAATCCCGCTGTCGAAGCGCTTCGACACATCGACCGTCACGCCCTTGTCTTCCGCCAGATACTGCCCGACGCTGGCTTTCACCAGCACGTTACGCATGAACCACGGCTGCCAGTAACCGGTCACATTGCCGACTTTGGCACTGTAATCGTTGAACTTCATCATGTTGTCCCAGTCACGCTGCTTGACGTAGTTAGCATCCACGCCAATCGCCCAGCTGGCATCCAGCGGACGGTACAGCACTTCGCCACCGGCACCGCCATACATGGTTTCCAGATACCCGCCATAGACCTGGCCGTAGAAACCATTGCCAAGTTCGCGCATGTAGTTGGCCTGCAGGTTATTCACGTAAACGTTGTTTTCAACGTAGTCGCGAATATGAGTACGCACACGTGGCAGCGTGGAGTCTGACGGGGCACCGTTGTAGTTAAACTTGTCGTAGTTGTTGGCAAGGTTGCCAAACAGGCTGCCGTCCAGCAGTAAATGGTCCGTCAGCCAGAAACTGGCGTTCGCCATCACGCCCACCTGGTACAGGTAGAAACTTTCTGGCCCCCCCACCGACTGGTTCAGCACCGGCGACAGGCTGTAGTTCAGGCGATCGCCATCGATGCGGAAGCCCTGCTCGGTATGCCCCGGATCCACCGGATTAACCCGCTGCTGCTGCAGCGTCTCTTCACGCCCCAGCGGATAACCTGCCAGCTGGCGTTGCAGGCTGCCCACGTTGGTTTCGGTGGTGACCTGCGGCATATGGCTGCGCGTTTGCGTCACCCGCAGCGTATCCACGCCCTGCGGCAGATGGTTGGCAAGGATGACGTTGGCGCGATCGACGCCGCGCTGCGTATCACGGTACTTATACTGCTCCCCGGTGACGATCATCGTGCTGCCGTCCACCTGGATATTCGGTGCGTTCAGCCCGGCGTTATACTTCAGGTCGGTCAGCTGATTGGCCGTCACCGTAGGTTCAAGGAAGCGATCCTGCGGCTGCGGATTATATTCCGGCTTCGGCGTATCGCGCTGGTTCTGGTGCAGGTCGTTAAAGTTAGTACGCAGCGTGAAGCCGGCCATAAAGGTGTTGCCACGCTCATAGCTGACGTTCACATCTGCCCAGTCGGTAATACGGTAGATCGCCCCGACGTTGACCTTGCTCTTCTGCTCCAGACGCCCGGCGAAGTCATCCTGGTAGTCGTTGCCTTCATATTCCATTTTCAGGCGCAGCGGCTGCCACGGGGTCTGATACTCAATCCCGCCGAACAGCGCCGTTGGCCCTTTGAACATCTCGCCGCCGCTCACCGAGCCGGCCGTTCCGCTGCCTTCACTCCGGTAGCAGTAACTTTCACTGGCCGAGCAGAACGGGTTCTTGATGGTGCCGCTGTTACCGATGTAGCCCCAGCCGAGGCCGAGGGTAAAATCAAACGGCCCCCAGGCTTTGGTTGCCACCAGATATTCACTGTCGAACAGCCCGGTGCCGCCGAGATCACGTGAACCGACGGAGACTTCCGGCAGCCAGAAGCCCTCTTCCCACAGGCGCAGCTTGAGATCGAACGCCTTATCTTTGTAAGTCTGATTACCGGAGAAGCTGGACACCGCACTGTATTCGCGGGTTTTCACATCGGTATAGCGGATAGTGGCTTCCAGCCACGGGAACAGCTGCACCGAGGAGGAGTAAAAGTGATACTGATCGTTATAGCGGTAGTTCAGGCTGAACTCGCCCTCTTTGGCCATACGCGCAGTCGGGACCTGCATCAGGCCAACGCCGCCAAAGTCTGACTGCGACGGGCCAATCGGGTCCGGGTAGGTAGCAGCCTGAGCCTGGCAGGCACAGGCGACGGAAAGTGACAGCAGGCTGAGAAGATAACGTTTTTTCATCAGTCAGGGATCCGGTGCGTCAGAACAGAAACGATCTGCTGGTTGAGATCGGCATAGGCGCTCGGCAGCGTCCAGGAAGAGAAGCCTACAAAGATGATGCTGCCCGGCTGCGGCTCAAAATGACGGCGGTTCCAGTACGCTACCGGCACCTCTGTCACATCGCCCGCAGGAGAGATCACCTGTGCCGTATTGCGCTCACCGCCGCTCAGGCGCGGATGCGCATCCAGATACTCAACGGCGGAACGCCCTGCCGCCCACGGGGTTTTACCGGCCTGCTCCACCACGCCCGCGAGCGTGACTGAGGTTGGTCGTTGCAGGGTATATACGCTGTATTCCCCTTCCAGCGTGCGATTAGCCTGCGGCTTTAAGCGCACCCAGTCCGGGTCCAGATTGACGATCTGCCGTCCCGTCACCTTCAGCGCAGCAATTTGCTGGCGCACGTTCTCAACCACGGCCGCCTGTTCAGCGTCATCGTCGTTTTTCAGCCGATCGCGCCAGGTCTGCAGGCGTGCCAGCAGCTGTTGCTGCTGCTGTAGCGCCACCGCCGTAGCCAGCTTTTCACCGATCACCGTGCCGGGCCACCAGGTTTTCTGCGCCAGCTCCGGGCGCGCCACCAGCTGTGCAAGGTTGGCCACGTGGTCGACCGCTACAGGCTGTGCCTGTCCGGGATAGAAGATGCTCACCCGGCCATCGGCCTGGGCGTGCAGCGACAGCGATGCCACCATCCCTGCGAGAATAAGGGTTATTTTTTTCATGATTTCGCAGGCTTCAGAATGGTGGATTCAACAGGGAGGTAGTCAGCTCCCAGCGTTTGCAGTGACTGACGCACCTGCCCGCTGGAGATATCGACCCAAAACGTATTGCGCCAGGAGCGACCGTTTTCCGTCGTGGACACGTCTTCCTGCCAGACGCGGCAGGCAACTGACTGACCAGCCAGTTGCAGCACCTCGTCTTTCTGACGGGTAAAGTGGGAAATCGCGGTATCGGCCTGAGGCTTGCCGTCCTGCGTCCAGCTCAGGGTACGGGTCCAGCTTGCCCCTTCAGTGAGGTGCAGCGCATCGCGTAGCGGATCGTTTTCGAGGTTACTGACTTCGTTCAGGTTATCTGCCAGGCCAAGGGTTTTCACCAGACGCCCCTGCTGGGTCACCAGCATGGCTTTATCGCGGGTGATCCATTTCTGCTGTCCGTTTTCGTTGAAGCCCAGCACCACAAAGATTTGCTGACCTCCATTCACCCGCAGATACATGCTGGCGTAGGGCATCGCGTCAATTTGTTCGTTAGTCATCTGGATGTCGTCAGCGCCAAGAAAAGCCAGCTTGACGGTTTCACCCAGTCCTTTTTGCGTTTGTGTACAGGCCTGAAGCAGCAGGCAGAGCAGCAGAAGTGGTAGGTTTCGCAACTGTGAGAGTCCCTGAGCAAAGTAGAACAAGGCGGAAAATAACCACACAAATGTGTGGTTATGATTAATTTTTGTACTTAGCGGGTCGTACTTGTGGTGGTCGTGGTCGTGGTTCCGGTGTTGGAACCATTACCACCGCTGCTCGCTGCCAGCGCAATGCCGGCCAGCGCGCCAACGGCACCGATACCAACAGCGGTCGTTGCACCCGCCGACATCGCACCAGCATCAGCACCGGCAGCAGCACCGGCTTCAACCGGTGGCGCACCGGCAGCTTCAGCGGCGAACGCGCCCGTTGCACTTGCTAAGTACACTATGGCTGCAGTAGCCCATATGACTTTTTTCATCACACTTTCCCTTCATTAAATGAATGGATACCAGGACCTGGATGGTGTCTGGCGACTCCAGTATGGGGAATTAATTTCCAGAAAGCAGCGCACCGGACGGAACGGCAGAACAGGAGAAAGAGGAATGATAAAAGACTGCCAACATGACAAATGTAAAGATATATGTCTGCAAAATAAGATTAAACAGGGCTTAATGCCAATATTTACTTTATTTATCGTATGGAAGGTGTAAAAACGGGTGCAGTGTTGATATCAGTGACGTAGCGCGAGTAAATAATAATATAAAGGAATTAAAATAATAAAAATCATGAGGATAAGCATTTTCTCTTTAATGATTTACCACGATTTTCCAGCCTTTTATTTAAGAATAATCTGTCTCAAAATGGCGTGTTTTTAGGTATTTTTAGGAATAAGCCCATCCCCCTTACGCAGATTTTACTCATCTTTGGGATGAAAAATTGTCGTGTAATCAGTATGACATCTTGCGCCCAGCCCCTGCCCCTCGCCGTACTCCGAAAAACCGCGCTGTCAACCAGGTCCAGTTTTTTCCAGAAAATAAAAAACCCCCCAGAAAATGGGGGTTCGGCAGTCGTGGTGTAGACCACTGGCGCGGGTCGGCTGGAAAAAGCCCGGTGCGCCAGTCGCGATTAACGCCAGGATTTATAGCGGTTAATCAGACCATTGGTCGAACTGTCGTGACTGTTAACCGGTTCCGCATTTGTCAGCTCTGGCAGAATGCGGTTAGCCAGCTGTTTACCTAACTCCACGCCCCACTGATCGAAGGTGAAGATATTGAGGATCACGCCCTGGGTAAAGATTTTGTGCTCGTAAAGCGCAATCAGCGCGCCGAGGCTGTACGGGGTGATATCACGCAGCAGGATAGAGTTGGTCGGGCGGTTACCTTCGAACACTTTGTACGGCACCACATGTTCAACGGATTTAGCATCCAGACCGGCATCAGCAAACTCTTTTTCCACTACGTCACGCGCTTTACCAAACGCCAGCGCTTCGGTCTGGGCAAAGAAGTTCGACAGCAGTTTACTGTGGTGATCGCCCAATTTGTTATGCGATACCGCCGGAGCGATAAAGTCGCACGGCACTAGCTTGGTACCCTGATGGATCAGCTGGTAAAACGCATGCTGGCCGTTGGTGCCAGGCTCGCCCCAGATAATCGGGCCGGTCTGGTAAGAAACCGGGTTACCGGCACGGTCAACGTATTTACCGTTCGACTCCATATTGCCCTGCTGGAAGTAAGCGGCAAAACGGTGCATGTACTGGTCATAAGGCAGGATAGCTTCGGTTTCAGCACCGAAGAAGTTGTTGTACCAGATACCGATCAGTGCCAGCAGGATCGGCAGATTTTTCTCTTCCGGCGTGTCGGCAAAGTGGCGGTCCATCGCGTGCGCACCTTCGAGCAGTTTCTCGAAATTGGCGAAACCGATAGAAAGAATGATCGACAGCCCAATGGCAGACCACAGGGAGTAACGCCCCCCGACCCAGTCCCAGAATTCGAACATGTTGGCGGTATCAATGCCGAACTCAGCAACGGCTTTACCGTTCGTCGACAGCGCAGCAAAGTGCTTCGCCACATCGTCCTGGCCGCCAGAGGTCAGGAACCAGTCACGCGCGCTGTGGGCGTTGGTCATGGTTTCCTGGGTGGTGAAGGTTTTTGATGCCACGAGGAAAAGCGTGGTTTCCGGGCTCAGCGTCTTCAGCGTTTCTGCAATATGGGTGCCGTCAACGTTGGAGACGAAATGCATGTTCAGGTGGTTTTTGAACGGGCGCAGCGCTTCAGTGACCATAAATGGCCCCAGGTCAGACCCGCCGATGCCGATGTTCACCACGTCGGTAATCGGTTTGCCGGTGAAACCTTTCCACTCGCCGCCGATGATGCGCTCAGAAAAGCCTTTCATCTTCTCCAGCACTGCGTTCACTTCCGGCATCACATCTTTGCCATCAACGACGATTGGCGTGTTGCTGCGGTTACGCAGGGCGACGTGCAGCACGGCACGATCTTCCGTGCGGTTGATCTTCTCACCGGAGAACATCGATTTAATGGCACCCTGAAGATCGGTCTCTTTCGCCAGAGCCTGCAGCTTGTCGAGGGTTTCACTGGTGATGCGGTTCTTCGAGAAATCTACCAGCATCTGGTCGTCGAACGTGGCAGAAAAGGCAGCAAACCGGTTGGCATCTTTAGCGAAAAGGTCAGCAATTTTGACATCTTTCATTTGTTCAAAATGCTGAAGTAACGCCTGCCAGGCAGCAGTTTGTGTCGGATTGATATTTTTCATAGCAACACACTCTTTTTATTTAAGAACAGTAATTCAGACCGGATGACATGTTACCTGTTACGGGTGTTCGGCTCCCCTTTTCCTGCAACAGGTTACAGCTATCATCCCGCCACGATTTGGTTTCCGTTACTGCGGAGGGTCTCACGCGATGACTATTCATACCCTTTTCCGGGGGAAAATTATAGCCCGGAGCGCGCTATTAAGAATTGATGCTTATGGTCTAAAAGGTGTTTTTTGTAGCAAAAACGATTAGCAGCAGTGATACCTGCCGGGGTCTGACGAAAAGGAATCATCATCGGCCGACAAGCGTTGACAGCCGTAGCATAACCCGATATTTGTATGCGCAACTTATGCATTGCATAAGCCAGAAGAGGCGCGTCGCCCAGGCAGTGTATTGGAGGAACCGTATCCGGTGATAATACATGATGGGGAGCGACGCCGAGGTATCAACCACACGGTGTGGGGCGTATCGACCGCAGGGGCTGAATCCTCTGGGTTGTCACCAGCAACGTCCGGTAGTCGGGCGGCGAGGTGGGGCGCTTCTGGGTGATTCGTAGCCTTCCTTCTACGTCCTCTCCCGTTGCGTTCTTTCCTTGTGCCAAGCTGATGGAATAAATCCTGACACGAAGGTAGTCATCGTAATGTCTCAAAATCTGATCGTAGCGAAATTTGGCGGCACCAGCGTAGCCGACTTCCAGGCGATGAACCGCAGCGCCGACGTCGTGCTGTCCAACCCGGACGTTCGTCTGGTGGTTCTTTCCGCCTCGGCGGGCGTGACTAATCTGTTGGTTTCTCTGGCCGAGGGCCAGCAGCAGGAACAACGCGCTTACCTGCTGGATGAGATCCGCCGTATTCAGTACGCCATTATTGATTCGCTTAATCAGCCAGCGGTGATCCGTGAAGAGATCGACCGCATGCTTGAAAATATCACCATGCTGTCCGAAGCGGCCTCGCTGGCGACCTCAACGGCACTGACTGACGAACTGGTCAGCCACGGTGAGCTGATGTCGACCCTGCTGTTTGTTGAGATCCTGCGCCAACGCGATGTGCCAGCGGAGTGGTTCGACGTCCGTAAAGTGATGCGCACCAACGACCGCTTTGGCCGTGCCGAGCCGGAAGTGAGCACGCTGTCCGAGCTGGCCGGCGCGCAGCTGCAACCGCGTATTGCGGAAGCACTGATTGTCACTCAGGGTTTTATTGGCAGTGAAGAGAAAGGGCGTACCACGACGCTGGGCCGCGGTGGCAGCGACTATACCGCGGCACTGCTGGGCGAAGCGCTGCATGCAAAACGTATTGATATCTGGACCGATGTACCGGGTATCTACACCACCGACCCGCGCGTGGTGCCGGCGGCGAAGCGCATCGATGTGATTACCTTCGAAGAAGCCGCCGAAATGGCGACTTTCGGTGCTAAAGTGCTGCACCCTGCGACGCTGCTGCCAGCAGTACGCCGTGATATTCCGGTGTTTGTTGGCTCCAGCAAAGACCCTTCGGCAGGCGGCACAATTGTCAGTAACAAAACCGAGAACCCACCGCTGTTCCGCGCGCTGGCCCTGCGCCGGAAACAGACGCTGCTGACGCTGCACAGCCTGAGCATGCTGCATACGCACGGTTTCCTTGCCGAGCTGTTCAGCATTCTGGCGCGCCATCAGATTTCGGTCGACCTGATCACCACCTCAGAAGTGAGCGTGGCGCTGACGCTGGACACCACCGGTTCAACCTCGACGGGTGCCAGCCTGCTGACCCAGGCGCTGCTGACCGAGCTTTCCTCGCTTTGCCGGGTGGAAGTGGAAGAGAACCTGGCGCTGATTGCGATTATCGGCAACAAACTCTCGCAGGCCTGCGGCGTGGGCAAAGAGGTGTTTGGCGTGCTGGACCCGTTCAATCTGCGCATGATCTGTTACGGTGCCAGCAGCTATAACCTGTGCTTCCTGGTGCCGGGCAACGATGCGGAAAAAGTGGTACAGACGCTGCACCGCAACCTGTTCGAGTAAACGGATAACCGGGCTCAGTCCGGTTTTTACGACGCTTACGGCAGCAGGACGCTGTGCTACCTCAACCCCACGCACGTGGGGTTTTCTGCTTTATATCAGCCCGAACTCGCTGACTTTTCACCCCGTTTTTAATGCTATGATCCTCTGTTCATTATCTTGTGCTATGGCAATTTTCTCCGCTTAATCAACAACTCTAATAAGGATTCACGGCTATGCTCGCCACTGTCACCCGGCTGTTCCCGCTCTGGGCAGTCCTGCTCTCTGTTGCTGCGTATTACACTCCCACCAGCTTCACCGGGATGGGGCCGTATGTGCCTTACCTGCTGATGCTGATTATGTTCGGCATGGGCGTAACGCTGAACATCGGCGATTTCAAACGCGTACTGACCCGCCCGGCTCCGGTCGTGGCCGGGACGTTCCTGCACTATCTGGTGATGCCGCTGGCGGCATGGGGCCTGGCTAAGCTGTTCCATATGCCGCCCGACCTGGCCGCCGGAATGATTCTGGTCGGCAGCGTGGCCAGCGGCACCGCATCGAATGTGATGATCTATCTGGCGAAGGGGGATGTGGCGCTGTCGGTGACCATTTCTTCCGTCTCGGCGCTGGTTGGCGTGTTTGCCACCCCGCTGCTGACCAGGTTCTATGTTGATACTCATATTCAGGTCGATGTGGTCAGCATGTTGCTGAGTATTGTCAAAATCGTCGTGGTGCCAATCGGTCTCGGCCTGATTATTCACCACACCATGAACAGCGTGGTGAGACGCGTCGAGCCTTATCTGCCGGCGTTTTCAATGGTGTGTATTCTGCTAATCATCAGCGCTGTCGTGGCGGGTAGCCAGGGCTTTATCGGCTCCGTGGGCCTGATGGTGATTGTTGCGGTGATCCTGCATAACGCGATTGGGCTGCTGGGGGGCTACTGGGGGGGCAAGCTGTTTGGCTTCGACGAATCCACCTGCCGCACGCTGGCGCTGGAAGTCGGCATGCAGAACTCCGGCCTGGCGGCAGCACTCGGCAAACTGTACTTCTCGCCGCTGGCGGCCCTGCCGGGCGCACTGTTCTCGGTATGGCACAACCTGTCAGGTTCGCTGCTGGCGGGTTACTGGTCCGGTAAGCCCATTAAGAAAAAATAAGCTGTCGGGGGCGGACCTGCCCGCCCCCTGCGCTCACAATGGCTTAATCTTCATCTTTATCATCATCCGCCTGTTCCAGCACGCTATAGGCCACCGCGCAGAACAGCGAGTTAAGGCGCTTCATGTCGCCCAGCAGCCCCAGATGCAGCGAGCTGGTTTCAATGCTCTGAACGTTTTGCTGATGCAGCCGGTCAACGTGCGCATGAGAATAACGGCGGTTGGTAATGCGGAAGCGGTGTTTAGCCCGGCGCAGACGTTTGGCACTGGTGATATCGCGTGATAAAAACACCGACAGGCTGAGACGCAGATTACTGGTGAGCAGCTCCAGCTGCGCATCCAGCTCCTTCATCCCCTCCAGTGAAAACGCCCGTCGCGCCGCCAGCGATTTGTCGGCGACATCTCCGCTCATGCGTTCAAGAATATCGCCCGCCATTTCCAGGTTGAGCGCCATCTCGATAGTTTCCGCCCAGCGCCGTGAATCCTCTTCCGGCAGGTCCTCCTTCGGCATCTGCGCCAGGTAGAGCTTGATAGCGGTGTACAGCACGTCAACATCATCGTCCAGCTTGCGAATTTCACGGTCTTCACGCAGTTCACCGTGTATCACTTTACTGAAGGTCGCCAGCATCTGTTCGAGGACGTCGCCCATCCGCAGCGTTTCACGGGCGGCATTGGCCAGCGCCAGCGCTGGGGTATCCAGCGATCCGGGGTCGAGGTGGCGCGGCTTGAGGCGCAGGTCAGTTTCCGCTTCCTCTCCAATCAGGCGTTTGCACAGTCTGGCCATTGGGTCGGCAAACGGCACCATGACCACACAGCGGATCAGGTTGTAAAATACATGGAAGAAGATCACTAACTCTTCATCATTGACCGGCAGTTTTTCCAGCAGCGCGGCCAGCGGGTCGATAAACGGCAGCACCAGCAGCGAACCGATAAACTTGAATAACAGACTGCCAAGCGCCACGCGCTTTCCAGCCGCATTTGAGGCGCTGTTATTCAGCATCGCCAGCAGCCCGCTCCCCAGATTGGCCCCGATCACCAGACACAGCGCCACCTTAAAGGAGATGACGCCTGTCGCCGTCAGCGTCGCGGTCAGCAGGACGGCGGCAAGGCTGGAATAGCTGATAATCGCGAACAGCGCACCAATCAACGAGTCGAGCATCACGTCGCCGGTTAATGAGGAGAACAGCACCTTCACTCCGGCCGCCTGGGTGATCGGTGTGGCGGCGGCCACGATTAGCTGCAGTGCCAGCAGAATCAGCCCCAGACCAATGCTGGCACGCCCCAGTTGTCCGGCACGCGTCTGCTTACGCCCAAGGAAAAACACCACGCCAAAGAAGATAAACAGCGGTGAAAGCCAGGAGAGGTCGAACGTCAGAATACGCGCCATCAGCGCGGTACCCACATCAGCCCCCAGGATGATCACCAGCGCAGGCGTTAACCCCACCAGTTCCTGAGCCACAAATGAGGTCACCAGCATGGTGGTGGCATTACTGCTCTGTACCAGCGCGGTAACGCCAATTCCGGCGAGAAACGCCATTGGTTTTTTTGCCACACTGCGGCTCAGCACCCGTCGGAGATCGGCACCATAGACACGCATAATGCCGGTACGCACGATGTGCGTTCCCCACACCAGCAGCGCCACAGCAGAAAGAAGATTAAGCAGGGTTAACAACGTTATTTTTCTCCTGGAAGTCAACGTGATACCGACACCCCGGCGCCACACACTGTTAATCGTAGTTGATTTCAGGTGAGGCCTTTCACTCAGTGCAATAGCGCACTGATGACAGGGGAATCTGCCTTATAAAAAAGGGAGGGCAGTTATAAAATCAGGATAAAACCACCTAACCCTCTGTATTTTATTACATTATAGCAACATTATTTATATAATATACAAGTAATTCTGAAAAAGGCATCAGTTGCAGTGAAAAATATCGCACTTTTCAAGTAAATTATAAATTGCGATAAGAAAATAGAAAATAAAACTTACTTCGATATAAAATCAGAAATTGAAATGCTTAATAAATTTAACCATTCCCATTACATTCCAGTTAATTTAGAATCCTGCCCACGAAAGCGTCTTAAGAAACATTTAAATACCTTAAGCAACAAAAACTCACTTAAAATAATATGGGAAGGATCACCATGAAACTCACATTAATTTCAGTACTCGTTGCCTCTGGCCTGTTTTCTATGCAGGCAATGGCGATTGATGGCACCATCGATTTCATTGGTAGTATCAATGACAATACCTGTTCAGTCGCCGTCAATGATGGCAATGCGAATACCACCATTGACCTGGGCTCAGTGCAGGCGAGTAGCCTGGCAAAAGCCAACGACAGCGCCGGTGGTGCCACCTTCACGCTGCAAATTCAGGACTCCGATACAAATGGCGGAAAATGCGATCTGACCGGTAAAACCGGTACCGTACGTTTCCTGCCGATGAGCGGAACGGCAGGCGATAAAAATCAATACCTTGCCGTGAAAGCCGGTGGTGCTGACCAGGTTGCCATCCGCATTATTGACCAGAACAATGCCGTTGTTCCAATGGGTACTGACTCTGAGATTGACTACGACCTGACGAAACCCCTGACCTTTACCGCTGACTATATCTCACTCGGCGTTGCTACACCGGGTAGAGCGGATGCTAAAGCGGGCTTCGTTATTAATTATAAATAACAGCCAAACAGTAATGCCTGAAAACGCTGCTCAGGCATTATTCATTCCCTTCATCAAGTTAGATTCCATAACTTAAAAATTCGTTCCAGAACAAAACCGGAAAACTGGATGTTTACTCACGCATATTTAACCCGATGCGCCATCATTTTGGCGATAGCTGCTTTCGGCTCATCCACGGCCTCTGCCGGGGTGATGATTAATAAAACCCGTATTATTTATAACGCCAGTGATAAAAGTGCAGCCAGCACGCTGAGCAATGTCAGCAACGATAATTATGCCGTACAGGTCTGGGTGAATGGATCCAGCGATCGCAGCGACGAGCAGGTGCCGTTCATCGCCACGCCTGCGCTTTTCCGTCTCAATCCTTCTGAAGATCAGATTATAAAAATTATTACACTACCGGATAACACGCTGCCGACAGACCGCGAATCGGTGTTCTATTTTAATGCGCAAGAAATTCCATCGATGAAAAAAAGTCAGGGCATCAACAAGCTGACCATTGCTATTCGCTCGCGTATCAAACTGTTTTATCGGCCAAAAGGCCTTCAGGGAAAGCCTGAAGACGCGATTGAAAAATTGAGCTGGCAGCGTATCGACCGGGGTGGGAAAGCCTGGCTGCGAGCCACCAACGATACCCCGTGGAATATCTCATTTTCAGATATTAATTTTGTGTCTGCAGGTCAGACGCTCAACGTGAAAGACGCTGAAATGCTCGCCCCCTTCAGCCATCACGATTATAGGTTACCGGCGAAATCTGTCAGTCAGCAGGGCAGCGTCAGCTTCTCTGTGATCAATGATTATGGCGGGATTACACCGCACCCCAATGTCCTCGTGCAGTAAACAGAGGAATAACGGTGATGATGCTGCCTACCTGTCGTTACTCTTTACTGACGCTTGCCGTCTGTCTTGCCGTGGGTGCAAAAGCCGCTGCTGCTGAAGATGATAGCGGGTTCGATCAGGACTTTATGAATCTGCCCCCCACCCTCAGCGGCAGTCATATCGATATCAACACCATTCTCAAAGAAAAGAACCTGCTGCCGGGCAGCTATCCGGTCTCAGTATTGATTAACAGTCAGGACTTCGGCCAGAACAGCCTCGATTTTACGCTAAAGGGTGACAAACTCGTGCCCTGCGTCCCGGTGAGCCTGCTGCTTAATGCAGGGGTGCGCAAAGACCAACTGAAGATCGATCCTGCAACCGAATGCGTGGACGTCAGTGAAGCCATTGAGCAATCGACGGTGTATTTTGACAGCAAAAAGCTGTCGGTACACATTCTGATCCCGCAGGAGAATTTAGACCAGTCAGCACAGGGCTATATCGACCCGGAAAAATGGGATGATGGCATCACTGCACTGCTGCTTAACTACAATGTCTCCGGCTCGCGAACCTCGCACGACCATACAGCGACTCACTCAACCAATGTCTATCTGGATGGTGGCTTAAATCTATATGGTTTCCGCTTACGCTCTTCAGGTTCCTGGCAGAAGGGAAACCGCTGGCAAAGCTACAACACTTACGTTGAGAAGGACCTGCCCGGCACCATGGGCAACCTGCAAGTGGGCGATCTGTTTACCGGCGGGGATGTGCTGGACAGTGTGCCGTTTCGCGGTGTCCAGGCGGGTTCCGTCGTTCAAATGCTGCCCGACTCACTTCAGGGCTATTCCCCGGTGATCCGTGGCGTCGCTAATACTCAGGCTAAAGTTGAAATCAGCCAACACGGCTATTCGCTGTATACCACCTGGGTACCGCCTGGTCCGTTTGAGATTCGCGATTTGAATACGGCTTCAGGTAATGGCGATCTCGACGTCACCATTACGGAAGCCGACGGCACCGTGCGCCGGTTCACCCAGCCATTTGCAACACTGGGTAACCTGCTGCGTCGGGGCACCTGGCGGTATAGCGTGGCCGCGGGGGAATATAAACCGTCTTTGTCGTCCTCGTCAGTGCGTCCTCACTTCATGCAGGCGTCCGGTGCTCTGGGCCTGTCACATGATTTTACGCTGTCGACCGGGCTTACCCTGAGTGACATGTATCAGACTGGCGTACTGGGAGTGGGTAAAAGCCTGGGAAGCCTGGGAGCGATGGCGCTGGATGTTTCTCATTCAAAAACGCACTACCGTCAGCGCCAGGAATCCGGCCAGAGTTACAGCGTACGCTACGGTAAAGCCTTTAACAGCGGAACTAATCTGCGTTTTGCCGGCTACCGTTATTCCACTGAAGGCTATCGCACCTTCTCGGAGGCCGTGAGTGAGCGCAGCTATATCAGTCAATTTAACGACACCCCGGAAAGCCGGCGTAACCGCATCGAAGTCACCCTGACCCAGAATATCGGCAGTTCAGGCTCACTCTACCTGACCGCCAACCAGCAGACCTGGTGGCACAGCGCACGGAAAACGCGCCAGTGGCAGCTCGGCTATAACACCGCGATCGGCTGGCTTAACCTGGGCGTCTACGCTAACCGCAACACAGAATATGGCCGCTACGGTAAAGACCGGAATACCGATATCTCACTGATGCTGTCGATGCCCTTCGGCAGCACCTCGGTGAGCAGCACGATAAATCAGACTCAGGGCCACCGCTATACTGAAAGCCTTGGGCTGAACGGCACGGCAGGAGAGAAAAGTCAGTTTAATTATAATCTTAACGTCCGCAACCAGTCGCAGGGCAACAGCACTGACTATGCGGCCTCGGCGGGGTATCTGTCGCCATGGGGTCAGCTGAACGGTGGCGTCTCTGCCAGCGATCGTTATCACGCTGAGAACTTTGGCGTCTCCGGCTCACTTCTGGCCCACGGCGGTGGCGTGGAGCTGAGCCAGCGGCTGGGGGATACCGTTGGCCTGATCGATGTCGATAAGACACCCGGCGTCTCTCTGCAGAATGCGCCGACCGCCGTCACCAACAGCCGTGGCTACGCGCTGGTGCCCTATCTGCGGCCTTACCGCGCTAATCGCGTTCTGCTGGACGTGCGCAACGTCAGCAACAGTGTCGACATCGATGGCCGGGTACAGCAGGTTTATCCGCGCCAGGGTGCCGTGGTGGCAATCCATTATAAAGCCAGTAAAAATCTGCGTCTGCTGGTGCAGTTCAGGCTTCAGAACGGCGGTTATCTTCCGTTTGGCGCGATGGTCAGCGATGCCTCAGGCAAAGAGCTGACGCTGGTCGGCCAGGCGGGTCAGGCACTCATAAATTTACAGAAAGAAGCCGGACAGATGTCGGTTCATGTGAGCTGGGGAAACCAACCCGATCAGCAGTGTAGCGCTGATGTGGTGGCAAATGGATTACCCCAGGAAGATGGGTTAAGTATGACCACGGCAATCTGTCGTTAACAGGTAATGTCCATGTTTAAGATTAAAAATAGTATTTTCGTCTTTGCGCTACTGCTTATCAGCGCGCAAAGTTTTGCCATCCCGTTACCCGCAGATAAATGTTACTGGTACACGAAAAGTTGGACAGGAAAAAACTACACCGTAGATAACATTGTCTCTACACGCTCCTGGGGAACCAGCATCACTCCACGCTCAGCAAAGATTGGGGCGATTATTACGACTGAAACACAGAGTAATCAGGGTGACCAAAAAGGCTATTCAGGATTGGGATGTGGGAGTTCAGCCATCGTTGAGGGTAAATTTTTGTCTACGTTAGATGAAAACCAGGTTACCCCGCAGGGATATCCCGAAGCGACTGGAAAAGTTTACAAAACTAATACTCCCGGCATCGGCATGATAATGAAAACAAAAGGTGAAAAGTGGGGTGGAAATAATGAATTCTTCCCCATCTCTTATGTTGGCGCGAATAAAGATTACACTAAAAGCACTATATTTGCCGTTATCCTGGTAAAAACCGGTGATATACCACCTGGAATGCATACCGTATTGGGCATGGCAACACTGTCAACCAGTGGGACGGTGTTCGAGACGGTGACGTTTTATATTAATGTGTTTGCAGACAGTTGTTCAGTAGCCGCTAAGGGCGTTCCCATAGAGGTCCCCATGGGCAGTGTGCCTGCGATGAGACTGAAATCGCCCACTACAGCAGGTGGAGAGATGGCCACTTTTTCCATCCCCCTCACCAACTGTGTTACTGGCAGCACCAGCAGTAATATCGCAGAAATACACTTTAATGGCATTGGTGGCTCGGCGATTGTCGACGGCCCCGGCGGTGTTCTGGGTCTGGATAGCAGTTCCGGGGCAAAGGGAGTGGGCATTCAAATACTGAAAGAAGATGGCGTCACCCCGCTGCCACTCGGCTTAGCCACGCCAGCCGGGCAGATAAATCCGGGCAATACACGGCTAAAATTCCTCACTCGCTATGTAAAAACGAACAATACGCCACAGCCCGGTAGCGCGAATGCCAGAGCGAACTTTACTGTCAGCTATAAATGATAACTCAGACCTGAAATACCATCACAGGGTTACCGCAGGAATGTCGCGGCCACTTATCGATGCCTTATAAATAGTCTAAATATAATGAGAAGGATAATAGAGTTGAAAACAATCCTGTCAGTCATCCTGCTTCTGCTCACTATACGAACTTCGTGTGCAATGGTACATCCGGCGCAAGGTTGTGGCTGGTATTATAAAGGTTTCTTAGGTTACGCGTACGTCCTGCGTGATGTAGACGCCAGCTATGACGGTGGTCTCGTCAATATTTCGCCATCGTCAACAGCAGGCAGTATCATTGTGCCGGAATTCAGATTCAGAGCGGAAAATTTAGGTTCGCTTCTGGGAATGACCTGCGCCGCGAATACTACCCTGACGACACGTTATTCTTCAGCCGGTAATTTCGTTAGTGGTATTAATCCAGTGGGGTATCCAAAAGCGGCAGGAAAAGAATTCTCTACCAATATTCCCGGTATCGGAATGATTATCAGCCTTAAAGATACGACGCTGATGGATAATTCCGCATTTTTCCCCTTATCGAATACCCTTGCTGTTGACGCAATATCTGCCGGAGGAGTCACCTTTGCCGTCATGCTGGTGAAAACGGGTCCTGTACCACAAGGTCAAAATACCTTTACCGGGCAATCCATTCTCACCGATTCACATAACAATAATTATGTCGCCAGCTTTCGACAGCTTGTGCAGCTTGATCAGTGCGCTGTTGCAAATAAAGAGTCTGCGATTGGAGTCCCTATGGGGACTGTTTCCCGCCAGAACCTGAAATCTGCTGCGGCGACAGGCGGCGAAATGAAAAATTTCGCTATTCCTCTTGTCGATTGTCATACCCGTTCAGGCAGTAACAATGTTGCTAAAGTCCGCTTTGATGCCACAGGCGGTTCTACCATTGTCGATATCGACAACGGCATACTGGGCCTTGACAGCCGTTCGGAGGCAAAAGGAGTGGGCATACAAATTCTTAAGGAAAACGGTATCACGCCGTTTCCTTTAGGAAAAGAGACGTCTGCCGGCACGATAAAACCGGGAAATATGACGCTCAATTTTCGTGCGCGCTATGTCAAAACCAACGACCACCCTCAACCCGGTAGCGCCAATGCCCGCGCCAGTTTTACCGTCAGTTATAACTAAGCCACTTCGCACAGCGTCTGCTTATCCAGCTGTAACCCGACGGTGAAACCCGCCGGGTGCAGATCCGCCACCGAACGGTTGAGCACATCGACCATCAGCTCAACGTCACGCGCCTTTACCCGGTAGCGAATGACGTTACCGAGCAGGCTGTGGCTGAGGATTTCCGCCGTGATGCCCTGCTCCGGCGCGCAGAGCATCACGGACTCCGGGCGAATCGCCACCTGCGTGGTGAAGCCAAGCCCGGTGAGACGCGTGGCCTGCTCCGGCGTCAGCAGATTATAGTTACCGATAAATCCGGCAGCAAACAGGTTAACCGGCTGGGTATACAGCGACTCGGCGTTACCGTTTTGCACGATTTTCCCTTTATTCATCAGCACGATGCGATCTGAGAGCGTCAGCGCCTCTTCCTGGTCGTGGGTGACAAACAGGGTGGTGAGGTTCAGCTCTTTCTGGATGCGGCGGATCTGGTCACGCAGATGGCGGCGAATGCGCGCGTCCAGCGCCGACAGCGGCTCATCCAGCAGCAGCAGGCGCGGCCGGGTCACCAGCGATCGCGCCAGCGCCACACGCTGACACTGCCCGCCGGAAAGCTGATGCGGATAGCGTTTCGCATAGTCATTAAGCTCTACCAACTCCAGCGCTTCCGCCACCCGGCGCTGGAGCTCGCTGCCGCCCAGCTTCTGCATCTTGAGGCCGAACGCCACGTTGCGCTCCACCGTCATATTCGGAAACAGCGCATAGCTCTGGAACACCATGCCGATGGTGCGCTGCTGCGGCGTGAGCGGCACGATATCCTGCCCCTGCAACACGATCTGCCCGCTGTCGACAGACGTCAGTCCGGCCAGGCAGCGCAGCAGCGTCGATTTCCCGCAGCCGCTCGGCCCCAGCAGCGTGACGAATTCCCCCTCGCTGGCGCTGAACTCAATATCCTGAAAGATCGACGTCGGGCCGTAGCTTTTATTCAGTTGGGTGACGGTTAAGTAAGTCATGCTCAGCCTCTTTCACGGTTCAGGGTATTCGCCAGCCAGGTCACCAGCAGGACAACAAAGAAGTAGGAGATCACCAGCGCGCTGCTGAAGTGGCCGCTGCTGTTGCGCACGTTATAGAGATAAACCTGCAACGTCTCAAAGCTGGTGCCGACCAGCAGGTTAGCGAATACAAACTCACCGATCAGGAAGGAGAACGAAAGCAGTACCGCAATGGTCGCGCCCTTGCGCAGGTTGGGCAGTACCACCAGCAGCGCCGCCTGCCAGGTGCTGGCGCCCAGCAGATGCGCGGCGTCGATCAACTCACGCAGGTTGATCGCCTGCATATTGTTGGCGATGGCGCGATAGATAAACGGCAGCGCAATGGTGAAGTAGCAGCCCAGCAGGATCCACGGCGTACCGGTCAGCATCAGCGGCGGCGCAGAGTAGAGCTGCAAAAGCCCGACCGAGGAAACCACCGGCGGAATGGCGAACGGCAGCAGGATCAGGATGTTCATCACCGCGTCGAGCCTCGGAAAATAGTAAGCAATCACAAACATGGCAGGCAGCACCAGCACAAGCGAGAACACCAGCGAACCAAAGCAAATCAGCAATGAATGCCACAGCGCTGTCAGGAAGCGCGGGTCACTCCACAGCTGGAGTAGCCATTTAAAGGTAAAGCCGTCGGGCAGGATGGTTGCTCCCCAGCTGCTCGCCAGCGCATACAGCAGCGTCGCCAGCAGCGGCAGGGCAAGAATGGCAAACACCAGCCAGACAATCACCCGGTGATAAATAAATTCAGTACGCGACATCGTCAGCTCCCCTGCCTGGCGTTCTGGTAGCTCTTACGTACCAGCCACTGGTGAATGATGGTAATCAGCGACATCAGCACCACCAGCAGCATGGCCAGCGCGCTGCCGAGGTTCGGGTCAAGCGAGATATCGCCGGAGACCAGTGCGGCGATACGCACCGGGATGACGTTAAAGTTGCCGGTGGTCAGCGCGTAAATGGTAGCGTAAGCGCCGAGGGCGTTCGCCAGCAGAATGACAAAGGTGCCCACCAGCGCGGGCGTCAGGATCGGCAGGCCAATGTGCCACCAGTAGCGAAGGCGGCTGGCACCGAGCAGCGCCGCCGATTCCTGCCAGTCCTTTTTCAGGCTGTCGAAAGCCGGGTAGAGCAGCAGGATACCCAGCGGGATCTGAAACCAGGTGTAGACCACAATCAGCCCGCTGCTGGAGTAGAGGTTAAAGCTCTGCATGATGTCGTATTTGCGCATCAGCAGCGTCAGGCAGCCGTTCAGCCCGAGCAGGATAACGAAGGCGAACGCCAGCGGTACCCCGGCAAAGTTGCTGGTCATATTGGTAAACGACATCAGGAAGCGGTGCAGCCTGCCACCGCCGAGCTGGTGCAGCGAATAGCCGCCGACCAGCGAAATCAGCAGGCCGAATACGCTCGACCAGAACGAGATAGTGAGCGAGAAGCGGATCGCCTGCTGGTAAAACGGCGAGGTGAGGATATCCGTGTAGTTCGCCCATCCCCAGGCTTCGTTAATATCGCTGTAAAAACTGTTGATGGCGATCCACACCAGCGGGGCAATCTGAAAGGCGATAAAGAACAGCGCAAACGGCAGCAGACACAGCAGCGCGAGCCATTTTCCTTTCATAGCGCGGGTTCCAGCAATGCGGCACAGTAGGGTTTGTCGTGCTCCACGCCGAGGATCTGGCAAATCGTGCCGCACAGTTCGGTTTGCAGCGGGGCCGCGTCCGCATTCAGGGAGAAGGCGCTGCCGAAGACAAACAGCGGCACCTGAGTCTCTTCCGGCAGAATGCCGCCGTGGCTGCGATCGTCGTTCATGCCGTGGTCGGCGGTGACAATTACCTGGTCGCCCTGCTGTAGCCAGCCCGGCATCCAGTGCGACAGATAGCCGTCGGCCATGCGCGCCCGGTTGCGGTACTGTGGCGCAGAGAAACCGTGCTTATGCCCGGCATCGTCGATATTCATCGGGTGGATCAGCAAGAAATCCGGCTGATGGCGCAGCCGCAGGCTTTCGGCATCTTCAAACAGATGCGAGTCAGGGTAGCCATCATCAGAGTAGAAATGCCCGAACTGAATTGGCAGTTCGGGCGCGTAGGTATGACGGTCACGCGGCGCGTCAAACGGCGTGCGGTTGTACAGCTCGCTCACCCAGTGATAGGCCGCCGCCGCCGTGGTCAGCCCCGCTGCCCGCGCATAGTGGAACACGCTGCGCTGGTTGCTGAGGCGGCTGACGCCGTTGTGAATAATACCGCTGTTCACCGGCGTGATGCCGGTGAGGATGCATTCATACAGCGGGCGCGAGAGCGACGGCAGCTCGCAGGTCATCTGGTAGCGCTGCCCGTGGCCCTGAGCGCACTCCGCCTGCAAATAGCCCATCGCGTGTTGTGCCACCTGAAAGTTCAGACCGTCCAGCACGACCAGAATCGTTTTCATCGCTCAGCCTTATTGCTTCATGTTGATGATGACGTTTTCCTGCCACAGTCGCGGCAGCTGCTTAGCGGCTTTATCCCACGCGGCGGTATCGGCAATCGGATGCGCGCTTTTGTACTCAGAAGCAGGCAGCAGTTTGGCCTGTACGTCGGCGGGCAGCGTCAGATGTTCGGCGCGGATTGGGCGGGCGTAGCCGCGTGCCAGGTTAATCTGGCCGGCATCGGAGAAGATATATTCACGTGCCAGTTTCGCGGCGTTCGGGTGTTTCGCATATTTGTTGATAATAGTGGTGTAGCCGGAGGTGATAGAACCATCTGACGGGATCACCACTTCAAAGCGTTTCGGGTCAATCTGGTCGCGGTAGTTCAGACCGTTAAAGTCCCACACTACGGCCACCTGGATTTCGCCCTTCTCGATATTGGCAATCACCGGGTCGGTCACGCCAAGGCGCCCCTCTTTCGCCAGCTCGCTGAAGAATTCCAGCGCCGGTTTCAGGTTTTTCTCGTTGCCGCCCATCGCGTAGCTGGCGGCCAGTACGCCGTTGGCGGCCTGCGCCGCAATGCCAACGTCACCGATGGTCACGACGTATTTCCCTTTCTTCAGATCGGCCCAGCTGTGCGGGATATCTTTCACCTGGTCTTTATTGATGATGAAGGCGATGGTGCCGGTATAGGCCAGCGCCCAGTGACCGTCTTTGTCTTTTGCCCAGTCCGGGATCTGGTCCCAGGTGGTGGGTTTGTACGGCTGCGTGACGCCTTTCTGCACGGCAATCGGTCCGAAGGCGGCACCGACATCGCCGATATCGGCGCTGGCGTTATTCTTCTCGGCGGCAAATTTGGCAATTTCCTGTGCGGATGACATATCGGTATCGCTGTGTTTAATGCCGTATTTGCTGCTGATATCCTCCCAGGTTCCTTTCCAGTTAGCCCAGCTGTCAGGCATACCCACGCTGTTGACCTGCCCTTCCGCCCTGGCGGCTTTTTCCAGCGCGGCAGTATCGGCGGCCCAGCTGCTGGCCGGTAACGACAGCACGATAGCGCTGGCTAATACGGATGCGAACAAAGATTTCATGGTTGATGCTCCGAATGATGAGAGGGGTAGCCTTCTGGACTAGTCCAGCAAGATGCGAGCCAATCTAGCCTGGCAGGATGAATCTTTTATGACAGGGCTTATGGGCTGTGGACTAGTCCAGCATCTCTGTTAGCATCAGCTTCAGGTTTGCGCGCTCAGTTCGTGCGATTGTTGTGCAGCTTCGCACCAATTTGAGGCTTATTTTTTATGAAATCATTAACGGTGGATGTTATCAGCCGTGCGCTGGCAGCGAGAATTCGTCAGGGCGACTATCCCACCAGCGGGCGTCTGCCCGCCGAGCGGGTGCTGAGCGAGCAGTTCGCAACCACGCGCATTACGCTGCGTGAGGCACTGGGGCAGCTGGAAGCCGAAGGGATGATCTATCGTGAGATGCGTCGCGGCTGGTTTATCGCGCCGCCGCGCCTGGCTTACGATCCGCTGCTGCGCAGCCACTTTCACGCCATGGCCGAGCGCCAGGGCCGCATTGCGGCCACTGAAGTGCTGGATGCGCAGACGATGATGGTCAGCGCGACTATCGCAGCGCGGTTAGCGATGCAGGAAGGGGAAGAGGTGGTGCGCATTCGTCGCCTGCGGCGCATTGATGGCCGGGCGGTGCTGTACGTTGAGCACTATCTGAACCCGCGCTATTTTCCGCAGCTGCTGAGCTTCGACCTGACGCGCTCGCTGACCCAGCTCTATCAGGAACAGTACGGGATATCCTATGGCCGCGTCGGCTTCACCATGCTGCCCGCCCCGCTGCCAGCCTTCGCCGCCCCGGCGCTGAAAGTCGCTGCCGGCAGCCCGGCGCTGTTTATCACCCGCGTTAACCGCGACCAGCACGACAGGATTATCGACTGCGACTGCGAATACTGGCGCTATGACGCATTATATATTGCGGTGGAAGTGGAGCAGGCTGCTAGCCTGGCAGAGTGTCGGTCTTAATGGCTTCAGCTCGCAGCCTGGCACTGGATTTAAGAAATAGCTTTAGTGGTTGTGGTAATAGCGAAATTAAGGCTGGAAGGGTTGAATTAAATACGACCGAAATACCTGAGCCGCATCCTTATGGCGGGTTGACCGAAAAAGAAGGTCAATCCCTACGGGATAGGCAAAATCGGTAAGGGGCACGGAATTAGCGCAGCATGGCGGGCAGTTCCTGAGGGACCTGTAGGGGGCGACCTTTTTTTCCGGTCGCCCCGCGTTACCCCTAGTCCGCATCATACCCCAGGTTCGGGGCTAACCAGCGTTCGACTTCGCTGACCGGCATGCCTTTGCGTCTGGCGTAGTCTTCAATCTGGTCGCGCTGCAGCTGGGCGACGGCGAAGTATTTGCTGTCCGGATGGCTGAAGATCCAGCCGGACACCGCCGCCCCCGGCCACATGGCGAATGACTCGGTGAGCTGCATACCGGTGTGGGTTTCCACGTCGAGCAACTGCCAGATGGTGGCTTTCTCGGTGTGCTCCGGGCAGGCCGGGTAGCCCGGTGCCGGGCGAATGCCCTGATAGTTCTCGCGGATCAGCTCTTCGTTGCTGAGATTTTCAGTGGCGGCGAAGCCCCAGATCACCTTACGCACCCGCTCGTGCAGATATTCGGCAAAGCCTTCCGCCAGGCGGTCCGCCAGCGCCTTCACCATAATCTTGTTGTAGTCGTCATGCTTAGCGTCCCAGGCTTCCGCCAGCGCGTCCTCCTCCAGCCCGCCGGTGACGGCAAATGCCCCGAGGTAGTCGGCTTTACCACTGGACTTCGGCGCGACAAAATCGGCAAGGCAGTAGTTAGCAAAGCCCGTCTTTTCTGTCTGCTGACGTAAGTGATGACTCACTTGCAAAATATGTGAGCGCGATTCATCTGTATAGATCTCAATGTCGTCCCCCACACGGTTAGCCGGAAATATCCCCACTACGCCGCGCGGATTGAGCGCCCCGTCGCGGCTCAGCTGGTCGAGCATGGCGTTGGCATCGGCAAACAGGCGCTTCGCCTCTTCACCTACCACTTCATCTTGCAGAATGCGCGGATATTTGCCCGCCAGCGACCAGGTCATAAAGAACGGCGTCCAGTCGATGTAATGACGTAGCGTTTCGATGTTAGCGCTCACTTCGCTTACACCCAGCCTGTGAGCTACCGGTGGCGTGTAGCTTTCCCAGTCAAAGGCCAGGTCGTTGTCGCGGGCCACCTGCAAACTGACCGGCGGTGTACGCGGCTTTTTACGCGCGTGCTGAATACGCACGGTGTCGTACTCTTTGCGCGTGCGGGCGACAAATTCATCGCGCTGGGTGGCCGACAGCAGTGCCGACACCACGCCGACGGTGCGCGAGGCGTTCTGCACGTACACCGTTGGGCCGCTGTAGTTCTGTTCGATTTTCACCGCCGTGTGCGCTTTCGAGGTGGTCGCCCCGCCGATCAGCAATGGCAGGGTAAAGCCCTGGCGCTCCATCTCTTTCGCCACGTTGACCATCTCGTCCAGCGACGGGGTGATCAGCCCGGACAGCCCGATAATGTCGGCATTGTGCTCGCGGGCAGTTTTGAGGATTTTCTCGCCCGGCACCATCACGCCGAGATCGATAATTTCGTAGTTATTACACTGCAGCACCACGCCGACGATATTCTTGCCGATGTCGTGTACGTCGCCCTTTACCGTCGCCAGCACGATTTTTCCGTTGGTGCTGCCCTTCTCTTTGCTGGCTTCGATGTAGGGTTCCAGCCAGGCCACCGCCTGCTTCATCACGCGGGCCGATTTCACCACCTGCGGCAGGAACATTTTACCCTCGCCGAACAGGTCACCGACCACGTTCATACCGGCCATCAGTGGCCCCTCGATCACTTCAATCGGGCGGGCTGCCAGCAGGCGCGCCGCTTCGGTATCTTCTTCGATAAACTCGGTAATACCTTTCACCAGCGAATATTCCAGGCGCTTTGCCACTTCCCAGCTGCGCCACTCCGCCTGCGGTTTGGTGCTGTCATCGTCCGCTTTGCTGCCGCGATATTTTTCCGCCAGTTCCAGCAGACGCTCGGTGCCGTCGTCACGACGGTTCTGGATCACGTCCTCCACCGCTTCGCGCAGATCGGCCGCCAGGTCGTCATAAATCGCCAGCTGCCCGGCGTTAACGATGCCCATATCCATACCGTTGCGGATGGCGTGATAAAGAAATACGGCGTGGATCGCCTCGCGTACCGGGTCATTACCGCGGAAGGAGAACGAGACATTCGAGACACCGCCGGAAATCATCGCGTGCGGCAGCTCGCGCTTGATGTCTTCACAGGCACCGATGAAGTCCATCGCGTAGTTGTTATGCTCTTCGATGCCGGTGGCGACCGCGAAGATATTCGGGTCGAAGATAATATCTTCCGGTGGGAAGCCCACCTCTTCCGTCAGCAGTTTGTAGGCTCGGCGGCAGATTTCGATTTTGCGCGCACGGGTATCGGCCTGGCCGACTTCATCGAAGGCCATCACCACCATCGCTGCGCCGTAGCGCCGCACCAGGCGGGCATGACGCAGAAACTGCTCCTCGCCCTCTTTCATCGAGATCGAGTTCACAATCCCTTTGCCCTGGATGCACTGTAAGCCTTTTTCGATGACGTCCCATTTGGAGGAGTCGATCATAATCGGCACGCGCGCGATATCCGGCTCCCCGGCAATCAGGTTGAGGAAGCGCACCATTGCCGCTTCGGCGTCCAGCATCCCCTCATCCATGTTGATATCAATAATCTGGGCGCCGCTCTGCACCTGCTGCAGTGCCACTTCCAGCGCTTCGTGATACTTTTCTTCTTTGATCAGACGCTTAAATTTTGCCGACCCGGTCACGTTGGTGCGCTCACCAACGTTAACAAACAGGCTTTCCGCACTGATGGTCAGCGGCTCCAGCCCCGACAGACGGCAGGCTACCGGCAGTTCCGGCAGCTGGCGCGGAGCAACCCCGTCGATGGCTCTGGCCATCGCCGCAATATGTTCTGGCGTGGTGCCGCAGCAGCCGCCGACGATGTTAAGAAAACCGGCCTGCGCCCACTCTCCGATCTGTTCCGCCATGATCTGCGCATCCAGATCGTATTCCCCAAAGGCGTTGGGCAGCCCGGCGTTCGGGTGCGCAGTCACATAGCCTTCGGCAATGCGTGCCAGCTCCGCCACGTACTGACGCAGTTCGTCCGGGCCGAGCGCGCAGTTCAGACCAAAAGAGAGCGGTTCGGCATGACGCAGCGAGTTATAGAAGGCTTCCGTCGTCTGGCCGGACAGCGTGCGGCCAGAGGCATCGGTAATGGTGCCGGAGATCATCAGCGGCAGCTCAATTCCCAGCGCTTCAAACTCTTCTTTAACGGCAAAGACGGCGGCTTTGGCGTTCAGCGTATCGAACACCGTTTCGATCATGATGATATCGGCCCCCCCTTCCACCAGCGCACGCGTTGATTCGCGGTAGGCTTCCACCAGCTGACTGAAGGTGACGTTACGGAAGGCGGGATCGTTCACATCAGGGGAAATCGAGCAGGTACGGTTAGTGGGCCCTAACACACCGGCGACATAGCGCGGGCGTTCCGGCGTGCGCGCCGTCCATTCGTCGGCACAGGCGCGCGCCAGCTTAGCCGCGACGTAGTTGATCTCTGCCGACAGCGATTCCATCTGATAGTCGGCCATGGCAATAGTGGTGGAGTTAAAGGTATTGGTTTCGAGAATGTCAGCGCCCGCTGCGAGGTAGCCGTTATGGATCTCGTTAATGATGTCGGGCCGGGTCAGCACCAGCAGATCGTTATTGCCCTTCAGATCGCTCGGCCAGTCGGCAAAACGCGTACCGCGAAAATCCTCTTCTTCCAGTTTGTAGCTCTGGATCATGGTTCCCATGCCGCCATCCAGCAGCATAATGCGTTTTTTCAACTGCTGATGCAGCGCTTCAATCCGGTTACTCACCACTCTTCCCCTTCACCATCTCACTCAGGCACCACTGCCAGCACCTCATACTGGCACAACTTTTGCGCGGGTGACAGCGATGCCCGATGAGACATGTTCAGCTGGCGGGCACCTCATCCGACCAGTCAGGCTGTCGTTGCAATATGACGCAATAAAACGAAAATGATTTCCACATGGTGAAAAATTAAGGATTCCGTTATGGCTACCCCCGTCCCGGCTAAACGCGGCAAGAAACCCCGTGCCGCTGCTGCATCGACTGCGGCACCGGCGGGTCAGGTACAGTCGCTGACCCGTGGTCTGAAGCTGCTGGAGTTCATTGCCGAGTCCCACGGTAACGTGGCGCTGACCGAGCTGGCACAGCAGGCAGGCCTGCCGAACTCCACCACTCATCGCCTGCTGACCACGATGCAACAGCAGGGGTTTGTGCGTCAGGTCGGGGATTTAGGCCTGTGGACGATTGGCGCACACGCGTTTGTCGTCGGCAGCAGCTTCCTGCAAAGCCGTAACCTGCTGGCGCTGGTGCACCCGATTTTACGCTCGCTGATGGAAGAGTCGGGTGAGACGGTGAACCTGGCAGTGCTGGACCTGAGCGATCATCAGGCGGTGATTATTGATCAGGTGCAGTGTACTCAGCTGATGCGCATGTCGGCACCGATCGGCGGCAAGCTGCCGATGCACGCTTCCGGGGCGGGCAAGGCGTTTCTGGCCAATCTGAGTGATAAGCAGGTAACCGAACTGCTGCACCGCAAAGGGCTGCACTACTACACGCCGAAAACACTGATGTCGCCGCAGAGTCTGAAAGATAACCTCGCGCTGGTGCGGAAGACCGGATATTCGTTTGACGATGAAGAACACGCGCTGGGACTGCGCTGCGTTGCCGCCTGCATCTATGATGAACACCACGAGCCGTTTGCGGCTATCTCCATTTCCGGCCCCATCTCGCGCATCACCGATGACCGCGTGACCGAAGTCGGCGCGATGGCGATCAAGGCCGCCAAAGAGATTACGCGTGAATACGGCGGCGGGCGCTGACGCCATTTATACCCAAATCATCAGGGCAGCAAGGGAGTGGCAAATCAGTCGGGAACCGGTTCGCAGGCTGAGCCTCAGGGACGAGGCTCATTAGTTCCGATGGGCTTACACCGGTAAGTGATTCGGGCGACCAATCTGCCCGGCGCAGAGTTGAACGGGATAGCGCTGGCAAAAGCGCTGGCGTCGACGATAGGCAAAGACATCTTCAATGTGCCCGTGGCGAATGCGCTGCTGTAGCTCGCGCCAGAATGCGGCGCGGAACAGTTCAGCGTGCATCTCATCAAACAGCGTGGCGATCGCCGGGTCGGCACACAGGTAGTGACGGAACTCCTCCGGGAACACATCGTCCGGCGACACGCTGTACCAGGGCTCATGGCTCAGCTCATCTTCCGGGTAGCGCGGCGGCGGAATGTCGCGGAAGTTCACCTCGGTCATGTAGCTGATCTCATCGTAGTCATAGAACACCACCCGCCCGTGGCGGGTAACGCCGAAGTTTTTATACAGCATATCGCCGGGAAAAATGTTGGCCGCTGCCAGCTGCTTCACCGCGTTACCGTACTCTTCTATCGCTTCCCGCCGCTGCTGTGGGCTGGCCTGTTCCAGCCACATATTGAGCGGGACCATACGGCGCTCCATATACAGGTGGCTGATCACCAGCTGTCCGTCCTGGTCGTGCAACTTTTCCGGCACCTCACGCTGCAACAGAGTCAGCAGCTCCGGGCTGAGTCGATCCTTTTCTATCGCGAAGTTTTCAAATTCCTGGGTGTCGGCCATTCTCCCGACGCGGTCATGCTCTTTCACCAGCTGGTAGCACTGGCGCACGCGTTCGGGCGTCACCTCTTTCTGCGGGGCGAAGCGGTCTTTGATGACTTTAAACACCCGATCAAAACCCGGCAGGGTAAACACCAGCATCACCAGACCGGGTACGCCAGGCGCGATAACAAACTGCTCGCGGGTGGCGGTCATATAGTTGAGGTATTCGCGGTAGCTTTCGGTCTTACCGTGTTTCTGGCAGCCAATCGCCATATACAGCTCAGCGGTAGTTTTGCCTGGCAGGATCTCACGCAGCCACTCGACCAGCGCCGCCGGTAGCGGAGCGTAGACCATAAAGTAGGAGCGGGCGAAGCCAAACACGATGCTCGCTTCGCGATTGCTGGTCAGGCAGGTATCGATAAACAGCTCGCCCTCTTCGCTGCGGTGGATCGGCAGCAGAAAAGCGCAGACGCCGGATGGCGTATACAGTTTGGCGACCAGCCAGGCGGCTTTGTTACGGTAAAACAATTCGTTAGCGGCCTGTAATGTCGCCTGTTGCAGCGTGTCCTCACTGAACTGCTCGCGCAGGTGCGCCATGATAAAACCGATATCACGCTGCAGATCCTGCCACGGCAGGCGCAGCGGCAGGTCGTGTAGCAGACGGCTCAGCAGCGACGGCCAGCCAGCTGAGGCGCTGAGCTCCTTCGCCAGCGGGCGTGGGATGCTGCGAAAACGCCGTTCCGGCTGGGAGCTGAAAATGAACAGGCGTTCCGGCGTCAGGGCCTGATGCCGGAACAGCCGACAGTAGACGGAGTTAAAGAAGCTTTCGGCAATTTCGAAACGCGGATAGTCAGGCAGCAGATCGGTGTAGATCGCTTTTACGCGCTGGAAGAAATCGCGGTCAGCGGCCTGTGAGGCGGTGATGGAGCGCAGCTGTTCCACCACCAGACCGACGTGGTGATCGTAAAGGTGAATACGGGCTTTCATCGCCTGCTGTACCGCCAGCCAGTCGGCCTGTTCGAAGCGCTGCTGCGCCCCGGCGGTAACTTCAAGAAAGCGGCCATACTGCGCGTCAAATCCCTGCAGGATGGTGCGGGCAATCAGAGTTTCCAGCGTGGACATGGTTTGCCTCCGGGGTATTTCCGTTAATACGGGTCGGGCAGGCCCGACCCGGAGGGTCAAAACTGATCTTCTTCCGTCGATCCGGTTAATGCCGTCACCGATGACGCACCGCCCTGAATAATGGTGGTGACGCGGTCGAAGTAGCCGGTGCCGACCTCCTGCTGGTGTGATGAGAAGGTATAGCCCTGTTTGATGGCGGAAAACTCCGGCTCCTGCACTTTCTCCACGTAATGACGCATCCCCTCGCCCTGCGCATAGGCCTGTGCCAGGTCGAACATGTTGAACCACATGCTGTGAATGCCCGCCAGTGTGATGAACTGATATTTGTAACCCATCTCTGACAGTTCCTGCTGGAAGCGGGCGATGGTGCTGTCATCAAGATTCTTCTTCCAGTTGAACGACGGCGAACAGTTGTACGCCAGCAGCTTGCCGGGGAAGCGCGCGTGGATGGCGTCGGCAAAGCGTCGCGCCTGCTCCAGATCCGGCTTTGAGGTTTCACACCAGATCACGTCGGCATAGGGCGCATAGGCCAGCCCGCGGCTGATCGCCTGTTCTACCCCGGCGTGCGTGCGATAGAAACCTTCCGGTGTGCGTTCACCGCTGATAAATTCGCGGTCGTATTCATCGCAGTCAGAGGTAATCAGGTCTGCCGCATCGGCATCGGTGCGCGCTATCAGCACCGTCGCAACCCCCATCACATCCGCCGCCAGCCGCGCCGCGACCAGTTTCTGTATCGCTTCCTGGGTCGGGACCAGCACTTTACCGCCCATATGGCCGCACTTCTTCACTGAGGCCAGCTGGTCTTCAAAATGTACTCCGGCGGCTCCGGCCTGGATCATCGACTTCATCAGCTCAAATGCGTTGAGCACGCCACCAAACCCGGCTTCCGCATCGGCAACGATCGGCAGGAAATAGTCAACGTGACGCGGGTCACCCGGTTCAATTTCACCTGACCACTGGATCTGATCGGCGCGCTGGAAGGTGTTATTAATGCGCTCCACCACCGAAGGCACGGAGTTAGCCGGGTACAGCGACTGGTCCGGGTACATGCTGGCCGCGAGGTTGGCATCGGCTGCCACCTGCCAGCCGGACAGGTAGATCGCTTCAATTCCTGCTTTCGCCTGCTGTAACGCCTGCCCGCCGGTCAGCGCACCCAGGCTGTTAACGTAACCTTTCTTCGCTCCGCCGTTGAGCAGTTCCCACAGCCTGCGTGCGCCGTTTTCGGCCAGGGTACAGACCGGATTGACCGAACCGCGCAGTTTAATTACTTCCGCCGCGCTGTAAGGGCGGGTAATGCCGTCCCAGCGTGCATCGCGCCAGGATTGTTCAGTCTGCTGAATCTGTTGGGTACGAGAAGTCATAGTGGTGCTCCTTGTCAGGGTTCAGGGAAGTAAGCGGTAGCCGGGGAGAGTCAGAAACTCCACCAGGTCGGATTCGGTGGTAATACGTTCCATCAGAGCGGCCGCTTCAGCAAAGCGCCCGCTGTTAAAGCGCATGTCGCCAAGCTCCTTGCGGATGACCTGCATCTCCTCAGCCAGCATCTGGCGGAACAGTGCTTCGGTCACGGTCTCGCCGCTTTGCAGCGTTTTACGGTGATGGATCCACTGCCAGATGGAGGTACGCGAGATTTCGGCGGTAGCAGCATCTTCCATCAGGCCGTAGATCGGTACACAGCCGTTACCGCTGATCCAGGCTTCGATATACTGCACCGCCACCCGGATATTGCCGCGCATACCGGCTTCTGTACGCTCTCCGGCACAGGGGGCCAGCAGCTGTTCAGCCGTGGTGGGTATATCCTGCTCACGCATGACATGCAGCTGGTTAGGACGGTCGCCCAGCGCCTGATCAAAAATCGCCAGCACGGTATCGGCCAGACCAGGATGTGCAATCCAGGTACCGTCGTGACCATTGGCGGCCTCGCGCTGCTTGTCGGCCTGCACCTTGTTCATCACCCACTGGTTACGTTCAGCATCCTTACTGGGGATAAAGGCCGCCATGCCGCCCATGGCGAACGCCCCGCGCCGGTGGCAGGTCTTGATCAGTAGCTTTGAGTAAGCATCAAGGAAACCCTGATCCATCGTCACCGACTGACGGTCCGGCAGAACGCGGTCCGGGTGGTTTTTCAGCGTTTTGATATAGCTGAAGATGTAGTCCCAGCGTCCGCAGTTCAGCCCGACGATATGATCGCGCAGGTGCCAGAGGATCTCGTCCATCTGGAAGACCGCGGGCAGCGTTTCGATCAACAGCGTGGCTTTGATCGTGCCGCGTGGCAGATCGAAACGATCTTCCGCGTAGCTGAAAACATCGCTCCACCAGGCCGCTTCCTGATACGACTGAGTTTTCGGCAGGTAAAAATAGGGGCCGCTGCCTTTCGCCAGCAGAGCATCGACGTTGTGAAAGAAGTAGAGCGCGAAATCAAACAGGCTGCCGGGGATCGGTTCATCACGCCAGGTAACGTGCTTTTCCGGCAGATGCAGGCCGCGTACGCGACAGATCAAAACGGCAGGATCGGGGTTGAGCTGATAGATCTTGCCGGCTTCGTTGCGGTAGCTGATGGTGCCGTTCACCGCATCTCGCAGGTTGATCTGCCCGGCGATCACTTTATCCCAGCTCGGTGCCAGCGAATCTTCAAAGTCGGCCATAAAGACGTTCACATTCGCGTTAAGCGCGTTGATCACCATCTTGCGTTCAACCGGACCGGTGATCTCCACCCGGCGGTTTTGCAGATCGGCCGGAATCCCGCGAATCTTCCACTCTTTGTTTTTAATGGAATCCATTTCCGAAATAAATCCAGGGAGTTCACCGCTATCGACTGAACGCTGCATCTGGATACGTTCAGACAGTAGCGCATTGCGCCGTGGCGTAAAGCGTGCCACCAGTTCGCCCAGGAAATCGACGGCGTTTTCGGTGAGAATCTGCTGCTCTGCCTGACCAAAAGCGCGCTGGAAAGCCAGTTCGCTGCTGATTACCTGTTGTGTCATCTGTTTTCTCCTGTCGTCGGGACGCCGGTTTATCCACTGGGATCCGGCATTCTGCTACTGGATAATCTTTAACCTACAGGATCAAAATATAATCAGTTAAATTTTAAAATCAAAAACTATTTCCATTTTATTTTAATTAACAAAACAACATGTTGATTTATATATGAATAAAACTCTGTTTTTAAAGGAAGCTGTTTTCATCATATGTGAGGAGGAGGATCGGGTGGCAGGATTAAGCGATGCAGGGGGCAGGCATAGAAATGCAAAAGGGTGGATCAATGATCCACCCTTTGACGATCGTGATGAACGGATTATTCGAGTGTCGGGTTCATATGACGCAGATCGAATGGGGTGATCTGGTAGACGTAATAGTTTAGCCAGTTAGAGAACAGCAGGTTACCGTGACTGCGCCAGCTGGCGCGCGGTGGCAATTCAGGGTTGTCATGCGGGAAATAGTTGAACGGCACTTCTGGCTGCAGACCCGCGTCATAGTCACGGTGATATTCACCGGAAAGTGTCAGCGCATCGTACTCCGGGTGGCCGGTGACAAATGCCAGGCGCTTATCCTTGCTGGCAAACAGGTAGGCCCCCGTCTGCTCCGATTCGGCAAAGATCTCCAGATCGGTGTAATCACGCAGTAACTGGGTCGGGAAATCAGCATAGCGGGAATGCGGCGCCAGGAAGCTGTCGTCAAAGCCACGCGTCAGCAGCGCATGCGGATGCAGTATCTGGTGCTCAAAGACGCCTGACAGTTTGTTTTCTCGTGTCTGCTTCGGGATGCCATACAGAATGTTTAACGCGGCCTGAACCGCCCAACAGACAAACAGCGTTGAGGTGACATGCTCTTTCGCCCAGTGCAGCACCTGCTGGATCTGCGGCCAGTAAGCCACATCACAGAAGTCGACCAGCCCCAACGGGGCACCGGTGACAATCAGTCCGTCGTAGTTGTCATTCTGAATGTCTTCAAAATTACAGTAAAAGTTATTCAGGTGTTCAGATGGCGTATTACGCGATTCACGACTGTCGATGCGCAGTAGCTGAACATCGATCTGTAGCGGTGAGTTAGAAAGCAGACGCAGAAACTGGTTCTCTGTTTCGATCTTTTTCGGCATCAGATTGAGTACCAGCACTTTTAACGGACGGATCATCTGCGTGCTGGCACGCGTGGACGTCATAACAAAGACGTTCTCGTTGCGCAGAAAATTCACGGCGGGTAATTCATCGGGTACCCTAATCGGCATAACCTGCTTCCTCACTACATACGTTCATACGTTTAGACATCCAGACAGCTAAAGATAACGTGCTACCGCGCTGATGTCGAGTACTCATCGGATAGTTGAAAATCTTTCATCTCACATCGGCTATTAACTGCAAAAGGTGTGGTCACCGCAGGATCGGTCAAAGATAGCTAGAATAGATAAAGGCCACTCACCCTGTATTTGTTAGATTACATAATTCTAATTAGAGAATGTGTTCAGGGATATGCAGAAAATAAAGGAATACCTCGCGCTGGCAATTATGATGTGTGTGCCATATGTACTTGTAATGTTTGATAATTATATATTAAAAAATGAAGTGAATAAGCATTCTGTAACGGCTATATCCCACTCTGTTTTTCTAATCATTAATATTATTCTGCTGTACAAAATCAAGCGAAATAATAAAGACCTGTCAGGGGGAATACTGCTGATTACTGGCCTTTTTGCTGCCATGCTGATTCGCGAGAACCGGGAAAATATCCGTGAATTATTTAGCGGGGCCGTTCACTGGTCGTGGCTGGCGATAGCCGTTTCTTTGTATTACCTGTGGCAGGGTACGAGGAACGGGATTGGGAAGGCCTTTGCAGACCTGAAGGAAATGCACCGTTTTAGTGATTATAATTATCTGATTTGTGGCCTGATACTGGTACTTGTGTGGTCAAGATTGTTTGGAAATCGCTTTGTCTGGAAGGGAATTGAGCATATTCACTACAGCGAAGCCCTGAAAAATACCGCAGAGGAGCCAACACAGAGCCTCGGATACCTGATTATCATGTTCGGGCTGGTGAAAATATTGAAAAATAAATAACAAAAAAGCCTCATGCTTTCGCATGAGGCTTGTCTGTTTATTTGATGCCTGGCAGTTCCCTACTCTCGCATGGGGAGACCCCACACTACCATCGGCGCTACGGCGTTTCACTTCTGAGTTCGGCATGGGGTCAGGTGG
>NZ_JBDFQT010000013.1:0-71854 GCF_039675725.1 Erwinia sp. Eh17-17 | reverse complement strand
GCCCGGTGCAGGGTCGGGTAGGGGTAAGCGCCGGGAGGCAGGTGGCGATAAAGCGGGGCCTGACGGTGGAGCCCTGGGTCAGCGTGGCGTGGGTGGGCGCGCTGGGTAAAGGGGCGGATGTGAAGGTGAATCAGCATCATTTTGCCAGCGACCTGCCGGGGGACCGGGTGGAGGCGGGCGCGGGGGCGAGCTTCAGCCTTGACGGCGGGCACGTGCTGACGGCCGGAGCGGAGTACGCCAGGGGCAGCCGGAGCGTGCAGCCGTGGTCGGCGACGCTGGGCTACCGTTACAGCTTTTAAACCAGGGTGGTGGACGGCGGGCAGGGACGCCCGAATGTAACGTTTTTGTTAACGAGCGTTGTTTTAGGGCGCAATATCTCTGCTAAGATATTATCTTAAATACCTCGCAGGGATTAATGGAGTGACATATGGAATCGCACGCGCAAATTATGCCGAAAGCTATCATCGTTGATGATCATCCCTTTGTCCTGGCGACCGTCAGGATATTGGTCGAAAATGCGGGGTTCAACGTTGTTGCAGAGAGTGACAATGGCGCGGATACCGTCAATCTTTGCGAAAGGCTTCATCCTGATCTTTTAATCCTGGATCTGGCAATCCCCGGTCTTGATGGTATCGAAGTTATTCAACGCCTGATTGAAAGAAGAGTGAAAAGCAAAATTGTAGTACTCACTTCACAGAATAATCCGCAGTATATCATGCGCTGTATGCGCGCCGGGGCGGTCGGTTATGTTTCAAAAAAAGAGAGCCTGAGTAATCTGACGGCCGTGATCAAGGCGGTGATGTCAGGCGCACTTTATTTCCCAAATGTTTTAAATAGTGGAAATGAGATCGTGTCTTCGGATGAAAAGAAGCTGGCCAGTTTATCTAATCGCGAAATAGTGGTGATGCAGTATTTGATTGATGGTATGAACAATAAGAAGATTGCAGGCATGCTGTCACTGAGTGAAAAAACGGTGAGCACTTATAAAACTCGCCTTTTTGAAAAGCTCAATGTCTCCAGCGTGCTGGAGCTTGCAGAGTTTGCCCATCGAAATGATTTTAAATAACATGATGCGCCTTTTGCTGGTGCTCACCTTATCGCTGCTGAGTCTTTTCGCAAACGCAGAAGATAAAGAGTATTACCTCAGTGAAAGATATATGGTCAATCCGGTTCATATCAGGCTCAATCCGGAACAGCTTGGCTGGCTGGAGCAAAAAAAACATCTTACGCTGGGGGTTTCGGCCGTCGACTATCCTCCATTCGATATTATCCTGCATGACAATGAATATTATGGTATTACCTCAACTATTGTTTCAATGATTGCGGATACGCTTCATATTCCAGTGACAGTAAAATCGTATCCGTCACGACAGCAGGCAATAGAGGCATTAAAACGCAACGAGATTGATTTTATCGGTACCGCATACAGCAATAACAACAAAGATAAAGAGCTTATCCTCACGCATAGCTATATGAATAATAATAGTGTTTTTGTCAGGCGAGCCGATTTTCCAGTCAAGGTGAATAATAGTCTGGAGGGTGTTTCCGTTGCAATGACGGATAATTATCTGCCGGAAGAATTGGTAAGACAAGCCTATCCAGGCATTAAGCTTAAACTTTATGCCTCTAATTTAAGTGCGATGGGTTCGGTGATCTTCGGGCAAAATGCACTCTATCTTGGTGACGAAATCAGCATCGACTATCTTGCCAGAAGACGTTTTTTTAACAGCGTTATCATTGAGCAGCGAGCACAGTTCCCGAAAGGGGGATTTGCTTTTATGCTCAATAACCACGACTCTCAGCTTCAGACTCTGTTGAATAACGTGCTGTTAACGCTCAGTGCGGAAGAGAAGCAGCGTATTCTGCTTTTCTGGGGGGTAAAATCTTTAAGCATCAGCCAGGAGAACGAGAAATATTTCAATGACAGTGACAAAAAGTGGCGCGAAGGCCACCGGAGGTTACGTATTGCCCTGGAGGAAAATAATGAACCTTACTCTTTCTTTAATAAAAGTAATGAAGCGAATGGCATTTCTGCGGATGTCATGCGTGAGATGGCTAAAATTGCCAATTTTACTATTGAATGGTATCGGGTAGCCAGCGAACAGGAAGCCGCAGAGCTATTAAAAAATGGTAAGGTTGACGTTACTATATTGAATACGGATGAAAAAAATCCCCGTGCCGGGATTGGATACTCGCCTACTTTTCAGCGGGATAATTATGTCATAGTGAACGTCAAAGGGAAAAAATATTACCCTGAAGATTTAAAAAACTCTGCGCTCAATGTGGCTGTGATCAGCGGCGGGGAAGATAATATTCTGGGTTATCTTAAAGCTCATTATCCCGGCCTGCCCATCAGTGTAACCCAGAATGTCACGGAGTCATTTGCCGATCTCAGTGAGGGGAAAACAGACGTCATTATTATGCCACTGGCAAAAGCATCCTTTTTTATCGACAACTATTATAAAGATCAGGTCGAGATTAACGGCATATTTGGCGATCAGAATATCATGCTGAGCGCAGCGGTAAACAGTAAAGAGAGCACCCTGCTTAACATCGTTAGCACCGCACTCTTTAAAATTCCTCCTTCACGCATGGGTGAAATCAGTAACCACTGGCGCGGTCAGATTCTGGTCGAAAGTCACTTCTGGCGCAATAACTGGCAGGTTATTGCCAAGTGGTTTTCTCTGTTGCTGGTTTCTCTGGTGCTCATGCTGTGCTGGCTGCTGTGGTTGCGTAGCTTAATTAAGCGGCGTGATAAAGCCGAGCTGGAACTCAGGCAGCAAATGGTATTTATGAAAGACCTGATTGATGGTACCCCAGTGCCTATCTATGTCCGCGACCGCAACAGAATGCTGCTGATGTGCAACAGCAGCTATTTACAGCAGTTAAATTTACTTCCTGAGGACTGCATAGGGAAAACAATCTATGAGGGACTGGGAGATAATAATGAACACATAGATGACCTGCATGATAGCTATCTCAAGGTTATTGAGCAGGGAGTCAGTATTACCAGTGAACGAGTACTGCGCATGAATGAAAATGATTACCGCATCATTCACCACTGGATGCTGCCATACCGTAATGAGCAGGCCGACATTATAGGCGTTATTGGCGGCTGGTATGACATCAGCGAGCATCAGCAGAGACTGGAACATTTGCAAACAGGTAAGTTCCAGGCAGAGCAGGCCAGCGCGGCGAAATCAACGTTTCTCACCACGATGAGCCATGAAATCCGTACGCCGATGAACGTGATTATCGGCATGCTGGAGCTGGCCGCTAACCAGGCAACAAAAGGGCGGGTAGATCAGCGCTCAATCTCTGTTGCGGCGGCGGAAGCGAATGGATTGCTGGAATTGATCGGCGATATCCTTGATATTGAGCGGGTGGAAAGCGGGCATCTGTCACTGAACGAACAGAACGACAATCTGGGGCAGCTGCTGCACTCCGTCTGCCGTCTGTTTGAAGCGTTGACCCGGCGTAACGGGCTGAATTTTCATCTGAATGAAATCACCTCTCTGGATTACCCGGTCATCATTGACCCGTTACGCTTTAAACAAATCCTGTCGAATTTGCTCAGCAATGCCCTCAAGTACACCGGGCAGGGTGATATTACTGTCGAAGCTGGCGTTACGGTGATTGATGATGCCACCCTCAGCGTCGAGATACGCATTCAGGACTCTGGCATAGGCATTTCGCCGGAGGATAGCAAGAAGCTTTTTTCCCGTTTTTCCCGCGCCTCTAATAATACGCTCTCATCCCATCAGAGTTCCGGCCTGGGGCTGCTGATTTGCAAAACGCTGTGCGAAATGATGGGAGGCACGCTGCAGTTGACCAGTGTCCTGCACCGGGGTACCTCCGCGCAGGTGAAGCTGACACTCCGGCGTTGCCCGGACGTGCCTGTGGTAACCGCGCCTGACAGGGCGGTGAAGAAGCCTGCTGCCCGCCAGATGACGGTGCTGATTGTTGATGACTATGCGTTAAATCGCGAAGTGTTACAGCTACAGCTGTCGGCTCTTGGCCACCGGGTGATCAGTGCGGCTAACGGCCAGGAAGCACTAGAGTTGTGGCTGAGTGAAGACTGCGACCTGATGATTACTGACTGTAATATGCCGATTATGGATGGGCACAGGCTGGCGCGCGAAGTTCGTCAAATCGAGAGCGAGCGCAATCTGGCGCGCCTGAGAATTGTCGGTTTTACCGCGAACGCGCTGCAATCTGAACGGGTAAACTGCCAGCAGTCGGGCATGGACGACTGTCTGTTCAAACCTGTTACGCTGACGATGCTTGCCGACGTGCTGGACCAGGTCGTGGATTCTCCGAACGCGCCATCGTCGGCAGCGAACGGTCTCAGCCTGGACGAACTTATTGTCCTGACCGGCCATAAAGGCGAGCGGCTGGCAAAACTGCTGCAAACCTATCTGAAGGGTATCGGGGCTGATATTGACGCACTGCAGTCCACCGCCGCAGACGATGTCGGCCAGCTTTCTGCGCTGGCTCATCGTATTAAAGGCGCAGCGGAAATCATTCAGGCCCAGGCAGTGCTTGATGCCTGTCATCAACTGGAAACGAACTGCGAGAGTGGCACGGTCCCTGAGCCGGTGATTCAGGCGCTTACCACCGCGCTGGAACAGCTTGCCACTGCGTTGCAGGATATTTGTGAGCGCTGCGCGACTGGCCGTGAGTAAATGCCCCTGTACTGGGAGCGTTTTCCCTAAGGCGTGCTGACGATTTTTGCGGCAGCCCTGATGGGCATTGATGATTTAAAAGCAGAAACTTACACCTACCACTGTGGTTAACATCCAGCTAAAATGCCTGCACCACACCAGCCAGCAACACGTCAGCCGTTGACCTTCAGTTAACAGGCCCTTTGCAGGGAATGCTTTGTACGTGCTGCCGGTAGAGTGATTTACATTCAACAGTTAGGTGTTAAATGCGCATTTTACTCAGTAACGATGACGGTATTCATGCGCCAGGTATTCAGACGCTGGCGAAAGCGCTGCGTGAGTTTGCTGAAGTGCAGGTAGTCGCACCGGATCGCAACCGGAGCGGGGCGTCGAACTCGCTGACGCTGGAAACGCCCCTGCGTACCTTTAACTATCCCAACGGGGATATTGCGGTGCAGATGGGAACTCCGACTGACTGTGTTTACCTGGGGGTGAACACCCTGATGCGTCCGAAGCCGGATATTGTGGTTTCTGGTATTAACGCTGGCCCTAATCTTGGCGATGATGTGATTTACTCCGGCACCGTGGCGGCGGCGATGGAAGGGCGTCATCTTGGTCTGCCAGCGCTGGCCGTCTCCCTTGACGGGCATATCCACTATGAAACAGCGGCGGCGGTGACCTGTTCGATCCTCAAAGCTCTGCAGCGCGAACCGCTTCGCACCGGGCGTATTCTGAATATCAATGTCCCTGACCTGCCGCTTGACCAGATCAAAGGTATTCGTGTTACCCGCTGCGGTAGCCGCCATCCAAGCGATCAGGCGATCCCGCAGCAGGATCCGCGTGGAAATACCCTGTACTGGATTGGCCCGCCGGGTGAAAAACTGGATGCCGGCCCGGACACCGATTTTGCCGCCGTTGATGAAGGGTACGTCTCTGTTACCGCACTGCATGTTGACCTGACTGCACATGCCGCGCAGGAGGTCGTCTCATCCTGGTTAGCCAGCGTTGAGGTCAGTCGCGAATGGTGAGTGGGCGGATAGAGACGCTGCTGGCACAGTTGCGCCAGCAGGGCATCGACGACGAACGGCTGTTGAAAGCCATTGAGGATGTACCGCGCGAGCGCTTTGTTGACGAGGCTTTTGAGCATAAAGCCTGGGAAAATACGGCGCTGCCTATTGGTTCCGGTCAGGCGATTTCTCAGCCCTATATGGTTGCCAAAATGACCTCGCTGCTGGCGCTGACCCCCGCGTCGCGGGTGCTGGAGATCGGCACCGGATCCGGTTATCAGACGGCTATTCTGGCGCATCTGGTGGAGCACGTTTACTCAGTCGAGCGTATTAAGGGGTTGCAGTGGCAGGCCAAGCGTCGTCTGAAGCAGCTCGATCTGCATAATGTCTCTACCCGTCATGGTGATGGCTGGCTGGGCTGGCCCTCTCGCGGGCCGTTTGATGCCATCATCGTCACGGCAGCCCCGCCGGAAATCCCTGAAGCGTTAATGTCGCAGCTCAGCGACGGCGGCATCATGGTGCTGCCGGTCGGTGAAGAGCAGCAGGTGCTGCAGCGGATACGTCGCAAAGGTGATGAATTCGTTATTGATAACGTTGAAGCCGTGCGTTTTGTCCCGCTGGTAAAAGGCGATCTGGCCTGAGCTCACCATTAACCAGGATATTTCTACACAACTGTTTCGTGGCACGCAGCCATTGATATTGCTAGTATCTGGTTAAATTTGTGCATGCGGGCGTTTCTACCGTCACTCATGTGCTTTCTGAAGTTTATATTTTTTTCGTCAAAGCATTGCCGTAATGGGGGATTTAATGAGCACGGGAAGCCCAGTATTTAAGTTACGCCGTCTTGCGGCTGTTTCATTGGTAGGATTCTGGCTGGCAGGCTGTTCCAGCGGCGATAATTCGCAAGCCCCCATCAGCTCAGTTGGCGGAAATGACTCCGGCATGATGAGCGGCAATTCTGGTATGAGCAGCAGCGCAGGTACAGGCGGCAGCAACGGCGGTTTCATCCGTCCTGCACGTCCTCCTGCCTCCGGCGGCGGGATGACCTCTTCGGCTCCCGTCAGCCAGAATCAGAACGTGGTCACAGAAAATGGGCGTATCGTCTACAACCGTAGTTATGGGAATATTCCTAAAGGTAGCTACGGCGGCGACACCTATACCGTTAAACGCGGTGATACGCTGTTCTACATTGCCTGGATCACCGGCAATGATTTCCGCGATTTAGCCCAGCGCAATAACGTCTCGGCGCCTTATGCGCTCAACGTTGGCCAGCAGTTACAGGTTGCCAACGGCTCCGGCACGCCGATCACCGGCGGTAATGCGGTAACCGCCGCAGACGCCAGTGCAGGGGGGATGGCGACAGCGTCTGGCGGTTCACAAATGACAGCGGCAACGGTTGCACACCAACCGGTAATTACGTATTCTGAGGATTCAGGTTCGACAAGTGAAGGCAAAATGCTGCCTTCGTCCGGTAAAACTGCTGCTACGACAACAGTTCCGGTTACCGCCCCGACCGTCAGTAGCACGACAGACAGCACAACCCCTGTGGGAAGCTGGCGTTGGCCGACAGACGGCAAGATTATCGATAACTTCTCTGCCTCCGAAGGTGGCAATAAAGGGATCGACATCGCGGGATCTCGTGGTCAGTCCGTCGTCTCCACCGCCTCTGGTCGTGTGGTCTACGCCGGTAACGCTCTACGCGGATACGGTAATTTGATTATCATCAAACATAATGATGACTACCTGAGTGCTTATGCCCATAACGACTCCATGCTGGTCCGTGAACAACAAGAAGTGAAAGCGGGTCAGAAGATTGCAACAATGGGTAGTACCGGCACGAGTTCGGTTAGATTGCACTTTGAAATTCGTTACAAGGGGAAATCCGTAAACCCGTTGCGTTATTTACCGCAACGTTAATCCGGCAGAACCCTGGTGTTCTGCCCTGGAATCACGGGTAGGAGCCGCTTATGAGCCAGAATACGCTGAAAGTTAATGATTTAAATGAAGATGCGGAATTCGACGAAAACGGAGCTGAGGTTTTTGATGAGAAGGCTCTCGTCGGAAATGAACCTGGTGATAACGACTTAGCAGAAGAAGAGCTGTTATCACAGGGCGCAACCCAGCGCGTACTGGATGCGACGCAGCTTTACTTAGGAGAAATTGGTTACTCTCCATTGCTTACGGCAGAGGAAGAGGTGTTCTTCGCTCGTCGTGCACTTCGTGGCGATGTTCCATCACGTCGTCGCATGATCGAAAGTAACCTGCGTCTGGTTGTAAAGATCGCCCGTCGTTACAGCAATCGTGGTCTGGCACTGCTGGACCTGATTGAAGAAGGTAACCTCGGTCTGATCCGTGCCGTAGAAAAGTTTGACCCGGAAAGAGGGTTCCGCTTCTCAACGTATGCGACCTGGTGGATTCGTCAGACGATTGAACGGGCGATTATGAATCAAACCCGTACCATCCGCCTGCCGATTCACATCGTGAAAGAGCTGAATGTTTATCTGCGCACCGCGCGTGAACTTTCCCATAAGCTCGACCATGAGCCGAGTGCGGAAGAGATCGCCGAGCAGCTGGATAAACCTGTTGATGATGTCAGCCGGATGCTGCGCCTCAACGAACGCATTACCTCTGTTGATACGCCACTGGGCGGAGATTCAGAAAAAGCGCTGCTGGACATCCTGGCCGATGAAAAAGACAACGGCCCGGAAGATACCACGCAGGACGATGACATGAAGCAGAGCATCGTTAAGTGGTTGTTCGAACTGAACGCCAAACAGCGCGAAGTGCTGGCACGTCGTTTCGGCCTCTTAGGCTATGAAGCGGCAACGCTGGAAGACGTGGGTCGTGAAATCGGTTTGACCCGCGAGCGTGTTCGCCAGATTCAGGTTGAAGGTTTGCGCCGTCTGCGTGAAATCCTGCAGGCTCAGGGACTGAATATTGAAGCGCTGTTTCGCGAATAATTAACGCGAAGCAGGTTGCGTAAGGAACATGCAACCGCCTGATGAAAAGTAATGCGAGAAACGGTGACTTCGGTCGCCGTTTTTTTTTGCCTGCGGCTGGCCTCAGACCTCACCACATTGCAATGCCCAGACCGCCGCTTCCACCCGTGACTTCACCTGAAGCTTTTTTAGCAGGTGTTTAACATGCACTTTCACCGTACTTTCGCTGATCCCCAGGCGACGGGCGATCAGTTTATTGCTCATGCCCTGAGCGATCAGTCTCAGCACATCGCGTTCACGAGTGGTGAAATCGGGTTTATCGGCCTGAATCTGCGGGCGCTGCTGGCGCAGGCTGGCCGCCAGAACCGGGGGAAGCGTGTCGCTGAGCACCAGTTCCCCTGCGGCTGCCCGGTACAGACACTCCAGCAGGGCTTCCGGCTCCATATCTTTCAACAGGTAGCCATCGGCACCCCGCTTCAGTGCATTAATCACATCGTCTTCGTAGTCTGATACGCTGAACACCACGATGTGGCCACAGGCGTCGATGGCGCGCAGCTGTTCCAGCGTCTCCAGCCCGTTCATGCCGGGCATATTGAGATCGAGCAAAATCAGATCAACTTCAAGCAGTTCGGCCAGCGCGACGCCCTGCGCCCCATTACTGGCTTCCCCCACCACCACCAGCCGGGGATCCAGCCCGATAAGCTGCTTCAGCCCATTACGGATCATCGGATGATCGTCGATCAGTAACACAGTGGCCGGTTTTGTGGAAAGTACCTGCGTGAGCTGCGCTGTGATCCTGTTTTCCGGCTTGTGAGGCATCTGTTGAGCTCCTTTTCTTTCGCTGAAAATTTAGCCCGCTGATTGTCACTGATCGCTGGGGGTATTCACATACCTATTTTGTGGTAATACCGAATAGACAGGGGGGCTATTTATCGCCATACGGATAGAGGGGGTGTTTTTAACGTACTGAATAATAGTTGTTTATTGACTCGCCCTTTCTGGTACTTAAGAAGTACATCCCACTTTTGCCCGGCGATCACTTGCAACCAGGTTGATACACATCAAATCAGACCGCACGGGTGATGTTCAGGATAGGCCGATTAATACACAGCCACTGAGAAAATTATGTCGAAAATTAACTCATCTTCAGGGAAAGGAAATAGTGCGGTCATTCAGGACTGGCAGCCTGAAAATACCGAATTTTGGCAAAAAACGGGAAAGCGGGTCGCCGGCCGTAATCTGTGGATATCGGTTTTCTGCCTGCTGCTCGCGTTCTGCGTCTGGATGTTGTTCAGCGCCGTCGCGGTTAACCTGAACAAAGTCGGATTCAATTTTACCACCGATCAGCTTTTCTTACTGACGGCGCTGCCGTCGGTTTCCGGTGCCATCCTGCGCGTTCCTTATTCGTTTGTGGTGCCGGTGTTTGGCGGGCGCCGCTGGACGGCATTCAGCACCGCGCTGATGCTGGTACCCTGCATCTGGCTGGGGTTCGCCGTGCAGAACCCTGCCACACCTTTCGCGGTATTTGTCATCATTTCACTGCTGTGTGGCTTTGCCGGGGCAAACTTTGCCTCCAGCATGGGCAATATCAGCTTCTTCTTCCCTAAAGCCCGGCAGGGCGGTGCGCTGGGGATCAACGGCGGGCTGGGTAACCTTGGCGTCAGCGTCATGCAGCTGTTTGCACCGCTGGCGATCTCCGTCGCGCTCTTCAGCGGTTTTAGCGACACGTCTGCACAGGCCCGGAATGGGCTGTGGCTGGAAAATGCCGCCTGGATGTGGGTGCCGCTGCTGGTGATTGCCACGCTGGCGGCCTGGTTCGGCATGAACGATCTGGCGGCAGCGAGAAGCTCTCTGCGCCAGCAGTTGCCGGTGCTGAAACGCGGACATCTGTGGATCCTTTCACTGCTGTATCTGGCGACATTCGGCTCATTTATCGGTTTTTCTGCCGGGTTTGCCATGCTCTCCAAAACCCAGTTTCCTGATGTGGTGATTATGCACTACGCCTTCTTCGGGCCTTTTATTGGCGCTCTGGCTCGTTCCGCCGGCGGGATTTTGTCCGACCGTCTCGGTGGGGTACGCGTTTCACTGTTCACTTTCATCCTGATGGCGGTGTTTACCGCGCTGCTGTTCCTGACGCTACCGGGAGAGGGCCAGCCGGGGTCGTTTATCGCCTTTTACGGCGTCTTTATGGTGCTGTTCTTCGCAGCAGGTCTGGGAAGCGGTTCCACCTTCCAGATGATCGCCGTCATCTTCCGTAAAATCACGGTAGAACGGGTGAAAGAGCAGGGGGGAAGTGATGACGCCGCCCAGCGTGAGGCGGTGACCGATACCAGTGCGGCGCTCGGTTTTATCTCTGCCATTGGTGCCCTCGGTGGCTTCTTTATCCCACAAACTTTCGGAATGTCATTGTCGCTGAGCGGTTCACCTGCCGGAGCAATGAAAGTCTTCCTGCTGTTCTATGTGATTTGTATCGCGATTACCTGGCTGGTGTACGGCCGTAAAAAAAATAAATAAGCGCGCTATCCCTCTTCGTATTCTGGAGCATTTCTGATGAGCAAGTTTCTTGATCGGTTACGTTATTTTAAACAGCTGGCCGAGCCCTTTTCTGGTCAACACGGGCAGACGCTGAATACTAATCGCGACTGGGAGGATAGTTATCGTAGCCGCTGGCAGCACGACAAAATCGTGCGTTCTACCCACGGGGTGAACTGTACCGGGTCGTGCAGCTGGAAGATTTATGTCAAAAATGGTCTGGTGACCTGGGAAACCCAGCAGACGGACTATCCGCGCACCCGCCCTGATTTACCCAATCATGAGCCGCGCGGCTGCCCGCGCGGAGCCAGTTACTCCTGGTATCTCTACAGCGCCAACCGCCTGAAATACCCGCTGGTGCGCAAACGTCTGATTAGCCTGTGGCGCGCGGCGAAAGCGCAGCACAGTGACCCGGTACTGGCGTGGCAGTCGATTGTAGAAAACCCGGAGCAGGCCAAAAGTTATAAAGAGGCGCGCGGTCGCGGTGGGTTTGTCCGCTCCGACTGGCAGGAAGTGAATGAACTGATCGCCGCCGCCAATATCTATACGGCAAAAGTCTTTGGTCCTGACCGTATTATTGGCTTCTCACCGATCCCGGCGATGTCGATGGTCTCTTACGCGGCCGGTTCACGCTATCTCTCGCTGATTGGCGGCACCTGTCTGAGCTTCTATGACTGGTACTGTGACCTGCCGCCAGCGTCACCCATGACCTGGGGTGAGCAGACCGACGTTCCGGAATCCGCCGACTGGTATAACTCTGCCTATATCATTGCCTGGGGCAGCAATGTGCCGCAGACCCGCACCCCGGATGCCCACTTCTTTACCGAGGTGCGTTACAAAGGCACTAAAACCGTGGCGGTGACGCCGGATTATGCCGAAATCGCCAAGCTGTGCGATCAGTGGCTCAGCCCGAAACAGGGAACCGACAGCGCGCTGGCGCTGGCGTTTGGTCATGTGATCCTGACCGAGTTCCACCAGCAGCGCGAAGTGGAATACTTCCGCAACTACGTGCGTCAGTACAGTGATATGCCAATGCTGGTGCTGCTTGAACAGCGTGAGGGCGGCTACTATGCGGCTGGCCGTATGCTGCGCGCCAGCGATCTGGTTGATGGTTTAGGCCAGGAGAATAATCCGCAGTGGAAGACCATTGCCATTAATCAGCAGAACGGTGAGCTGGTTGCGCCGCAGGGGTCGATTGGCTTCCGCTGGGGCGAGAAAGGGAAATGGAACCTGGAGCAGCGCGAAGGCAAAAACCAGCAGGAGGTGGCGTTACAGCTGAGCCTGCTGGGCCAGCATGATGAGGTGGCCGATGTCGGTTTCCCTTACTTTGGCGCCATTGATAACCCGAATTTTAACCGCGTGCAGCTGGATGAGATCCTGCTGCATAAGCTGCCGGTCAAACGCCTGCAGCTGGCCGATGGCTCAACGGCGCTGGTCACCAGCGTCTACGATCTGACGCTGGCCAATTACGGAGTTGAACGCGGGTTGGGTGATGCCAACTGCGCCGCCAGCTATGACGAAGTGAAAGCTTACTCTCCGGCGTGGGCGGAGCAGATCACCGGGGTCTCGCGTCAGAATATTGTACGTATCGCGCGTGAATTTGCCGAAACGGCAGAAAAAACCCGTGGTCGCTCGATGATCATCGTCGGTGCCGGTCTCAACCACTGGTATCACATGGATATGAACTACCGTGGCCTGATCAACATGCTGGTGTTCTGCGGCTGCGTGGGGCAGAGCGGCGGTGGCTGGGCGCACTATGTCGGCCAGGAGAAATTACGCCCGCAGACCGGCTGGCTGCCGCTGGCCTTTGGTCTGGACTGGCAGCGCCCGCCGCGCCAGATGAACGGCACCTCCTTCTTCTACAACCACTCCAGCCAGTGGCGCTATGAAACGCTGCGTACCGATGAGCTGCTGTCACCGCTGGCGGATAAGTCACGCTACGGCGGCAGCCTGATCGACTTCAACGTACGCTCGGAAAGAATGGGCTGGCTACCGTCCGCGCCGCAGCTCAACACTAATCCGCTGCACCTGGCCGCGCAGGCTGGGGCCGCCGGTAAAACGCCGCTGGCATTTACCGTGGACGGGCTAAAGGATGGCAGCCTGCGCTTTGCCGCTGAACAGCCGGACAGCCAGGAGAACTTCCCGCGTAACCTGTTTGTCTGGCGCTCCAACCTGCTTGGCTCTTCCGGTAAAGGGCACGAGTACCTGCTGAAGTATCTGCTGGGGACGGAAAACGGCATACAGGGGGGCGATCTCGGGCAGCAGGGCGGGGTTAAACCGCAGGAAGTCGAGTGGCAGGATAATCCGGGTGAAGGCAAACTCGATCTGGTGGTGACCCTCGATTTCCGCCTGTCGAGCACCTGTCTCTATTCCGATATTGTTCTGCCAACGGCGACCTGGTACGAAAAGGACGATATGAATACCTCGGATATGCATCCGTTTATTCATCCGCTGTCGGCGGCGGTCGACCCCGCCTGGGAATCGCGCAGCGACTGGGAGATCTACAAAGGGATTGCCAAAACGTTCTCTGAACTCTGCGTCGGCCATTTAGGTGTAGAGACCGATGTGGTGCTGCAACCCATTCAGCATGACTCCGCCGCAGAGCTGGGCCAGCCGTTTGAGGTTCAGGACTGGCACCGCGGCGAGTGCGATCTGATTCCCGGTAAAACCGCACCGCACATCGTCACCGTTGAGCGTGACTACCCGGCTACCTGGGAGCGTTTTACTTCGCTCGGTCCACTGCTGGATAAACTGGGCAACGGCGGTAAAGGCATCGGCTGGAACACTCAGACCGAGGTCGATTTCCTGAAAAAGCTCAATTACGTCAAAGCCGATGGCCCGGCAGCCGGGCGGCCAAATATCAACAGTGCCATCGATGCCGCCGAGGTGATCCTGTCGCTGGCTCCGGAAACCAATGGTCAGGTGGCGGTAAAAGCCTGGCAGGCGCTGGGCGAGTTTACCGGGCGCGATCATACCCATCTGGCGCTGAATAAAGAGGATGAGAAAATCCGCTTCCGCGATATTCAGGCGCAGCCGCGCAAAATCATCTCCAGCCCCACCTGGTCAGGCCTGGAAGATGAACATGTTTCCTATAACGCCGGGTATACCAACGTCCATGAGCTGATCCCGTGGCGGACGCTCAGCGGTCGTCAGCAGCTGTATCAGGATCATCAGTGGATGCGTGACTTCGGCGAAAGCCTGCTGGTCTACCGTCCGCCGATTGATACCCGTACGGTGCAGCCGCTGCTGAATAAAAAACCGAATGGCAACCCGGAAATGGCGCTTAACTTCCTGACGCCGCACCAGAAATGGGGCATTCACTCCACCTACAGCGACAACCTGCTGATGCTGACTCTGTCACGCGGGGGACCGATTGTCTGGCTGAGCGAAGACGATGCGCGGCAGTTAGGTATTGAGGATAACGACTGGATCGAGGCCTTCAACGCTAACGGTGCGCTGACCGCCCGCGCGGTGGTCAGCCAGCGCGTCCCCGCCGGGATGACCATGATGTATCACGCCCAGGAACGCATTGTGAATATTCCGGGCTCGGAGATCACCAGCCAGCGCGGCGGCATCCATAACTCGGTGACACGCGTCTGCCCGAAACCGACGCATATGATCGGCGGCTACGCGCAGCTGGCTTACAGCTTTAACTATTACGGCACCGTCGGTTCCAACCGTGACGAGTTCGTTATCGTAAGAAAAATGAATCAGATTAACTGGTTAGATGGTGAAGGCAACGATGATTGCCAGGGCAGCCAGCAGGAGAAAGGCCAATGAAAATTCGTTCTCAGGTCGGAATGGTTTTGAATCTCGACAAATGCATCGGCTGCCACACCTGTTCGGTGACCTGTAAAAACGTCTGGACCAGCCGGGAAGGGATGGAATACGCCTGGTTTAACAACGTGGAGAGTAAGCCCGGCGTGGGATTCCCCCATGCCTGGGAAGATCAGGAGAAGTGGAAGGGCGGCTGGATCCGCAAGATCAACGGCAGACTGGTGCCGCGCATGGGTAACCGCGTCGGCGTGCTGTCGAAAATCTTTGCCAACCCGGATCTGCCGGGGCTGGATGACTATTACGAACCGTTCGATTTTGACTACCAGCACCTGCACAACGCGCCTGCCGGTAAGCATCAGCCGATTGCCCGCCCGCGCTCGCTGATCACCGGGCAGCGCATGAAGAAGATCGAAAACGGCCCGAACTGGGAGGAGATCCTCGGCGGCGAATTCGCCAAACGCTCGCAGGATAAAAACTTCGACCATATGCAGAAGGAGATGTACGGACAGTTCGAAAACACCTTCATGATGTATCTGCCGCGTTTGTGTGAACACTGTCTGAACCCGGCCTGTGTCGCAACCTGTCCGAGCGGGTCGATTTACAAGCGTGCGGAAGACGGCATCGTCCTGATCGACCAGGATAAGTGCCGCGGCTGGCGCATGTGCATTACCGGCTGCCCGTACAAAAAAATCTACTTCAACTGGAAAAGCGGCAAGTCAGAGAAGTGTATTTTCTGCTATCCGCGCATTGAATCTGGCCAGCCGACCGTCTGTTCCGAGACCTGCGTGGGGCGTATCCGCTACCTCGGCGTGCTGCTGTATGACGCCGATCGTATTGAACAGGCCGCGGCGGTGGAGAACGAAAAAGACCTCTACCAGAGCCAGCTGGATGTGTTCCTCGATCCGCACGACCCGGCGGTGATTGCGCAGGCGCTGAAGGAGGGCATTCCGCAAAGTGTGATTGACGCTGCGCAGCAGTCTCCGGTGTACAAAATGGCGATGGACTGGAAGCTGGCACTGCCGCTGCACCCGGAATATCGCACCCTGCCGATGGTGTGGTACGTGCCGCCGCTGTCACCGATCCAGTCGGTCGCTGATGCGGGCATGCTGGCGCACAGCGGCGTGCTGCCGGACGTTGAGAGCCTGCGTATTCCGGTGCAGTACCTTGCCAATCTGCTGACGGCCGGGGATACCGCGCCGGTCCTGCAGGCACTGAATCGCCTGATGGCCATGCGCCACTACAAGCGCGCAGAGACGGTAGAGGGTGTGCACGATGTGCGGGCGCTGGAGCAGGTGGGTCTGACGGAGGCGCAGGCGCAGGAGATGTATCGTTACCTGGCGATTGCCAACTACGAAGACCGCTTTGTCATCCCGACCAGCCATCGTGAAATGGCGCGCGAGGCCTTCCCGGAAAGCAAAGGCTGCGGCTTCAGCTTCGGCGATGGCTGTCACGGCAGCGACGTTAAATTCAACCTGTTTAACAGCCGCCGTATTGATGCCATCGACGTCTCGAAGAAAACGACCCCGGATGCGGAGAAAAACTCATGATCGCGCTGCGTATCATTGCCCGCCTGCTGGACTATCCGCAGCAGGACTTTGTGGATCATCAGCAGGAGATCCTGAGCGCGCTGGCGCAGGCGGATGAACTGGATGTCCATCAGCGCCAGTTTCTGACGCAGTTTATTCAGCAGAGTGCCGCCCGTTCACTGCTGGACCGGCAGGCGGAATATTGTGAGCTGTTCGATCGCGGTCGGGCGACCTCTCTGCTGCTGTTTGAACACGTACACGGCGAGTCGCGCGATCGCGGCCAGGCGATGGTGGACCTGCTGGCGCAGTATCGCGCCGACGGGCTGGAGCTGAATGCGAAAGAACTGCCGGACTTTTTGCCGCTGTATCTGGAGTATCTGGCCCACGGTGACCTGGCCCGCATGTGCCGGGGGTTACAGGATATTGCCCCGATTCTGGCGCTGCTGGCGGCAAGGCTGGAGGAGCGACAGAGTGACTTTGCGCCGCTGTTTTCTCTACTGCTGGCGCTGTCCGGCAGCAGCGCCAACCCGCAGTCGCTTCAGTCCCAGGTGGCCCGGGAAGCGCGTGATGATACCCCCGCTGCGCTGGATGCCGTATGGGAAGAGGAGCAGGTGGCGTTTATCGCCCAGATGAATCCGGGCGATAGCGGATGCCAGGCGGCGCAGCAACCCCACTCCACTGCGGCAGTGATGCCGCAGTACCTTGATATTTCGGCATTAAGCATGGCGGCGCGAGGAGAGTAAATCATGGACTTTTTGAATCGTTTCTTCTTTGATATTTATCCTTATCTGGCCGGAACCGTCTTTCTGGTCGGCAGCTGGCTGCGCTATGACTACGGGCAGTACAGCTGGCGCGCCGGTTCAAGCCAGATGCTGAGTAAGAAAGGGATGCGACTGGCATCGAATCTGTTTCATATCGGGATTATCGGCATTCTGCTGGGGCATTTTGTCGGCCTGCTCACGCCACACTGGGTGTATGAGCCGTTTCTCTCGGCGGGTGAAAAGCAGCTGCTGGCGATGGTGGCTGGTGGCGTGTTTGGCGCGCTGACCCTGGCTGGCGGTGCTCTGCTGCTGAAACGCCGCCTGACCAATGAGCGGGTGCGGGCGACCAGCAGTTTTGCCGATATCCTGATCCTGTCACTGCTGGTATTACAGGCCGCACTGGGGCTGACCACCATTCTGTTCTCAGTGCAGCATCTGGATGGCAGTGAAATGCTCAAGCTGGCAGAGTGGGCGCAGAGTATTGTGACCTTCCGGGGAGGCGCGTCGCAGTATCTTGCCGGTGTGGATATCATCTTCCGTCTGCATATGGTGCTGGGAATGACGCTGTTCCTGCTGTTCCCGTTCTGCCGTCTGGTGCATATCTGGAGTGCGCCGGTAGAGTACCTGACCCGCCGGTATCAGCTGGTGCGTAACCGCCGCTGACAGGCCGGTTTCCGTTACCACGGGTCAGGGATGCCTGACCCGTTTTGCAACCGGGGTTTACACCAGCGATTTCAGACGATAAATCCACTCCAGCGCCTGACGCGGCGACAGGGAATCCGGGTCCAGTGCCTCCAGGGCTTCCATAGCCGGGGAGGTTTCCTCCACCAGCAGCGGCAGCTGTGAGCCATCCGCCTTAGTGGCCGCCGCGCTGCCCGACAGCGCTTCCAGCTCCTTCAGCTTCTGACGCGCGCGCTTAATTACCTCTTTCGGCACCCCGGCCAGGGCAGCTACGGCCAGGCCGTAGCTCTTGCTGGCGGCACCATCCTGCACGCTGTGCATAAAGGCGATAGTGTCACCGTGTTCTACCGCATCCAGATGGACATTGGCCACGCCCTCAATCTGCTCCGGCAGGGTGGTCAGCTCGAAATAGTGGGTAGCAAACAGCGTCATCGCCTTGATGCGGCTGGCCAGACTTTCTGCACAGGCCCAGGCCAGCGACAGGCCATCATAGGTTGAGGTACCCCGGCCAATCTCGTCCATCAGCACCAGGCTGAACTCGGTGGCGTTATGCAAAATATTGGCCGTCTCGGTCATCTCCACCATAAAGGTCGAGCGGCCGGAGGCCAGGTCATCCGCCGCGCCCACGCGGGTAAAGATACGGTCAACCGGGCCAATGACCGCCTGGGTTGCCGGCACAAAGCTGCCAATGTAGGCCATCAGCGTGATCAATGCCGCCTGGCGCATATAGGTACTTTTACCGCCCATATTCGGGCCGGTAACCACCAGCATGCGTCGCTGCGGTGACAGCGACAGCGGGTTGGCAATAAACGGCTCTTTCAACACCTGCTCGACCACCGGATGGCGGCCACCGGTCAGTTTAATCCCCGGCTTGTCGCTCAGCGTCGGGCAGCTGTAGTTCAGCGTCCAGGCGCGTTCGGCCAGGTTGCTTAATACGTCCAGCTCGGCCAGCGCGGCGGCACTGTCCTGCAGGGCTTCCAGATGCGGTAACAGCATATCGAACAGCTGCTCGTATAACGCTTTTTCCAGCGTCAGCGCTTTGCCTTTCGAGGTCAGTACCTTGTCTTCATACTCTTTCAGCTCGGGAATAATGTAGCGTTCAGCGTTTTTCAGCGTCTGGCGGCGCACGTAGTGGATCGGCACCAGGTGGCTCTGACCGCGACTGACCTGAATGTAGTAGCCGTGCACGCCGTTAAAGCCAACCTTGAGGGTATCCAGACCCAGCTTCTCACGCTCGCGGATCTCCAGACGATCGAGATAGTCAGTAGCCCCGTCAGCCAGCGCCCGCCATTCGTCCAGCTCGGCGTTGTAACCGGGGGCAATCACGCCGCCGTCACGCACCAGCACCGGGGGCGTTTCAATAATGGCGCGCTCCAGCAGCTCACGCAGCTCGGTGAATTCGCCCATCTGCGCGCGCAGGGTTTGCAGGTGCTCAGTGGTATTGTGCTCCAGCTCGCTGTTCAGCAGCGGCAGCTGCTGGAAGGCGTGGCGCATACGCGCCAGGTCGCGCGGACGGGCGGTGCGCAGGGCCAGGCGTGCCAGAATACGCTCCAGATCGCCCACCTGACGCAGCAGCGGCGTTAGCGATTCATGGAGATCCTGCAGCGCACTGATGCTCTGCTGACGTCGGCTAATCACCTGCGTATCGCGCACCGGCATATGCAGCCAGCGCTTCAGCATCCGGCTGCCCATTGGCGTGACGGTTTTATCCAGCACCGACGCGAGGGTGTTCTCAATGCCGCCGGAGAGATTCTGAGTGATCTCCAGGTTGCGGCGGGTGGCGGCATCCATAATGATGCCGTCCTGCTGGCGCTCCATCGTCAGCGCACGAATATGCGGCAGCGAGGTGCGCTGGGTATCTTTCACGTACTGCAACAGGCAGCCCGCCGCGCGCAGGGCGTGGTGCGCCTGCTCGACGCCAAAGCCGCTGAGATCGCGGGTGGCAAACTGCAAATTCAGCTGCTGGCGGGCGGTGTCCAGCTCAAACTCCCACAGCGGACGGCGGCGCAGTCCGCGACGGTTTTCAATCAGCGCCATCGCGGCAAAATCTTCCGGGTACAGCAGCTCAGCCGGGTTGGTGCGCTGCAGCTCAGCGGCCATCGTTTCCAGGTCCGTCGGTTCTGCCAGGCGAAAACGCCCGGAGCTGATATCCAGCGTTGCATAGCCAAAACCGCGCTGGCTCTGCCAGATGGCCGCCAGCAGGTTATCCTGACGCTCATTAAGCAGCGCTTCGTCACTGATGGTGCCGGGGGTAACAATGCGCACCACTTTACGTTCCACCGGGCCCTTGCTTAACGCCGGGTCGCCAATCTGCTCGCAGATCGCGACCGATTCGCCCAGTTGCACCAGCTTCGCCAGATAGTTTTCCAGCGAATGGTAGGGCACGCCCGCCATCGGGATCGGCTCTCCGGCCGAAGCTCCACGTTTCGTCAGGGAGATTTCCAGCAGCTGGGAGGCGCGTTTCGCATCGTCGTAGAACAGCTCATAGAAGTCGCCCATGCGGTAGAACAGCAGGATCTCAGGATGGTCAGCCTTGAGGCGTAGATACTGCTGCATCATTGGGGTGTGGGCGGTAAATGTGTTGGTATCATTCATGCGGAAGTTTTATCTAATCCATTGAATATAAAGTTAATAATGATGTTAGTTGTCATTATAGGTCATCATCGATTCGTGGCCGCTAGTTTAACGCAGCAGGGGAAAAACTGACACCCGTAAAACAGCATGACGCCTCGCAGATTAGAGAAAATACAGGCAGAGGGCGGGGATATCAGGTCGCTCTGCGCCTGCGCGCGACGGACTTCAGAACGGTATTATCTGGTGCACAGTGAATCGGGCTTTTCGCATGATTATCTCATCAAAAGATATATTCAGTATGTCGGAAGGTCTTTAAAAGTGAATGATTTGTTTTGCCGGGATGCTTATCGGATATCCAAAAAACGTGAAGCAGCAAGATATGAAGCCCAGGAAGCTGGCCGTAATTTGACAGATGCATTTTTGCAAATGAGGGCAGGGGTTTCTGAGGTTGAGGCAGAAGAAGTTACATTTAGTTTAGATGAGCAAAATTTATTGCCAACGACGTTCAGTGAACGCCTTTCTGTTCGGATAAGCTACAGCTGACGAATCGATCAGAATGCAGACTGGCAGTTCGGAAACATTATATTCTCTTATCTTGCCTGACCCAGTGTTTCATCGGCTCGTAGTCCATTGACATGCCAGCATGAATAGCAGAAATATAATGAGTTTTGTTTTGCTCCCAACTTTGATAATCCAGCGGTTTATAACCTCCCTGAACGGCCATCACGTCGGCTAATAGTCGCGACAAGCGTCCGTTTCCCTATCTGAATGGATGAGTATTAGCTCGACATGGGTTATGGCGATAGCGGTGATGAGCTGTTCTTCGTCCATGCCGCTACATGGCGTGTAACGGGCAAGATATTTAACATCGAATTCGCTCAGCAGTTTTGGCAACTGCGCTGAGGGGGCAAACATAAAGCCACCCTTGCTGATATTCACAGTTCTTTCCTGTCCAGCCCACTCGTAGATGTTACCTAACCAGCGGCGGTGCCAGCTTTTTAGCATGGCTGCGCTGAGCTGTCCTCCCGGGAACTGTTCTTCAAAAACGGACTGGTAGAGTTGTTCTAACAGGACAATCTCAGCCTCATCCATCTCATCAGAATTAGCGATCCCCAGCTTGTTAGCCAGAACCTGCTTGCCAGAGTCTTTCTCATATTGGCCTTCACTGCTGGATACATGGTATCGGCTCATGGAGATGCCCTGTGTTATTAGAAATATGGAAAAACAGAGGGATGATAACGCTGGATGAGTAAAGCAAAAAATATTCGTAAAATCAGATGCTTAAAAATGTGTAGCTTAAAATATAGTTTTTATACTATTGTGAGAAATAATCGTTATTAATCAGTGTTAACACACCAAATCATCAGCTGGCACTGGTGCCCACGGATCTTCAGGCAGGCAGCAAGGAGATCGACGGAATGCAGGCAATGGCGTTGGTGAATCGGAGATTCCGCCAGCCAGACCGTGCTGTTCTCAAAGCGCCAGAGAATATCGGGCCTCGTTTACAACGTGCTATCACTGCCAGCAGGACTCCGGTTTTTTTTAGGAAAACGTGCGCTGGCCAGGCAGGATTTTAACTGGGTGATAGACAATATACCGGCGACCGGGCAAACCCAGGTGCTACGCGCCATGTTGTTTTATCAGTTGGGCGAAGTTATGGCGGCAGACGAGCCCTCCCTGCGAAGTCCTTGTGGCAGCGTGCTGCTGCTCTGCGAGGGGAAGAGTGGGGTGAACGCGCCAAAAAGCATTTGTGACTGCCGTTCAGAGTTTTTCCGACAGACATTATTCACAGGGAATGCTTAACGTGATTAATTTTGACCATTTCAACCAGCAGGCGGATAAGCTCGATGCAATTTTACCGCAGCCTGCCAGGGTGAACACATCGCAGATTGACGGGCTCCGCTACCGTCTTTATCAGCCGCAGCAAGCTGCGGAGGATCTTGTTATTGTTTATCACGGTGGCGGAGTCCATCTGGATGCCGGGTATGACATTCTTGCTCGTCAGCTAAGCCATGATGCAGGTATCGCGGTTTGCCTGGTAGATATTCGTGGTCACGGCGGTTCACCGGGAGCTAAAGGTGAGGTCGCCAGCCCTGTCATGGTCTGGCGCGATGTTGATACGCTGCTGGCCGGGATGCGCGAGCTTTTTCCTCAGGCGCATATCCATCTGCTGGGCCATTCGAGCGGCGGCGGAATGCTGATTAACTATTTCACGCGCCATCATCCACAACATTCTTCTGACAGCCTGATATTAATTGCGCCAGAGTTAGGGCCTTTTGCGAAAGAAGTTCGCCGCAACCAGGTTGCAGTTCCCTTTGCTGAATTACGTCAGTGGCCTTTTGTCATTAATGCGTTAAGCGGTGGCTGGCTGTTTGGCAACTATCCGGCGGTTCATCTGAATTTTCCTGAGGACGTTAAAGCCTCCGAACCGGATTTTGTTCAGCACTACAGCGTGAATATGGCGAATGCTCTGACTCCACGCTATCCGGCGAATCAACTGGCGGCATTGCCCTTGCCAGTATTGTTGCTTGCTGCCGGAAACGATGAGTTATTCAGCGCCCAGGCGATGGGGGAGTTCGCAGAAAAAAATGGTAACGGACAACTGAGTTTCAGCGTTATTGAAAACAGTGCGCATCTCGATTGCCTGTTCTTTGCTGAACAGTCGGTCCGTCAGCATCTGCTGATGCTACGGCAGGGGGCGGTATGATCTGACCCTGACCTAAAATCCTGTTCCATTCAGAAACAAAATTCCGGCATGATAAACACTCCCCTGAACGGAGGTGGTGCCGATGAAAAAGTCAGGATTCACCAAAGAGCAGATTGTCTTTGCCCTGAAGCAGGCCGAACTGGGTACGTCCGTGCCGGATGTCTGCCGTAAGCAGGGTATCTCCGATGCCACTTTTTACACGTGGCGCAAGAAGTACGGCGGAATTTCCCCTTCTGAATTCAAACATATGCGGCAGCTGGAAGAGGAAAATCTGCTTTCCAGAGTCTTTCTCATATTGGCCTTCACTGCTGGATACATGGTATCGGCTCATGGAGATGCCCTGTGCTATTAGATATATGGAAAAACAGAGGGATTATAACGCTGGATGAGTACAGTAAACAATACTAGTAAAATCAGATAGTTACTGAAGTGTAGGTTAAAATGCAGTTTTTATATTATGGCGTAAAATAAGCTTTATTTATCAGCATTAACACACCAATGCATCATTGGGGTGTGGGCGGTAAATGTGTTGGTATCATTCATGCGGAAGTTTTATCTAATCCATTGAATATAAAGTTAATAATGATGTTAGTTGTCATTATAGGTCATCATCGATTCGTGGCCGCTAGTTTAACGCAGCAGGGGAAAAACTGACACCCGTAAAACAGCATAACGCCTCGCAGATTAGAGAAAATACAGGCAGAGGGCGGGGATATCAGGCCGCTCTGCGCCTGGCGGGCGACGGGCTCTGAACATGTTTCATTACCGCGATAAGCCACAGCGAAAATACTCCGCCAAATGAGTGAGTGACTTCTCACTTTTCATGTCAGAATGTAACTATTAATTCACATTCGGGATGATGTCATGGATGAGCTTCTGCTCTTCGCCGGGCTGGTCGCAGTATTCACGCTGATTGTTCTGCCGATACTGGTGATGATTTCTCTGGCGCGCGGCAAGCGCAACGAGCGCGAACTGGTGCAGTTAAAACAGACGGTGACTAAGTTGCAGCTGCAGCTGGCTAAATGGCAGCGTGGTGAAACTCAGGGCGCGGTTGCGTCGTCGCCTGGTGTCCAGGCCGTGGCGCCTGCGATCGTCAAGCCGGTCGCACAACGCGTCGCGCCAACCGTCACTGCGGCGCCGGTGCCTCCAGTAAAACGCGCCTCTTCTGCGGAGCCACCGCTATCCGTCAAAAAACAGCCTGACATGTTCTCCGGCCTGCTTTCGGGTCTGCTGGCATGGTTTATGAAGGGCAATCCACTGGCCAAACTCGGCGTACTGCTGATGTTTTTCGGCCTGGCGTATCTGCTTAAATACACGGTGGATCGCGACATGCTGCCGATTGAGCTGCGTCTGGCGGGAGCGGCGCTGGCCAGCCTGGCGATGTTGGGGCTTGGCTGGCGGCTCAGAGTGAAGCAGTCTCTGTACGCCCTGATTTTGCAGGGCGGGGCGGTAGGCGCACTCTATATCACCGTGTTTGGGGCTTTCCGGCTCTATGCTCTGCTGCCGCACCTGCTGGCATTTGCTCTGATGCTGGCAATCTGCGCGGCCAGCGTCGGTCTGGCTGTCCTGCAGCGTGCGCTGAGCCTGGCAATGCTGGCCAGCATTGGCGGCTATCTTTCCCCTCTGCTGCTGTCAACCGGCGGCGGCAGCCACGTGGCTCTGTTCTCCTATTACCTGCTGTTGTCGCTGGGCATTCTCGCCATCACTATCTGGCAGCCATGGCGCCCGCTTAATTTGCTGGGCTTTGCCTTCTCCTTTGGCGTGGCGGGGCTGTGGGGTTACAGAGACTATCAGCCGGACTTCTATCTCAGCTGCCAGCTGTTCCTGATCGCCAATCTGGTGATCTTCGGCGTGCTGGCGCTGGGGCTCTCTCTGCGCGCACAGATAAAAGGTGAAAAGGCGATCGACGGCGTGCTGCTGTTCGGTCCCCCGCTGGTCGGCTTTGGTATGCAGTACCACATAACGCAGCACTGGGCGTTTGGCCCGGCCTTCTCCGCGCTGGGCTTCGGGCTGGCTTATCTGCTGCTGGCGTGGTTCGCGCTGCGGCGCTATCCGTCCCTCGGACGCCAACTGGCGGTGGCCGGGCTGGCGCTGGGCGCCGTGTTCACCACGCTGGCGATCCCGCTGGCACTCTCTGCACAATGGACGTCAATGGCCTGGGCGCTTGAGGGGCTGGGTATTCTGTGGCTGGGTCAGAGTCAGCGGCAGTCACGCGTCAGCTACAGCGGCACCGGGTTGCTGCTGCTGGCGGCAGGATCCGCGCTGATGGCCTGGTATAACGGCATATCGTCACTCTCCTTCAGCCTGATTTTTGCTGTACTGGCTCTGACCTGGCTGGGGGCCGCCTGGCTGTGGCGTCACGTCAGTCTGGTGGTGTCGCGCACGCTGCTGGGCGGCGGTACGCTGTTCTGGCTGGCGGCGCTGTGTGGCGGGGTGTCAGGCACCTCGCTGTATGACACTGATTTCCTGTTTGTGCTGCTGGGGCTGATTGCCCTGTCTGCGCTCGCCTGGCATCTGGTCAGCCGTCGTCTTGCCTGGCCCGATCTGGGATACATGCCGTGGCTGCTGTGGGTCGCCATGCTGCTGGCCCTGTTATATCAGCAGCTGATTGATAATTCTCTACGGGCAGCAGGCTGGATGAATCTGGTCTGGCTGCCGGTGCTTGCGGTGGCTTACGGGCTGCTGAAGCGCGCATCCGGCAGGCTGAAACCTCAACGGCTGGAACAGGGGCTGCATTTGTCTCTGTTCTGGATGCTGTTATCGACCGGGGCGGAAGTGTGGCGCATTACGGACAGGCTGCCGTGGGGGCAGCATGAATGGCGCATCGCCGCGCTGATGGCATTTACTGCCGCTATCCTGCTGCTGACCTTCCTGGCGGTGCGTCGCGGACTGTGGCCGTTTACCGCGCATCAGCGTCTTTACACCACGCTGGGGCTGTTGCCGCTGGCACCGTGCGCGCTGTTATTACTGCTGCTGGGTAACCTGCACGATGGTGTGACGATCGACTGGCACTATCTGCCGCTGGTCAATCCGCTGGAAGAGGGGGCGCTGTTGCTGATATTTGCCCTGCTGCTGTGGGGCGGCCTGCTGCGCGATCGGTTTGCGGCTGCCGTTCCCTGGGGGCACCTCGCCCTGCGCCTGGCGGCTGTGGTGCTGCTGTTCTGGTGGGGCAATGGCCTGGTGATGCGCATCCTGTCTTATTACGGCGGCATTGCCTGGCAGCCGCAGGCACTGTGGTCGTCGCGCCTGGTTCAGACGACGTTTGCGCTGCTGTGGATGCTGACCGCGCTGACGATCATGCTGTGGTCAACGCGGCGCAGTCACCGTCAGGGCTGGTTCGTGGGGGCCGGTCTGCTGGGCGTGGTGATCGTTAAACTGATGTTGGTCGACAGTGCTCACGGCGGCGGTCTGGCCCGCGCGGTGGGCTTTATCGGTGTGGCGGTTCTGGTACTGATCGCCGGGTATTTTTCACCTCTGCCACCGAAAACCGGTCATAAAGAGGAGGCTGTGACAGCCAATGAGGGAAAGCATGAAGATTAACTTACGCCACGGGGTATTGATATTCGCGCTGTGTATGACCGCAGGCGTTGCGGCGAACGCAAGTGAAGTGCCCGCAGATTATGCTTATGGCCTGCCGCTGATCACCCAGGGCTCTGACCCCTTTTATCAGGTCAAACTGCCCGGTGATGTCTATCAACAAACCGCCTGGCCTGATATGCGCGACCTGCGCGTGTTTAACAGCCAGGGGGTGACGGTGCCTTTTGCACTCTATTCGAGCGAAACCAGCGAAAGCAAAAAAAATAGCTGGCCGCTGCGCGTGTTCCCCATGGATAACCAGCCGCGTGAGTCCAGTGAAGGCAAACAGGTGACTCTGAAATCGACCGGTGGCATTGAGGTGACGCTGCCCGTCGAGGGTGAAAAGCCGTTAGGGCGCAGCCTGCTGCTGGAGATCCCGCAGCAGGGAGAGGGGTTCTACCCACGGCTGAGTGGATTAAAGCTGACCTGGGAACGATTGCCGCAGAACTGGCAGGCGCGGGTCACTATTCTGTACAGCCAGGATCTGAAAGACTGGGAGGAACTGGTAGGTGACGCCCCGCTGATGGATCTCACCTCCGGTGATAACAGGCTGCTGCTGGATACGATCGATCTCAACGCCGACCGGGGTGTCCGCGTGCGCTACCTGATGCTGGTGTTTAAAGACGGTGGGCAGCCGGAGAATCTTAATCTCAGCGCCATCGCGGGTATTGAGGCGTCGGAAAATCCGGTTCAGCACTTCATTACCCTTACGCCGTCGGTAAAGGCGGTCTCGGAAAGCGAAGCGGAATACAGCTGGCCCACTCCTCAGCCCCTGATCCGGCTGAAGATTACCCCGGCCCAGGTGAATGCGGTGTTACCGCTGGAGATAGACTATCGCAGCAGTGCTCAGGACGACTGGCAGCCGCTTGGCAATCAGGTGGTGTACAGCCTGGGGGAACACGCTTCCGAGCCGCTTATCCTTCAGGGGCAGTTCATTCAGGCTATTCGTCTTAAAGGGGTCAACCAGCAGTGGAGCGGAGCGCCGCCGCTGGTGAGCGCCGAGCGTGAAGTACGCAAGCTGGTGTTTAACGCCCAGGGCAGTGCGCCGTATATGCTGGTCTGGGGAAATAAGGCCGCTGCAGCGCAGGCGATAAGTCTTGATAAGCTTATTCCGGCAGAGTCCAACCCGTGGCTGATTATGCCTGAGGCCGGTAAAGAGGGGATCCAGACCCTCGGAGGGCGTGACCGTCTAAGCGCCACAACGGAAGCAGAGAAAAGCGAACTCTGGCAGAAATGGCTGCTCTGGGCGCTGTTGATTATCGGTGCCGGAGGGTTGGTGGTGCTGGCTCTCAGGGTCTGGCGCGAAGTTCAGCGTCAGCCGAAATAGCCATCCTGAAAGGCGATCGCAGCGCGGGGGGAAGGTCAGATTATGTTTATTAACAATAATTTCTTCCAGACCGGGCTGCCATCACATTATTATCACGGGTAACTGTGCCGGAACCATTCTGCGCTGCGGCTCTCTAAGTTTTACCGGGCGCTGATGGGGCCGGCTTACTGTTGATTATCGTCGTACTGCCGTACGTGGATTTTGCAGCGGATCGCTGCCAGATAGCCTAAATTTTGGAGAAAATATGCGTAAGTTGAAAGTGGTACTCTGTTCAGCGCTGTTCTCGGCTGCGACGTTATCCTGCGTCCCGACCGCGTGGGCGGAAGGTGAGCAGAGCGCGGCAGGTACACCTGAAGTGCAGACGCCTGCCGTTCAGACCCCGGAAAGCCAGAACTCACTGGCGCAGGATCCACCGGCTACCGCCCCGCAGGTTAATCCTGCCGATCCTTACGATCTGCAATATTTCTTTGCTGACTTTAAACGCTTCGCCATCGGCGACGTGGTACCCGATGTTTACCGCAGCAAAAAATATGAAATTGTGCAGTGGAAAGTTCGCCACCTGCCCGCGCCGGAAGCCGACAGTCACTGGACCTATATGGGCGGTAACTATGTGCTGATCACCAATGCAGACGGGAAAATTCTGCAGGCGAAACAGGGTGAAATCTACTACAAACGTTAATTCTTTCCTGCCTCTCTCCCGCCAGTCCAGGCGGGAGAACATGCCCCGAGAACGGTTTTTCACCCGCGCGTGGTTCAATGTGTCACCCTGGTTTTTTCGTCGCTGATACACATTGACATATCTTTAATAAAGCTGTTTTCCCTTTAAATTCAGTTGCCTGAATCATGGATTTCTGCGTTTTTCCTCTGCCTTTGTCACGATCTGCCAGTAAAATGTAAAAACTAATTGATAATCATTATGATCTGTAAAATAATTATCATTAAGATTACTATTAACAAGCAATTGATCTTCCTTGTACTTCTGTCCGTCAGCATTCAGGCAGTCCCGATCGGTTGTCGCCCGATTTTGTTTATCAGATCCGCGCTGCACCCGGCCACTTCTGTTTGTGCCGCGGCGGGTGCAGGCATCAGGAGAGGCGCAGTGAGCAGTCCACAGTCCGTAACCGCAGACGCTATGCCCGCATTTCCGGCAAAGCGTGGCTGGCATATGCCGGTATTTGTGGCGTTATCCCTGCTGCTACACCTGACGCTGGTGGCGGGGTTTTTGCGTGACGACCCGGAGCCAGCCCTGCTGATGGCGGGGGCGGAAGGGGGCGTCATGGCAATAACGATGGTCCATGTAGCCAGTCAGCCCCGGCCGGTTGCATCGCCTGTGCCTGAGCCGGTGAGGCCAGAAGCGACGCGGCCGCAAACCCGGCCGCAGGCGATGGAAGCGCCTGCACCGCCCCGGCCTGATGCGCTGATAACACTGCCTGCCGCCAGGGAAAAAATACAGCAGACGGCGGCACGCAAAGAGGAAAAGCCGCAGAAAAAACCCGTACGCGAACCGCAGCCAAAACGCACGCCAGCCCCGGCTGCCTCGCAGCCTGCCAGAGCGGAACCCGCGACGGCTGCGGCAGTCGCCCGTCAACCCGGTCAGCAGGCGGTTCAGACTGACGCTGCCACCGGCAGCACGCGCAGCGTCAGCGCGGCGAGAACCGGCAGCAGCGACAGCGGGCGGGCACAGCAGGGGGCGGGAAACCGCGCCAGTCAGAACCTGAAGGCTCTGCATCGTCGGGTGAATTATCCGCAGCGCGCCAAAGCGATGGGCGTGGAAGGACAGGTCAGAATTCAGTTTGATATTACCGCCAGCGGGACGATTACCAACGTGCGCATCCTGTCGGAAAAGCCTGCCGGTATGTTTGCGGCTGCGATTAAAAAAGATATTTCCCGCTGGCGTTATCAGACCCAGGGGGCCGTTAACGATCAGACTGTCGCCATCCTGTTTAAATTGAATGGTCAGATTGAGCTGGGCAATTAAATAACAACTTCATTCTGTAGTTTATTGATCTCTGGGGAAAGACGTGAATAACAAAATTGGCCTGATGGTGGCCGTTTCGCTCCTGCCTGCCGCCGCGCTGGCGCAGCAGGACGACAGCCTGACGCAGCAGCAAACCAGCACACAACAGCAGATGCCGCCGGAGCCGGATACGCAGGAAAAAGAAGACACTATTCTGGTGCGTTCCACGCCGACCAGTCAGTCAATGGGGACGCAGATCCTGACGGCTGAGCAGATTAAACAGTTTCCTACCGCCAACGGCACTATTCCCGAACTGCTGAAGCACAATCCGAATGTGCGATTCTCTAATGCCACGGACAGCAGTAATACCCCCGGTGAACTGGCCCCGGAAAACGTCTCGTTTCACGGCGAGAAGTTTTATAACAATAACTTTATGATTGACGGGCTATCCAATAATAACACCATCAACCCCGGCGCAAACGGGGGGGAACTTAGTAACACGCCCGATGGCTACAGCCCCACCGATCTACCGGCGGGCGGCACACAGTCGTTCTGGATTAACTCTGAGCTGGTCGAACAGCTGGAAGTGTTCGACAGCAATGTGTCGGCGAAATACGGTAATTTTACCGGCGGCGTGGTGGATGCGCGGTTAAAAGATCCGGATTTAGACAAAGCGTCCGGAAAAATTTCTTACCGCACCACGCGCGACAGCTGGACCCGTTACCATATTGACGCCAGCGATACCGAAGACTTTGACACTGCGACTGAACTGACGCAGCAGCCCCGCTTTAAAAAAGAGTTTTATTCGTTCAGCGCCAACCAGCCTTTAAGCGATAAGGCCGGATTTATCTTTGCCTATAATCGCCAGAAATCGACTATTCCTAATTACCACAGCTGGCTGGGAGAGTGGCACAATCAGGAGCGCCTGGCAGAAACCTATTTGCTGAAGGGCACCTACCTGGCCGATAACGGAGATATGTTCCGTCTGACCGGGATGTATTCTCCACACGAATCTAAATACTTTAAAAAAGATGTGAAAAACGGCGGCTTTACCAATACCGGCGGTGGCTACCGTGCCAATATGGAATGGGAGCACAATGCTGACTGGGGGAAAATGACCAGCCTGGCGGGTTACCAGTTCGAAGAAAATAAGATTGAACATGAATCCGATAATATGATTACCTGGTATCGCTACTATACGCCGGGCAATTATGTCTCCGATAGCATTGACTGGGTGAGCTCGACTCCAGCGAGGAATTCCCAGAACTCGCTGATCGGCGGCAGCGGCAGTTTTGCGACGGAAAAACGGACCACGACGCTGAAGCAGGATTATGAACTGAACCCCCTGGCGTTTGCCGGATTGCAGCATCAGATTGACCTGGGCTGGGAGGTTGATCTCTACAGCGCGCGCTATAAACGCTTCAACGATGTCTCTTATTCGCGCACTACGCCGACGGTCAGCGCCACGACGCGTTGCCAGGCCGGTGATGATTTCTGTATTGACGGTGAACAGTATTATAAAAGCGTGACGCTCTACCCTGCCCGTGAAGTGGAAGGTAACTACACCAATTACGCTTTCTATCTGCAGGACAGCATCAATTTCGGTAACCTGGAAGTGACGCCGGGCGTGCGTGCGCAGTATGACGACTTCCTGAAAAACCTGACGCTGGCCCCGCGCTTTGCCGCCTCTTATGACGTCTTTGGTGACCGCAGCACCCGCCTCTTTGGCGGCGCAAACCGCTACTACGGGCAGAACCTGCTGGCGTATAAGCTGCGCTCCGGCATCAGTTCTAATATTATCCGCACGCGCACCAGCGCCACCGGGGCCTGGACCGACGGCAATGTCCGCACTAATGCTATTGATTACGCTATCTCCGACCTGAAAACCCCGTACAGCGATGAAGTATCACTGGGGGTGTCTCAGCGCGTTGCCGATACGCTGCTGACGGTGAAATGGACCGGGCGCAGTGGGCAGGATCAGTTTGGCCGTAAGACAGTCAGTGATGAGGACGGCGGCCGTTCCTACGTGCTGGATAACAACGCCAAAACCCGCGGTAACACCTTCTCCCTGAGCGCCGAGCCGATTAGCCCGACCCACTTTGCCTGGGCTGACCTCAGCTGGTCACTCGGGGCCAGCTACGTGAAAAATAAGTCCAGCTCACAGACGTATTACGACCAGGGCAGCACGGACGAAAATAAGGTGATCTTTGACGGACGTCTGATGGATCAGGGCGAAATGGATGCGCTCGACTTTAATACTCCGTGGAATGCCTTCGTTAACCTCAATACTTATTTCCCGGCGCTGCGCCTGAACTGGAATCAGAATTTCGGTTACACCGCAGGGTATAGCGGCTACACCGTCGTGTCGGTGAGCTGCCCGAATGGCAACAGCGCCTGTGGCGGCTATGAGGGCAGTGCTGATGAGTATCAGAAGACCCGGTACAAAGATTACTTCACCTGGGACTGGCGCTTTAACTATACCCAGCCGCTGTACAAAGAGCAGAGCGTGGATCTGACGCTGGATGTGATCAACGTGCTGGATAACGTGATTGAAACCTCGCAAACCACCAGCACCGGCAGCAGTAAAACGGTGACCTACAAGACTGGCCGCCAGTTCTGGCTGGGCGTGGCGTACAGCTGGTAAATCCTCATCAGGGCAGGCCGTCGGGTCTGCCCTGTCCGTTAGCAAACCGTGAATGCGCGCCTGCGCGTTGCGGCACAGGAAAAAATGCAATGAAGCAATGGCGTCAATTCAGCGGGCTGGTGGCACTCCTCAGCCTGCTTTTCTCTTTCAGCAGCGTGCAGGCGGCAGAGGTTCTCAGCCCGTTGCCGCAAATAACGCAGGGCGTCCTGGAGAATGGCCTGCGTTACACGCTGGTGCCGCTCAGCGGCCAGAAGCAACGCGTCGATGTGCGTCTCAGCGTTGACGTCGGATCGGTCGATGAGCAGGACAATGAATCCGGCGTGGCGCACATGGTGGAGCATATGGTGTTCCGGGCCAGCACGGCATACCCGCAGGGGGTGGCAAATTATCTGCATCAGCAGGGCTGGAAACGCGCGCAGCACTACAATGCCATGACCAATTATGAACGCACGCTGTATATGATGAGCCCGCCGGGAGGCGCGAAGGAGCTCAGCGCTGCCTTCCAGGCCCTGAGCCAGATGGTGGGCCATGCGCAACTCAGCCAGGGCGATCTGGATGACGAGCGCCGCATCATTCTGGAGGAGTGGCGCGGCAAGCTCGGCGTGGCAGAGCGCATGAATCAGCAGCGGGTACAGGCTATCCGCCACGGCTCCCGTTACCCTGAGCGACCGACGATTGGCAGCGAAGCCGCGATTCGTAGCACGCCTGCCCGCACGCTGCAGCAGTTCTATCAGCGCTGGTATCACCCCGGAAATATGCGGCTGCTGATCGTCGGTGATTTCGCCCCGGATGAGGTAGCCGCAGAGATCCGCCGCAATTTTGCCGCGCTGCCTGCCGCCGTGCTTCCCGCGCGCGACTACTATGAGCCCACTCTCCAGCCGCAGCTCAATGTGGTGCGCCTGCAGGACAGCCAGAGCGGCAGCAGCCAGGCTTCGCTGGTGCTGCGTTTTAATCCGGGGCAGACCACGCTGCGCGAACGGCTGACCAGCCAGATTGCGCTCTCCGCATACAGCCGCCAGATGCGTCGCCAGAAGTCTGAGCTGCCAGTGGAGGTCAGCAGTCTGGTGGTGCGTAAATCAGATATTGGCAAAACCACCCAGGCACTCGGCCTGTTTGCCGACGTGATGCCCGACGGTCATGCGGTGGCGCTGACCGTGTTGCTGCGTGAACAGGAGCGGATGCGTCGCTATGGATTGAGTGATGTGGATATCGCAGCGGTGAAGCAGGATATTCGTGACGTTGCCGGGCGTATGGCGCAGAAAGAGGAGCAGCGCGAGTTTGCCGAATGGGTGCAGAAGGTTTCCACCGACTGGGCACAGGACCGGCCCTATACCGGCAGCCAGCAGCGCGGTCGTGAGGCGCTGGCGCTGTTGGACAGCATCGATAATCAGCAGGTCAACGCGCTGTTCCAGCGCTGGTTAAGCACCCCCGATCGTCTGGTTCAGTTCAGTGTGCCGGGGCTGACGCCGTTTACTCTGCCATCAACTGCGGCCGTTCTGCGCCAGGAGCAGCAGATGAAAGGGGTGGCGCTGTCCGCGCCGGTGCGCGTGGTGGAGCAGAAGATCCCGCAGCTGAACGGGGTTAAAGAAACGGGGACCCGGACTGCCCTGAAAACCTGGCCTGTACAGCAGGTGGAGCAGTGGACGTTAAGCAACGGGGACCGTGTGGTCTGGCTGCGCACTCCGCTGGCACAGGATAAGGTCTGGTTATCCGGCAGCAGCGATGCCGGGTTCCGCGCACCAGGGCTGAACCCGTGGCAGGCGCAGCTCGCCAGCCAGCTGGTAGGGCAGAGTGGCCCGCAGGGCTGGCGGGGAGAACAGTTGCAGGCATGGAAACAGCAGAATTCGCTGTCACTTTCCATTTCCCAGCAGGCTGAAACATTACAGTACTCCGGTCAGAGTCGCCGTGACGGGCTGGAAAACCTGCTGGCATTAAGCCATGCGCTACAGGTTGAACCGGGTATTGATAACGACGTGATGAAAGAGAGCATGATGCGCCTGTTACGGCAGCAGGCCACGCAGACACAGACCGTGCAGGACAACCGCGCGCGTCAGATTCGGCTGCTGCGTTATGGCCAGCCCGGCTGGAAAACGCCGCAGGACAGCGAGCTGAAGCAGATCGCGGCCGCCGCATTGCTGGAGCAGTGGCGCATCACGGCATCGGCTCCGGTCACCTGGTATTTACTCGCCGATATGCCGGCGGAAACACTGCTGCCGCTGGTCGAACGCTATCTGGCCACTATTCCGCGCAGGCCGCTGGCGGCAACCGCGCCAGAGCTGCCGCGTCCCGGCCGTTTTGAGGCCAGCGCCGCGCTGAATATTGAACCACGCGCCGAGATGAAGGCCTGGAGCTTTACTCCCTTTAACTGGTCACCGCAGGCCGCCGTACAGGTCAGTATTGCGCGCAATCTGGCTAATCAGGCGCTGAAAAGCAGCCTGCGTGACGAGGCGCTGGGCATTTATCGTCTGCAAATGAACAGCGAGCTGTCCGACCTTCATCAGCGTATTGAAACCGAAGTCAGCTTCACCAGCTCCCCGCAGCGGGCGCAGGAGCTGTGGCAGCGGGCTGAACAGGTTTTTGCGCAGTTTCCTGCACAGATCACTCAGCAACAGGTGGATGAACAGAAACGCCAGTTTATCCGCGCCGAGATGGGGCGTCAGCAGGATATCACCACGCTGCAACGGCGGCTGGTTCTCAGTTACCGCCACTTTGATGATCCGCGCTATCTGAGTGAAGTCGATAGTCTGGCCGACAGTATCACGCTGGAGGGCGTACGCGCGGTCGCTGGCCGTCTGTTTAATCCGCAGAACCGGGTGACCCATCTTTCTCTGCCACAGCAGGTGCAAAAGTGAAGAACGTAGTCGGGCAATTCTGGGCGCTGTGTCGCCCGTTCTGGCTTAACCGCAGTCACTGGCAGGCGTGGCTGCTGATCGTCGTTATTGTCGGAATGGGCGGCACCATCGTCTGGCTCAACGTGCTGATCAACAACTGGAGCAAAAGCTTCTACGATGCGCTGGGGGCGTTTAACGGCGGCCTGCTTTATGCACTGGTGAAGGAGTACTGCGTCTATATCGCTATCTATATCGGGGTGTTTGTCTATCAGGACTGGTTTACCAAACTGCTGATTATTCGCTGGCGCGGCGCACTGACCGCCGAGCTGGTGGACAGCTGGCTGGCAAAGCGGGCGTTTTACCGCATGTCGCTGACCGGACAGACCGATAACCCCGACCAGCGTATTGCCCAGGATGTGGATCTGTTTGTCGATAAAACCGTCAGCCTGACGGTCAATTTTCTGATTGTGATGGCGCAGTTGTTCTCGTTTGTGGTGATCCTGTGGCAGCTATCCGGGGTGCAGCGCTTCACTCTGTTTGGCAGCGAGTGGGTTGTCAAAGGTTACCTGGTGTGGGTGGTGCTGATCTACACGCTGGTGGGCAGTCTGGTGACGCATCTGATTGGCAAAAAACTGCACGGCCTGAATTATCATAAACAGAAAGCTGAGGCCGATTTTCGTGCCTCACTGCTGCGTAAGCATGATAATGCCGAACAGATTGCACAGTACGGCGGCGAGCAGCAGGAAAAACGGCACCTGGCCGGTAATTTCAGGGCCATCGTGCAGAACTGGCGTTCTCTGATGAACGCTGAGCGTAATCTTGGCTTCTTTACTACCGGCTATTCTCGCGTCAGCCTGATTGTTCCGGTGTTTGCCGCGCTACCGGCGTTCCTCAATAAAACGGTTACGCTGGGGGGGCTGATGCAGATCCGCAGCGCCTTCGGCCAGGTACACGGTGCGCTGAGCTGGTTTATCCGCATGTATCACGAGCTGGCGCTGCTGTCGGCCAGTATGCAGCGACTGTCGCAGTTCCGCGCTGAAATTCTGCAACATCAGTCACAGCAGGAGCCGCAGCCTGCCGGGCGTGAGCTGCACATCCGTCAGCTCTCTTTTGCCACGCCGCAGGGGGGGCCGCTGCTCAGCAACGTCGAGCTGCAGTGCGAACCCGGCAGCTGGAACCGGCTTTCTGGCAACAGCGGGCTGGGAAAATCGACGCTGCTGCGCACCCTGAACGGCCTGTGGCCGTACTATGACGGGCAGTGGCAGGCGCAGGAAGGACGTAGTCTGCTGCTGCCGCAGCAGAGCTATCTCGGCCAGGGAACGCTGGCAGACGTGCTGTGTTATCCGCAGCCCGCGCTGGCGGATAATGCCTTCCTGAGTGAGGTGCTGGATAAGGTCGGACTGTCGGCCTGGCGTGATAAACTGGCGCAGCAGTTGAACTGGGATCGGGTCTTTTCCGGTGGAGAGCGCCAGCGGCTGGCCTTTGCCCGTGCCCTGATCGCCCGGCCTGATACGCTGTATCTTGATGAGGCGACCAGCAGTCTCGATCACGGTGCGGCGCGCCAGCTGCTGGGGATGATTCGCGACGAACTACCGGGCACGACGGTGATTGCCGTGACGCATCAGAATGAACTGGACGATCTGTTTATGCAGCATCACGATCTCAGCACGTTCCGCCACGCGTGACCGGGTTTACCCCTCTTGCCGTCCGGGAAGAGGGGATTTCCACCGCAATCCCCGGTCGGTTTGCGTAAATCCGCTTAACTCCTTTCCATTGATGCATTACCATCTGTTTCCGACAATTTAAACGGTAATATGGATATCTAATGCGTTATCTGGCTTCGCTTCTTCCTGTCCTCGCATTACTCACCGCCTGTAGCAGCCAGCCGAAACCGGCCCCGGCTGAACCTCATGGCAATCCGTTTAAAGGCAACGGTGGGTTCCTGCTGGAACCTTCCCATAGCGGCAGCGTGCTGGGCGGTGATTTCGCTAATAACCCGGCGGCGAATGCCTTTATCGACAAAATGGTGCGTAAGCACGGTTTTGAGCGTGAGCAGCTGCACAACGTGCTGGCGCAGGCAAAAAATCTCGACTGGATTGTGCGCCTGATGGACCGTCAGGCACCCACCCCCACGGCACAGGGGCCAACCGGACCTAACGGGGCGTGGATCCGCTATCGCAGCAAATTTATCACCCCGGATAACGTGCAGAACGGCGTGGCCTTCTGGAACCAGTATCAGGACGCGCTGCAGCGCGCCGAGCAGACTTATGGTGTGCCGCCAGAAATTATCGTCGGTATTATTGGCGTGGAAACCCGCTGGGGCCGCGTGATGGGCAAAACGCGTATTCTCGACGCGCTGGCCACGCTCTCCTTCAATTATCCGCGTCGTGCCGAGTATTTCAGCGGGGAGCTGGAAACCTTCCTGCTGATGGCGCGTGAAGAAGATGATGACCCGCTTGAGCTGCGTGGCTCTTTTGCCGGGGCGATGGGCTACGGCCAGTTTATGCCATCGGCGTTTAAACAGTACGCGGTGGACTTCAACGGTGATGGTCATATCAACCTGTGGGACCCGGTGGATGCGATTGGCAGCGTGGCGCACTATTTCCAGGCGCACGGCTGGCTGACCAACGGCACCGTTGCGGTAGAGGCTAACGGGCAGGCTCCAGGGCTGGAAAGCGGTTTCAAAACCCGTTATACCGCTGCCCAGCTGGCTGCCGCCGGGCTGTCACCGGTTATCCCACTGGATAATCACCAGCAGGTCAGCCTGCTGAAGTTTGATATGGGTAAGAGTTATAAGTACTGGTACGGGCTGCCGAACTTCTATGCCATCACCCGCTACAACCACAGCAACCATTACGCGATGGCAGTGTGGCAGTTGGGGCTGGCGGTGAAGCAGGCGCGCTAAGCCGCGCGGCGTGTTGTAGCAGCCTTGTCATTGAGCGCGCAGCAGCCAGGTTGATCGTAACCTGGCTGCCGCTTCTTCTCTGAGTGAGGAAAAATGAAAGACTGGAATCCCGATCTTTACCGTCAGTTCGAAGCCGAACGCACCCGCCCGGCGCAGGAACTCCTCAACCGCATTACCCTCCCGTCACCTTCTTACGTTACTGACCTTGGCTGTGGCCCCGGCAACAGCACCGAACTGTTGCACCGGCGCTGGCCTGAGGCGCGCGTTACCGGGCTGGACAGCTCACAGGCGATGCTCGACCAGGCGCAGCAGCGTCTGCCGGATTGTGCCTTCGCGCTGGCCGATATCAGACACTGGCAGGCGGCGGAGCCTCAGCAGGTGATTTACGCTAATGCCTCCCTGCAGTGGCTGACCGATCATCCGCTGCTGCTGCCCCATCTGGTGTCCCAGCTCGCCCACGGCGGGGTGCTGGCCGTGCAGATGCCGGATAACCTTGATGAACCAGGTCATCGTCTGATGCGCAGCGTGGCTGAACGGCCAGCCTGGCGGGATAAGATCGATCCACTGGCGTCGGCGCGTAAGCACCTGCTGTCCACCGGGCAATACTACGACCTGCTGACCGCGGCAGGCTGCCGGGTTGATCTCTGGCGCACCACTTATTATCACGTCATGCCGTCGCCGCAGGCGATTGTCGACTGGCTGCGCGCCACCGGGTTACGCCCGTACCTAGCGGCGCTGAACGAAGAAGAGCAGGCGCAGTGGCTGGCGGAGTATCAGGCAGAGATTGCCATCGCCTATCCGCCACGCCAGGACGGTAACCTGCTGCTCGCCTTCCCGCGTTTGTTTATGGTGGCGGAAAAAGTCTGAGGCAAAATCGCGAAGACCGGCCGCAAATACCGCTTTCCACACCGTGTGAAGCGGTGAAAAGTGCTACTCTCTTGCTCTTGATCATCGGGGAGCGGAGAGCAATATGACCGATTACGAATTAACGCAGTTAAGCGCCCGCGTGGGCGAGCGTCTGCTGGCGCGGCAGGCTACTGTCACCACGGCTGAATCCTGCACCGGAGGCTGGATTGCCAAGGTACTGACGGACGTGGCCGGGAGTTCCGCCTGGTTCCAGCGCGGCTTTGTCACTTACAGCAATGATGCCAAGCAGCAGATGACTGGCGTGACGGAGGCATCGCTGATGCAGTTCGGCGCCGTCAGCGAGCAGGTGGTCGAGGAAATGGCGCAGGGGGCACTGCGTGAAGCCGGGGCGCAGTATGCGATATCGGTCAGCGGCATTGCCGGGCCGGACGGCGGCAGCGACGGCAAACCGGTGGGCACTGTCTGGTTTGGTTTCGCGTCCGCCAGCGGTGAAGTGCTGACGCTGGTGCAGCGCTTCAGCGGTGACCGTGACGCTGTTCGTCGCCAGGCAACGGCCTGGGCGCTGCAGACGCTGCACGATCATTTTCTCAAAAATTAAACTTGATACTGTATGACCATACAGTATAATCAGCGCATATTTTAGAGACAAAGCAGCATCCACGTGTGCTTTACCCGCATGATTAGGAGTAAAAATGGCTATCGACGAAAACAAGCAAAAAGCACTGGCAGCAGCGCTGGGCCAGATTGAAAAGCAGTTTGGCAAAGGCTCCATCATGCGCCTGGGTGAAGACCGCACCATGGATGTGGAAACCATCTCAACCGGTTCTTTATCACTGGATATCGCGCTGGGGGCTGGTGGCCTGCCAATGGGCCGTATCGTCGAGATCTATGGCCCGGAGTCTTCCGGTAAAACGACCCTGACTCTGCAGGTTATTGCTTCTGCACAGCGCAAAGGTAAAACCTGTGCGTTTATCGATGCCGAGCACGCTCTGGACCCGGTTTACGCCAAGAAACTGGGCGTGGATATCGATAACCTGCTGTGTTCTCAGCCGGATACCGGTGAGCAGGCGCTGGAAATCTGTGATGCGCTGGCTCGCTCTGGTGCGGTTGACGTGATCATCGTTGACTCCGTGGCGGCACTGACGCCAAAAGCGGAAATCGAAGGCGAAATCGGTGACTCCCATATGGGCCTTGCGGCACGTATGATGAGCCAGGCAATGCGTAAGCTGGCCGGTAACCTGAAAAACTCCGGTACGCTGCTGATCTTCATCAACCAGATCCGTATGAAAATCGGCGTGATGTTCGGTAACCCGGAAACCACTACCGGCGGTAACGCCCTGAAGTTCTACGCTTCTGTCCGTCTGGATATCCGCCGTATCGGCGCGATTAAAGAGGGCGATGAAGTGGTGGGTAGTGAAACCCGCGTTAAAGTGGTGAAAAACAAAATCGCAGCGCCATTCAAACAGGCTGAGTTCCAGATCATGTACGGTGAAGGCATCAACGTTTACGGTGAGCTGGTTGACCTGGGCGTGAAGCACAAGCTGATTGAGAAAGCCGGTGCATGGTACAGCTACAACGGCGATAAAATTGGTCAGGGTAAAGCTAACTCAGGTAACTTCCTGAAGGAGAACCCGGCTATCGCTAATGAAATCGAAGCGAAACTGCGCGAAATGCTGTTGAACAACCAGGACGATAAGCCTGATTTTGTTCCGGCACCGCACGAAGCGGAAAGCGAAGTTAACGAAGATCTCTGATCGTTTTCTGCAGGGCGGGCATATCGGACCCGCTGTCTGAAAAAGGGTGTCGCTTTTGCGACGCCCTTTTTTAATGATATTCCGGAACATTCTGTATTGAATGCGAAAACCCGCCCACTATCCTCTTCTTTCTACGCTTTTTCCTCGCAAGCACCGCCCTCAAACGTTACCCTGAATATCTGTTACTAAGACTGAACGCGGTATGAGGCATTATGTCAGAATCCACTGAACGAACCCGGCATGCAAAACTGCTGGAACGGGCAATGCGTATTCTCGCCATGCGCGATCACAGCGAGGCAGAGTTCCGCCGAAAGCTGCAAATCTCCAGTGAACGTGCCGCCCAGTTTGCTAAGCAGCAGGGTGCTAAAGCGGAGACGCCGCCAGAGCCGCTGGCTCCGGAAGAGATCGACCGCGTTGTTGAGTGGTGTTACCAACATAACTGGCTGGACGATACCCGCTTCGCGGAGCGTTACGTGGCCGGGCGCAGCCGTAAAGGTTACGGACCCCAGCGTATACGTATGGAGCTGGGACAGAAGGGCATTGCTAAAACCCTGATTGATGAGACGCTGTTTGCCGCTGAGATCGACTGGCAAAATGAGGCTTTTACCCTGGCAGAACGTAAGTTTGGGCTGCCTTTGCCGACCGAATGGAAGGAAAAAGCGAAAGTGCAGCGTTTTCTAATGGCTAAGGGCTTCTTTATGGAAGATATCCGCGCAATTTTTGATAATTTTGACAATTGACCGTCGATGGGATTTTACTTCCCTCTGAAGAAAATTTATCTTATTCACCACTTTTTGTTCGTGTGTCGCCGCAGGCAGCAGCCGATCCGGCGTAACATGACCCACGAAACGTTCGTTAGCGTGATTCCAGGACAAATATGAGCAAGAGCACTGCGGAGATTCGTCAAGCGTTTCTCGACTTTTTCCAGAGCAAGGGACATCAGGTTGTAGCCAGTAGCTCCCTCGTCCCTAACAATGATCCGACGCTGTTATTTACCAACGCCGGGATGAACCAGTTTAAAGACGTTTTCCTCGGTCAGGACAAGCGCAACTACTCACGAGCGACCACCTCGCAGCGCTGTGTGCGTGCCGGTGGTAAGCACAATGACCTTGAAAACGTCGGCTATACCGCCCGTCACCACACCTTCTTCGAAATGCTGGGTAACTTCAGCTTTGGCGATTACTTCAAAAAAGAAGCGATCGCTTTTGCCTGGGAGCTGCTCACCAGTCCAGAGTGGTTCGGCCTGCCGAAAGAGAAGCTGTGGGTAACCGTTTACGAGACCGATGACGAAGCGTACGGCATCTGGGAAAATGAGATCGGCGTGCCGCGCGAGCGTATTATCCGTATCGGCGACAACAAAGGCGGCGCGTACGCCTCTGATAACTTCTGGCAGATGGGTGATACCGGCCCGTGTGGCCCGTGCTCCGAGATCTTCTTCGACCACGGCGACCATATCTGGGGTGGTCCTCCGGGCAGCCCGGAAGAGGATGGCGACCGTTACATCGAGATCTGGAACATCGTCTTTATGCAGTTTAACCGTCAGTCTGACGGAACGATGCTGCCGCTGCCGAAACCGTCTGTTGATACCGGGATGGGGCTGGAGCGCATCAGCGCGGTGCTGCAGCACGTGAATTCTAACTATGAAATCGACCTGTTCGCACAGCTGATCAAGTCTGTTGCGCAGGTGACCGGTGCCAGCGATCTGGGTAACAAATCCCTGCGCGTGATTGCCGACCATATCCGTTCCTGTGCCTTCCTGATTGCTGATGGTGTGATCCCGTCGAATGAAAACCGTGGCTATGTGCTGCGCCGTATCATTCGTCGTGCGGTGCGTCACGGCAATATGCTGGGCGCAGAAGGGACATTCTTCTATAAGCTGGTCGCTCCGCTGATTGCGGTGATGGGCGCGGCGGGTGAAGATTTGCAGCGTCAGCAGGCCCAGGTTGAGCAGATTCTGAAAACGGAAGAAGAGCAGTTTGCGAAGACGCTGGAACGCGGTCTGGCCTTGCTGGATGAAGAGCTGGAGAACCTGCAGGGTGATACCCTCGACGGTGAAACGGTCTTCCGCCTGTATGACACCTTTGGTTTCCCGGTCGATCTGACGGCGGATGTGTGCCGTGAGCGTAATCTGAAAATTGATGAAGCCGGCTTTGAGCAGGCGATGGAGCAGCAGCGTCAGCGTGCGCGTAACGCCAGCGGCTTCGGCACGGATTACAACAACGTAATCCGCATCGATCAGGCTTCTACTTTCAAAGGTTATGAAGAACTGGCGCTGAACGCAGCGATTACCGCCATTTTCGTTGACGGGCAGGCTGCGGAAGAAATCAGCGCCGGTCAGGAAGGCGTGATCGTTCTTGATGAAACGCCTTTCTACGGTGAGTCCGGCGGTCAGGTGGGGGATACCGGTGAGCTGAAAAGCGCAGCGGGTGCCACGTTCAGCGTCAACGACACGCAGAAATATGCTCAGGCTATTGGCCACATCGGCAAGCTGGCTTCCGGCCAGCTGCGCGTCGGTGACCGCATTGCGGCACAGGTCAATGAGGCGCGTCGTGCGCGTATTCGTCTGAATCACTCCGCGACGCATCTGCTGCATGCGGCCCTGCGTCAGGTTCTGGGTGACCATGTCGCGCAGAAAGGTTCTCTGGTCAACGATAAATACCTGCGCTTTGACTTCTCGCATTTTGAAGCGATGAAACCCGCTGAAATTCGCCAGGTTGAAGAGATCGTCAACGCACAGATTCGTCGCAACCTGCCGATTGATACCAACATCATGGAGCTGGAAGCTGCGAAGGCGCATGGTGCGATGGCGCTGTTTGGTGAGAAATATGATGACCACGTGCGTGTCGTAGGCATGGGCGACTTCTCTACCGAGCTGTGTGGTGGTGTTCACGCCAGCCGTACGGGCGACATCGGTCTGTTCCGTATCACCTCTGAGTCGGGTACTGCCGCTGGCGTACGTCGTATTGAGGCGGTGACGGGTGAAGGCGCGCTGGCCCAGGTCTACCAGCAGAATGAGCAATTACTGGATATTGCTCATCTGGTGAAGGCCAACAACAGTAACCTGAATGAAAAAGTGCGGGCGCTGATTGATCATGCGCGCGGGCTGGAAAAAGAGTTGCAGCAGCTGAAAGATCAGCAGGCTGCGCAAGAGAGTGCATCACTGAGTAGTAAAGCCATTGCGCTAAAAGGCACGAAGCTGCTGGTTAGCGAACTGAGCAACGTTGAGCCTAAGATGCTGCGTACGATGGTTGACGATCTGAAAAATCAGCTCGGCTCTGCAATTATCGTGCTGGCTACGGTCGCTGATGGCAAGGTATCCCTGATTACCGGGGTGACTAAAGACCTGACCGACCGCGTCAAAGCGGGTGAGCTGGTGGGTGAGCTTGCCCAACAGGTCGGCGGTAAGGGTGGTGGTCGACCGGATATGGCTCAGGCTGGCGGTACGGATGCACAGGCGCTGCCTGCTGCTCTGGCTGGCGTTGAGGCATGGGTGGCTGCAAAACTGTAACACTATAAAAATGTATCAGGGAGAGGCGTACAGAGCCGCAGGCACTGGCGCCTTTTCAAGCGATATACCCCTGTAATCATAAAGTCAGGTTGATGATCTGGTTTTCGGCTAAACTAAGTATCAGCAGAATGTATTGGCGCGCAGATACACAACTGGTGTATTTCTCGTCATCTACATTTAGCGTTATACGATGGATAATGCCGGGAAGCACGTAACCCGACTCTTTTAATCTTTCAAGGAGCAAAGAATGCTTATTCTAACTCGTCGAGTTGGTGAAACCCTCATGATCGGTGATGAGGTGACTGTAACTGTGCTGGGAGTCAAAGGTAACCAGGTACGTATTGGTGTGAACGCCCCTAAAGAAGTTTCGGTGCATCGCGAAGAGATCTATCAGCGCATCCAGGCCGAAAAGACTCAGCAGACAAGCTACTAACGGATCCAGCGCCTCGCTCCTGTAGCGAGGCGCTACCGGTTTTGACTTCTTTTCTTCGATTGTTCCTCTCTCCTTTCCGTTTTCTTCCCCTCTGCGTCATTTTTTTGCCTGTTACTTTCCAATGATTCCAATTTCTTGCTGTGCATTCACACCGATATCGCCCGCTTTCTTTGTTGATAAATCACTCTTTTTGTCGTCAAAGTGGCCGACTTGCGTGGCTTTTGTGCAATCAGACGCGAGTGATGAAAAAAGGGGGAGAAATTGTTTGACTTACAACGCCCAGAAAGTAATATGTGCGCCACGCAGTGCCGATGAGCAGATACAACGTTCTGAAGCACAACTCGAAAGAGTGCTAGTGGTGAGGTGGCCGAGAGGCTGAAGGCGCTCCCCTGCTAAGGGAGTATGCGGTCAAAAGCTGCATCCGGGGTTCGAATCCCCGCCTCACCGCCATTTTGCATCCATAGCTCAGCTGGATAGAGTACTCGGCTACGAACCGAGCGGTCGGAGGTTCGAATCCTCCTGGATGCACCATCTTCTTTAAAGCGGCTTAGTGCGGCTTTAATATTGGGTAGTACAGATGCAGCGTTAGCAGCCCTGCATCACGGTGAGTAGTCAGCACACTGCGTTATACAAGAATTAAAAATGCATCCATAGCTCAGCTGGATAGAGTACTCGGCTACGAACCGAGCGGTCGGAGGTTCGAATCCTCCTGGATGCACCATATTCTATAAGATTGAAAGCACCTCTGTACTGGCAAGTTGTAAGTTGTTTCAGCCAGCACAAAGGAGGATAACGTCGCTTGCGACGGCCCGTCAGGGTGAGGCGAAGCCGAATAATCCTCCTGGATGCACCATTCTTCAGTATCTCCTCAGTTTTGTCGCTTTATCTCCCCCAACGTTTTATCAAATGCATCCATAGCTCAGCTGGATAGAGTACTCGGCTACGAACCGAGCGGTCGGAGGTTCGAATCCTCCTGGATGCACCATATTCTGGAAGGTGGAAGTATCTTTGAGTTGGCATAATGTAGACGTTTTACAGCCAGCACATTTGGCTTCAGGTTTTTGTCATACGTTTTACCAATGCATCCATAGCTCAGCTGGATAGAGTACTCGGCTACGAACCGAGCGGTCGGAGGTTCGAATCCTCCTGGATGCACCATATTCTGGAAGGTGGACGTATCTTTGAGTTGGCATAATGTAGACGTTTTACAGCCAGCACAAAGGAGGATAACGTCGCTTGCGACGGCCCATCAGGGTGAGGCGAAGCCGAATAATCCTCCTGGATGCACTCTCTTCTCAAGCGACCTCAATACCTCTCTTCTGTCCTTTTCTGAAAATTCCTTGTTAATAATTATCAACTTAAAACAAATTACCCTGCGTTTTATCCCACGTATTTATCTGATAATAAAAAACCTTATATTTTTCAAAGCATTTGCGGATCCATACCAACAGCGACAACACGGGTTCTTTACGCTAAAGTAATCTTTCCGTTATGAGTCTGGATGCGAGAATGTACGATGCTTACGACGGCTTGATTTTCGATATGGATGGCACCATCCTCGATACCGAGCCAACACACCGTAAAGCCTGGCACCAGGTGCTTGGCCGATATGGCATGACTTTCGATGAAACGGCCATTATCGGTCTGAACGGTTCCCCGACCTGGCATATTGCGCAGGTGATTATTACCCTTCAGCAAAGCGATCTTGATCCTTACCGTCTGGCCGAAGAAAAAACAGCGTTACTTAAAACGATGCTGTTTGATAGCGTTCAGCCTTTGCCTCTTATCGACGTGGTCAAAGCCTATAAAGGGCGTCGCCCGATGGCGGTGGGCACCGGTAGCGAGCATTCAATGGCGGTGGGGTTATTACAACATCTGGGGTTGCTCAACCACTTTGATGCCATCGTCGGAGTAGATGATGTTAAACGTCATAAGCCAGAACCTGATACATTTCTGCGTTGCGCGGAACTGATCGGCGTACCGGCTGCACGCTGTGTGGTGTTTGAAGACGCTGATTTTGGTTTACAGGCTGCGCGAGCAGCAGGCATGGACGCGGTGGATGTTCGTCTACTGTGAGTGAATGGTTCGCTTACGGTTCGATGTTTGCCAGTAGCTTTCTGAGTGCCACGCTGTTGCCGGGCAGTTCAGAAGCCCTACTGGTGGGATTACTGCTGGCGGGGAAGGTCTCTGTCAGCGCGGTGGTTCTGATTGCTGCGCTGGGAAATACTCTGGGCGGTTTAACTAATATTATTATTGGCCGCTTGCTTCCATTAAAAAGTCAGGGGCGATGGCATAACACGGCAACAGCGTGGCTGCACCGTATGGGGCCTGCTGCGCTACTTTTTAGCTGGTTACCCGTGATTGGGGACCTGCTGTGCGTTCTCGCTGGCTGGCTACGTTTCGCCTGGCTACCGATGGTTATCTGTCTTGCCATCGGAAAGACCTTACGTTATGTGCTGCTGGCAGCCGCAACACTTCAGGGCATGGAATGGTGGCATTGATTCGCTTTCAGGCGATGCTACGGTTAACATTATGCTGAACAATAATAAATTTTTCTCTGAGCGGGAGGTCAATTTGATCCCGGACGTATCACAGGCGCTTTCCTGGCTGGAAGCTCATCCTGACGCACTTAAAGGTATTGGTCGCGGCATTGAGCGCGAAACGCTGCGTGTCAAACCGGATGGACATCTTGCCACCACCGGGCACCCGGCTTCTCTGGGTTCAGCTTTAACGCACAAGTGGATTACCACTGACTTTGCGGAAGCGCTGTTGGAATTTATCACACCGGTCGATCAGGATATTGATCATCTGCTGGCATTCTTGCGCGACATTCATCGTCACGTTGCTCGTGAACTGGGTGAAGAGCGCATGTGGCCAATGAGCATGCCGTGCATGATCGACGCCGATCAGGATGTCGAACTGGCACAGTATGGCAGCTCTAATATTGGCCAGATGAAGACGCTTTACCGCCAGGGGCTGAAAAACCGCTATGGCGCACTGATGCAGATTATCTCTGGCGTGCATTACAATTTCTCGCTTCCTCTCTCTTTCTGGCAGGAATGGGCCGGAGTGGAAGATGCGGAAAGCGGTAAAGAGGCAATCTCTGATGGCTATCTGCGCCTGATCCGTAACTACTATCGCTTCGGCTGGGTGATCCCGTATTTGTTTGGTGCATCACCGGCGATTTGCTCTTCCTTCCTGCAAGGCAAGGAGAGTGCGCTGCCGTTTGATCGCAGTGATAAGGGCATGCTGTCACTCCCTTATGCGACCTCGTTGCGTCTCAGCGACCTGGGGTATACCAATAAATCACAGAGTAACCTGGGTATCACCTTCAACAATCTTCCTGATTACATTACCGGACTCAAAGCGGCGATTAAAACGCCGTCGGAAGAGTTTGCCGCGATGGGTGTGAAGGATGAACAGGGAAACTGGCTACAGCTGAATACGAACGTGCTTCAGATCGAAAATGAGCTGTACGCGCCTATTCGTCCGAAGCGGGTGACGCGTTCCGGTGAGGCGCCTTCCGATGCTTTACAGCGCGGTGGTATTGAATATATCGAAGTCCGTTCACTGGATATTAATCCGTTCTCTCCGATTGGCGTCGATGCGAATCAGGTGCGCTTCCTCGACCTGTTCCTGATCTGGTGTACGCTGGCCGATGCGCCGGAAATGAATAGCGCAGAACTGGCGTGTACCCGTAAGAACTGGAATCGTGTGATCCTTGAAGGGCGTAAGCCGGGTCAGACTATCAGCATGGGGTGTGAAGATTCACAACATTTGCTGGTCGATGTCGGCAAGGCGTTGTTCAGTGATTTGCGTCGCGTGGCGGAAACGCTCGACAGTCAGCGCGATGAACATCACTATCAGGAGGTCTGTGACCGTCTGGTCGCATCGTTTGACGACCCGGATCTGACTTATTCAGCACGTTTTCTGCAGACGCTGAAAGAGAATGGTATTGGTGGGGCAGGGCTGGCATTGGCAGAGCAGTATCGTGCTCAGTTGAGCGAAGAGTCGTTTGAGGTGCTTACAGAACAGCAGTTTAGCGATGAAGCACGGCGCTCTCAGTTGAGTCAGCAGGAAATCGAAGAAAGTGATACGCTTGACCTCGAAGCCTTTTTGAAAGGAAAAGGTTAAGCGCCAGAAAAGAAAAAGGCCACATCAATGTGGCCAAATTAACATCTCTGTTGTCAGGGATGAGATGATGATAACAAATGCGCGTCTTTCATATATTCAGACGCGCAGAGTTTGAGAAAGTTTCATCTGATCTAAAATAAATTCATTAGTTGAGGTAACAAGTATGCCATTGCTGGATAGCTTTACCGTTGATCACACCATCATGGCCGCTCCCGCAGTACGCGTAGCCAAAACCATGAACACCCCGGCGGGTGATACCATCACGGTTTTCGACCTGCGTTTTTGCCGACCGAATATTGAGATTCTGTCAGAGCGCGGTATCCATACGCTGGAGCACCTGTTTGCTGGTTTTATGCGCGACCACCTGAACGGTGATGGCGTGGAAATCATTGATATCTCGCCAATGGGTTGCCGCACCGGCTTCTACATGAGCCTGATTGGTACGCCGGACGAGCAGCGTGTGGCGAAAGCATGGAAGGCCGCGATGGCTGACGTGCTGAAAGTGAAAAACCAGAGCGATATCCCGGAACTGAATATTTATCAGTGCGGGACCTGTGAGATGCACTCTCTGGATGAAGCGCAGGATATCGCGCGTAACATCATCGACAACGACATTCGCGTAAACCGTAACGACGAACTGGCGCTGCCGAAAGAGAAGCTGAAAGAGCTGCACATCTAAATGTATCGGGTCGACCGAAACAAAGGGTCGACCCCTACAGAACTGAGCGCAGGGGCTGACCTTCTTTTTTTGCTCGGCCCGCATTCCTTCCGTTTACGACCCTACCGACTCCTTCAATGACATCTGCGGCGTTATCCTTACCTGCTTAATCATGTTGTCCTGCACGTCCAGGATATCCACAGCATAGTGGTCGATCTGAACCGTAGTGTTCGCCAGGGGAATATCCTGCAGCGCTTCGAGGATCATACCGTTAACGGTGCGTGCCTCTTCTTCGGGTAGCGTCCAGTTAAAGGCCTTATTCAGCTCGCGCACGTTGGTGCTGCCTTCAATCAGCACGGAACCATCATTCTGCGGTACCACTTCTTCTGCCAGCGTAGGCGACATAGAGGTGGTAAAATCACCAACAATCTCTTCCAGAATATCCTCGATGGTCACCAGTCCCTTAATGTCGCCGTACTCATCGATAACCAGCCCGACTTTTTCCTTATTGCGCTGGAACTTCACCAGCTGCACGTTGAGCGGCGTGCCTTCCGGCACGTAGTAAATCTCATCCGCCGCCCGCAGCATGACCTCTTTGGTGAACTCTTTCTTCTCAGTCATCAGGCGGTAAGCCTCGCGCACGCGCAGCATGCTCATGGCATTGTCGAGAGTGTCGCGATACAACACAATGCGCCCGTGCGGGGAGTGAGTGAGCTGGCGCACGATGGACTTCCAGTCATCGTTGATGTTGATACCGACGATTTCGTTGCGCGGCACCATGATGTCATCAACATTCACCTTTTCCAGGTCGAGCACTGACAGCAACATATCCTGATTGCGGCGTGACATCAGCGAGCGGGATTCGTAAACGATGGTGCGCAGCTCCTCTTTGCTCAGGGCAGCACTGATGGCTCCGTCACTTTTGATACCCACCATGCGCATCAGCATGCGCGTAATGGTGTTCAGCAGCCACACCAGTGGCATCATGACGACCTGCAGCGGGCCTAACAGCACGCTGCTGGGGAAAGCGACTTTTTCCGGGTAGAGCGCCGCAATGGTTTTGGGCAACACCTCAGCAAAAACCAGCACGAGGAAGGTCAGAATACCGGTGGCAATAGCTACGCCAGCATCCCCGTACAGTCGCATCCCGACGATGGTGCCCAGTGCTGAGGCCAGGATGTTGACGAGGTTATTACCAATCAGCACCAGACTTATCAGGCGATCGGGGCGACGCAGTAATTTTTCGACACGACGCGCGGCGCGGTCACCGTTTTTAGCCTGATGGCGCAGCTTATAGCGATTCAGCGTCATCATGCCGGTCTCGGAGCCAGAAAAGTACGCCGACACCAGAATCATAATGACCAGTGTAACGATCAGGGTCGTGGTTGAAACGTGTTCCAAGGGAGGTCCTTGTGGTGGTAAATCAGGAAGTTAAAAAATGCTGTAACATGCGGCTGCCGAAATAGGCCATGGTCAGTAAAAATGCGCCACCGCAGTTAAACCACACTACGCGTCGACCGCGCCAGCCCTCATGATAGTGGCCCCACAGCAGGACGATATAGAGGAACCAGGCCAGAATCGACAGGACGGCTTTATCGATATTCTCCCGACTGAACAGGTCCTGCATGTAGAACAGACCGGTGCACAGCACCAGCGTCAGCAGCACCACGCCGATCTGGGTGATATGAAACATTTTACGTTCAATGGTCATCAGCGGGGGAATATCTGTGCTGAAAGCCAGCTTTTTATTCTTCAGCAGCCAGTCAATCCACGCCAGCTGTAACGCGTAGAGCGCAGCAATGATCAGCGTGGCATAGGCAAACAGCGCCAGACCAATATGCACCATCATCCCCGGCGTTGTTTCCAGGTGAGTGATAAACGCATTCGGGACAAAAGTGGCAAACGCCAGGTTAATCAAGGCAAAGCTGTACACCACTGGCAGCAGGATCCAGCCACGGTTGCGCGAGGCAACAATAGTCATAATGGCACAGATCAGCAGGCTCACCAGCGAGGCAATATTGAGCAGACTGAGATTTTGCCCACCGTCAGGCCCGAAAATGCGCTGTTCCAGCGCTACGGCATGACAAACCAGCGCTGCGATCGCTGACAATACCGCCAGACGACGCCAGGTGCTGTTTTTACGCAGCAGGCTGGGAACGATCAGTGCAAGGCTGAATGAGTAGGCGAGTAGCGCCAGAATCGAAAATACAGACATAGATCTCGTTAGTTACCGACAAGACTGAGAAAAAAACCAGTATAGCGCCAGCGACGGCTGGCTCCAAACGATCTCAACGCATATGGCTGAGATCGCTGCGTCACTATGTTATAATCCGCGCCATTGTGTCGCCGAGGCGGCCTCTCATTACGTTGAGCGAGAGACGATGTTTGATAATTTAACCGACAGACTGTCGAAAAGCCTGCGCAATATTAGTGGCCGCGGGCGGCTGACAGAAGACAATATCAAGGATACGCTGCGCGAAGTGCGCATGGCATTACTGGAAGCCGACGTCGCGCTGCCGGTAGTGCGTGACTTTATCGGACGTGTGAAAGAGCGCGCCGTCGGTCATGAAGTGAACAAGAGCCTGACCCCTGGTCAGGAGTTCGTTAAGATCGTGAAAAACGAACTGGTTGCTGCCATGGGCGAAGAGAACAACACTCTGAACCTGGCGGCACAGCCACCGGCCGTGGTGCTGATGGCGGGCCTGCAGGGGGCTGGTAAAACGACCAGCGTCGGTAAGCTCGGTAAGTTCCTGCGTGAAAAGCACAAAAAGAAAGTGCTGGTGGTGTCTGCCGACGTTTATCGCCCTGCGGCGATCAAACAGCTGGAAACGCTGGCAGAACAGGTGGGCGTTGACTTCTGTCCGTCAGACCTGAGCCAGAAGCCTGTCGATATCGTTAAGAGCGCGCTGCAACAGGCGAAGCTGAAATTCTACGACGTACTGCTGGTGGATACCGCCGGTCGTTTACACGTCGATGAAGCGATGATGGACGAGATCAAACAGATTCACGCCGCGATTAATCCGGTGGAAACGCTGTTTGTTGTCGATGCCATGACCGGCCAGGATGCGGCGAACACGGCCAAAGCGTTTAACGAAGCGCTGCCGCTGACCGGTGTGGTTTTGACCAAGGTTGACGGTGATGCGCGCGGCGGTGCCGCGCTGTCCATCCGGCACATTACCGGTAAGCCTATTAAATTTATGGGTGTCGGTGAGAAGACCGAAGCCCTGGAGCCGTTCTATCCGGAGCGCGTTGCGTCACGTATCCTCGGTATGGGCGACATGCTGTCGCTGATCGAAGATATTGAAAGCAAAGTTGACCGTGCGCAGGCAGAAAAACTGGCCAGCAAGCTGAAGAAAGGGGACGGTTTCGACCTCAACGACTTCCTCGACCAGCTGAAACAGATGCGTAACATGGGCGGCATGGCGAGCCTGATGGGCAAGCTGCCGGGCATGGGTCAGCTGCCGGATAACGTGAAATCGCAGATGGACGACAAAGTGCTGGTGCGGATGGAAGCGATGATCAACTCGATGACGCGCAAAGAGCGTGAAAAACCTGAGATCATTAAAGGCTCCCGTAAGCGCCGCATTGCAACAGGTTCAGGTATGCAGGTGCAGGACGTTAACCGCTTATTGAAGCAGTTCGACGACATGCAGCGCATGATGAAGAAGATGAAAAAGGGCGGTATGGCGAAGATGATGCGCGGCATGAAAGGTATGATGCCGCCGGGCTTCCCTGGCCGTTAAGTCAGCCGGAAAACCTCTCAGGCGAATTAGATTGCTTTTTGCGCCAAAATGAGTAAAATTTTCGGGCTTTTTATATTGCATCCGGGCCCCGTTCCCTCAATGGGGCCCGGCTGTTTTATTAACTAAAGAGGATGTTATGGTAACAATTCGTTTGGCACGTCACGGCGCTAAAAAGCGTCCGTTTTATCAGGTAGTCGTCACTGACAGCCGTAATGCTCGCAACGGTCGCTTCATCGAGCGCGTTGGCTTCTTCAACCCGATCGCTTCAGGTCAGGCTGAGCCACTGCGTCTGGATCTGGACCGCATTGAGCACTGGGTTGGCCAGGGCGCTACTCTGTCTGATCGCGTTAACGCGCTGATCAAACAAGCTAAGAAAGCAGCTTAATCTGTCACGGTGGTCAACATGAGCAAGCAACTCACCGCCCAGCCTCCCGCTAACCCGCTGATTCTGGGGAAGATGGGCTCGGCCTACGGTATTCGTGGTTGGCTCAAAGTGTTTTCCTCCACCGAAGACGCCGAAAGCATTTTTGACTATCAGCCGTGGTTTATCCAACGTGCGGGTCAATGGCAGCTTGTCGAGCTGGAAGGCTGGAAGCGCCACAATCAGGACATGATCATCAAAGTCAAAGGCATTGACGATCGTGATGCTGCGGGCCTGCTGACTAATTGCGAAATTGTCGTGGACTCAGAGCAACTGCCACAGCTGGATAACGGTGACTACTACTGGAAAGACCTTATGGGTTGCCAGGTCGTCACCACTGAAGGCTACGAGCTGGGTAAAGTCATCGACATGATGGAAACCGGTTCGAACGACGTTCTCGTCGTTAAGGCAAACCTGAAGGATGCATTTGGTGCGCAGGAGCGGTTAATTCCGTTCCTCGATGAACAGGTTATCAAGAATGTCGATCTCACTACTCGTATGATTAAAGTAGATTGGGATCCTGGTTTTTGAGCTCCGAACAAAACGGTAATACTCCGGCGCAAAGTATGTGGATTGGCATAATCAGCCTGTTTCCTGAAATGTTTCGCGCAATTACCGACTACGGAGTAACTGGCCGGGCAGTAAAAAATGGCCTGCTCAGCATCCAGAGCTGGAGTCCTCGTGATTTCGCTCATGACCGGCACCGTACCGTGGACGAACGTCCTTACGGCGGCGGACCGGGGATGCTAATGATGGTTCAGCCCTTACGGGATGCCATCCACGCAGCAAAAGCGGCGGCAGGAGAAGGGGCTAAGGTGATTTATCTGTCACCTCAGGGGCGCAAACTCGATCAAGATGGGGTTTGTGAGCTGGCGACCCACCAGAAGTTAATTCTGGTTTGTGGTCGCTACGAAGGGATTGATGAGCGCGTAATCAAAACCGAGATCGATGAAGAATGGTCGATTGGCGATTACGTACTCAGCGGTGGCGAGCTGCCAGCAATGACGCTGATTGACTCGGTTTCCCGGTTTATTCCGGGAGTCCTGGGGAAACAGGCATCAGCCGAGGAAGATTCGTTTTCTGATGGTTTGCTGGATTGTCCACACTATACCCGGCCTGAGGTGTTAGAAGGGATGGAGGTTCCGCCAGTTTTACTGTCGGGCAACCATGCTGATATTCGCCGCTGGCGCCTGAAACAGTCGCTGGGCCGTACCTGGCTTAGAAGACCTGAACTTCTGGAAAACCTGGCTCTGACTGAAGAGCAAGCAAAGTTGCTGGCTGAGTTCCAACGGGAACACACCCAGTCAACAAAACGATGATACGGTTGAACGGGCATAGTGCTTAGTTCGCCTTAACTATCAGTTTACCCAGGATAAGAGATTTAATTATGAGCAACATTATTAAGCAGATCGAACAAGAACAGCTGAAACAGGACGTACCTTCATTCCGTCCGGGTGATTCCGTGGAAGTGAAAGTATGGGTCGTTGAAGGTGCTAAAAAGCGTCTGCAGGCATTCGAGGGCGTGGTTATCGCTATTCGTAACCGCGGTCTGCACTCTGCATTCACTGTTCGCAAAATTTCTAACGGCGAAGGCGTAGAGCGTGTATTCCAGACTCACTCCCCGGTAATCGACACGATTACTGTGAAACGTCGTGGTGCTGTGCGTAAAGCCAAACTGTACTACCTGCGTGAGCGTACTGGTAAGTCTGCACGTATCAAAGAACGTCTGGGCGCTTAAGCGACATCTGATAGTTAATAGCAATAAAGGGGCTGGCCGCGAGGCTGGCCCCTTTTTTTTAACCCGTTCACCTCTGTGAAAAATTTCCTGCCTGTCGCCGTGCGCTAAAAAAAATTAAAAGCCGTTTACTGCTGATATTTATGCGGATATAAATAAAATTCCGCGTATGTTTGATAGAACCCTGTCTGCTTTCTGGAATCTTTTACGCTATGCGTCCTTCGCCCAGCCCCTCAACCGGCGTGTCGATGAAAATCGCCGGAGCCCTGACCTCGACGCTGATGATGGCCTGTGTTAAAGGCCTTGAAGGCACCATCCCGGTCGGTGAGGTGATCTTCTTCCGTTCTTCTGTCGCGTTAATCCCGCTGTTTATCTGGTTGTGGTGCCAGGGCAATGTCCTGGACGGTATTCGTACCCGCAACATCAAAGGACATTTTTTACGCGGGCTGGCCGGGACGGGCGGGCTGTACTTTAGCTACCTTGCGCTGCTGTATATCTCCCTGACCGATGTCACCGCAATCAACTACGCCGCGCCTTTGATCACCGTGATCATGGCGGCGGTCTTTCTGCGCGAAAAAGTGAAATATCACCGTTGGATCGCGGTGGTCGCCGGGTTTGCCGGGATCCTGGTAATGATGTCGGGCCAGCTGTTCTTTGCCCGCGAAGGTGCATTAAGTGAGGTGAGCTGGTTATCCACTCTGGGGATGATTCTGGCGCTGATGGCGGCCGTCTGTATTGCAGGGGCGTCCATTCAGATCCGCTATCTCAACGGCATCGAAAAACCCGGCGCTATCGCTTTCTGGTTTGCGATAACCACCACGCTGACCTCACTGTTCACGCTATTTTTTGGCTGGACGGTGCCCGATGGCAGGCAGCTGATGCTGCTGCTTGGCTGCGGTCTGCTGGGGGGGATTACACAGATTTTACTGACCCTGAGCCTGAAATATGCCGATGCTTCACTACTGGCGCCGTTTGACTACACCACGCTGATCTGGTCGGTGTTCATTGGTTATCTCTTCTGGGACACGTTGCCAGGATCGGCAACCCTTTTCGGCGCCGGGCTGGTCGTCACCGGCGGGGCGATCTCAATGTACTTTGAACGACGTCACCGTCGGGCAATCACTCCGCTGAATGTCGGGGGCTGACGCTTACTGAACCGGCGTGTTCACCCATAGGCTGGCCTTTTTGTTGTTTTCAATATGATGACGGATGTTTCAGTGAGTGTTAGGATATTTCTTAGTTAGATTGAGGGGCAACCCGGAAAGACAAAATCCGTTCAGCGACCGGGTCTACAGAGGTTTCATGGCGAAAAAACGCGTGCTTTTACTGCCGCTCCTGCTGAGTGGCATCGTTCTGCCTCTCAGGAGTGAAACCTTGCCTGAAAAACCTTCGGGAGTGTCAGCGGCAGACGTTCGCCAGACTGTGGCGGGGATGATCAGTTACACTCGCTGGCCAAAGCCTGGCGGTTTGCCACGGCTGTGCATTTTTCGTTCGGCGGTGTATGCACAGGCGCTGACAGCCGCCTCGGTTGAACATCCTCCTGCGGCCTGGCAGAGCGTGCCGGTGGACGATGTGCAGCAGGCGCTGGCATCGCAGTGCGACGTGCTCTATTTCGGTCGCGAAACCTCACGGCAGCAGGTTGAACTGATTAACAGCTATCAGCCGCGCCCGCTGCTGACCATTGCAGAACAAACCCCTGAGTGTGTTGCCGGCAGCGCATTCTGTCTTAAATTTATCAACCACCGGGTGACTTTTTCGGTGAATCTCGACTCGCTGGGTCGAAGCGGCGTTCGGGTACATCCCGATGTGTTAATGCTGGCATCTTCAGGGAGTGAAAAGCATGGATAAATCTGTACCAGAACTCAGCAGGCCCAGCTTTCGCAAAACGCTGGTGCGTATCAGTGTGATCAGCGTGGTCACGACGATGACCGTTGCCTGGCTGTTTATTTCTGCCACGTCCATGTTGTCGTTCCGTCAGTATGCCGATAAGAATCTGCAGCTGCTGGCCTACACCGTAAGCCACAGTCTGGAGGCGGCAGTAGTCTTTCGTGATGGTAACGCCGCGATGGATACGCTGAGAGAGCTGGGCAAACAGGGGCAGTTTTCTTCCGCAACGGTTGCAGACAGTAACGGCAGGATGCTGGCTCACTGGGGGCAGGAAGAGGACCGGTCGCTGCGCGCCGATCCCCTGGCCCGGCTCGTCTCCGGCTGGTTGTTCCCGAAACCCGTGCAGCAACCGATTCTGCATAATGGCGTCGTCATCGGCAGCGTTACCCTGACCGGTGAAGATGCCACCGTGACGGGCTTTGTCTGGCGTTCGCTGACGGTGCTGACCATCTGCCTGCTGCTGGCCTCCGTGGTGGCGCTGTTATTCACCCGACATCTGTTTAGCGGACTGATCGCGGCATTACGCAATATTACTGGTGTGGTGCACGATATTCGGGCGACGCGTAACTTTTCGCGCCGCGTACCGCCGTCCAGAATTGAAGAACTGCATGTGTTCGGTGAGGACTTCAACAGTCTGCTCACCGAAATTGAGAAGTGGCAGCTGCGTGAGCAGCAGGAGAAAGCTTCGCTGCTGAAACGTGCTTTACACGATCCGCTGACCGGGCTGGCTAACCGTGCGGCGTTCCGCAGCGCGCTGGAAAGCGTGCTCAGTGACAGCACGCGTAAGACTCATACGGCCCTGCTGTTTATGGATGGGGATAATTTCAAAGGCATCAATGATACCTGGGGGCATGCTGCGGGGGATGAGGTGTTGCTGGCGATAGCCGGGCGTTTAAAAGAGTGTGCCGGTAATACGCATCTGGTGTGCCGCTTTGGGGGGGATGAATTTGCCATGATCCTTGAAGAAGTCAGCCATGACGACGAAGTGCAGGCTGTGATTGATGCCATCAATCTGCGCATGACTGAACCGATTTGCCTCAGTGCAGGAGACGATGTCATGATGACGTTGAGCATTGGCCGTGCGGTCGCCAGCCAGGCGGCCACCGTAGAGGGCATCATGGAAACCGCTGACCGCAGCATGTATCTGGAAAAACAACAACACCATCAGCGCGCAGCGTCTTAACCAGTTAATCAGGGGAATGAAAAATGAAAGGAAGACATATCATTGGCGGGGTGCTGTTCGCTCTGTTACTGACGGGCTGCCAGGGTAAGCCACAGGGTAAATTCTCGCCTGAGCAAATTAGCGCCATGCGCGCCCAGGGGTTCACTGAAGTCCCGGAAGGATGGATGCTGGGAATATCAGATAAGATCCTGTTCGGTAAGAATAAGTCAGAGCTGACGCCTGAAAGTGTCGCAACCGTTCAGCACATGGCGAAGATGCTGTCCAGCAGTGGATTACACCATGCGCGGCTCGATGGTCACACGGATAACTACGGTGATAAACAGTATAATCAGGCGCTGTCGCTGAAGCGTGCCAACGTGGTCGCTGATGCCTGGGCCAACGGTGCCGGTGTACCGCGCAGTAATATTACCACCCGCGGTCTGGGTGACAGCAATCCGGTACAAAGTAATAATACCTCGCAGGGGCGGGCAGAAAACCGCCGGGTGGCGGTGGTCATCAGTGCCCCCTGAGACAGGGCGCCTGTGACTCGCCTCGCCGGTTATCTCTGCTGAGCGGCGAGGCGGGAAGCTTAACGTGCAGCGCGCAGCAACTCCACCAGCAGAGGGGACAGTTCATCACGCAGAGCCGCACGTTCTGACTGGAACAGAGTGGCCGCATAGAATTTATGCCCCGGCAACTCCATTGCCCGTACGTCACCTTCACGATCGTAAGCACTGAGACGCAGGGGATACGCTTTAAGATCGGCCACGAATTCCGGGTTCACGCCAAAATTACAGTGATAGCCCTCGCTGATTTCCGTTTTACCGTAGGCCTGTGCCAGCAGCGTGCCCGGCTCAATGACGATATCTCCGGTTTTTTCCACCAGCGAACAGCTTAACGGCGCAATCACCAGGCGTCCGTCGCTGTCGGTTTCGGCATGTCCGGCATCACTCCAGCCCATCACGTTACGGGCGTACTCAACCATGGCGTACTGAAAGCCGCCGCACGAACCGAGAAAAGGGACGTTGTTTTCTCGTGCGTAGCGAATGGTGAGAAAGGCTCCCGCATCATTTCGATACGGGCTTCCCGGCGTCAGCCAGAGGGCATCGTATTGCTGTAAAACACGGTGGTCAGTAATCTTCTCAGTGGGAAGCCACTGTGAATCGACGTTAAGGTTAAGGGATTGTGCGGCAAGCTGAACGGCCTTAGGAATGGCCTGATGCGCAACGGCATCGGGGCGGTAGTCACCAACCAGAGCTAAACGGACCATGATAGTTTCCTGTGCAGGTAAAAAAGGATGCTACTGCACTGCGGCATCGCTGGCAAGACGCTGAAGTTATTCGTATGCTGGAAAATCACCACGGCAAGGAGAGAGATGTGACGCAGCGAACGAACGAATTTGGTCAACCCATCGGCGCACCATTGCCTTACTGGCAGCCGGTACCGCTACCGGACGTCAGCATGATGGCGGGCATTTACTGTCGGCTTGAACGGCTGGATCCCCAGCGGCACGGTGACGACCTGTATGCCGCTTATGCTTCCGCCCCCGATGGCAGTGACTGGACCTACCTGACGGAAGATCGTCCCGCTTCACCTGAGGCTTTTCATATCTGGCTTGAGCAGCGTGCGGCGACGCCTGGTTTCATCACTTTCAGCATCATTTGCGCGCAGCGCAACAAGCCGGTCGGGCTGGTGTCCTATTTACGCATAGATCCGTCGAACGGCTCGCTGGAGATTGGCGGTGTCACCTGGTCTCCCCTGATGAAACGCACGGTGATTGGCACAGAAGCTCTCTGGCTGATGATCAATCAGACGTTCACCCTCGGTTATCGCCGCTGTGAGTGGAAATGTGATTCTCTGAACGCTCCCTCGCGACAGGCCGCACTGCGAATGGGCTTTACTTACGAGGGCACTTTCCGGCAGACGATGGTACGCAAAGGGCGCTCGCGGGATTCGGACTGGTTTTCGATTATTGACAGCGAATGGCCGGTGATAAACCAGGCGCTGACCGACTGGTTATCGGCGGAGAATATTGATGCCAGTGGGCAGCAGCGTCAGTCACTCAGCGCTCTGATGCGGGCGGTGAAGCCGGTAGATGGCGGTGTTGATCGGCCCACTTTCTAGTACGATCAGTCCGTAGCGTATGGCAACCAGCTCTGCTCCTGCGCTGGTTGCCACTGCGCGGCTGGCAATATTATTTTCAGCGGCCAGAATCTCAATAACGTTGATGTCGGGCTGCTCAAATGCTGCCGTGACGATCAGGTGTACGGCCTGACGGGCAATGCCTTTACGCTGTTCGCTGCTGCGAACCCAGTAGCCCAGCGCGGCGGGAATATCCGGCCCGGTGCTGTAGCGCAGACCTGCGCCCCCCAGCAGTCGGCCATCTTCAGCAAACACTCCCTGTTCATTTGCCACACCCTGGCGACGCTGTAAATGCGTATAGCTAAACCACCGGCGGGCGTCCTCTGCGGTGTAGTTTTCATGCGCCCATACCATCCATGGTTTCAGGGTATCCAGAGAGGTATTGACGGCTTCTGCAAATGCCCCTGCATCGCTGTTTTCAAAAGGGCGTACGATAATCTTCATCACTCTCTCCGCTGAATGCTCCCTGAATGAACGACATTATAGATCGTAGCCGAATCACCGGTACAAAATGATGAATGTTTTTAAGAGAGTGAAACCTTGCTGTAAACTAATAATTACACTTTAATTTTATGGCTCGCGTGCTGTATTCTATTTATATCTATGTTTTAGAACAATTTTTACTATTTTATTGGTTGGTTTTATTTTAATGGTAATAAAAGTGTACATCGCTATGGCGTTTTATGTACGCATTCTGGTACAGTTGTCAGCAACCTCACTGAGGATCCCTTTTCAACGAATGACCCAGGATGACGATCATGCAAAAAGATGCGCTGAATAACGTTCATATCGCTGACGAACAGATTCTGATTACCCCCGAAGAGCTGAAAAAACAGTTTCCACTGAACAGCGTGCTGGAAGGACAGATCGCCGCTTCCCGCCAGACTATTTCTGACATTATCAGCGGTAAAGACCATCGTCTGCTGGTGGTCTGCGGTCCTTGTTCGATTCACGATACGGAAGCCGCACTGACCTATGCCCGCGATCTAAAAGCACTGGCGGACCAGGTTGAAGATGAGCTTTACATCGTGATGCGCGTCTACTTTGAGAAACCACGTACGACGGTTGGCTGGAAAGGGTTGATCAACGATCCGCACATGGATAACACCTTCGATATGGAAGCCGGTCTGCATATCGCCCGTCAGCTGCTGCTGAATCTGGTCGAGATGGGGCTGCCGCTGGCCACCGAAGCGCTGGATCCCAACAGCCCGCAGTACCTGGGCGATCTGTTCAGCTGGTCAGCGATTGGGGCGCGCACCACGGAATCGCAAACGCACCGTGAAATGGCCTCTGGTCTGTCAATGCCGGTAGGCTTCAAGAATGGTACCGACGGCAGCCTTGGCACCGCGATTAACGCGATGCGCGCCGCCGCTATGCCGCACCGTTTTGTCGGGATAAATCAGGCTGGTCAGGTCTGCCTGCTGCAAACCCAGGGTAACCCGGACGGGCATGTGATCCTGCGCGGCGGTAAAAGCCCGAACTACGGTCCGAACGATGTCGCGCAGTGTGAAAAAGAGATGCAGCAGGCGGGACTCCGTCCTTCCTTGATGATAGATTGCAGTCATGGCAATTCTAACAAAGATTTCCGTCGCCAGTCCGGCGTAGCGGAGTCAGCCGTCGCACAGATTAAAGATGGCAACCGCTCCATAATTGGCCTGATGCTGGAAAGTAATATTCACGAAGGCAATCAGTCTTCCGAGCAGCCGCGCAGCGCTATGCGCTACGGCGTTTCCGTGACCGATGCCTGTATCAACTGGGAAACGACGGAAACCCTGCTGCGTAATATTCATCAGGATTTGACCGGGGTACTGGCGGCACGTCTGTCGCAAGAGGATTAACGAGTTATGGTGGCTGAACTGACCGCGCTACGCGATCAAATTGATGTAGTGGATAAAGCGCTGCTGGACCTGCTGGCGAAACGGCTGGCGCTGGTTGCCGAGGTGGGGGAGGTGAAAAGCCGCCACGGGCTGCCGATTTACGTCCCTGAGCGTGAGGCCACGATGCTGGCTTCACGCCGCGCTGAGGCTGAAAAACTGGGCGTACCTGCGGATCTGATCGAGGATGTGCTGCGCCGCGTGATGCGTGAATCCTATACCAGTGAAAATGATAAAGGATTTAAAACGCTGTGCCCTGAGCTGCGTCCGGTAGTGATTGTCGGCGGTAAAGGGCAGATGGGCCGCCTGTTTGAGAAGATGCTGACACTTTCCGGCTATCAGGTGAAGATCCTCGATAAAGAGGACTGGGGTAACGCTGAAGCGATGCTGTCTGATGCCGGGATGGTGATCATCAGCGTGCCTATTCATCTTACTGAACAGGTGATCGGTGAGCTGCCGCCGCTGCCGCAGGACTGTATTCTGGTTGATCTCGCCTCAGTCAAAAATAAACCGCTGCAGGCGATGCTGGCTGCACACACCGGGCCGGTGCTGGGATTACACCCAATGTTTGGTCCCGACAGCGGTAGCCTGGCGAAGCAGGTCGTGGTGTGGTGTGATGGTCGTCAGCCGGAAGCGTATCAGTGGTTCCTGGAGCAGATTCAGGTGTGGGGCGCGCGCCTCCATCGCATCGGTGCCGTGGAGCACGATCAGAACATGGCATTTATTCAGGCGCTGCGTCACTTTGCCACCTTCGCGTACGGTCTGCATTTGTCCGAAGAGAATGTGCAACTTGATCAGCTGCTGGCGCTTTCCTCGCCGATCTACCGGCTGGAGCTGGCGATGGTCGGGCGGCTGTTTGCCCAGGACCCTCAGCTTTATGCAGACATTATTATGTCGTCGGAAAGTAATCTGGCACTGATCAAGCGCTACTATCAGCGCTTTGGTGAAGCAATCACGCTGCTGGAGCAGGGGGATAAGCAGGCATTTATTGACAGCTTCCGCCGTGTGGAACACTGGTTTGGCGACCACGCTAAGCGTTTCCAGGCTGAAAGCCGAACGCTGCTGCGTCAGGCGAATGACAGCAGGGCATAACGCCTCCCTGTCGCGGTCGTCCATTTGTAGGGGAGGACCTTCTTTTCCGGTCGTCATGGGCAGAAGAGATGTGTTGTTAGCGGGCTGACCGGAAAAGAAGGTCAGCCCCTACGCCGAAAAAGAAGGTCAGCCCCTACGCCGGAAAAGAAGGTCAGCCCCTACGCCGAAAAAGAAGGTCAGCCCTACGCCGGAAAAGAAGGTCAGCCCCTACACCGGAAAAGAATGCTACCCCTGGGCCGCCGTACTCCCTGTAACTTTCGTCCATTTGTAGGGGACGACCTTTTTTTCCGGTCGTCCCGTGCCGAGGATATTCATTGTTGGCGGGCAGACCAAAAAGAACGCCGGCCTCCCTATCTGCCTGCTACGGCAAATTTTGCCGGATAACGTTTCTCCATCACTGCGGATCGACAGCAACGACGTTCTCACTGGGATAGCAACCCAGCACTTTCAGAGATCGCGTAATGGGCGTCAGCTCACGCAGCGCCTGCTGCACGTCATCCGTATTGAGGTTGCCCTGGAAGTCGATGTAGAACATCTCCTGCCACGGGTTGCCGTTAATTGGACGAGACTCCAGCTTGCTCATGGTCAGGTTGTGCTTGCGCAGCACCAGCAGTGCCTCAACCAAGGCTCCCGCCTGCTGTCCGGTGGCCATAATCAGCGTAGTTTTGGCCGGAACCTGTAATGACACTTCTATCGGCTTGCGTGCCAGCACAATGAAGCGGGTAATATTCTGACGTTGGTTAGCCAGATTACGCTCCAGCACCTGCAAATTATACAGCTCACCGCCTGCTTCACTGCCCAGCGCTGCCACTTTCGGTGAATTCATCGCCGCGACTCTCTCCATCGCGGCTGCGGTGCTTTCCGTGTACTCAATTTTCCAGTGCGGGTAGCGGTTGATAAACTGGCTGCACTGCTGGAAAGGCTGCGGGTGACTGTAAACCGTTTCAATTTCCTGCAGCGTGGTATTACCGGATACCAGCACACAGTGATCGATAGGAATCGTGATCTCTCCGACAATCGACAGACTGGTTTGCTGCAACAGGTCATAGACATCGTTAATGGAGCCGGAGGTCGTGTTCTCGACCGGCAGGACCGCGTAGTCTGCCAGCCCCGTTTCTACCTGATTAAAGATATCGTGAAACTTCAGGCAGCCACTTTCGATGAAGTTATCAAAATGGCGGGCTGCATAGTGGCGTGAGGCAAGATGGGAGTATGAGCCTTTCGGTCCGAGGAACGCGATGCGCGCAGAGTGCGCATTAGTGTTGTTCAGGTGCTTTTGCAGCAGTGCCTGCTGGGTCAGCACTGAGTCTTCAATGATCTGTTGAAACAGCCGCGTAATGTAATGGGCATCAAGCTTGTGGCCTTTACCGAGGGTGATCAGGTGCTCAAGAAGGTCGCGTTCGCGGTCGATATCACGCACGGGACGGTGGGTGGCCATTTTGGCCTCGGCAACTTCAACTGCCAGTGCGCGGCGCTGAGCCAGCAGAGACAGCAGTTGTTCGTCCAGTGCGCTGATCTTACCGCGCAGAGCCAGCAAAGGATTTTCGGGATTCATATTTGCTACCTGTCTGATGTTGCTAAAAAAAAAGCCTCCCGTTTGGGAGGCTTTAATGTTCGTCTTCGCATTGATTCTTACACGACGAATTGCCTCCCAGGTCAGGGGAAGGTAAAGAAGGTAAAAAATAATGCGAAGAAAAACGTTTCTGATTTCATTGTGCTATCCATGTTATCTGAGAGGTTAAAGTAACCGCTGCAATTTCGTTCTGTCAATAAAAAACGCGCCCGGAGGCGCGTTATCGCTATTTTAAGCAGATTACTCTTCGTCAGTCTCAACCACACTGAGATCTTTCACACTGGCAGATGCGCGGCGTGCTTCACCTTTGTGCTGAACTTTGTTCAGCTGACGCTCCAGCTTGTTAATCAGATCGTTAATTGCCGTATACATATCTTCATGCTTGGCGCTGGCGACAAGCGGGCCGTTCGGCGTATTGATATTGGCATCGGCAACAAATTCCTTCGGCTCCTTCGAAAGAACAATGTGCGGGTTTATCAGATGAGTTTGCCATTTTTCTAGCTTGGCGAGACGGTCTTCGACATGTTGGCGGATAGCCGCAGTAATTTCCATTTGCTTACTGGTAATGTTCAGAACCATAGTGCTTACCTCTCTGTCATTTCCGTCTTGGTGAAACCAGCATACCGCGAAAAGGGTAAAAATGTGTGATCAAAATCACGTTATTTTGTCACTTTTTGTCAAGGACCATAAAACTGTGAGATGGGCGTGTAAATAGGGCTTGAGGGGTTGTCGGAGGGCATTTTCAGTGGCATTGTTGACAGGTTAAGTCGGCTGGAAATTTGGCGAAAGCCGTAATTTTAGTCAAAAAAAAGCAGCCACTCAGGCTGCTTTTTTTATGGGTCAGACTCAGGCCTGATTGGTCGCAATAATTTTTGCTACGCGATCGGCTTCTGCATTGAGCTGAAGTTGACGATAAGCATTTTCCATCAACGGCAGTGCAGTTCGGGTTGCCTGGGTATCCGGGTAATCTTTCAGCATTTGCTCCACACGGTTAACCACAGCGACATATGCCTCACGTTTAGTGTAGAATTCCGCCACGGACAGTTCGTATTTCGCCAGACGATCCTTCAGGTACACCAGACGCTTGCGTGCATCCGTCGCATACTGGCTGTTTGGATAGCCACGCAGCAGCTGCGAGAAGTCTTTAAAGGCATCACGCGCATGGGTGGGATCGCGGTCTGAACGGTCGATACCAAAAAAGCCCTGCAGTGCACTGTCATCCAGCGCCATATCCGTCAGACCACGCATATAGATAACGTAGTCCACGTTCGGATGCGTTGGATTCAGACGCATAAAGCGGTCAATGGCGGCTTGCGCCAGTGGCAAATCGGCATTTTTATAGTAAGCGTAGATCAGGTCTAGCTGAACTTGCTGGGAGTAAGGCCCGAATGGATAGCGGTTATCGAGCGCTTCCAGTTGCGTTATTGCTCCTTTAAAGTTACCGTCCTGCAGTTTTTGCTGGGCAGTGGCATAGATCTCGGAAGGCGGGCTGTCAGGCACCACATCCTTGGAGCCGGAACATCCAGCTAATGCCAGGCTCAACGTGGCTGCAGCCACCAGATATTTCATACGCGTCATGACGATTTGCTTATCCTCAGAGTGTTATTCAGGAAGCTGTCCGTTAAGCTTCCGGTAGTGACCAGGTACGATAGCACATTATATTAAACGGCATCGCCGTGAAAACCCAACGTTAACGAAGAAGCTGTTTATTTATGGCACAACAAGTAAAACTCAACGCAACGGTATCCGAATCGCAACTCGGACAACGCTTAGATCAGGCTTTGGCCGAATTGTTCCCTGATTATTCACGTTCTCGCATAAAAGAATGGATTCTTGACCGTCGCGTCACCGTAAACGGTGCAATTATCGACAAACCTAAGGAAAAAGTCCTCGGTGGTGAGCAGATCATCATCGATGCCGAGATCGAAGAGGAAGCCCGCTGGGAAGCTCAGGATATCCCGCTGAACATCGTCTATGAAGATGACGATATTATGGTGATCAACAAACCGCGCGATCTGGTCGTCCACCCTGGCGCGGGTAATCCTGACGGAACGGTTCTTAACGCACTGCTGCACTATTTCCCGGCGATTGCCGATGTCCCTCGTGCAGGTATCGTGCATCGTCTGGACAAAGACACTACCGGCCTGATGGTCGTGGCAAAAACGGTTCCGGCACAGACGCATCTGGTGGAGTCGCTGCAGTTACGCGAATTTACCCGTGAGTATGAAGCCGTGGCAATCGGTCGTATGACGGCGGGTGGCACCGTTGATGAGCCGATCAGCCGCCACTCGACAAAACGTACCCACATGGCCGTGCATCCGATGGGCAAACCGGCGACGACGCATTACCGCATTATGGAGCATTTCCGTGCTCATACGCGCCTGCGCCTGCGTCTGGAAACCGGTCGTACTCACCAGATACGCGTACATATGTCGCATATCAACCATCCGCTGGTGGGTGACCCGCTCTACGGCGGCCGTCCACGTCCACCAAAAGGCGCGTCTGAAGCCTTTATCGGCACCTTGCGCGGTTTCGATCGCCAGGCTCTGCACGCCACCATGCTGCGTCTCTATCATCCGATCACCGGGATTGAGATGGAATGGCATGCACCGCTGCCACAGGACATGGTCGATCTGATCAATGCACTGAAGGCCGATACTGAAGAATTTAAAGAACAGTTGGACTGGTAATGAGCCTGATTGTACCTGACTGGCAGGTTCCCGCTAACGTGCGCGCATGCAGCAGTACGCGGCAGGGGGGCGTGAGCCAGGCACCGTGGGACAGTCTTAACCTCGGTGCTCATGTGGGTGATGAACTGCAGCATGTGCAGACTAACCGCCAGCGCATGCTGGAACTGGCCGATCTGCCCTCTATGCCGCAGTGGCTTGAGCAGGTGCATGGTACTGAGGTATTGACGCTGGACTGGAAAGTACCGGCTTCACTGCGTGCAGACGCCGCTTATACCCGTACCCCAGGCGTGGTGTGCGGTGTGATGACTGCTGACTGTCTTCCGGTGCTGTTCTGTTCGCAGGATGGTCAGGAAGTCGCGGCAGCACACGCAGGCTGGCGCGGTCTGTGCAATGGAGTGCTTGAAGAGACCATTAAGGCTTTTTCGGCACCGCCATCGCAGATTGTTGCCTGGCTGGGTCCCGCGATTAGTACCGACGCTTTCGAGGTTGGTCCGGAAGTCCGCGAGGCGTTTATTGCACAAAATCCAGGCGATTCAACTGCTTTTCGCCCGGCGGGTGAAAAGTTTTATGCTGATTTGTGGCAGTTGGCAAAACATCGGTTACAGGCCTGTGGAGTGCGCCACGTCTGGGGTGGTGGACAATGTACCTATTCACAGCCTGAGCAATTTTTCTCCTTCCGACGCGATGGCGTCACCGGCCGTATGGCAAGTTTGATCTGGCTGATATAACCTAGCGCCATAAGACGGTCCGGATTGATGTTTTTTTCTCCAAAATGTCAGGTCATTAACCTTGAAAAATTTGAGGGATGACCTCATTTAATCTCCAGTAGCAATTTGACCTGATAGGGGGAAATTATGCGTCTGGATCGTCTTACTAACAAATTTCAGCTGGCTCTGGCTGATGCTCAATCTCTGGCCCTCGGCCGCGACAACCAATTCATTGAACCTCTGCATCTGATGAGCGCATTGCTCAGTCAGGAAGGTGGATCCGTTCGTCCTTTACTGACCGCCGCAGGCCTTGACGTCTCGTCACTGCGTAACGGTATCGAACAGGCACTCAGCCGCTTACCGCAGGTGGAAGGTAGCGACGGGGATGTTCAACCCTCCGCGGACCTGGTACGGGTACTTAACCTGTGCGACAAACTGGCGCAAAAGCGTGGCGATAACTTTATTTCATCAGAACTATTCGTTCTGGCGGCTCTCGATTCCCGTGGCTCGCTGGCTGATTTATTAAAATCTGCCGGTGCCACCAGTGACAAACTGACGAAAGCCATTGACCAGATGCGTGGAGGCGATAGCGTGAATGACCAGGGCGCTGAAGATCAGCGGCAGGCGTTAAAGAAATACACCATCGATCTGACCGAACGTGCAGAGCTGGGCAAACTTGACCCGGTGATTGGCCGTGATGAAGAGATCCGCCGGACTATTCAGGTACTGCAGCGCCGTACTAAAAACAACCCGGTGTTGATCGGTGAACCTGGCGTGGGTAAAACCGCCATCGTTGAAGGCCTCGCGCAGCGCATTATCAACGGCGAAGTGCCGGAAGGGCTGAAAGGCCGCCGGGTGCTGGCGCTGGATATGGGGGCGCTGGTCGCTGGTGCCAAATATCGCGGTGAGTTTGAAGAGCGTCTGAAAGGGGTACTGAGCGACCTGTCTAAACAGGAAGGGAACGTTATTCTGTTTATTGACGAGTTGCACACCATGGTGGGTGCCGGTAAAGCCGACGGAGCGATGGATGCCGGTAATATGCTGAAGCCCGCGCTGGCACGTGGCGAACTGCACTGTGTTGGTGCCACCACGCTTGACGAATATCGTCAGTATATAGAGAAGGATGCTGCGCTTGAGCGTCGCTTCCAGAAGGTTTTCGTCGCTGAACCGAGCGTGGAAGATACCATCGCGATCCTGCGTGGGCTGAAAGAGCGTTATGAGCTGCATCACCATGTGCAGATCACCGACCCGGCTATTGTCGCGGCGGCGACGCTGTCCCATCGCTATATTGCCGATCGTAAGTTACCGGATAAGGCGATTGACCTGATTGATGAGGCTGCATCCAGCATTCGTATACAGATCGACTCAAAGCCGGAATCTCTGGACCGCCTTGAGCGCCGCATTATTCAGCTCAAGCTGGAACAGCAGGCGCTGAAGAAAGAGTCTGATGACGCGAGTATCAAGCGCCTGGAGATGCTGGAAACCGAGTTGAACCAGAAAGAGCGTGAATACTCCGAGCTGGAAGAAGAGTGGAAGGCCGAGAAAGCCGAACTGTCGGGAACCCAGCATATTAAAGCTGAGCTGGAACAGGCGAAGCTGGCGATGGAGCAGGCACGTCGTCAGGGTGATCTGGGGCAGATGTCTGAGCTGCAATACGGAAAAATTCCCGAGCTGGAAAAACAGCTGGCGGCGGCGACACAGACTGAAGGTAAAACCATGCGTCTGCTGCGTAACCGCGTCACCGAGGTTGAAATCGCTGACGTGCTGGCTCGCTGGACGGGCATTCCTGTCGATCGCATGATGGAAGGTGAACGCGACAAGCTGCTGCGCATGGAGCAACAGCTGCATACGCGCGTCATTGGGCAGAACGAAGCGGTGGAAGCGGTATCGAATGCGATTCGACGCAGCCGTGCCGGGCTGGCCGACCCTAACCGCCCGATTGGCTCGTTCCTGTTCCTGGGGCCAACCGGGGTGGGTAAAACAGAGCTGTGCAAGGCGCTGGCTAACTTTATGTTCGACAGCGATGACGCGATGGTGCGGATTGATATGTCCGAATTTATGGAAAAGCACTCAGTGTCGCGTCTTGTCGGGGCGCCTCCGGGCTATGTCGGTTATGAAGAGGGCGGTTACCTGACCGAGGCGGTTCGCCGCCGTCCTTACTCTGTCATCCTGTTGGATGAAGTAGAGAAAGCGCATCCGGATGTGTTTAACATCCTGTTGCAGGTGTTGGACGACGGTCGTCTTACGGACGGGCAGGGGAGAACGGTAGACTTCCGTAACACTGTGGTCATTATGACATCCAACCTGGGATCGGATCTGATTCAGGAACGCTTTGGTGCGTTGAGCTATGGAGACATGAAAGATCTTGTGCTGTCGGTGGTGAGCCAGAACTTCCGTCCGGAGTTCATTAACCGTATAGATGAGCTGGTGGTGTTCCACCCGCTGGGTGAACAGCATATCGCTTCTATTGCCCGCATCCAGCTTGCCCGGCTGTATCAGCGTCTGGAGGACCGAGGTTATGCACTGCACATCTCTGAAGAGGCGTTGCAGAAACTCGGTGAGAATGGTTATGACCCGGTTTACGGTGCAAGGCCGCTGAAACGTGCGATTCAGCAGCAAATAGAGAACCCGCTGGCACAGCAGATACTGTCCGGGGCGTTGATTCCGGGAAAAACCATCGAAATGGACGTAAAAGAGGGTGTAATCGTTGCACATCAGTAATCACGGTAAGTAACAGAAATGGGCCTCTGGCCCATTTCTGTTTATTAAACCAGCAAAAAATGCAGTTAAAAGGGCTTTTCGGGTGAAAAGTGAGCAAGTGAAAAGTTTTTTGCATTTTGCCCTTGTCAGCCGCCAGAAAATCCCTATACTGCGCCTCCACTGACACGGAATAACGACTTACAAGTCAACGCGTCAGGAGGTTCAGGAAGTATCTGAACCGCCGGAAAAACTTCTCAAAAAGAAGTTGACTCCGAAGGAGGAAAGCGTAATATACGCCACCTCGCGACAGGAAGCTCCGGCACTGTTCGCAACGCTCTTTAACAATTTATCAGACAATCTGTGTGG
>NZ_JBDFQT010000012.1:0-82609 GCF_039675725.1 Erwinia sp. Eh17-17 | reverse complement strand
CCACACAGATTGTCTGATAAATTGTTAAAGAGCGTTGCGAGCAGTGCCGGAGCTTCCTGCCGCGAGGTGGCGTATATTACGCTTTCCTCCTTCGGAGTCAACTTCTTTTTGAGAAGTTTTTCCGGCGGTTCAGATGCTTCCTGAACCTCCTGAGCCGCTGGCCTGTAAGCCGCTGTGCCGTCTCAGTGGTTGCGCATTATAGGGAGATTCTGGGGAGTGACAAGTGTTTATTGCAAAAAAATGACTGAGCGCGTTATTTTTCAGCGAAGCGTGTTTTTTTACTGCAATTTGCTCGGTAAATCAGCAAATTCATGGGCAAAACGGGTCACCTGCTGCCAGTCGGTGTACTCCACTTCTTTACTGGTGTCTGTTTCTCCCTTAGTCATGCGCATAATCAGTTTGATCATGAATTTGTCAAAGAAGCCGTAACGGGGATAACGCAGCGCACCTGCAAAGACAGCGCAGCAATCAGGTTGCCACGGGGACTGTAGCAAAAACTTGCGCGTGTAGGCATTGGTCTGCGGCGTACGCTTCTCAGGTTTACGTGCGGTCAGGTTTACCGAAAAGAAACCACTTGAACGCTGCTGCAATGCTTTAAGGTGTGTTTTGACAAATTTCGCCACTGCGGGCTGGAAGTGTCCATAACGGATGGAGGCGCCAATCAACACGCGGTCGTACTGTGACCAGTCGATTTCGTTAATCAACTGGATGTTGAACACATCACACTCCTGAGCCTCTTTCAGTTGATTAGCTATATAGAAGGCAATTTCACGGGTCTGGCCATCACGGCTGGAAAACAAGATTAACGCTTTCATTATCGCACTCTCACTTATTCACGCCAGAAGGTCGGCGTAAACAGAACTAACAAGGTGAAGACTTCAAGACGCCCGAACAGCATCGTCAAAATCAGGATCCATTTAGCGGTATCGTTCATTGAGGTAAAGTTGTCCGCCACAACCCCCAGGCCCGGACCAAGGTTGTTCAGGGTCGCAGCAACGGCCGCAAACGCCGAGAAGTCATCAACACCGGTCGCAATGATCGCCAGCATGCTCAGGATAAACACCAGAGCATAGGCCGAGAAGAAACCCCATACCGCTTCAAGAATACGTTCAGGCAGTGCGCGGTTTCCCAGCTTAATGGTGTAAACCGCATTAGGGTGTACCAGCCTTTTCAGTTCGCGCGAACCCTGTTTGAACAGCAGCAGGATGCGGATCACTTTCAGGCCGCCGCCGGTAGAACCGGCACAGCCACCGATAAAGGCCGAGCAGAGTAATAATACCGGAAGGAACAGAGGCCAGCGGGCAATACTGTCAGTCGTAAAGCCCGCCGTGGTGGCCATCGACACCACCTGGAAGAAAGCTTGGTTGAGCGTTTCCATTCCGGTTCGATAAACATTATGGAACCACAGTACCAGAGTGCAGATGATCACCAGCGTAATCTGCACGCCAATAAACATGCGAAACTCAGGATCGCGCCAGTAAACCCGAAGACTGCGCCCACTCAATAATGAGAAGTGCAGACCATAGTTACAGCCGGAGATCAGCAGGAAAACGGCAATAATGGTATTAATCGTCGGGCTGTTAAAGTAGCCGATGCTGGCATCGTGCGTGGAAAAGCCGCCAATCGCGATAGTCGAGAAGCTGTGTCCAATGGCATCGAACAGCGGCATCCCGGCCATCCATAACGCCACTGCACAGGCGACCGTCAGCAGCACATAGATGAGCCATAGTGTTTTCGCTGTTTCGGCGATACGTGGTCGCATCTTGTTATCTTTAAGTGGCCCCGGCATTTCCGCGCGATAGAGCTGCATCCCGCCGACACCCAGAATAGGAAGAATGGCAACGGCAAGCACAATGATCCCCATGCCCCCAAGCCATTGCAGCATCTGGCGATAAAACAGGATGGCCTTAGGCAGTGAGTCCAGCCCCACCAGCGTCGTGGCACCGGTGGTTGTCAGACCGGAGAACGATTCAAAGAAAGCATCCGTCACCGACAGGTTAGGTTGTTCAGCAAAGATAAACGGCATGGCCCCGACGCTACCCAGTACGGTCCAGAACAGCACGACGATCAGGAACCCTTCGCGTGGTTTCAGCTCGCTCTTCTTTTTACGATTCGGCCACCACAGTAACGTCCCGATCATCAGCGCCATGAAAAACGTCTGAGTGAATGCGCGCCCTGCCCCATCGCGGTAAATTAACGCCACCAGTCCGGGCACGATCATGGTGCCTGAGAACAAAATGACCAGTAAACCCACTATGCGGGTAATGGCGCGAAAATGCATTCTGCCGTTCCTTTCCTGACAAGAAGTGTTATTTGAGCGAGGCTAACTGCAGCGAGCCCCGGCTAAAGTCTGACAGATTCTGCCTGAAACCCGCCACCTGTGCATGAGGAATAGCCAGGTGAAGTGTTATGTTCTGCAAAAACTCAGTGTTGAGCAGTTGCCCGTCAAAGCGCGCCAGCATGCGTTCAATATCACCCAACTGAGCATAATCACAGACCAGACTGAAATTCAGCATGGGCACTTTACTCTTGCGGGGCAGTGAACGCAGCGCCTGCTGCACGCCGCCACCATAGGCCTTAACCAGACCACCGGTCCCCAGCTGGATGCCGCCATAGTAACGTACGACGACCGCCGTAATTTCGCCAATATTGTTACCCATCAACTGGGCCAGCATCGGCTTGCCTGCCGTGCCTGATGGCTCACCGTCATCGGAAAAGCCCAACTGCTGTGAGTCATCAGGCGCTCCGGCAACAAAGGCCCAGCAGTGATGCCGGGCCGTCGGGTGTTGTTGTTTAATCTGCTGTACGAAGCCCCGCGCCGCCTCCACACCTTCAGTATGCGCAAGCAGCGTGATAAAGCGGCTTTTTTTGATCTCTTCGCTAAAGCTAAAGAGCTCAGCCGGGATGTCGTAAGCGTCCATCAGGCCAGATGCAGATCGCGCGTCATGTTTTCCACACCACTGGTATGAATCACCACGTTATCTTCAATACGAATCCCACCGTACGGCTTCAGCGCATCTATTTTCCCCCAGTCAAAGTGCTGACTGAACTTACCCGCTCGCCACGGTGCCAGCAGAGAGTCGATAAAGTAGATACCCGGCTCAATCGTCAGCACCATGCCAGGTTCCAGCATGCGGGTACAGCGCAGGTAAGGATACTGTGCAGGTGCCGCCAGGTGAGTTCCCCGATCGTCCTGCATAAAGCCCGCCACGTCGTGAACCTGAAGTCCCAGCGGATGGCCAATACCATGTGGCATAAATGGTCCGGTAAGGTCTTCTTTCACCATTGCTTCCGCACTGATACCGCTGACCAACTGGTGTTTAAGCAACAGACTGGCGATACGATAATGCATCTGCTGATGGTATTCGGTATAGCGCACACCCGATTTCATCGTAGCAATCAGCGCCAGCTCTTCCGCGTTCATATCTTTAATCAGCTGCGCATATTCACTGCCCTCGCTGGCCGCGTAGCTGCGCGTCAGGTCGGCAGCATAGCCGTTGTATTCGGCACCGGCGTCGATCAGGAAACTGCGTCGTTGCTCAGGCGATTGATGATCAAGTTTGGTGTAATGCAGCACCGCTGCATGTTCGTTCAGCGCAATGATATTGCCATAGGGCACATCAGTATCACGATGGCCGGTGGCGCTGAGGTAAGCGACATTAATATCGAACTCGCTCATGCCGGACTGGAAGGCTTCTTTCGCTGCACGATGACCGATGACCGCCGTTTTCTGCGCCTGTCGCATGCAGTACAGCTCATAACTGGTCTTGTAGGCGCGATGGTAATGCAGGAAGTCGATAACGCCTTGTGGATTAACCGCACCGGCATTGAACCCAAGCTGGGTGGCTCGAGCAGGAACCGGCCCGATATACGCAACATTCTGGCGCTGAGCAGGCAGTTGCTGGCCGATGTCATCCGCATTCTTCAGGGCGATAACGTCGATCTCGCCGGTCCAGAAACTGTGTGGCAACGGTTCGACGTTGTGCCAGTAATCAACGGGAGAATAGAACCACAGCTTCGGTTTGTTCACCCCATCAATCCACAGCCAACAGTTAGGCACCTGGGTGACAGGCACCCACGCTTTAAACTGTGGATTCACCTTAAACGGGTAGGTGTGGTCATCGAGAAATACCGTCAGTAATTCCCCGGAATGGATCAGCATCGCATCAAGATTGTGACGCGCAAGAACCTGCTGCGCACGCTGCTGTAGTGTTTTTACATGCTGCTGATAAAGCGTAACCAGTGACTCCATCATCCTCTCTCCGTTATCACGAAATTGTCGGCATCTTATCACAGGCAGCATGGGTATGGCGTTTTGCCGCAGTTGTGATCTTGTTTGCAAATCGACAACGTATCGTTTGCAAATAATTAACACGGCTTCCACACTCACGATCATCTGGTATGACCAGATCCCCTTATCGCGGCTCAGGAGACAGACATGCTCTACCAAGGCGACACCCTTTCCCTCGACTGGCTGGAAGACGGCATAGCCGAACTGGTTTTTAATGCCCCCGGCTCGGTGAACAAGCTGGATACACAGACTGTTGCCAGCCTGGGTGAAGCAATCTCAGTGCTGGAACAGCTGCCGACGCTGCGTGGAGTGCTGCTCAGTTCGCGCAAACCCGCCTTTATTGTCGGTGCCGACATTACCGAATTTCTTTCACTGTTTAATGCTCCGGAAGAAAAACTGACGCAGTGGCTGACCTTTGCTAACAGCATTTTCAACCGGCTGGAAGATCTACCTGTGCCGACCCTTTCTGCCATCAGCGGCTACGCGCTTGGCGGCGGCTGCGAATGCGTGCTGGCCACCGATTTCCGCATTGCGACTGCGGATGCCCGCATTGGCCTGCCGGAAACGAAACTCGGCATCATGCCTGGCTTTGGCGGCTCCGTTCGCCTGCCGCGTCTGCTGGGGGCTGACAGCGCGCTGGAAATTATTGCAGCGGGTAAGGACATTGATGGAAACCAGGCTCTGAAAGTAGGCCTGGTGGATGCGGTCGTGGCAGCAGATAAACTGCACGCCGCTGGATTATCGATACTGAAAGAGGCTATCTCAGGCAGGCAGCCGTGGCGCGAGCGCCGTCAGCCAAAGCTGGAACCGCTGAAACTGAGTAAAATTGAAGCTGCAATGAGTTTCACAACGGCCAAAGCAATGGTGATGCAGACCGCCGGGAAACACTATCCGGCGCCGATCGCTGCGGTAAAAACCATTGAAGCCGCTGCCCGTCTGGGCCGCGATGAAGCCCTGAAACTGGAAACCGCTGCCTTTGTGCCGCTGGCACGCTCCAGCCAGGCTCGTGCTCTGGTTGGTATTTTCCTCAACGATCAGGCCGTGAAAGCCAGGGCGAAACAGCTGACCCGCGATGTTGAAACCCCGAAACAGGCCGCCGTGCTGGGGGCGGGTATCATGGGTGGCGGCATTGCCTATCAGTCAGCATGGAAAGGCGTGCCGGTGATCATGAAAGATATCAGTGAGAAATCGCTGGCGCTGGGAATGGGCGAGGCAGCCAAGCTGCTGAATAAACAGCTGGCGCGCGGCAAGATCGATGGAATGAAACTGGCCGGTGTGATCGGCACCATCCAGCCCACTCTGCACTACGCGGGTTTTGATCGCGTCGATGTGGTGGTCGAAGCCGTGGTGGAAAATCCAAAAATCAAAGCTGCCGTACTGGCAGAAACCGAAAGCCATATCCGCCCGGATACCATTCTGGCGTCTAACACCTCCACCATTCCTATCAGCAAGTTAGCGGAAGCCCTGACCCGCCCGGAAAACTTCTGCGGGATGCACTTCTTTAACCCGGTACCGCGTATGCCGCTGGTTGAAGTTATCCGTGGGGAGAAAACCGCTGAGACGACCATCGCCAAAGTGGTGGCCTGGGCCAGCAAGATGGGTAAAACGCCCATCGTGGTCAACGACTGCCCGGGATTCTTTGTTAACCGTGTGCTGTTCCCTTACTTCGCCGGGTTCAGTCTGTTACTGCGTGACGGTGCGGACTTCCGTCAGATAGACCGGGTGATGGAGAAGCAGTTCGGCTGGCCGATGGGGCCGTCCTGGCTGCTGGATGTGGTGGGGATTGATACCGCACATCATGCACAGCAGGTCATGGCTGATGGCTTCCCGCAGCGCATGCAGAAAGACTACCGTGATGCTATCGACGTTCTGTTCGACGCGAAACGCTACGGGCAGAAAAATCAGCAGGGCTTCTGGCTCTGGGAAACCGATGCCAAAGGCAAAGTGAAAAAAATCACTGATGCTGAAACCGATCGTCTGTTACAGGGCGTATGTCAGCCTAAGCGGGTATTCAGCGATGACGAAATTATTGCCCGCATGATGATCCCGATGATTAATGAAGTGGTCCGCTGCCTGGAGGAAGGGGTTATCGCCAGCCCGGCCGAAGCAGATATGGCGCTGGTCTACGGTCTGGGCTTCCCACCGTTCCACGGCGGAGCTTTCCGTTATCTGGACACTCTCGGCAGCGACAGGTTCGTCGCCATGGCTGAACCGTTCATTACTCTCGGCGCGCTTTATAAGGTGCCGGAAGGTTTACGCGAAAAAGCGGTTCAGGGCGGAAGCTGGTATCCACTCGTCCCCGCGATGCACGATTTAACTGTTAAAACGGCGTGAGGAAATGAAAATGGAAAAAGTAGTGATCGTTGATGCCATTCGCACGCCGATGGGACGTTCAAAAGGCGGCGCATTTCGCCATGTGCGGGCTGAAGACCTCTCCGCCCATCTGATGCGCAGCCTGTTAAGCCGCAATCCCTCACTGGATGCCGCCGCGCTGGATGATATTTACTGGGGCTGCGTGCAACAGACGCTGGAGCAGGGCTTCAATATTGCCCGCAACGCCGCGCTGCTGGCGGAAATCCCCCATCGCGTGCCGGCCACTACCGTCAACCGCCTGTGCGGTTCGTCGATGCAGGCGCTGCACGATGCGGCACGCGCCATCATGGTAGGTGATGCACGCTCCTGTCTGATTGGCGGCGTTGAGCATATGGGCCATGTCCCGATGAATCACGGTGTGGATTTCCATCCTGGCCTGAGCCGCAGCGTGGCCAAAGCAGCAGGGATGATGGGGCTGACGGCTGAAATGCTGGCGAAAATTCACGGTATCAGTCGTGAGATGCAGGATCAGTTCGCTGCCCGTTCTCATCAGCGGGCCTGGGCGGCCACAGAAGCCGGACATTTTGCCGGTGAAATTGTCGCCATCTCCGGCCACGATGCCGACGGCGTATTGAAACGCTATGACACCGATGAAGTGATCCGCCCTGATACCACCGTGGAAAGCCTGGCGGCACTGCGCCCGGCGTTTGATCCCGTTAACGGTACCGTCACGGCTGGCAGCAGTTCAGCGCTCTCCGACGGTGCAGCAGCGATGCTGGTAATGAGTGAGTCACTGGCTCTTGAGTTAGGGCTGAAGCCCCGTGCCCGCATTCGCGCCATGGCTGTTGTCGGCTGCGATCCATCAATTATGGGATACGGACCAGTTCCTGCGTCACAGCTGGCACTGAAACGTGCCGGGTTGAACACCAGTGATATCGGCGTGTTTGAACTCAACGAGGCCTTTGCCGCCCAGACCCTGCCATGTATTAAAGATCTGGGGCTGATGGACAAGCTCGATGAGAAGGTGAATCTGAATGGCGGAGCGATTGCCCTCGGTCATCCGCTGGGATGCTCCGGAGCACGTATCAGCACCACACTGCTGAATCTGATGGAAAGGCAGGATACTCAGTTCGGTCTGGCGACGATGTGTATCGGGCTGGGACAGGGGATTGCCACGGTATTCGAACGGATTTAATACGTTGACCTGGAAGTTCTATTGCATGCTGTTACCGCCTGTCAGGGGCGGTTTTTTTCATCTGCAGATAAACAAAGGGGTAGCCAAAGCTACCCCTTGCTATCAGATAAAGGCAAACGCATCGCCAAACATGCGGGCTTCCTGCGCACCCCGTTCGGCACAGAAGCGTTCACGGGCGATTTTCGCCATCTCAAAACGGCCGGCGATGTAGATGTCGTGATCGGCCAGAGAACCATAATCCTGCATCACGGCAGTGAGCACCGTTCCGTTACGACCGCTGAAACCCTCTTCAGGTTGTTCAACCACCGGGATGACACTCAGATTCGGGTGTTTAACCGCCAGAGCGTTAAGCTCATCCAGATCGTAAAGGTGTTTCAGCTCACGGCCGCCCCAGTAGATCGCAATAGGGCGATCGGGTTGCTGCGACAGCGCGGTCAACAGGATAGATCGCGCGTACGAGAAACCTGTACCGCCAGCAATCAGCACCAGCGGGCGGTTGCCCTCTTCACGCAGCCAGGCATCACCGTGAGGAATATCCACCGTGATTGAGCGCTGCTGCTGGATACGTTCCATCACAGCCATCGCATAGAGGTTCAGCTCAGAAGCGCCAATATGCAACTCTATGATGTCTTTTTCCATCGGCGTTGAGGCCAGTGAAAATGGGCGTTTGTCACGCTCGTCCATCACCACCATCAGATATTGGCCGGCCTTAAAGCTAAAGTCAGCCTCCGGAATCAATCTTACGCGGTACACGGTATCGGTAATCGCCTCTACTGAGGTCACTTTACAGCTTAAGGTTGTCATGCGTTCCCTCTGTCGGGTCGTCATTATCATTTGACCACCTGCACGTCAGCGCGCGGGTGTATCACTCAAGATGCCTAACTCATCCCAAATTGCATCAATGCGTGCGGTAACCGCAGGATCCTTACGGATCGGCGTCCCCCACTCACGCTGGGTCTCACCCGGCCATTTATTGGTCGCATCAAGCCCCATTTTCGAACCCAGGCCTGAAACCGGTGAAGCAAAATCAAGGTAATCAATCGGCGTATTTTCAATCAGAACCGTATCACGTGCCGGATCCATACGCGTGGTGATCGCCCAGATAACATCGTTCCAGTCGCGTGCATTGACGTCATCATCGCAAACGATAACAAATTTGGTATACATAAACTGCCGCAGGAAAGACCAGACGCCCATCATGACGCGTTTGGCATGCCCGGCATACTGTTTCTTAATCGTTACCACGGCCAGGCGGTAGGAACACCCTTCCGGTGGCAGATAAAAATCCACAATTTCCGGGAACTGCTTCTGCAGAATCGGTACAAACACTTCATTCAGCGCCACGCCCAGTACCGCAGGTTCATCCGGCGGTCGTCCGGTATAGGTGGAATGATAAATCGCATCACGGCGCTGGGTAATATGCGTGATGGTGAACACCGGGAAGCTATCGACTTCATTATAGTAGCCCGTGTGGTCACCGTACGGCCCTTCCGGTGCCAGTTCGCCCGGCTCAAGGTAACCTTCCAGCACGATCTCTGCACTGGCTGGCACTTCCAGATCGTTCGAGACACACTTAACCACTTCGGTTTTCGTACCGCGCAGCAGTCCGGCAAAAGCATATTCTGACAGGGTGTCCGGCACAGGGGTCACCGCCGCCAGGATGGTCGCGGGATCGGCACCAAGCGCCACCGACACCGGGAAACGTTCCCCAGGATGCTGCTGGCACCACTCCTGGAAGTCCAGGGCACCGCCACGGTGTGAGAGCCAGCGCATAATCAGCTTATTCTTGCCAATCACCTGTTGACGATAAATCCCTAAATTCTGACGCTCTTTTGACGGGCCACGGGTAACCGTCAGCCCCCAGGTCACCAGCGGTGCAGCGTCGTCCGGCCAGCATTTCATCACCGGAATACGGCTTAAATCGACCTCGTCGCCTTGCCAGATCTGCTCCTGGCAGGGGGCACTGCGCAGCCGTTTTGTCGGCATGTTGAGGACCTGCTTCCACTGCGGCATTTTATCAAAGAAGTCGCGGAAACCACGCGGTGGTTCCGGCTCTTTCAGAAAAGCCAGCAGGCGGCCAACGTCGCGCAGCGCCTTAACATCCTCCTGCCCCATACCCATCGCCACGCGATCGGGGGTACCAAAGAGGTTGCAGAGTACCGGCATGCTGTACCCTTTCGGGTTTTCGAACAACAGCGCCGGGCCACCGGCACGCAGCGTGCGGTCAGCAATTTCGGTCATTTCCAGATCGGGATCGATCTCGTGCTTGATACGTTTTAATTCCCCACGCTTTTCGAGCAGAGAAAGGAAATCGCGTAAGTCGTGGTATTTCATGACTTTCCATCAGTACGGTCAGTGAGGAGGCCATTATAGTTCCGATCCGGCGCTCATAGTTAATTTTGTTACCCTGTTCCGTCACCAGGAAAAGAGGTATCGCTGGGATGCGCACCTCATCCGCTGTCAGAAAAAGCCAATCGCATTCGCGATGGCGCAGGAAGAATGGCGTTACATTTCTGTGAACGAAAAGGAATTACGCGATCCGATAATTACTGCTAATTTGGCGTTATCGTGATAAGAGTTAGCTTAATAAGGCCGCGGGTGAAAACGAAACTGATGCCGCCAATCTCGCTATATCTATCTTAGCGATTTTGATATCCTTATCGGCCAGATAATTGGAAAGCGATGTTATGGAATCCTGGTATTTACTTTACTGCAAACGAGGTCAGTTGCTGCGTGCAAAAGAGCATCTTGAGCGCCAGGCCGTGCATTGCCTCAGCCCGATGATTGCTTTAGAGAAAACCGTACGGGGTAAACGTACTCAGGTGAATGAGCCGTTATTCCCTAATTATCTGTTCATTGAATTTGATCCGGAATCTATCCATACCACCACCATCAGTGCGACGCGCGGCGTGAGCCATTTTGTTCGCTTCGGGAATCAGCCCGCGACCGTTCCGGTCGATGTCATCAACGCCCTGCAGAACGATCCCATAGAAACTATTGCCGACAGTCAGCTTCCCCAACCGGGCGATACCGTGCTTATTACCGAAGGGGCATTTGAAGGGCTGCAGGCGATATTCACTGAACCGGACGGCGAAGCGCGTTCGATGCTGCTGCTGAACCTGTTAAATAAGCAGGTCGTTCGCAGCGTGGGCAATCGCCAGTTCCAGAAGCTGTAATGCGCAATCACTCAGGGGCAAAACGCTGGCCCCTGGACAGATTAGAGCCGGAACAGTTTCCGCGCATTTTGTGCCGTCTTTTCTGCCAGCTCACCGGCATCTTCCCCACGCAGTAGCGCAACCTGTTGCACAATATGCGGTAAAAAGCAGGGTTCATTGCGACGCGATGTCGGGCGTGGATGAAGGTCCCGTGGCAGCAGCCAGGGCGCATCCGTTTCCAGCAGCAGACGGTCTGCCGGGATTAGCGGCATAAGTTCACGCAGCTCCTGCCCTCTGCGTTCGTCACACACCCATCCCGTAATACCGATCGATAATCCCAGGGCCAGACAGGCCTCCAGTTCTTCGCGTGTACCGGTAAAGCAGTGCAATACGGCAGCCGGTAGCTCAGGCAACCACGGTTTCAGGATAGAAATAAAGCGATCGTGGGCCTCACGGCAGTGCAGGAACACCGGCAGTGACAGCTCTGCTGCCAGTTCCAGCTGAGCGTTGAAGGCGTACGCCTGCTGTTCGGGTTCAGAGAAATTGCGGTTGAAATCAAGCCCGCACTCCCCGATGGCCACCACCTGGTCTTTTTCCGCCAGGCGGCGCAGTGTAGCGGCCGTTTCACCGGACCACTCGCTGGCATGATGGGGATGAACACCGGCGGTTGACCAGCAATAATCCGGATGCTGCTGTGCAAGGCTACAGGCCTGTTGGCTTTCCAGCGCATTTGTACCCGTAATCAACATGCCGGTGACACCCGCTTCGCGCGCACGTTTAACCACTTTGTCACGATCTTTCGCGAACTGCGTGCTGGTCAGGTTTACACCAATATCAAACATAATCTCTTCCATACAGTAACCGCCCTGACGGGCGGTTAGTTTGTTCAGCTGTTCTGCCAGTGGCAGTCGTTCGCGCGATATTATTCCGATTCCGCGTCCTGATCCTCGTCTTCATCGCGGCGATTTTTGCCAACATAGAAGCGAGAGACAAAGACGCCTACCTCAAACAGGCAGTACATCGGGATAGCCAACAGCGTCTGGGAGAAGATATCCGGTGGCGTCAGCAGCATACCGACTACAAATGCCCCGACCAGCACGTACGGGCGTTTTTCCCGCAGGTCTTCCGGGGTTGTTACTCCGGTCCAGCACAACAGCACGATGGCAATCGGCACTTCGAACGACACGCCAAACGCCATAAATAACGTCATCACAAAATCGAGATAGTTATTAATGTCGGTGGCAATCTGTACCCCCTGTGGCGCGGTCTTGGCAAAGAAGCCAAACGCCAGCGGGAAGACGATAAAGTAGGCGAAAGCCATCCCCAGGTAGAATAGGAATGAACTGGAAAACAGCAGCGGCATCACCAATTTTCGCTCATGGCGATACAGCGCAGGAGCCACAAACGCCCAGACCTGGTACAGGATGACCGGAACGGACAGGAACAGCGAGACGATGATCGTCAGCTTGATCGGCGTAAAGAACGGCGAGGCCACATCCGTAGCAATCATGCTGGCACCGGCAGGCAGTTGTTTGATCAACGGTGCCGAGACAAGCTGATAAATATCGTTCGAGAAATACACCAGACACAGAAAAATGGCCAGCACAGCGATGATGCTGTTCAGCAGGCGCTTACGAAGCTCAATCAGGTGACTGATCAGCGGTTGGGTATCATCAACAGCCATGTTTAACGTTCATCGCTTGGTTGTGTAGGTGGCACGGGTGCACGCGGAGCAAGGGGCGCTGGCGGCTCTTTAGACTCAGGCGGTGGCGAAGAGGCGGATTGTGTCACCGTGACCGGCGTTTGCGCAGGCGCACTGGCCTGATGGTCTGCTGCCGCTGGCGTCACACCATCATGTGATTCCTGCGGATTTTTCACCAACGGGTTATGGATGGTGTGCGCTTCATCATCAGCTTTTTCATTTTCGCCCAGGTAGGAGCGCTTCATTGAATCAGCCGTTTGCTTCAGCTCCTCGACTGAGGCTTTAAGCTCAGGGGAGAGGCTGTCTTTGCTGGCCTGTTCGATTTTTTTCAGGCCATCCTGCAGTTCCTGAATTTTCAGTTCCTGGGCCAGTTCATTCTGTACACTGGTAGCCATAGAACGCAGAGCCCGGATCCAACCCACCACTGTTCTGACCGCAACAGGTAAACGTTGCGGTCCCAGCACCACCAGGCCAATAACGAATACCAGTATCAGTTCACTAAAGCCTATGTCGAACACGGATTATACCTTGTCGTTCTTGACGTCTTCTTTCTTCGCTTCTGTGTGCTGTTGGTCAGCCAGTTTGGCATTGAAGTCAGCATCGTTAGCATTGGTTTTATCTTTCTCTTTGTCGTCTTCATCGCTCATGGCTTTTTTAAAGCCTTTGATTGACGAACCGAGGTCAGAACCCAGCGAACGCAGTTTTTTCGTACCGAACAGCAGGACCACCAGTACAGCGATGATCAACAAATGTGGAAGTGTAATGCCACCCATTATTACCTCTGATATCAATAATTGATGCGAGTTGCGAGTATATAACAGCTTATGTCTTGCTGACGATGCACAAACCACACCCCTCGCGCAATAAACTGCCTATTTACCTTTCATGACAATCAGTTTGTTCTGCCCCAGCCAACCAGCCACGCAACAGCGCCTGCAGCCATCAGACCGGCAGAGAGCATATCCCACTCAGGACGCGACAGCAGAATTGCCGTACCGCTGAGCAGCAGTGTGGCGCCGACGCCAAACAGATAGCGTGACTGATGCTGCTTTGCCCGCTCTCCTTTCAGGTCGTTCGCCAGCCGGTCAACGCTGTGCCGCAGATGCTTGTGCTGACGCAGGCTGTCATAAAACAGCTCCGGAAGCTCCGGCAGTTTTTCTGCCCAGAATGGCGCTTTCTCTTTCAGCGCGCGCACAATGGCAGGAATGCCAACCTGATCTTTAATCCAGTCTTCAAGGAAAGGCTTCGCCGTTTTCCACAGGTCCAGCTGTGGATAAAGCTGACGCCCCACGCCTTCTACATACAGCAGCGTTTTTTGCAACAGCACCAGCTGTGGCTGCACTTCCATGTTAAAACGACGAGCCGTATTAAACAGGTTCAGTAAGACATGGCCAAATGAGATCTCCGCCAGCGGTTTCTCAAAAATGGGTTCACAAACTGTACGGATGGCGAATTCGAAATCTTCCACGTTTGTATCAGGCGGTACCCAGCCAGAATCGACGTGCAACTCGGCAACCTTGCGGTAGTCGCGGTTGAAGAAGGCAATAAAGTTCTCTGCCAGATAGCGTTTATCTTCTTTGTTCAGAGAGCCGACAATGCCGCAGTCAATGCCAATATATTGCGGATCTTCCGGATGCTCATAGCTGACGAAGATGTTACCAGGGTGCATATCAGCATGGAAGAAACTGTCACGGAACACCTGGGTGAAGAACACCTGCACACCGCGTTCGGCCAGCAGCTTCATATTCACGCCATGCTGTTCCAGCGTCACCACATCGGAGATCGGGATGCCATAAATGCGCTCCATCACCAACATGTTTTCACTGCAATAATCTGAGTAAATTTCCGGCACATACAGCATGCGACTATTGTCAAAGTTTCGTCTGAGCTGGATCGCGTTGGCGGCTTCGCGCAGCAGATTCAGTTCATCAAGCAGTGTTTTCTCATAGTCCGCCACCACTTCCCGCGGGCGCAGACGGCGACCGTCAGGCAACAGATGAGGGACCCAGCGCGCCAGACGGTAGATTAAGCGCATATCGGCTTTGATCACCGGTAAAATGTCAGGGCGGATCACTTTGATGACCACCTCACGACCATTCTCTTTCAGCGTTGCGGTATGCACCTGTGCAATGGATGCAGAGGCCAGCGGCACAATATTGAAATCGTCGAACTGAGTGTCAATCGGCGCTCCGAGCGACTGTTCAATCAGCTTCAGAGCTTTTGCCCCATCAAACGGCGCAACGCGATCCTGCAGCATCGCCAGCTGATCGGCAATCAGTGGTGGGAAAAGGTCACGACGGGTAGACATCATCTGACCAAACTTAATCCACACCGGACCTAACTGCTCCAGCGCCAGGCGCAGACGTTCACCCAACGGGCGGTCTTTATGGCGATTAGGCATCCAGAAAAGACACTTACGCCCCAGCCGAAGCGGCAGAGTCAGGCGCATTACAGGGATCAGTTCATCCAGGCCATAGCTGAGGAACACGCGAATAATCAGGTAAAGGCGACGAAGTTCACCAAAGGTCATTTGGCCTCCAGCTGGTTAAGACGCGCGTCAAGCGCATCGAGCGAACGGGAGACGGCATCCACTTCTTCAGCAAACCAGGCCAGTTCCAGCGAACCCGGCACCAGACGCCACTCCTCCGTCAGCGTTTGCGACAGGTAATCCTGTTTACGCAGAACATCACGACGGGCAGCATTAAAGCCGCGCCGGACGAACTGGGTGATACCCTGAGCGGCAACATCGCCTGTCCAGGGGGCAAGATATTCAGCGGGGTCCAGTTCAGCCAAATCAAGCAGGGCAGAGAACTGCTGCACCACCTGGAGGTCACCTTCAACCTCCAGCTCACCGCTGCGAATCAGAGAAGTCAGCTGCTGGCGGTCGCGCAGTTTTGACAGTGTGGCCAGGCGCGTTTTCACCGTACAATCCGGTGTGTCGCTCCATTCACCAATCACATCCACCTGCTGTTCACTAAAAATTAGGATGATGGGCTGCTTCAGTTCGGCCAGCACCATCGCCAGGCTACGACCATTGAGACGTTGACGCGCCGCCTTAAGGCCACGATCGCGGTACAGCAAATGGTTAAGTGCGGTCTCCAGACTGGCGGTTAACAGCGGCGTTAATGTCATGCGTTTTCCTGCTTAAAACTTGAATCCGCGGTGCAAGGCAACAATGCCGCCCGTCAGATTGTGATACGTGGTGTTCTCAAAGCCAACATCCATCATCATCTGCTTCAGCGTTTCCTGATCGGGATGCATACGGATGGATTCTGCCAGATAGCGATAGCTGCCTGCATCTTTTGCCACCATTTCACCAATACGCGGCAGAATGTGGAAAGAGTAAGCATCATAAGCTTTGCTCAGAGGTTCAAACTGCGGCTTGGAGAACTCCAGCACCAGCAGACGACCACCTGGCTTAAGAACACGGAACATAGACGCCAGCGCTTTTTCTTTCTCGGTGACGTTACGCAGTCCAAAAGCAATGGTGATGCAGTCAAAGTAGTTATCAGGGAACGGCAGTGCTTCGGCATTCGCCTGCACATAATTCACGTTACCGATAATGCCTTTATTACGCAGCTTCTCACGACCCACTTTCAACATTGAGCTGTTGATGTCGGCCAGTACCACTTCACCCGTTTCCCCCACCAGACGTGAAAACTTCGCGGTGAGATCGCCCGTGCCACCAGCCAGATCGAGAACGCGCTGCCCGCGGCGCACACCGCTGGCGTCAATGGTAAAACGCTTCCAGATACGGTGAATGCCGAATGACATCAGGTCATTCATCAGGTCATATTTGGCCGCAACGGAATGGAAAACATCAGCAACCATATCGGCCTTTTCGTCTTTCGCAACGGTGCGATAGCCAAAGTGGGTTGTGTCCTTTGATTCATCTGCCATTTGTTTTGCCTGCTCTACAATCAAATATTTGCCAAGTGTACCAGAGTCCCGAAGGCCAGGCACTTGCCACACGCTTATTCATTGATGCGTCGGGAGATGGCCTCCGGCGAGAATTTCGTATTTTCAGCCAGCGGCGCATCATCGTCTTCGTCTCCACCGTCATCAGCATCAGGCAGTGCCTGCTCCACCAGCCTTGGGTTAATCGGTCGTTTGACTTCAACCCCCATCTGGCGAAACCCTTCCGTCTGGGCGATCAGATTTCCCCGCCCTTCAGACAATTTTTTCATTGCCTGACGATAGCTATCCTGAGCCTTATCAAGGTTCTGACCGATGGCACTCATATCGTCAACAAACAGACGCATCTTGTCATATAGCCTGGCTGCACGATCGGCAATACGCTGGGCATGACGGCTCTGGTGTTCATAGCGCCATAAGTTATTGATAGTGCGCAGCGCCACCAGCAGTGTGGTCGGGCTGACCAGCATAATATTCTGGTTCAGCGCCTCATTGATGAGCTCCGGCTGTCTGTCGATCGCCAGCAGGAAGGCCGGTTCAACCGGGATAAACATCAACACATAATCCAGTGAACGTAAACCGGGTAATTGTTGATAATCTTTTCGACTCAGCAGGCGTAAATGACCGCGAATCGCCGCGATATGGTCGGCAATCGCCAGCTCACGCGCGGCTTCGTCCTCACCATTAAAATAGCGCTCGTAAGCGACCAGCGTCATCTTCGCATCAATAACGACATCCTTGCCCTGCGGCAGACGCACAATGACGTCGGGCTGCATACGCCCATTTTGCTCAAGCTGGATGTTCACCTGCGTTTCGTATTCATGACCTTCACGTAACCCTGACGCTTCCAGCACCCGGCTGAGGATCACCTCCCCCCAGTTACCCTGGGTTTTATTATCGCCTTTCAACGCCTTCGTCAGGTTAATGGCTTCCTGCGCCATCTGGGCATTCAGCTGTTGCAGGTTACGTATTTCATGAGCAAGGGTGTGACGTTCGCGCGCTTCCTGGCCAAACCCCTCCTGCACCTGACGACGAAACCCTTCAAGCTGCTCACGCAGCGGGCTGATAAGGCCGTGCAGGCTTTGGCGATTTTGTTCATCCACCCGGCGGCCACTGTTCTCAAAGATACGGTTCGCCAGGTTTTCAAATTGCGCATTAAGCCGCTGTTCACTGTTGACCAGCAGACGCTGTTTCTCTTCCGCCGCCATGCGCGTCTCTTCCAGCCGGATAGTAACCTCCCGCAGCTCGGCCTCCTGAGAGGCATTGATCTCCAGCTGATTGCGCAGTTCACGGGTTAACTGTTCGCTTTCGCTGCGCCAGTGATCGAGCTGGTGAAGCTTTTCTCCGGCCGCCGCCAGCGATCCGTGCAGCTGACGTAGCTCCTGTTCATTCTGCTTTTGCGTCAGGAGATAAGCATCCAGTTGCTGCTGCTGGCGCTGACGTTCAGTCTCGGCCTGGCTGACCGACTGCATCAGCAGGCGGCGCTCAGTTTCACCGTTTGCCAGCAACTGCTGGCTGCGGATCCCGGCGATCAACCAGCCAGCCAGTAATCCCACCAGGCCAATACCGACACCATATATGATTGTTGCATCCACACTGCTTCTCCTGCAGAAACCCTGACAGGGGAAAAATAGAGGCGCACTGTATGAATGTCCAGATAAAAAGCAGCGAACTGGCCGTGAGAGGCAGAATTAGCGAGGGGGATCTGAATTTATCGCGAGGAAGGAGAGAAGTTGCAGGCCGCGCGTGAACACGGCCTGCAGATAGCCACGTCAGATCAGGCGACGTGCGGCTTCAACGACAATTTTCACCGCATCGCTTTCGGTGCGTTTCATGGTTTCCGCATCCGGAATTTCCTGCTGCGTACGGTTAACAATCACCCCGGCTACCATCCCGGCACGCAGTCCCTGGCTGGCACACATGGTGAGCAACGTTGCCGATTCCATCTCATAGTTCAGCACACCCATCTGCTGCCACTCTTTCATTGAGTTCTGGAAGCGACTGACCACGCGACCGGAGAAAGTGTCATAACGTTCCTGACCCGGATAGAAGGTGTCGGAAGAAGCGGTAATACCGATATGGGTGGTCGCTCCGGCGGCTTTGGCAGCCTCCACCAGCGCAGTGGTACAGGTAAAGTCTGCCACCGCCGGGAACTCCAGCGGGGCAAAGTGCAGGCTGGCGCCATCAAGACGAACGGAGCCGGTAGTAACCAGCACATCACCTACATTGATATCGGGCTGAATCGCCCCGGTCGTTCCCACCCGCAGGAAGGTACGCACACCCAGCTGGGCCAGCTCTTCAACAGCAATCGAGGTGGATGGCCCCCCGATACCCGTTGAGCAGACAATCACCGGCTTGCCGGATAACTCAGCGCGCCAGGTGGTGAATTCGCGATGCGAAGCCAGATGAACCGGATTATCCATCAGAGCAGCGATTTTTTTCACGCGCTCCGGGTCACCCGGCACGATAGCCAGCGTGGCCCCCTGTAGGTCGGCTTTGGTTAAACCGAGATGGAAAACGTCAGACTGTGCCATTTCAAACTCCTGTCGCGGTAAGCGGTGATAATTAACTGGACGCTAATGTATGCCAATTCTGTGCATTTTTGTGTGATAAAGGTCGCCAATAGACATGAAAATTACATCAGTTGCACCATAAAAGGTGACACCCATCACACTTAACTATTTGATGCCGTCACTTTGACACAAGTTGCCCTGTGGTTCAGCCTTATCAGGTGATAAAGAGATATCCTCATTCAAGTTCTGACCCATCGCATTCCTGGCTATATTTAGCAGATTGCATAAGTGCCTGCACGGAGAGGACCATGAAAACTGAAGATAACATGACTCAAGAACTGAGCAACAAGGGCTTCGCGCCTGCAACACTTCCTACTGCAGCCACCACAATCACCACTGACAGCGCTGATATTCTTTCGGGCGAGACCTCCATCCCTACTCAGGGCGAGAATATGCCTGCTTTCCATGCTAAGCCGCGTCACGCCGATGGGCTGCTGCCGGTGGTGCTGGTGATCCAGGAAATTTTTGGCGTTCATGAGCATATCCGGGATGTCTGCCGTCGTCTGGCGGCTGAGGGTTACCTGGCCGTTGCCCCTGAACTCTATTTCCGTCAGGGCGATCCCGCTGATTACACCGATATCCCTACCTTATTCAGCGAGCTGGTGAGTCAGGTGCCTGACAGCCAGGTGCTGGCCGATCTCGATCACGTCGCAAACTGGGCATCCCGTCACGGCGGAGATATGCGCAATATGGCCGCGACGGGTTTTTGCTGGGGAGGACGGATAACCTGGCTGTATGCGGCACACAATCCGCAGTTGAAAGCCGCCGTGGCCTGGTACGGCAAGCTGGTGGGTGAAAAAACCATGAAGCAGCAGAAACAACCGGTCGATATTGCGGTAGACCTCAACTCTCCGGTGTTAGGGCTGTATGGCGGTAAAGATGACAGCATTCCGCAGGAGAGCGTGGAAACCATGCGTCAGGCGCTGCGTGCGGCGAATGCCAGTGCAGAGATTATTGTTTACCCTGATGCCGGGCACGCCTTTAATGCTGACTATCGCCCGAGCTATCACGCAGAGTCAGCGCGCGATGGCTGGCAGCGGATGCTGGCGTGGTTTAAACAGTATGGCGTTGCGCCAAAAGCATAAAAAAAGGGGCGCGTTGCGCCCCTCATCACGACGACAATATCAACAACACAGAGAATTACGCTGGCTGAGCGTGACGCAGGTTCTGCGCCGCTTTTACCATGTTTGCCAGAGCCTGACGGGTTTCTGTCCAGCCCCGCGTTTTCAGACCGCAGTCCGGGTTAACCCACAGACGTTCAGGCGGGATGCGCTGTGCCGCTTTCAGCAGCAGCGCTTCTATCCACTCCACGGCAGGAACGTTTGGCGAGTGAATGTCATACACGCCGGGACCCATTTCATTCGGATATTCGAACTCTTCAAACGACTCCAGCAGTTCCATATCTGAACGTGACGTCTCGATGGTGATCACGTCAGCATCCAGTGCGGCAATCGAATCCATGATGTCATTGAACTCGCAGTAACACATGTGGGTATGAATCTGGGTGTCATCCCGCGCCACAGCGGCATTCAGACGGAAGGCATCTACCGCCCACTCCAGATAAGCAGCCCAGTCGCAACGATGCAGCGGTAAACCTTCACGCAGTGCCGGTTCGTCGATCTGAATGATACCGATACCCGCTTTTTCCAGGTCTTCCACTTCGTCACGCAGCGCCAGGGCTATCTGTCTGGCGATGATTTCACGCGGCACATCTTCACGCGGAAACGACCAGCACAGGATCGTTACCGGGCCTGTCAGCATACCTTTAACCGGTTTGTCAGTCAGGGACTGAGCATATCGGGCCCATTCGACGGTGATCGCTTTCGGACGACTGATATCACCGATGATGACCGGGGGTTTCACGCAGCGTGAACCGTAGCTCTGCACCCAGCCGTTCTGCGTGAAAATGAAACCATCAAGGTTTTCACCGAAATATTCCACCATGTCGTTACGTTCGGCTTCCCCATGAACCAGGACGTCCAGGCCTAAACGTTCCTGCTCCGCGATGGCCTGCTTAATGTGTTCAGCGATGCCGGTACGGTAGTGGCTGCCATCCAGGCGCCCCTGTTTGAAATCAAGTCGCAGACCGCGGATCTCGGGGGTCTGTGGGAAAGATCCAATCGTCGTGGTTGGCCACGCCGGTAGCTGGAAACGCTGGCGCTGAGCCTTCGCCCGAACCTGATAGTGATTGCTGCGCTGGCTGTCTCTGGCGGTGATCCCTGCCAGACGCCGGGCGACTGCGGCATTGTTCACGCGGGTGGAGTGCTGGCGCGCGCGCACCGGCGCGCTCCAGGCTTCCAGCGACACCGGGTCATTATTGTTCAGGGCATCGGATAACAGTGAAAGCTCGGCACACTTTTGCAGAGCAAAGGCAAACCAGCTCTTCACTTCCTCATCCAGGCGGGTTTCTACGCTCAGGTCGATTGGGCTGTGCAGCAGTGAACAGGAAGAGCCGACCCACAGCTGCTTACGTGTGGTCAGCAGCGGTTGCAGGCGCTCAAACCAGCGGCTGAGATCGGCGCGCCAGACGTTACGGCCGTTGATCACACCGACGGACAGCAGCCAGTGTGCCGGCAGTTTGCTGTTCAGTGCAGTGATGTCATCTTTGCCGTGAACCAGGTCAACGTGCAGGCCCTGCACCGGCAGTGCGGCAATGGTATCCATGTTCTGACCAATGCTGTCGAAATAGGTAGTCAGCAGCAGTTTGCACTTGCCCTGTAACGCATCACAGGCCGGTTTAAAAGCAGCCAGCCACTCGGCGGGCAGTTCCAGTGCCAGCGCTGGTTCATCGAGCTGCACCCATTCAATATTGCGTTTCGCCAGTTCATCCAGCACCTGCTGATAAACCGGCAGGATATCGTGCAGCAGGCTCAGACGGTCAAACGGCTCCCCTTTCACTTTGCCAAGCCACAGGTAAGTCACCGGCCCCAGCAGCACAGGTTTCACTTTATGACCCAGTGCCAGCGCTTCATCCACCTCATCCAGCAGTTGGGTCCAGCTCAGTTTAAACTGCTGGCCCTGAACGAATTCCGGCACCATGTAGTGATAGTTGGTGTTAAACCATTTGGTCATTTCTGCCGCCGCAGCAGGTTCACCGGTCGGTGCACGACCACGGCCCAGGCGAAAAAGAGTATCAAGGTCAACTGAGCCATCTTTATTCTGGTGGCGCGCCGGAACGTTACCCAGCAACAGACTGGTAGTCAGTACGTGATCGTACCAGGCGAAGTCTCCGACCGGCAGCAAATTCACGCCCGCCTCTTTCTGCTGTTGCCAGTGGCGGGCACGCAGTTCGCGGCCGGTGGCCAGCAGTTCTTCCTGGGAGCTGTTACCCGCCCAGTAGCTTTCCTGCGCTTTTTTTAACTCGCGACGCAGACCAACGCGGGGGAATCCGAGAATATGGTTCAGAATAGTCATCAGTTGTGCCTCGTTAATTAATCTTTGCCGACGCATTTAGCCATCCAGATGTTTACACCGCTATCTTGTGCAGGTACTGTATTATCCACAAGCGCAAAATATTCACTGTCGATGTGAAGGACTCTCATGATCGAACTTAAACACCTGCGCACGCTGCAGGCACTGCGGACGACCGGTTCGCTTGCGGCAGCGGCGGCTCAGCTTCATCAAACGCAATCCGCGCTGTCTCATCAGTTCAGCGACCTGGAGCAACGTCTCGGTTTCCGACTGTTTGTGCGTAAAAGCCAGCCGCTGCGCTTCACGGCCCAGGGCGAAATTTTGCTGCAGCTGGCGGAACAGGTATTGCCGCAGATCCAGCAGGCATTACAGGCCTGCCACGAACCGCATCAGACAACACTGCGCATCGCTATTGAATGCCACAGCTGTATCCAGTGGCTGACGCCTGCGCTGAACAACTTTCGTCAGAGCTGGCCGCAGGTGATGATGGATTTCAAATCGGGTGTGACCTTTGACCCGCAGCCTGCCCTGCAGCAGGGAGAGCTGGACGTGGTGCTGACCTCGGATATCCTGCCGCGTAGCGGGCTGTTCTATGCACCGATGTTTGATTTTGAGGTGCGCCTGGTGCTGGCTCCCGACCATCCGCTGGCGCAAAAAGCCCATATCTCACCGGAGGATCTGGCCCGCGAGGTACTGATGATCTATCCGGTCCAGCGTCAGCGACTGGATATCTGGCGGCATTTTCTGCAGCCAGCCGGCATCAGCCCGACGCTGAAAAGCGTGGACAATACGCTGCTGTTGATTCAGATGGTGTCGGCACAGATGGGGATTGCTGCGCTGCCACACTGGGTGGTGGAGAGTTTTGAACATCAGGGGCTGGTGGTCACCAAAACGCTGGGTGATGGCCTGTGGAGCCGCCTTTATGCGGCAGTGCGCGATGGTGAACAGCGCCAGCCGGTGACGGAAGCCTTCATCCGTTCTGCGCGCCAGCATGCCTGCGATCATCTTCCCCGCGTGCGCGATGCGTCACGGCCAGGCATCCCGCATCCTTCCGTCAGTCATCCGTAACGCCCTCGCCGCCAGCCTCGTGCTGGCATCATAAAAGCCATTGAGGTGAACGTCCCGCTAACGCAGATGCAGCCTGAGGGACGAAGAGTTATACTGCGCCCACTGCAATTGTTTCACTACAGAGAGTTACTATGACCAATAATGATGTCCTGCGCAGCGTGCGTTACATGCTGAATTTAAGCGATGCAAAAGTTGTAAGCATTCTGGCGCTGGCAGAGAGCGAAGTCACCGAAGCCGAAGTACACAGCTTCCTGAAAAAAGAGGATGAAGCCGGTTTCCGCCCCTGCCCTGACGTCATCATGGGTTACTTTCTCAATGGCCTGATTTTTGAACGTCGCGGTAAAAGCGAAGAGGCCCCTGCGCCATCCATTGAACGTAAGATGACCAATAATATTCTGATGAAAAAGCTGCGTGTGGCTTTTGATCTGAAAACGACCGACATTCTGGAATTGTTGAAAAGTGCCGATTTTGCGGTAGGACAGTCAGAGATTGGCGCTATCTTCCGTAAACCGGGGCATAAAAACTATCGTGAGTGCGGCGATCAAATCCTGCGTAATTTCCTGAAAGGTCTGACGATGAAAATTCGTCCTACTAAGCAAGCCTGAACCCCCGCTTACCGATTAACGTCAGCTGCTGGCGTTAATCCCTGTTTCCCTCTCCAAATGCAAAACCTTCCTTTTAGAACATAAACACTCACCAAACGAAATCCAGATTATCTGTATGGTTTTCATTTTGTGATACTAATCACGCTTCATAGTTTCAATGCGAAAATAAATCACCATTATGTGATGGCAATATAGCCATTTCGTCATAAAACTGTAACATTTGCGCCCTTCTTCACAGTCACTATTTTTGATAACGACTACGCTATGCGCGAAATAGAACATTTCACCCTGTCATCGCCGGGTAATGCCTCTTTTGTGCGCATTCGGTGCCGGATGTCATTCTTTCGAGCCATTGGGAGTCCTTAATGCTTAGTTTTTTCAAACCTGCTGCACATCAACCACGCGTTGATGACAGCCGCGTTGATCCGTTATATCGCAAGCTTCGCTGGCAGATATTTCTCGGCATATTCTTCGGCTATGCTGCTTATTATCTGGTACGTAAAAACTTCGCCCTGGCGATGCCCTACCTGATTGAACAGGGCTTTTCGCGTGGCGACCTGGGTTTTGCGCTTTCCGGTATTTCTATCGCCTACGGTTTCTCAAAATTCATTATGGGCTCGGTTTCTGACCGTTCCAATCCGCGTGTCTTCCTGCCTGCCGGGCTGATCCTTGCCGCTGCGGTGATGCTGTTTATGGGCTTCGTCCCGTGGGCAACGTCCAGCATTATGGTGATGTTTGTTCTGCTGTTCCTGTGTGGATGGTTCCAGGGTATGGGCTGGCCACCGTGCGGTCGAACCATGGTGCACTGGTGGTCACAGAAAGAGCGTGGCGGTATTGTTTCCGTGTGGAACTGTGCGCACAACGTCGGCGGCGGTATTCCCCCGCTGCTGTTCCTGCTGGGAATGGCCTGGTTTAATGACTGGAAAGCCGCGCTATATATGCCTGCTTTTGGCGCCATTCTCATCGCAATTATTGCGTTTGCTCTGATGCGCGACACGCCGCAGTCGTGCGGGCTGCCGCCGATTGAAGAATATAAGAACGACTACCCGCCGAACTACGATGAAAAGCATGAAGAAGAGCTGACCGCTAAGCAGATCTTTATGCAGTACATTCTGCCCAACAAACTGCTGTGGTATATCGCCCTGGCCAACGTGTTTGTTTACCTGCTGCGTTACGGCATTCTCGACTGGTCACCGACCTACCTGAAAGAAGTGAAACACTTCACGCTGGATAAGTCGTCGTGGGCCTATTTCTTCTACGAATATGCCGGTATTCCAGGCACGCTGCTGTGCGGATGGATGTCGGACAAAGTATTCAAAGGTAATCGCGGCGCGACCGGTGTGTTCTTTATGGTGCTGGTCACCATCGCCACTGTGGTGTACTGGATGAATCCGGCAGGGAATCCTGGCGTGGATATGGCCTGTATGATGACGATTGGCTTCCTGATTTACGGCCCGGTGATGCTGATTGGTCTGCATGCCCTGGAGCTGGCGCCGAAGAAAGCGGCGGGAACTGCAGCAGGCTTTACCGGTCTGTTTGGCTATCTTGGGGGTTCTGTTGCCGCCAGCGCTATCGTCGGTTACACCGTGGATTACTTCGGCTGGGATGGCGGCTTCATCATCATGATTGGCGGCTGTGTGCTGGCGGTTATTCTGCTGACCATGACCATGTTAAGCGAGAAAAAACATAAGCAGCGGCTGAGCGCGCTCTAATCAGGAAGGGTTATTATGTTGAAAAATATTATCGCCACCTTATTACTGACCACCTCTCTCGCGGCGACAGCCGCGAGTACCTCACCGATTGTCATTGCGCATCGCGGGGCCAGCGGTTACCTGCCGGAACATAGCCTGCCAGCTAAAGCGATGGCCTATGCTCAGGGCGCTGACTACCTTGAGCAGGATCTGGTGATGACTAAAGACGATCGGCTGGTGGTGCTGCATGACCATTATCTCGATCGCGTCACCGATGTCGCCACGCGCTTCCCCCAGCGCGCGCGCGCCGACGGGCGCTATTACGCCATCGACTTTACGCTGGCCGAGATCAAAAGCCTGGCGTTCACCGAAGGCTTTGAAATTAAAAACGGTAAAAAGGTCCAGACATTCCCCGGACGTTTCCCGATGGGTAAGTCCGACTTCCGTGTGCATACCTTTGAAGAAGAACTGGAGTTTATCCAGGGTCTGAACCACTCCACGGGTAAAAACATCGGTATTTATACCGAGATTAAAGCCCCGTGGTTCCACCGTAAAGAAGGCAAGGATATCTCTGCGAAGGTGCTGGATGTTCTGAAGCAGTATGGCTACAGCGGTAAGAACGATAAGGTCTATTTACAGTGCTTTGACTACAACGAAGTGAAGCGCATCAAAACCGAGCTGGAACCACAGCGCGGGATGAACCTGAAGCTGGTACAGCTGATCGCCTACACCAAATGGGATGAAACCCAGGAGCAGCGTGACGGCAAGTGGGTGAACTACAGCTATGACTGGATGTTCAAGCCGGGCGCGATGAAAACCATTGCGCAGTATGCCGACGGGATCGGGCCGGATTACCATATGCTGATAGCGGATGGTTCAAAACGCGGCGATGTGCATCTGACCAATATGGTGAAAGAAGCTCATCTGAATAAGATGGTGGTACACCCTTATACCGTACGCGCTGACCAGCTGCCGCCGTATGTCAGCAACGTCGATCAGCTCTACGACCTGCTTTACCACAAGGCCGATGTCGACGGATTATTTACCGACTTCCCGGATAAAGCGGTGCATTTTTTAGAGCGATGAAATAATCATCATGGTAAAGGGCCGATCGAAACCGACGATCGGCCCCTGGACGTCCTAACCTTAAACGTTAAACAGCTTACGCAAATAGTTGGGCACGGCCTGGTCGGCATTAGAGCCAATCACTTCCAGCTCCGGCAGGATATCTTTCAGGCGCTGATGGGAGTTACTCATAATGCAGCCTTTGCCCGCCATACTCAGCATCTCTTTATCATTCATACCGTCGCCAAAGGCGATGCACTCCTGCAACGAGTAACCGAGTGATTTTGATACGGCATCCAGTGCATGCCCTTTCGATACCCCACCGGCCATCACTTCCAGGCAGGTTGGCAGCGAGAAGCTGACGTTGACCCGATCGCCCCAGCGCGCTATCAGTGCCAGTTCCAGCGGGACCAGTAGTTCAGGAATCGCACAGGTGAAAAATACCTTGCTGATGCCATCTGTCTGCAGCTGGCCTGGCTGATAGAGCTGGTAATTGAAGTCCGACTCACGAAAGAAATCCACCTCTTCGGGGCGATGGCGGTTGAGGAACCACTCTTCATCGCGATACACGTTGGTGAAAATATCCGGGTTCGCGTGCTGCATCGTAAACAGCTCAAGCGCGATGTCTTCATCCAGGTTGTGGCTGAACACCAGCTCACCGGCGGTGTTGTGCACGCGTGCGCCGTTGGAGGTAATCATATAGGCGTCGATACCCAGGCTGTCGCGCATTTGTGCCACATCAATATAGTGACGACCGGTGGCAAAGACAAAGTGCACACCTTTACGGGTCAGCAACTGCAGCGTTTCGCGGGCATAAGGGGAAAGCGTATGGTCTGGTGACAGCAGCGTGCCATCCAGATCTGAAGCAACAATACGGTACATAACACCTCTGATTAATATTTTCTGGCAGACTGCAGTGCCTGCCGGTAACTTAATTTTTGCGACTTACGAGTGACGTTCAAAAAAGGCGAAGATGGCCTCTAAGGCCTCTGCTCGCATGCTGTCTTTTTCGAACAGGATCTCGTGGCGGGCACCGTCGATCACTCTGGGTTTCCCCCCCTCACAGGGCTGGCCGGCGGACATCATCGTCTGACAAAACAGATCCTGAGCACGGTTATCGACGACTTTATCGTCAGAGGCCTGCAGCAGCAGCAGCGGTGTCGTAATCCGGGCCGCCTGGCTTAAAATACTCTGCCCGGCACGTACCCCTTCCCGCACCCAGTGATAAGTGGGCCCCCCTACGCGCAAGCCGGGGTCATCGGCATAAAAACGCAGGTTGCGGCGATAGCGCTCGCGGCTGTGGGTCAGTTCATTAATGGCAAACGGGCGCGCATGCCATTTCCCGGTGCCGAGCGCGTACCCCTCGCGCACCGCCGGACGTTTTTCCGCCCAGTTGAGGATCTGATGGGCCATCCACAGCGGCATCGGCAGGTAAATACCGAACATCGGCGAGGCCAGCACGACCGCATCAAAGGCCGTCGGCTGGCGCGCCAGCATCAGCGCCAGTATCGCCCCGCCCATCGAATGCGCCAGCGCATAGCGACGCCGGTAGTGACGGGAAACAACCTCTTTAAGATATAGCGTTTCGAGATCGTCAACATAGTCTTCAAACTCGACCACATGTCCCCGGTGCGAATCCTGCAACAGGCGGCCGGATCGCCCCTGGCCACGGTGATCGATAATGATCACATCATAACCGTTCAGGAACAGGTCGTAGGCGACTTCGGGGTATTTCACGTAGCTTTCTATGCGCCCGGGGCAGAGCAGAATAACTTTGTCGTGTTGCGGTGAAATGAAGCGGACGTAGCGAATCGGCACGTTCTCAACCCCGACAAATTCGTCCTCTTCACGCAATTTCCAGAAATCCAGCAGCGGCCCGGTGGCAAATGCCGCAAAGGCTTTTTCCCGCGTTAACCAGCTGTGTTTGCGATGTTCCATCAGGTTTCTTTCCAGAAAGGGCAATCCGCTCTCAAAGGGGCGAGGTTGCCCGTAGCGCAGCATTCAACAATAACGTATTGTGTCACAAATGAGCGTTTTCCGGGAGTTTTACCCATGACCATCGAGTGGTGGCTGACCTATCTGTTAACAACCAGCATTTTAAGTCTGTCGCCGGGCTCTGGTGCCATCAATACGATGAGTACCGGTATCAGCCACGGCTATCGCGGTGCCGTCGCGTCAATTTCCGGGCTTCAGGTTGGGCTGTCGCTGCATATTGTGCTGGTTGGCATCGGGCTGGGGGCATTATTTTCCCAGTCACTGCTGGCCTTTGAAATTCTGAAATGGGCGGGGGCGGCTTACCTGGTCTGGCTGGGTATTCAGCAGTGGCGCTCTGCCGGCGCTATCGACCTGAATGCCGTCGCAAAAGCGATGCCACGCCGTAAACTGTTTAAACGCGCGGTACTGGTCAATATGACCAACCCGAAAAGTATTGTGTTTCTGGCGGCACTTTTCCCGCAGTTTATCCTGCCGCACCAGCCACAGGCGATGCAGTACCTGGTGCTTGGTGTCACCACGGTGGTGGTCGATATCATCGTGATGATTGGTTACGCGACGCTGGCAACGCGCATCTCCGCGTGGATCAAAGGCCCGCATCAGATGAAACTGCTTAACCGGATTTTCGGGGGCTTGTTTATTGCGGTAGGTGCCCTGCTGGCATCGGCGCGCAGGATTGCCTGAATAATCGGGTCGACCGGAAAAAAAGGTCGCCCCTACAACTGCAGGAGGCCGACCGTTTTTCGATCGGCCCGCGTTAAAAATTATTCGCCGTCGTCACCGTCAACGTGCTCTTTGATCATTACCAGGAATGGCTTGCCAAAGCGTTCCAGCTTCTTATGCCCGACCCCATTCACACTCAGCATCTCTGACGCCGTCAGCGGCATCTGTTCGGCCATTTCAATCAGCGTGGCATCGTTGAATACCACGTATGGCGGAACATTCACCTCATCGGCGATCGACTTACGCAGCTTGCGCAGTTTGGCAAACAGCTTGCGATCGTAGCTTCCAGCATAAGATTTCTGATTGCTGTTACGCGGTTTAACGCTCACCAGACGCGGCACAGCCAGCATCAGCGGGACTTCGCCGCGCAGGGTCGGCCGTGCGGCCTCCGTCAGCTGCAACGCTGAGTGCATGGCAATATTTTGCGTTACCAGCCCGAGGTGAATCAGCTGACGCAGTACGCTGGTCCAGTGCTCGTGGCTTTGCTCGCGACCGATGCCGTAAACGGGTAATTTATCGTGCTGCATATCGCGGATACGCTGATTATTCGCCCCGCGCAGGATCTCCACGATATAGCCCATGCCGAAGCGCTGGCCGACGCGATAGATGCAGGAGAGCGCTTTTTGCGCTTCAACCAGGCCGTCATAGCGGCGTGGCGGATCCAGGCAAATGTCGCAGTTGTCACACGGCTGCTGCCGCCCTTCGCCAAAGTAATTGAGCAGGACCAGGCGGCGGCAGGTCTGTGCTTCGGCAAACGCCCCCATGGCATTCAGCTTATGGCGCTCAATATCCTGGAGTGGCCCCGGTGCTTTCTCTTCCAGACAGCGGCGCAGCCAGGCCATATCGGCCGGATCGTACAGCAGCAGTGCTTCAGCAGGCAGACCATCACGCCCGGCGCGCCCGGTTTCCTGATAGTAGGATTCGATATTGCGCGGGATATCAAAGTGCACAACAAAACGGACATTGGGTTTGTTGATGCCCATGCCAAAGGCAACGGTCGCCACAACAATTTGCAGATCGTCACGCTGGAAGGCTTCCTGAACCTGTGCGCGATGAGCGTTATCCATACCGGCATGATAAGCCCCGACGCTCAGGCCACGGCTTTGCAGGCGGGCGGCAGTGTCTTCCACTTTCGCCCGGCTGTTACAGTAAATGATGCCGCACTTGCCGCGCTGATCCTGCACATAGCGCAGCAGCTGTTCCGTCGGTTTAAATTTTTCCACCAGCGTATAGCGAATATTCGGCCGGTCGAAGCTGCTGACCTGGATGAGCGGATCGTCAAGCTGAAGCAGGCGGGCAATATCGTTACGGGTGGTTTCATCTGCGGTGGCGGTCAACGCCATGACCGGCACGTGCGGCAGCCGCTGACGCAGCTGGCCCAGGGCACCGTATTCAGGGCGGAAATCGTGGCCCCACTGGGAAATACAGTGGGCTTCATCCACCGCCAGCATGGCCGGGTTCCAGTGCGTTAGCTGCTCAAGGAAGTTGTCCATCATCAGACGTTCAGGGGCGATGTAGAGCAGGCGGATTTTGCCGGTACGACAGCCGGCCATCACTTCCTGCTGCTCTTCACGGTTCTGCGTCGAGTTAAGACACGCAGCGGATACGCCGTTCGCCAGCAGTTGATCGACCTGATCTTTCATCAGAGAGATCAGCGGCGATACCACCAGCGTCAGCCCCTCACGCACCAGAGCCGGGACCTGATAGCAGAGCGATTTTCCACCACCTGTTGGCATCACAACCAGACAATCACGCCCGTTAAGCGAGGCCTGAATGATCGTCTGTTGTCCAGGGCGAAACTGCTGATAGCCGAAGGTCTCGCGTAATACCTGTTCTGCCAGCGTTTCTGTATTGATCACTGCTGCCGTAGACACATCGTCCCCAAAATCTGTAGTGACTGAATTTTCAACCGGGCGGCAAAACCAGCCCGGTAAGCGGCGACCTTAGAACAGGTCGTTAAGCGTCACGCCGGCACCGACGCGCGTTTGACGATGGTTGTAGTCAATCAGGGATTCACCATAACCGCTGTATACCTGCGTGTAAAAACGCACATGCTCGGTTATTGGATAGCTCCAGCCCAGCTCGGCGCCGCCGTAGCCGCTGTTCCAGTTGTACTGGCTCTTCACGCTGAAGATGCTCTCGCCCCACTGATAACCCACCGTCAGGCGATAATACCCCATGTATTTGGTGATATCCGGGTTATCGTCATTATTTTCACTTTCTGGAAGACGGTACCAGGGTTTCACTTCCACCAGCCAGTTACCGTTTTCTGCCATCAGACGTGCATAAACGCGGTTCCAGCTGCGCGAGGTCGGATCAGAGCGGCCGTTAGACTGATGGTTCACGCCGGTTTCAACATCACGCAGCGTCCAGCCAGCAAAGCTGTAGTCGGTAGCAAAACCGAGGAAAATCTGCGGCTCGTAGTTGGTTTCGCGGAACGGCGAAGAGGCACTGCGGTTAGAGAGCTGCCACCAGGATTTCTGAGTATAGGATGCGCCAAGCACCGAGTTGTCACCGAGAATGCCACGCCACAGCGGGAAAGCGAGGCTCAGCTGAAACTTCACTTCATCGTGTTTCGTTTTGTCCCAGTTGTAAGACTCGATCGCTTCCTTATTAATGTTGCTGGTATCGGTATACAACAGATAGTTGCTTTCATAAGGTAACAAAACAAACGGGTTGTCATGTTTCTCCAGCATGTTGGCAATAATACTGCCCTTCACCGCAGGACGGTCATGGATTACTTTAACCGTGGCTTCCTGAGCCAGCACTAATGTCGGAAACAGAATTGCTGACGCCAGCAATCCTTTCAGCAGAGCCATAGAGTTCTCCCAGAGAGGCCGATAAGTGGATAAAAAGCACGCCATTCTACACAGAAAATTCCTAGGGGATTAGTGCTCATTTCTGAAAGTGGAAAGCACTAACAACGAAGCATAATATATACATCCTATTAACCTGATTTTACTCAGAACGCATTACAGGAAAGCCGCTCATGTCAGCAGTACCTTTGGATCAGGCTGCCGCCCGCCGCCTGATCGGTGAGATTTTTGTCTACCACATGCCCTTCAATCGTGCGCTGGGGCTGGAACTTGACCGGCTGGAGTCAGACTATGCCGAGCTGAGCCTGGCAAACCAGACCATGCTGGTGGGTAACTCTGCGCAGAAGATCCTGCATGGTGGTGTGATTGCTTCAGTGCTGGACGTAGCTGCCGGACTGGTGTGCGTCACCAGCGCGTTGACCCGCCAGGAAACCATTACCGACGAAGAGCTGCGCCAGCGCTTATCGCGCATGGGGACGATTGACCTGCGGGTCGATTATTTACGTCCCGGACGGGGCGAACGCTTCACCGCCAGCAGCAGCCTGCTGCGCGGGGGGAACAAAGTGTCCGTGGCGCGCGTTGAACTCCACAATGACGCCGGAATGCATATTGCCAGCGCCACGGCGACCTATCTGATTGGCTGAATCAGTTGCGCGCATAGCGCGAGAGAAAGCGCGCCAGCGCCGGGCCGGTAAACAGGATGGTGAACAGACGCAGCGTCTGCATCGCCATTACAAATGCCATATCTACCCGGCTGCCGGCGGCAATGATCGCTACGGTATCCAGCCCGCCGGGGCTGGTTGCCAGATAAGCAGTCAGCAGATCGATATCCAACGTTTTGGTCAGCATCCACGCCATTGCCGCGCAGAGCAGCATCAGGCCAATAATGGATATCACCATCTGCGGCAGCGTGCGCAGCGCCAGCAGAAACACCGGGCGGGTGAAGCGCAGCCCGACGGTCCAGCCGATCAGCGCATAAGCCAGCGCCAGCAGCCACTCCGGCACCTGTAGACTTACCGCTCCGCTGGTGTGCAGCGTCGCCCCCATAATGGCCGGCAGCAGCAGCGCGCCGGAAGGAATTCTGAATTTTTGGCCAAGAAACGCGCCCAGCAGCATCACGCAAATTGTTGCGGCAAAGCCGGTGTCAGGTGCGGGAAACCACACGATATCGACAGCCTGTGTTTGTTCGCCCAGACCAATACGCGCCACAATTGCGGCAGCGGTAGCGACAAACAGCACCCGCAGATACTGCATAAATGCCACCAGCCGGGTGTCGGCCCCGAAGTCTCCCGCCATCGCAACCATTGCGGATGCCCCACCCGGTGACGATCCCCACGCTCCGGTGGGGCCCGGCAGGCTACTAAAACGCACCAGTAAATAGCCCGACAGCGCACTGGCTGCCAGCGTGAGGACCAGTACCGCCAGCACCACCGGCCAGTCAGCGATCAGCGGTCGCAGGATCGACGGTGACAGGCTTTGCGCAATCATGCAGCCCAGTACCGCCTGGCACAGCACAAAGATACGTTTATCAATGCGAATCTGCGCCCCGCACAGCCCCATCACCACGCCGACAATCATCGGACCAAGCAGCAGCGCCGCCGGGACATGGAAAGCCTGAAGTGCAAATCCAGACAGTAGCGAGACGACAACAAGAACCGCCCACTGCCCGCGCAGAGAAATTCGTTCCATATAGTGAAACTTTATCTATTGAAAGAAGAGGTTAAAGAGTACGCGTTCGGGCAATGATGCGCCAGTTCAGGAAGGGTGATTCGGGCATGGCGACAGAAAAAAACCGCTGGGGCGGGGCTTGATACGTTTCTCAAGCCGGTGCCGGAAAAATCAGTGAGGGATCTCACGCCAGGGCGACGGGATCCCTCACTTTCGACGCTTTACAGCCAGTTCTTGCGCTTAAAGTAGGCGTAAGGTGCCAGCCCGGCGAGAATCATCAGGCCAATGGCCCCCGGATAGCCGAAGCTCCATTTCAGTTCCGGCATGAACTCGAAGTTCATCCCGTAGCTGGAGGCCACCAGCGTTGGCGGCAGGAACACCACCGACACCACCGAGAAGATTTTGATGATGCGGTTCTGCTCGATATTGATGAAACCCATTGCCGCCTGCATCAGGAAGTTCACCTTCTGGAACAGGGATTCATTGTGCGGCAGCAGGGACTCGATATCGCGCAGGATCTCGCGCGCCTGCTCCAGCTGATTCCCCGGCAGACGTGCCTTGCGCACCAGGAAGTTGAGCGCGCGCTGGGTATCCATCAGACAAAGACGGACCTTCCAGCCAATATCTTCCAGTTCGGCCAGCGTCGACAGCGCCTCATCAAACGCATCGCCCTGCTGCCCTTCCATAATGACGCGACTCAGTTTCTCCAGGTCACTGTAGATATTCTCGATCTCGTCCGCCAGCTGTTCGATTTTGGTCTCAAACAGGTCCAGCAGCAGCTCGTATGCGTTCCCGTCGGTCAGAACCTGGTTACGTGCCCGCATGCGGTAAAGACGAAAAGCAGGGAGTTCGCGTTCACGCAGGGTATACAGTCGCCCTTCGCGAATGGTGAAGGCCACCGTCGAGTTGCCTGCATGGTCGTCTGCATCTTCATAAAAGAAAAATGAGTGAATATGCAGGCCATCTTCATCTTCAAAGAAACGTGCCGAGGCCTCGATATCTTCCAGTTCAGGGCGTGTCGCCAGACTCTGGCCCAGCTCGTTTTGTACCCGATCGCGCTCAGCTTCTTCCGGTTCGATCAAATCGACCCAGACGGAACCGATCAGCTCGTCCCTGGCTTCACTTTCATCCAGTTCAAGGCGGGTCAGACGGTTTTGGTCGAGTTTAAATGCGCTCAACATAAGCTGTACTCCCAATTCACAGTAACAAAATGGGACAGAGCGCTTGAACACGGGAAACAGATGTTTCTGTCAGCGATCACCACTGACTCAGAGCGACGGGAAATGCAGGTCGCCAACAACCACGAAGGCTATCGGCAGAAGAGGATAGCCTTAGGAGTTGTACCTGGAAAACAGGTCAATGAGCCAGTATGTACTGGGTGTGTCCAAGGCGAATGTCCTCTTAGGGTAATGGTGGGCGCATGTTACGCTGAGACGAAAAAGGCGTCAAGCGGGGCCATACGCCCTGCCGCTGTCACATGGCTTCAAGTTTGGCATAAGCGGCAACCAGCCACTTAATGCCCTGCCCCTGGAATGCCACCTGCAAACGGCTGTGCTCACCGCTCCCCTCCAGGTTGACGATGGTTCCCTCACCAAACTTGGCATGGTGAACACGCTGGCCCAGAGCGAATCCACTGTCATTTTTCGCGACCGGCGTTCCCATGCGCTGATGGTTAACCGGACGGCTGACGCTGGCGCGCAGTCGTACTTCTTCCACACACTCTTCCGGCAGCTCACCGATAAAGCGCGACGGACGGTGATACACTTCCTTACCATAAAGCCGACGCGTTTCTGCGTAGGTCAGGGTCAGCTTCTGCATGGCACGCGTCACGCCGACATAGGCCAGACGACGCTCCTCTTCCAGTCGGCCGCCTTCATCCAGTGACATCTGGCTGGGGAACATCCCCTCTTCCATGCCGACAATAAACACCTGCATAAACTCCAGCCCTTTGGCCGCATGCATGGTCATCAGCTGCACGGCATCCTGCCATTTGTCAGCCTGCCCTTCACCCGCCTCCAGCGCCGCGTGGGAAAGAAACGCCTGCAGCGGCATCAGGTCTTCATCTTCATCCTGATAAGCGTACTGCCGCGTGGCGTTGACCAGCTCTTCAAGGTTTTCGATACGCGCCTGACCCTTCTCGCCTTTTTCCTGCTCGTACATCAGCCACAGGCCCGAATCTTTGATCACCCGGTCAGTCTGCACATGCAGCGGCATCTCGGCCGTTTCATGCGCGAGCGAATCGACCAGCTCGGTGAAACGTTGCAGCGCCGATGCTGCACGACCCGCCAGCGCTTTTTCCTGCAACAGCGCCCGCGTGGTTTGCCACAGCGTCAGCTGGCGCTCACGTGCGGTCTGGCGCACCACGTCGAGCGTCCGGTCGCCAATCCCTCTGGTCGGCGTGTTGATCACGCGTTCGAAGGCGGCATCGTCGTTACGGTTGGAGATCAGGCGCAGATAAGCCAGCGCATCTTTGATTTCCTGACGTTCGAAGAAGCGCATCCCGCCATAGATACGGTAAGGCATACTGGTTTGCAGCAGGGCTTCTTCCAGCACGCGCGACTGGGCGTTACTGCGATAGAGAATGGCGCAGTCGTTCAGCGCTCCGCCGTTCTCCATCCACACTTTAATGCGGTTAACGACAAAGCGGGCTTCATCCAGCTCGTTGAAAGCACAGTAGAGGGCGATCTGCTCACCGTCGCTGTCCTCGGTCCACAGCTCTTTACCAAGACGGCCGCTGTTATTGGCGATCAGCGCATTCGCCGCCTTCAGGATATTGTTGGTTGAGCGGTAGTTCTGTTCCAGACGGATAGTTTCTGCACCGGGAAAATCCTTCAGGAAGCGCTGAATGTTTTCCACCTGCGCCCCGCGCCAGCCGTAGATAGACTGGTCATCATCACCAACGATGATGACTTTACCGGTGTCACCCGCCAGCATACGGATCCACGCGTATTGAATGTTGTTGGTATCCTGGAATTCGTCGACGAGGATATTGCTGAAGCGTTCACGATAGTGATTGAGAATATGTGGCTTATTCAGCCACAGCTCATGGGCGCGCAGCAGCAGCTCGGCAAAGTCCACCAGCCCGGCACGATCGCAGGCTTCCTGATAGGCCTGATAGATACGCAGCCAGGTCTGTTCAATCGGGTTACCGTAGCTTTCGATATGTTTCGGGCGCAGCCCTTCGTCTTTTTTGCCGTTGATGTACCACATCCCCTGGCGAGCCGGCCACTGCTTGTCGTCAAGGTTCATCGCCTTGATCAGCCGCTTTAACAGCCGCAGCTGGTCTTCACTGTCGAGGATCTGGAAGTCCTGCGGCAGGTTGGCATCCAGGTGATGCGCGCGCAGCAGACGGTGAGCGAGCCCGTGGAACGTCCCGATCCACATCCCGCCCTGACTGGTGCCAATCAGCTGCTCAATGCGGTGACGCATCTCTGCTGCCGCTTTATTGGTAAAGGTCACCGCCATAATCGAATGGGGGGAACAGTTTTCTACCGCCATCAGCCAGGCAATACGATGAACCAGCACACGGGTTTTACCACTGCCCGCCCCCGCCAGCACCAGCAGGTTGCTGCGCGGCGCGGCCACGGCTTCGCGTTGTTTGTCATTCAAGCTGTCGAGCAGGTCAGAAACGTCCATAGGCACCGTCGGGGATCGGGGGCAGCATCAGGCCGCCCACTGGATATTTAACCAGCTTATTATACCAGCGCAGTCAGCGATGCCAACTGCGAAATTGCCAGCGTCGGAAGCAGGCGGGCATCGTTGATGTCCATCAGATTGCCGTTGTGCGCATTTATCCAGCACGCCTGCATCCCACAGCGAACCGCTCCGGCCACATCAGTAGTGAGATCGTCACCAACGTGCAGGATTTGCTCAGGCCGCAGATTCAGCTTTTCAGCGGCGGCATGGTACATATCCTGATACGGTTTAGCCCGGCCGTCCGGCCCCGCGCGCAGCACGAACTGAAAATACGGGTCCAGTCCGCACAGATGCGGTTCTGCATTGCCATTGGTGATGGCGACCAGCGGCATGCGCTGCGCCAGCGCGGCCAGCGTCTTATGCGTTTCCTGCGGCACGTCAATCTGGCTGCGCCAGTGGGCAAACACCGCCATCACCTCACACGAACCACTGGCGGCCTGCGAGGCGGCGATACCGACATCAAGCATCGCCTGCTCTACAGCGCGACGACGCCACTCGCTGACGTCGTGATAGATTTCCGGTTCGGCAGCCAGCAGGCGGTCACGGACCTGCTGATACTGCATAACGGTGTATTCTTTCAGTAAAGGATGGTACGCCTGCAGCGCCGCATGGGACTCCTCGGTCGTCCGGCATATCACCGGATAGTTGTCATACAGGGTGTCATCAAGGTCGAAGGTCATCGCCGCGATCGGGCGCAGTGGTCGGTAAAAGTGCATCAGGATTTTCCTCGTTTCGCACGGGGATGAGCAGCATCGTAAACCGACGCCAGGTGTTGAAAGTCGAGATGGGTATAGATCTGCGTGGTGGTCAGATTGGCATGCCCCAGCAGTTCCTGTACCGCGCGCAGATCACCGCTGGATTCAAGCATATGCGTGGCGAAAGAGTGCCGTAGTTTATGCGGGTGAACATGGCTGGACAGCCCCTGCTTAACCCCCCACTCAGCGAACCGCTTTTGCACGTTACGCGCTGAGATGCGCTTACCCAGTTTCGACAGGAATAGCGCATCGTCCTGCGGGGCAAACAGCTCGCGCAGCACCAGCCAGTGTTCAATCCAGTGCACTGCGGTGCGGCCAATCGGCAGACGGCGCTCTTTGCTGCCCTTGCCAACCACCCAGACTTCACCGGAAGCAAGGTCGAGATGACGCAGGTCGATGCCCACCAGCTCTGACAGACGTAGCCCTGCACCGTACATCACTTCCAGCATGGCACGGTCTCGCACCGCCAGCGGATCGTTCAGGTCGATATCCAGCAGCTGGTTCACTTCATCCACATCAATATTTTTCGGGAGATGTCTTCCCGCACGCGGCGTGGCAACGCCTTTCGCCGGATTCGCGTTGATGACTCCCTGGCTAATCAGCCAGTCGAGGAAGCTGCGTAACGCGGAAAGACGTAACGCCAGGCTGGCAGGTTTCAGCCCGCTCCGGCTGCTGCGGGCCGCCAGCGAACGCACCAGCGCCGCATCCAGCCGTGGCCAGTCACTGACGTTAAGTTCATCCAGCAAAGCAATCACGGCGCTGAGCTGGCGATGATAGCTGGTCTGGGTCAGGGGACTGAGCTGACGCTCAACTTTCAGATAACGCAGGAAGCCCTCTACGGCGGGAAGCAGAGGCGATTCGTTGCTCACACCCGTTCAACCCAGCGTGAGAGAAGCTGCGGCAGCATGAGCGACAGGTGCTGCAAAAGCACCGTACCCATACCCGACTGATAATGCTGGTTATCACGGCTGCTGAAAATCAACACGCCGAGATCCCCCTCTTCCCCCAACAGCGACATCGCGACCGAACCAATAGCTTTTGCCTGCGGCAGTAATAACAACAGCTCAGGGCCGTTGAGGCTACCGAGATAGTGATTCTGTTTGCCGAGACGCTGGATCCTTACCGATTCAAATGCCTGACGCGGTAAGGCGAGTTGGGTAAAGTCAGAAGGAGCACCAATGCGCCATTTCTCGCTGAACAGACGAATATTGGCACCCGCCAGACCAAACTCACGGGCCCAGCGGTGCAGGCGGTTAAGCATGTCATGCAGACTGGTCGCCGCCGCCAGCCGTCCCTGCAGGGCGAAGAGCCGATCGAAAAGCTGCTGGTTAGCACTGGCCTGTTCCATCAGCAATGTAATATCTTCTTCCAGCTGCTGAATATGATTGCGCTGGCGCGCCAGCTGCCACTCCACCAGTGACACCGACCCGCGTACCGGATGTGGCACGATCATCTGCTCGACCTGGCGAGCGTTACGAATAAAGAAGTCTGGATTTTGCAGCAGAAACTCGCTCACCGTGCGATCGTCCAGCAATATTTCGCCAGCGTCCTGCTGTTCTCCGACATTTTTCATAAGTGAATAAACCCGTCATAAACGTGAGTGGCTGGGCCGGTCATATACAGAGGATTTCCCGGTCCTTTCCAGGCGATGTTTAACGTGCCGCCGGGCAGGTCAACCCGCACTTTATCGCTGAGCAACAGCTGCTGAATACCCACCGCCACGGCGGCACACGCGCCGCTGCCACAGGCCTGGGTCTCACCCGCGCCACGTTCATAAACGCGCAGACGAATGTGTTCGCGGCTGACCACTTCCATAAAACCAACGTTAACCCGCTCAGGGAATCGCTCGTGGCTTTCCAGCACCGGGCCAAGCGATTCGACCGTGGCCGTTTTGACGCTCTCAACCTGTAACACGCAGTGGGGGTTGCCCATCGAAACTACACCACACATTACGGTTTGTTCAGCGGCACGCATCAGATAAATGTTTTCCGCTTTGTTCGCGCGGAACGGTACCTGCTGCGGTTCAAAATTAGGTTCACCCATATTCACGCAAACCAGTTCATCCTGGTTAACGCTGAGTATCATGCGGCCGGTTTGCGTACTGACACGAATATCGTTTTTGTTGGTCAGCCCTTTTAGCCGCACGAAACGGGCAAAACAGCGGGCACCGTTGCCGCACTGCGCCACTTCACTACCGTCGGCGTTGAAGATACGGTAGTGGAAGTCGAGATCGGGATCGTAAGGCGGCTCAACGATCAGTAGCTGATCAAAGCCGATCCCCAGGTGACGATCGGCCAGGCGGCGGATCAGCTCTGGAGAGAAATAAACGTTTTGCGTCACGGCATCAACAACCATGAAGTCGTTGCCGAGACCGTGCATTTTTGAGAACTGCATTTTCTGCTCCGCCGGGTGCGTCATAGGTTACTGGGCCGGTTGCGCACTCTGGCCGTTGGTGGTGGCAGGAGTTGTTGTCTGCCGGGCATCAGCGGATGGGGTTGCCGGGGCTGGCTGAGTCACTTGTGATTTCGGCGGCTCATTTTGAGGGAAATAGAGCGGGCCTTTCAGCCCACATCCCGACAGGCTGGCAACTGTAAGCAACAGTGCCAGCTGGCAAATCGTTTTCTTCATTCTCTATCTGCTCGCGAAAGATTTTATTTGCTGTCTATCATCGCAGGTGAAGGTCGAAAAGCAACAGGAAAAGCGAAACAGGGAGTAGAAGCCACGACGATGCACTTAGTGCATCTGGTAACGCTGGGAATAATCTTCGCTGGAACCGCTTTCCGGCAGCGTGGCACAGAGCTGGGTCAGCGTCTGGCTGCGGAACGGGATGACCTGGAAACGCTCATCGACCTTAACAATCTGGTAGAACTGCGGCAGGTTGAAGTTAATAAAGCTGGAACCGTAGGTGAAACGGTCGTGCGAGGAAGAGTAAAAGCGGCTGACATCACGCACCAGCTCCTCTTTACTGCCTTCACAGTGGTGATAAACCTCAACGCGATTGGTTTCATCCAGGATATAAATATTGAAGCCGTGATCGTCAAGCGTGTCTTCAAAGAAGAACTGGATTATCCCTTCGCTGGCATAGCCGTTCACCACGGCAGGCAGGCGTACCTGGTCGGTTTCAACTTTGAGCGACAGGCCGTGCAGTTTGTTATTGGAGATCGCCCCGTAAAACTCAACGGCATTTTCCAACTTCTGCACGGACACGCTCAGACGTTCAAAGAACAGTCCCCAGGTCTGGCCCGCTACGCGTACTGCTTTAAAACGGCCGGGTTCCTGACGGGTACTGGAAAGACGCAGCTCAACACACTCAGATACCAGCTGCTGCACACGCGTACGGATCAATCCACGCAGGTGCTGGCTGTAGCAGAATACTTCGACAGAATCTGGCGGTGAAGCATCCTGATGCATTTTGCCCAGAATAGTTTTCAGCGCCTCGATCATCGCCTGCTCGCCGTTAAAATGCAGGGTTCGCACTTCATTCCACGAGTTGCGATACAGCAGGTCGACACTGCCGACCAGGCACTGCTGCTGCTGGCCAAAGCTGAATACGTCGAGCTTGCGGAAGTCGAAATGCACCACCTGATTGCGGAATGCCGCCGTCGGGTCATATTCCAGATTAACGATAATCGCCAGATGGCGAATTTCGCACGGGCTGTAGAGCGCCTTCGGCGTCGGCGCAGGCAGACGCAGCGGGAAGTGGTGCGAAACATCCGCCACCAGCTCCTGCAGGCGTGCCAGATCGCAGATCTCATTCCCTTTAATGTGCAATCGCGTTTTGCTGGTCAGTAACCCGTTAAACCATGCCCAGGCCACCAGCTTATTCAGATAGCGGTTATATTCCAGCGGCTGATGGCTGATAATCGAGCTCATGTCTGGCGACTGGTTATACAGATACCAGCCAGCGCGGTTAGCACGGCCGTTAGGGACATGGATAAAGGTAAGATGTGACTCAGAGAGGTCGGGCGAGATCTGCGGGTTAAGCAGCGTCACCTTACCCGGCAGCGCCTCAAAGGCAGCATACAGTTTACGCGTCAATACGCCGATATCCTGCGGGCTGGCACTCACGCTTAAATTGTTACGACGGGCAAAGCGGATCAGGTTGCGGTAGCTCTGCATCATCGCATCCAGCAGCTCATTATGTGCCTCGCGGACCTGACTGATTTTCCAGTCTGCACGACTGTCGAGCATGGTAAGACGCTCAACGTCCCAGCCCCACTCTTTCACCTGCTGGCTGAGAATTTCCCGACGCCAGCCGGCCTCGTCAGTATTGACGGACAGTTTTTCACAGACCTTGAGATAAAAGCAGCGGCGCACCAGATCGAGACGCGCATGATCGTCAATACTGGTCAGATAGTGCGTGACGCGCTCCAGCATCATGCAGTAAGGGTCGAGGCCATAAGAGACAATTTCACCATCATGCAGCCGTTGCTTAATGTCCATCGCCAGCAGGCGCGTGGCCGGGTACTCCCACGAGTACGCTTCCAGCAGCAGCGTTTTCAATACGGCTTTATACGGTGAGTCGATACTTTTATACAGCTGCCACAGACTGGCACCGAAATACTCCTCGGCAGACAGCGTGCCCAGGCCACCGAGATCCAGCCATTCGTTTGGCGTCAGTACGCCCTGCTGATACAGCGACATCACGTAATCATCGTAATGTTCTTCTTCTTCACGCGGCACCATATTCCACAGAATACGTTTTCCGGCCATGCGAACGGCAGTGCGATAAAATTCATCAAGCAGCAAAATATGCTGAGTGGAGCCACAGTCTTCCCCACCAAGACTGCCACTTTCGTTGTGCCGGAAGCGGTTTTCATCAATCAGGAAGAAACTCACCTCAACGCCCATCGCGGCACACCACTTTTGCAACAGAGTGCATTTCTTCTGCAGGCTGAGGCGCTCATCATTGTCCAGCCATGACTGGTGGCAAACCCAGATATCCAGATCAGAGGTGAAGTTTTGTCCTACAGAGGAGGTACTGCCCATCGAATACACGCCGGTGATCGGCATTTCGCCCTGTGGCGGAATCGCCGCAGCAGAACCAGATTTTCCTTCCAGATCATTCAGATAGCCTATCTGACTTTCATCAGGCGTGTAGAAGCTGATGCCATGTGGAACGTTACCTTCGAAGTAACCCGGCATCAGCGGATGATGATAATGTAATAAGGTCGGCAGCAGACTGTATACCTGTTGGAAGGAAGGTCCCATCGCGGCCAGTGCGCGGTCAACGCGCAGCTGGTTAATGGCATCCAGTCTCTGTTTCAGTGTCTCAATGTAGAGGTACAAGACGTCTCGCCTGATTATCCCAGTGCCTACACCCTTATATGACTGACAAGGGTATATAAAAGTTCGGTTTCCGAAATCTGCCGCTTGATTTAAAAATAGTCGTGCAGATTATTGCTGGAAACGTGATCAATCTAACACCTGGCAGATTGACCGTAAAGAAAGTTGCGCTACATAACAGTTTAGCACATTTTACAACCAACCCACTGCAATACCTCCCTGTGCCGCCGTTTAACTGACAGCCTTCCCGGTTCAATGATAGGATAATCCGTGAACGATCAAAACGGTATTAAGCATGTCAGACAAAATTTTAAGAATTGCCACCCGTCAAAGTCCACTGGCCATGTGGCAGGCGGAGTATGTACAACAGCGTTTAATCGCCAGTCATCCGGGCCTGCGTGTTGCGCTGGTGCCGATGGTGACGCGCGGAGATGTGATCCTCGATACGCCGCTGGCGAAAGTCGGCGGTAAGGGCCTGTTCGTCAAAGAGCTGGAACAGGCGATGCTGTCGGATCGCGCCGATATCGCCGTGCACTCGATGAAAGATGTGCCGGTAGCCTTCCCTGATGGGCTGGGGCTGGTCACAATATGTGAACGCGAAGATCCGCACGATGCGTTTGTTTCTCACCATTACGATTCCGTCGACGCGCTGCCGCAGGGAGCCATTGTTGGCACCTCCAGCCTGCGCCGCCAGTGTCAGATCAGCGCCCGCCGCCCGGACCTGGTGATCCGTTCACTGCGCGGTAACGTTGGCACCCGTTTAGGAAAGCTGGACGCGGGGGAGTATGACGCCATCATTCTGGCCGTTGCCGGATTGAAGCGGCTGGGTCTGGCTGAACGTATTCGCCAGATCATGCCGGCAGAAGAGTCGCTCCCCGCCGTCGGCCAGGGTGCAGTGGGCATTGAGTGCCGTCTCGACGACAGTTGGGTCACCGGATTACTGTCAGCGTTAAACGACGAAGATACTGCCTGCCGGGTTCGCGCAGAACGTGCGATGAACACCCGACTGGAAGGGGGTTGCCAGGTGCCCATCGGCAGCTATGCCGTGCTGGAAGGCGATCAGCTCTGGCTACGGGGTCTGGTTGGTTCACCGGACGGCAGCGAGATGGTGCGCGGTGAACGCCGTGGCCCACGTGCCGATGCTGTAAAAATGGGTATTTCACTGGCGGAAGAACTGCTGGATAACGGTGCTCGTCAGATACTTGCAGAAGTCTACCAGGGGAATCCGCCAGCGTGAGCATCCTCGTAACCCGTCCATCACCGGCCGCAGACGAGCTGGTCAGCCGCCTGCGCACGCGTGGACAGGTTGCCTGGTCGTTCCCGCTGATTGAATTTACGCCGGGGATCCAGCTGGATATTTTGCCAGCTCGCCTCGGTGGGCTGAAGGCCGGCGACCTGGTTTTTATCCTGTCACAACAGGCAATCCACTATGCCCAGCCAGCATTATCTCGCGTGGGTATGACATGGCCTGCCAGCCTGAACTATTATGCTATAGGTCGCAGCACGGCACTGGCGCTGCACGCCGTCAGTGGTCATGACGTTGTCTGGCCCCACGAGCAGGAAACCAGTGAAATTCTGATCCAGATCCCCGCGCTTCAGGCCGTATCAGGCAAGCAGGCCCTCATTTTGCGCGGCAACGGTGGTCGGGAATTGCTGGCAGAAACTTTGCTTGCCCGTGGTGCTCAGGTAGAGTTCATTGAGTGCTATCAACGCTGTGAAAAGAATTATCACGGTGCGGAAGAGGGGCGGCGCTGGCGTAACTGCGGTATTAAAACCCTTGTCGTGACCAGCGGTGAAATGCTGCAACAGCTTTACAGGTTGTTCCCCGATGTCGATCGGGATGAATGGCTCTTACACTGTCGGCTGGTTGTCGTCAGTCAACGTTTGGCTACTCTGGCCCAGGAACTGGGCTGGGCGGACATTTGTGTCGCCGGGGGTGCCGATAATGACGCGTTACTACGCGCACTTTAATATGGGATGAACCATTATGACGGAACACAAAGATTCCTCCGCCATGGTTGAAGAGACCACCCCAGTGGTTGATACCTCAACGCCAGAACCACAGCCGCCGCGTAACGCGAAAAATAACGGTACGGTACTGAGCGTTGTGGCCATCGCAATTGCGCTGGCCGTGGGTGCAGGCCTCTATATGTATGGAAAACATCAGGCACAACAGCAGGCAGCGGCCAGTCAGGCGCTGGCGGCACAGCTGGCCGATCTGCAACAGTCAGCGGTGAGCGACAACCAGTCGCTGGTCAAACAGCTGGCAGCTCAGACCAGCGCGCTGGACACCTCCCGCCAGCAGCAGGCGGCAATGAGTCAGCAGCTGGATGAACTGAAACACAAAGTCGCGGCCATTTCGGGCAGTGATGCTCAGACCTGGATGCTGGCGCAGGCTGACTACCTGGTGAAAATGGCCGGGCGTAAGCTCTGGAGCGATCAGGACGTCACCACCGCTGCCGCCTTGCTGAAAAGCGCTGATGCCAGCCTCGCCGATATGAACGATCCCAGTCTGATCGATGCCCGCAGGGCGCTTACGCAGGACATCAGCACCTTGTCTGCCCTCAGTCAGGTCGACTATGACGGGGTCATTCTGAAACTGAATCAGTTATCCAACGATGTGGATAATCTGCGTCTTGCCAATAACGACAGCGATAGTGAGCCGATGGATTCTGACAGCGGTGAGCTCTCTTCATCACTGCGTGAATGGCGTCAGAACCTGGTCAAAAGCTGGCATAACTTTATGGATGATTTCATCACGATCCGTCGCCGTGATGCCACGGCAGAACCTTTGATGGCACCGGACCAGGATATTTATCTGCGTGAAAACATCCGTTCGCGTCTGCTGATTGCGGCTCAGGCGGTTCCACGTCATCAGGATGAAATCTATAAACAGTCTATCGACACGGTATCCGCGTGGACGCGCGCCTGGTTTGACAGTAATGATGCGAACACCAAAGCGTTTCTGAATCAACTGGATGACCTCAGCCAGCAGAGCGTATCGATGGATGTACCCGAAGCGCTGCAAAGCCAACCGCTGCTGGATAAGCTGATGGAAACGCGCGTGCGTAACCTGCTGGCTCAGCCATCAGCGCCGTCAGTTCCGTCCCAGCAGCAGGGAGAATAGTGATGCTTAAAGTTCTTTTGCTGTTTCTGGTACTGATTGCCGGTATCGTTTTGGGTCCGCTGCTGGCGGGTCATCAGGGCTACGTGCTGATCCAGACGGATAACTGGGATATTAAAACCAGCGTCACGGCAATGGTGATCATGCTGGTGCTGGCGCTGATCGCCATTCTGGCGCTTGAGTGGCTGCTACGCCGTCTTTTCCGTACCGGTGCCCGCACCCGTGGCTGGTTCAGCGGCCGTAAACGCCGCAGCGCACATAAGCAGACCAATGCCGCGCTGCTCAAACTGGCAGAAGGCGATTATCAGCAGGTCGAAAAACTGCTGTCACGCCATGCAGACCATGCTGAACAACCTGTCGTGAACTATCTGCTGGCTGCGGAAGCTGCACAGCAGCGCGGTGATGAAATCCGCGCTAATCAACATCTGGAGCGTGCGACCGAGCTAAACAGCGGCGATCCCATTCCGGTGGAGATTACCCGCGTGCGTATTCAGCTGGCGCGTAATGAAGATCACGCTGCCCGCCATGGCATCGACCGTTTGCTGGAGATTGCGCCACGCCATCCTGAAGTGTTGCGCCTGGCTGAACAAGCCTACCTGCGCACTCATGCCTGGGGAGCACTGCTGGATATTCTGCCTGCGATGGAAAAAATCAGGCTGGGTGATGAAGCACATCGTCTCGATCTGCAGCAGCAGGCCTGGCTGGGTCTGATGAATCAGGCAATGGCCGAACAGGGCAGTGATGGACTGAAACGCTGGTGGCAGAATCAAAGCCGTAAAACCCGTCATGAACCGGCTTTACAGGTGGCAATGGCGGATCACCTTATCGTCTGCAACGATCATGACACCGCACAGCAAATCGTGCTGGAAGGTCTGAAACGTCAGTATGATGAGCGGCTGGTGCTGCTGATGCCCCGACTGAAAACCGGTAACCCGGAACAGCTGGAAAAAGCGTTGCGTCAGCAAATCAAGCAGCACGGTGCCACGCCGCTGTTACACAGTACCCTGGGGCAGCTGCTAATGCAGCATGGTGAATGGGAGCAGGCAGAAGAAGCGTTCCGTGCAGCATTACAGCAACGCCCGGATGCCTTTGACTATGCCTGGCTGGCCGATACGCTGGACCGCCAGCACAAACCGGAAGAAGCGGCCTCTATGCGCCGTGACGGTCTGCTGCTGACGCTGAAGAATAATCCTTAAATATTAAGGATAAAAAAAACACCTGCCAGCAGTTTGCTGGCAGGTGTAAATTATCAGGTCGGTTAAGACAACCGATTGGTACCCGACTCAACGTATTGTCCGATATCTCCAGCAAGGCGTTAGCGATGCTGGCGGGTGGACAACAGGTACCGTTAAATGGCTCTGCATCATTCCCAGGTTTATGAAGCTTTCGCAAACATAAGAGGTGGAATGAGCATCTACAGCATTATTCTTGCATACTGCGTGCCAGAATAACAACTCACCGCATCAAAAAACCCTATCCCTCTCATTTTAAGAGGAAATAATATTCACTACAGTCTATTAACCTGTGGCCATTTTGTCGCCTTGACCCAACATCATGGCGCCATAGCCGTCTCCTGACAGAGACAGATAATGCATAGTTAGGTAAATGGTTTATTAAACAATAAATTAAATGTCTCCCTGAGGAGACAATCCGACTTCAGCTTCGCTGGCTACGCTCTACCAGAGCGGTAATGACGGCAAACAGTTCGCACTGCGCCTGCTGAACGGTGATCTCATTGCGTGTCACCGCATAAGACACAGACTCCGCCGCCCCCAGCATTGCCCATAGCCCGGCATCCGGCAGTTCCCCGCCCTGGGTAAAGGGGGCCAGTATCTCCCGACACTTCTCAATAAAGGCCATTTCGTAGGCACGTTTGATCTGCTCCAGCTCCGGCGAACCGACCAGCGCGGCAATGATACCGGGGATCTCCCTTCCCTGCTGCTGTACGCAGTTTACATAGGAGTGGGCGATCACCTCAGCCCTTGCCGCCAGCGTTGGCTCACTCTCCGCCAGTGCCGCATCAAACAGCGCGTTCTGCCGCGCGTCGAACTCCTGATAAAGCACCGCAAAAAGCCCGGCTCGTGTACCGAAATGGTCGTAGACCACCGGCTTGGTGACACCTGACTGGTCAGCGAGGCGGCCCAGGGTTAAGGCTTCAGTCCCTTCGCTGCGGATGAGATTCCAGGCCTCTTCAATCAGCTGCTGATAGCGAGCTTCACGCGATAAACGCCGACGCGGAAGCGGTGAGACATTTTTGTCCGTTGACATGCTTATATACCAAAGGTAACTTACCAATAGTATATTAGCGTAACGTTTCTCTGTTTAACCTGCAAGCCGGAGGCTTCCCATGCACACCCTTATTGTTGTTTCCCATCCTGACAGTCAGTCACTCACCCACATGGTTGCCGGGCAGCTGGCAGAGGGCATCACGGCCGCTGGCGGCAGTGTCGATATTGCCGACCTGGCCGCAGAAGGTTTCGATCCCCGTTTTACTCTGAATGACGTTGCGGCCTTCCGTCAGCAGGAACCGGTTACGCCGGACATTATCGCGGAACAGAAGAGGATTGATGGTGCAGATACACTGGTACTGGTTTACCCGATTTACTGGTGGTCAATGCCTGCACAGTTAAAAGGATGGATTGACCGCGTATTTACCCACGGCTGGGCGTATGAAGATGATGAGGGACGTCTGGTGAAAAAATTACAGCGTCTGAAAGTCCACCTGGTCGCGATTGGCGCTGGCGATATGCGTACCTATGCCCGCCACGGCTACTTTGCCGCGATGAGGACGCAGATCGATCACGGCATCTTCGATTTCTGCGGTGCGGAGGTTGTCACTTCTGAGCTGCTGCTGCAAACGCCAGGAGAAGCATTGAGTGCAGAGGTGCAAAATGTGAAGCAACTGATCATGAGGAGAATGTAACGCTTCGACACGGGGCGACCGCAAAAAAAGGTCGCCCCCTACAAAAGCCGCCTGCGGGCCGTTGCTGAAGCAACGTTGTCTCGCTGCGCTCGGCTCAAACCTCCTTCGGAGGTTCTCATCCTCATTTCATACAGGCGAAAAAAAACCTGCTTTTTCAAGCAGGTTTCTTAAATTGGTCGGCGAGAGAGGATTACGGCTCTTCAAGCCGCCCTGCGGGCCGTTGCTGACGCAACGTTGTCTCGCTGCGCTCGGCTCAAACCTCCTTCGGAGGTTCTCATCCTCATTTCATACAGGCGAAAAAAAACCTGCTTTTTCAAGCAGGTTTCTTAAATTGGTCGGCGAGAGAGGATTCGAACCTCCGACCCACTGGTCCCAAACCAGTTGCGCTACCAAGCTGCGCTACTCGCCGAATACTTCTTTAAATGCCACTACTTTTCTTTATTTTTCTGTCGCTCAAAACTCTCAGGTTTTAAGCAAAAACCCCGCAACAGCAGGGTTTTCTAAATTGGTCGGCGAGAGAGGATTCGAACCTCCGACCCACTGGTCCCAAACCAGTTGCGCTACCAAGCTGCGCTACTCGCCGAATACTGCTTTACTGCTCAGACTTTGTGGTGCGAAGAGAGGGACTTGAACCCTCACGTCCGTTAAGACACTAACACCTGAAGCTAGCGCGTCTACCAATTCCGCCACCTTCGCATACAACAAAATCTTTTACTCAAAGTCTGGGGTGGCTAATGGGACTCGAACCCACGACAACTGGAATCACAATCCAGGGCTCTACCAACTGAGCTATAGCCACCATTCCTGACTTCTTTACTGCTTCTATCTACTTCTTACTAACGCGGTAAATGTTACCACCGCCGCTCATGCGCACAAAATTCATGGTGCGCCCGACAGGATTCGAACCTGAGACCTCTGCCTCCGGAGGGCAGCGCTCTATCCAGCTGAGCTACGGGCGCGTAGCGCCGTTGCGGATGTGCATACTACGGAGGACAGCCCTGACTGTCCAGTGCTTTTTGCACAAAAAAACGCGTTTGATTACGCTTTGTGCATTCCGTCTAAAGTCGCAGCGTTTTTCGCCCTTTTCGCCTCAGGAAATCGCACAAAACGGCCTTAACAGATAAAAAGAACGAGCTGATTAAAGATCGCCGCGCCAGTGATATTTAAGGTATTTCAGCAATCTGAGCTGACGCTTAAGGCGTGAAGGTTGAGAAATAAGGCGATAAAGCCACTCCAGGCCCATTCGCTGCCATATCTTTGGCGCGCGCTTTACCTGGCCGGTAAACACGTCGTAGGTGCCGCCTACTCCCATATACAACGCATCCGGGTAGCTGGCTTTACAGTCGCGCATCAGAATTTCCTGGCGCGGAGACCCCATCGCCACCGTCACCAGCTTCGCGCCGCTCTCTCTGATGCGGATAAACAGAGAATCACGCTGGTCCGGTGTGAAAAACCCATCCTGCGACCCGACAATGTTCACATTCCACTGGCGGCGCAGTTTATCTATCGTTTGCGCCAGAACACCTGGCTGCCCCCCGACAAGGAAAACCGGGGTCCCCTCACGTCCGGCACGTTCCATCAGGGCTTCCCACAGGTCGGCCCCGGCAATGCGCGAAACCTGAGCCTGCGGGTACTTTTTACGGATAGAGCGCACAATGCTGATGCCATCAGCGTATTTGTATTCAGCGGCATCAATTAACTGATAAACCGCCGCATCGGCTTCCGCCGTCAACACCTTCTCCGCATTGATCGCCACCAGCGTGCCGGTTTTCAGCTCACCCTGCTGATTCAGATAATCAACAAACTGCGCCATATCACTAAAGCCTGACAGCGTTAATCCACGAATCTGATATTGCGGCACGGTTACAGAGACAGTCATGAAAATTCCTTCAGAACAAAAACGTACATCAACCGTTAGGGTGAGTTGACAGTGAGCGGGCAGACGTACGGGCACGAACCAGCCCGGCGCTATCCAGCAGCCAGTAAAGCAGCTTCGCCACCACCACACAGACAGCAAAGATCACACAGAAAAACACCACGCGCGAAACAAACGAATCCAGCCCTTCGCGTGCCAGGACAATCATGTTAAACACCGCACCAAAACAGAAACTTTGCAGAATAGCGGCCTTATAGCGGTTCTGCTCCTGCTGGCCTTTTTCATACAGCCAGTCGAACCATTTAATAATTAAGCCAACGGCCACCGCTCCCAGGGGGATAAACAGCGCGCCTCCCATCACCACCAGCGAACCGATGAGCGTGGGCGATATCGCCAGCCCGGAGTGGTTATCCAGCACATCCCATGTGAAGTAGTTGGCGCTATTCAGTACCACAGAAGGCCGCTCGTGCCATAGCCAGCTGGGAATGAACACATAGAAATCGCGCCAGATTGGGGCCAGCCCCTGGAAGTCAATTTTGTCGTAGTTTTGCAGCAGCAGGCCCAGGTTCTCCCACGGAGAAAAGGTATCGCGGGTCAGATAGAGGAAGGTATAAAACGCTTCCGATCCGCTCACATCCAGGTTGTAGCGCTTGAGCGCCAGCCAGAACATGCCGACAATACCGCCGATACCCGCCAGCACCAGCATCCACAGCGTGATCCAGCCACGAATGATGCCGATAAACAGGAACAGAGCGAAGGCGATAATAATGTTAGCGCGCGTACCGCCGACAATCACATAGGTCAGCAGTCCAAATGCCACGGTGCTGGCAAGGAACAGCAGCCAGCGGCGTTTGTCCTGTTTAAGGAAGTAGATCACCAGCATCGCCGGGATGAAGAAATAGAAAAAGCGTTTCAGCGCCACGCCGGAGACATCTGCGGAGAATATCTGGCTGTAGCTGTGCAGTTTAAACAGCAGGAAGCCATTGTGCAGGAAGAACACGCTGACCGTTCCCAGCGCCACCAGCGCCAGAATGCCCCAGGTAAGATGAGCCTCGATGCGGTTAATGGTAAACACCGGGCGTGACGGGGCACGGTCGCGCGCGCGCAGCCGGGTTTTATAGCTGACGTAGTAAATAGCATAAAAACAGCCCGCCGACAGCAGCGCCTGCAACAGATACTCCGCTGGCACCACCTCCACATCAAACCCAAACACCAGCAGGCAGGTTAAAGGGAAGCCGAAAAAGAAGGTCAGCAGAAACAGCAGTGAGAAGAAAACATTAAAGTTAAAACGCACGCGGCGAAACTCCCGCCAGGTCAGCGTGAGAATAAAGCCACAGCAGCACAGATACACCACCAGCAGCCCGGCAAACTGTAATAGCGTCATGGGCTTTCCTCCTCGACCAGACGCAGTGCCTGCTGCCAGCCGTGCAGATAGCCCGGGTCAAAAAAGGCAATCTTTGATTTATCTAGCAACATCATCTGACGCCGCGCTTCGCTGACCGTGGCCGCATCCAGTGCATCACCGTCGAACAGCACCGGCACCTGCTGTTCCGCCAGATCCTGCCAGAACGGGTTTTTGCGGTTAAGCACAAAGGGCACATTGGCCTGCATCAGCAGACATAACGTTCCGATGCCCTGCTGGCGTTCGAAAATAAAGTAGCCAAGATGGCAGCGGGCAATCAATGCCAGATAGTCACTGAAGGCGAGTTTTTCGGTAACAAGATCGACCACTCCCGGCGCAAACAGTGCTGCGGCAGCCTCACGCACATGCTGAATATAGGCCTCATTATTGGCCGGATAGCCGAGAGGTACGACAACCTGCACATCATGACCAAACTGCCGGTGGATGGCCTGAAGTGCCTGAACATGGCGATTGCTGGCATCCCCGGAGTTGCCGAGCAGAATGGTTAACGGCCCCTGAGGCTCATCGCCGGGCCGCACATTCTCTGCCAGTCGCGTAGGGAAATAGAGCAGCGAAGCTGGAACCTCTGGATGACGCTGATGAAAATGGGTGATATCACCCCGCGTGGCAAACACATGGCCGACCCGCTTTTGCGCCAGGCGCCGCAGCAGATAGAACGCACGAAATTTCAGGCTGGTCGCCTCTTCATAAAGGTCAGCGCCCCAGATGTGCCAGTAAAACTGCTGACGTTTGAGTTTACCCGCCAGCAGTGCCAGCCACAGGCGTGGATTGAACTGTCCGTGAAAGAAAAAGCGCGTGCTGCGCTGTGCTGCGCCGGTCGCTATGACCGCCTGCGCCAGCTCAGCTTTAGTGGCAAATAGCCGGATATCCAGCATCGGATACTGTACAGCCAGCGCAGCCTGCCCGCTCACCACCCAGAACTCACGGCGGGAAGATGACGGAACAACTTCATGTAAAACCTGGTTAAAAAAGCCCAACACCGTCGCGTTATGATGCGGAATGTCTGAGCCTAAAAGATGAATTACTCTGCTCATACTCGTCTACGGTAAATAATAAAGACACCTGCACAGAGTGCAAAATAAGCGATATAGGTCGCCATATACGCCTGAGCCGCACCGGCTGCACCATGCAGCGGGATCAGCCAGCGGGAAAATCCGGTAAGCAAGACAAACTGGCTCACCTCAGTCAGTACATAAAAGCGTAACGACGCCTTCGCAATGACCAGATAGCCAAACACGTAGCAGCCGACTTTGAGCACGTCGCCAATCAACTGCCAGACAAACAGGTCGCGCATGGCGGCAAATTCGTGGGAAAACAGCAGCCAGATCGCCACATCACGCAGCAGCCAGACGGTAAAACTGACCGCAGCCACCACGGGCAGCACAAAGCGCAGCGCCTTGAGAATTTCACGGGAAATCTCCGCTTTTTGCTGCAGGCGTGACAGCGTGGGCAGCAAATAAACGCTGAACGAGGCGGTGATAAATTGCAGGTAGGCATCTGAAATACTGCTCACCCCCTGCCACAAACCTACCTGCTCCCATCCTGCATGCTGCGCCAGCAGATTACGCATCATCATCCATGCCACCGGCAGCGTGACGGCGGTGATCAGCGCCATCACCGTAAACTTACCCAGCAGGGTGACAAACTCTGGCCGCCATGCCGGTAACAGATAGCGCATCGGCAGGCAATCGCGCCGCGCCAGCAGGACCATTGCGGGCACCACCACCAGGGCGGGGACCATAGCCAGGCCCACCAGCGCTCCGCTGTAGCCTCCCAGCTTATAGCAGACCACCCACGCAGCAACGCCCACCAGGCTGCCGATAATCAGCGACAGCGCATTACCTGCCGCATCACGGAAGCCTTTCATAATAGCCAGCGACAGGTTAGCCCAGGCAATCCCCATTTGCAGGAAAGCAACGATGCGGATCACCTGCTGATAGCGGTCGTGGCCAAACAGCGCGTGACTGATTGGCGCGGCAAACAGCAGAAACACCAGTGCCAGCAGCAGCGAGAAACCCAGTACCATGGAGGATGCCGTACCCGTGACGGCACGCAGCTGTTCTGGCTGCTGCTGATACTGCGCCACATACTTGGTAACGCCGTTAAAAATCCCGGCCCCCGCCAGCACGCCGAGCACGGTAATCAACTGACGGAAATTGCCCGCCTGCCCGACGCCAGCCGGTCCGTAGGAGACCGCCAGCAGCTTTACTACCAGTAAACCGGCGGCAATTTTTACTAATGTGGAAACCGCTGTCCACACCGAGGCTTTTGCCAGTGACATATCAGGAGAAATAGCTCAATAAGGAACCGATCACCGTTTTCTGATTATTATCAGAGAGGTTATAGAACAGCGGCAGACGCAGCAGTCGATCGCTCTCTGCCTGGGTGAAGCGGTCTTCTCCGTGGAAGCGGCCAAAACGCTGACCGGCAGGCGAGCTGTGCAGCGGAATATAGTGGAACACCGCCAGGATCTCGGCTTCTTTCAGCCAGCCAATCAGCGCACTGCGATCGTCATGGTCACGCAGCTTCAGGTAAAACATGTGGGCATTGTGCTCACAGTCAGCAGGAATGCTGGCCAGTTCAATGCGCCCACGGTTGGCCAGCGGCTGCAGCGCTTCCCGGTAGTTCTGCCACAAGCGTAAACGCTGCTGGTTAATGCGCTCTGCCGCCTCCAGCTGTGCCCAGAGATACGCCGCCTGTAGATCGGCCATCAGGTAACTGGAGCCGATATCACGCCAGGTGTATTTATCGACCTGGCCACGGAAGAACTGGCTGCGGTTGGTGCCTTTCTCACGGATGATCTCCGCGCGCTCAACCAGCGTGGCGTCATTCACCAGCGTCGCGCCACCTTCACCACCGGCGGTGTAGTTTTTCGTTTCATGGAAGCTGAAGCAACCGATATGACCGATGCTGCCGAGAGCACGCCCTTTGTAGGTGGACATCACACCCTGTGCAGCATCTTCCACCACCCACAGCTGGTGCTTTTTCGCCAGTGCCATGATGGTGTCCATTTCGCAGGCCACACCCGCATAATGTACCGGCACAATGGCTTTGGTTTTTTCGGTGATCGCCGCTTCAATCAGGTGCTCATCAATATTCATCGTATCCGGGCGAACATCGACAAACACGATGGTCGCGCCGCGCAGCACAAAAGCGTTGGCCGTTGAGACAAAAGTGTAGCTCGGCATAATCACTTCATCGCCGGGCTGAATGTCGATCAGGATGGCCGCCATCTCCAGCGACGCCGTGCAGGAAGGGGTCAGCAGGACTTTACGGCTGCCGAAGCGCTGTTCCATCCACTGCTGGCAGCGACGGGTAAAACCCCCATCGCCGCACAACTTTCCGCTGCTCATTGCCGACTGCATATATTCGAGTTCAGTTCCCACCACCGGTGGCGCATTAAACGGAATCATGGGGTTTCCCTGTATAACCAGTAGGCGGTGCGTTCAATCACGCCACCGCAGCGAAGATAGAGTCGTAACGCGGCAACATTGCCCAGCTGCGTTGCGACATGTAGCCGTGTCAGTCGGCGTGCCCGGCACCAGTCGTTAGCCGCATTCATCAGCCGCTGACCTATACCCAGCCCCTGGGCTGCGGGTAACACCGCCAGCAGGCCAATACGTGCCGTACCGTCGCCCAGTTCACGCAGCGAGGCAAAGCCCTGCATCGCCCCTTGCTCGTCCACCGCCAGCAGGCACTGATGGTCAAAGGTGCCGCGCACGGCATTTTCCACCCACTGGGCATAAAAACGTCCGCTGTCACCCGGCGCGTACCAGGGCGCACGAAAACGGCTGTAAATAAAGGCCTCTTCTGCCGCCTGACGCAGCGCGGGGATGTGCTCCGCACGGGCAATACGAATGCCCGTCGGACGTTCTACCGGGGTGATCCCCAGCACACAGTCCGCTTCCCCTTCCACCAGGCGAAAACCCATGGCGCTCAGAGCATCAAGTTCGGCGCTTTGCTGAGCCAGCACTTTGACCTGGACCAGCCCGTAGCTGTCGAGCTGGGCGAGATCCAGCGCCGTATCGCCCTGCAGTTCAAGCAGCGCGCTGTGGCAACCAAAGAAGGCGTTTTCCCACGCCAGAGGTTTAAGCGTCGCGTTCACTAACGCCAGACACCTTTGGTATCCACAATCCATGGCTGACTGACGGCTGCCGGTTCAATGGCTTTGAACTGGCGGTGATCCACCAGCATCACCAGCACGTCGGCCTGCTGAAGTGCCTCCTGCAGTGGAACCAGCGTCACGCTCGCCTGTAATTTTACCGGGAGCTGCTGTACGTTTGGCTCTACCACCAGCGTAGTACCCTGATGCCAGTCGGCAATCATGCGGGTCACCTGCACGGCAGGGCTTTCACGTAAGTCATCAATATCAGGCTTAAACGCCAGGCCAAAACAGGCAATTTTCAGCTCGCTGGCGCGTTTGTCACTGTTCATCAGACAGTCCGCTACCTGGCGCTGCACCTGCTCCAGCACCCAGTGCGGCTTGCTGTCGTTCACTTCGCGCGCGGTGCGGATCAAACGCGCCTGTACCGGGTTTTGCGCCACGATAAACCATGGGTCAACCGCGATACAGTGGCCGCCCACTCCCGGACCTGGCTGCAGGATATTGACGCGTGGATGACGATTGGCCAGCCGGATCAGTTCCCAGACATTGATCCCCTGGTCAGCCGCGATCAGCGACAGCTCGTTGGCAAAGGCAATATTGACATCGCGGAAGCTGTTTTCCGTGAGTTTGCACATTTCGGCGGTGCGGGCATTTGTCACCACGCACTCGCCTTCCAGGAAGATGTTGTAGAGATCGCACGCGCGCTGTGAACAGCGGGGTGTCATGCCACCAATCACCCGATCATTTTTAAACAGTTCGACCATCACCTTTCCGGGCAGGACGCGCTCCGGACAGTAAGCCACCTGAATGTCTGCATGTTCACCGGCCTGCTGTGGGAAACTGAGGTCCGTGCGCGATGCGGCCAGCCACGCCGCCATCTGTTCGGTGGCGCCGACCGGTGAAGTGGACTCCAGGATCACCAGATCGCCTTTCTTCAGGTGCGGAGCAATCGACTCTGCTGCCGCCTGCACCCAGGTCATATCCGGCTGATGCCCGTCTTTGAACGGCGTCGGCACGGCGATCAGCCAGGCATCAGCGGCCTGGGGCTGTGTTGCCGCACGTAACCAGCCGCCCTCAACCGCGGTTTTCACCACCCGGTCAAGATCCGGTTCAACAATGTGGATTTCGCCGCGATTGATGGTTTCCACCGCCTGCGCATTAATATCAATGCCAATCACGTGCTTCTGACGCGAAGCAAAAGCAGCGGCGGTAGGCAGGCCAATGTAGCCCAGCCCGATGACTGAAATGGTGTTGAAACTCATAATGTTATCCGGTTGTTTTTAAGTGCCTGGACAATGCGCTGACAGGCGAGTCCGTCACCGTAGGGATTGTGGGCGCGGCTCATGGTATGCCATGCGTCCTCGTCGGTAAGCAGACGGGTCACTTCGCTGACGATCTTTGCACCGTCAGTCCCCACCAGTTTGACCGTTCCCGCAGCCACCGCCTCCGGGCGTTCTGTGGCATCACGCATCACCAGCACCGGTTTACCCAGCGACGGAGCCTCTTCCTGAATCCCGCCAGAATCCGTAAGGATTAGCCAGGCGCGGTCCATCAGCCAGACAAATGGCAGGTACTCCTGCGGCTCAATCAGGATGATATTGTCGATACCCCGCAGAATGCGGTTCACCGGTTCGCTGACGTTAGGATTCAGGTGCACCGGATAGACAATCTGCGTTTCCGGGTGCAGGCGAGCAATCTCCGCCAGGGCATTACAGATACGTTCGAAGCCACCGCCGAAACTTTCGCGACGGTGCCCGGTGACCAGAATCAGTTTTTTATTCGCATCAAGGAACGGATAGCGCGCCGCGAGACTGTTTTTCAGCTCAGCGTCGCTAAGTACGCGGTCGCGTACCCAGAACAGAGCATCAATGACGGTATTACCGGTGACGAAAATGCGTTCGGCGGGCAGGTTCTCACGCAGCAGGTTTTGCTGTGAACTGGCCGTAGGAGTGAAATGGTAGCTGGCGAGATGGCCGGTTAACGTCCGGTTCGCCTCTTCCGGCCACGGAGACCAGAGATCCCCGGTGCGTAATCCGGCCTCCACGTGCCCGACAGGAATGCGGTGGTAAAAGGCGGCCAGGCTGGCAGCCAGCGTGGTGGTGGTGTCACCGTGTACCAGCACCACGTCTGGGGTAAAATCGGTAAATACCGTTTTCAGCCCTTCCAGAATACGGCTGGTGATCTCGGTGAGTCCCTGTCCAGGCTGCATAATGTTAAGATCGTAGTCCGGTACGATGGAAAAAAGATGCAGGACCTGATCGAGCATTTCCCGATGCTGCGCGGTCACGCATAAGCGTGACTCTATCCCGTCATCCAGCGCCAGCGCATGCACCAGAGGTGCCATTTTTATCGCTTCAGGGCGCGTGCCAAAAACCGTTAATACTTTCACCGTGGCTCTCTTTAATTCAAATAGTTTAACCGCAGATTTATCGGCGGGATCGTCGCACCAGCGCTATCCCTGCACCCAGCAGCACGCCAATCGTGCCCCACATAATCATCAGTAGTACACGGCGCGGACTGTCACGTTTTACCGGTTCTTCCGGCGTACGCAGGTAACGCCAGGTCTGGAAAGATTTCACCAGCGTCGGACCAACATTTAATGTGGTTTGCATCGCACGGTTCTGGTCATATTCCAGATCGTAAGTTGGCCCGGTAGCGCGCAGCGTTTCCAGACGCGCCTGCAGCATTGGCCTGCCTAACAGGAAAAGCTCTGAGTCAGGCAACTGTTCAGAAGGGACCTGGGTTTTCGTCTGCTCAAACCCCTGCTGCCGGGCAATTTTCAGCGCCTGCTCAATACTGTTGATTTGACGATCGTAAATCGCTTTGGCTACGGCTTCCTGACGCTTAATTTGCGCCTTCAATTGAATACTGCGCGCCGCCCAGGCCGCGGTAAGCTCTTCGTTCAAATGGGTGGTCGCACGTGCGTTAGCAAACGCCACATACTGACGCAGCAGGGCATTGGCATCGGCTGCGGTTTCCGCCACCAGCTTGACGGTATCATTAATATTTTTCGCGCTGTCAGCGGGCTGAAACTGGATGTTGGCAATCATTTCATCCAGTAGCGCCGCATCTTCAGCCGCATTGCCACTTTTCCGCTGCTGGTAATAACCGGTCTGTAACCAGAAATCCCGCCGCGTATCCCAGGCAAACAGCTGCATCATGAATTCCTGATAGGCTTCATCCATCACCGTCGGCGGGGCAACCGTCAGACTACCGGCACGAATATCCAGATTATTGAGAAACTGCTGTTGGGAATAAAAACCGGACAGCATGTTTACTGTCGGCCTGTCGACAATCGCTGTCGTGCTCCATTGTGGCGTCACCAGTAGCGAATAGATCCAGGCCAGCAGTGCAAAAAGGGCACCGCCAGAGATAATCCATAGTTTACCGCGCCAGAGTGCGCAGCAAAGGCCACGAATATCCAGCTCGTTATCTGCGGCGTCAGGATGGGTCATACATCTGTTTCCTTGTCGTCAGGGCATCGATCAGTCAGTGGAAGATTTGCGGTCATTTTTGTTATTTCGCAGACGGCGTTTAAACCGTTTAATCATACGAGCCACACGCCAGGCACGTTTAATGCAGTAGCCGTACAGCACGAAAGCCAGCAGGAACAGGAACAACATCACCCATTCAGGGACAAATGAAAGGTATTCACCCAGCACACCGACCATCGCCAGCAGGGCCGCCGCGGCAGTAATCAGGACAAACGCCTGCCGCGAGGTAAAGCCCGCACGCATGATCAGATGGTGGATATGCTGACGGTCAGCCGAGAACGGGCTCATGCCCTTGCTAAGGCGGCGGTACATAATGGCAACCATATCCATCAGCGGAATAGCAATCAGCCACAGCGCCGTGACAGGCGTGATCGGATGGCTTGGCCCCTGAGTGGCTTCCAGCAGGATCCAGATAATGGTAAAACCAATTAGCGTACTGCCGGCATCGCCCATAAAGACTTTATAGCGACGACCGAAGACCCCAAGATTTAACAGAATGTAGGGCACAATCACGGCAATCATGGTGAAGCACCACATGGCGAGGCTATTCTGCCCGTCAAACAGCAGAATTACGCCCATAGCCATGAACGTCACACAGGATAACCCCCCCAGCAGGCCGTCAATACCATCCACCATATTAAAGGCATTGATCGCTGCCCAGACGGCAAACAGCGTCAGGACATAGCCAAATGGCCCCACCACCAGTTCCCACGGACCAAAGATATAACCGAGGCTGAGTAAATAGAGTTTTGCTTTGACCATCATGACAACGGCAACGCCCGCCTGAACCACGGCGCGCAATTTTACGCTGATGTCGTAGCGGTCATCGAGCGCCCCCACCAGCACCAGACAGCCCGCGCAGCCCAGATAAAGCGAGGCATGGGGAATGTAGAAATTCGTTAGGGCAAAAGCAAAGCAGCTACCAGCAAAAACAGAGATACCGCCTACCAGCGGGATAGCCCCCTGATGGCGTTTGCGATAGTTGGGTTTATCAACCAGCCCAACTTTTTTAGCCGCTTTACGTGCAAAGAAAAGAAACACTAACGAAAATAAAAAAGTCAGGCCAAGTTCCGTACTCATATTGAGTAAATTCACATTATCCAGCTCTCTGCTAAGAATTGCGTAATTTTATTAGCAATTTTTGTGCCAATAACATTACATAATTCTGATTCTATTCATCAGGACGAGCAAAACCAGGTTCCCTGTTACCTGCCCTGTGCCGATCTTTAGGTTCATTCTCCCAGATCAGGATAGCCTATAGGCCAGAAACAAAAAACGCCACGACTATGCGTGGCGTTACCCGAGTTTTGTACTGTTTATTGACGGAAGTTACGCCATAAAACTGTAAGATCATCGTCTTACTGTAACCATGACTCCGTTATGAACGCTTCATCATGTCGAAGAATTCATCATTGGTTTTCGTCATCGCCAGTTTATTGATGAGGAATTCCATTGCGTCGATTTCGCCCATTGGGTGAATAATCTTGCGCAGGATCCACATCTTCTGCAGCTCTTCCGAGGTGGTAAGCAGCTCTTCTTTACGCGTACCGGAACGGTTGTAGTCAATAGCAGGGAACACACGTTTCTCAGCGATTTTACGCGCCAGGTGCAGTTCCATGTTACCCGTACCTTTAAACTCTTCGTAGATCACTTCATCCATCTTCGAACCGGTATCAACCAGTGCGGTAGCGATAATGGTCAGGCTTCCGCCCTCTTCCACATTACGCGCAGCACCGAAGAAACGCTTCGGACGATGAAGGGCATTGGCATCCACACCACCGGTCAGTACCTTGCCAGAAGCAGGTACGACGGTGTTGTAGGCGCGCGCCAGACGGGTGATGGAGTCCAGCAGGATGATCACATCTTTCTTGTGTTCAACCAGACGCTTGGCTTTTTCGATCACCATCTCAGCAACCTGAACGTGGCGGGATGCCGGTTCGTCAAAGGTGGAAGCAATCACTTCACCTTTAACCAGACGCTGCATCTCGGTTACTTCTTCCGGACGCTCGTCAATCAGCAGCACCATCAGCACACAGTCAGGATGGTTGTAAGCAATGCTCTGCGCGATATTTTGCAGCAGCATGGTTTTACCGGCTTTCGGTGGAGCCACGATCAGACCACGCTGGCCACGACCGATCGGCGAAGCCAGATCCAGCACGCGGGCGGTCAAATCTTCGGTAGAACCGTTACCACGCTCCATGCGCAGACGTGAGTTGGCATGCAGTGGGGTTAAGTTTTCAAACAGGATTTTATTACGGGCATTTTCCGGTTTGTCGTAGTTAACTTCGTTAACTTTTAACAGCGCAAAGTAACGCTCACCCTCTTTTGGCGGTCGAATCTTGCCAGAGATGGAGTCACCTGTGCGGAGGTTGAAGCGGCGGATTTGGCTTGGAGAGACGTAGATATCATCGGGACCGGCAAGGTAGGAGCTGTCTCCGGAGCGGAGGAAACCAAATCCATCCTGCAATATCTCGAGTACGCCGTCGCCGAAGATGTCTTCGCCACTTTTTGCGTGTTGTTTGAGGATGGCGAAGATAATGTCCTGTTTGCGCAAGCGCGCCAGGTTTTCCAGCCCCATATTTTCGCCGAGAGTAATCAGGTCAGAAACCGGCGTATTTTTTAATTCGGTAAGATTCATAATGGTGGGTTCTTAAACTCGGGGTATAACTTGAACTGTTTGTCGTGAATGGTATGGCGAAAGATCCATGCCTGTTTAATTGGTTCCTGGTTCCGAAGTCAACTCGATGATCACGTGCAAGATAACGCAAATCTGAGACGAGGAGACGGTAAGGACAGGAAGCCGAAAATCAGTTGATACTAACCGTCAGATTGCTGAACGTCTGTAAGACTAAGATGAATACTGTGTTCAACAAGGAGTAATTCTAAAGATTCAAACTACAGGTAAGTTCGTCGTGCAGTAGATTCAACTTAGCACGCTTAATGCCGGTCGTCTAGCAGTCAACGAAAAATTCGAACCGCAAGACGACGGCATGGCATGATTAGCCCAGGTTCGCGTTCAGGAACTCTTTGAGCTGGCCTTTAGAGAGCGCGCCGACTTTTGTCGCGGCCACTTCACCATTTTTGAACAACAGAAGGGTTGGAATACCACGAATACCGTACTTTGGTGCGGTCGCCGGGTTCTCATCAATGTTCAGTTTAGCAATGGTCAGTTTGCCTTCGTATTCGGTCGCGACTTCATCAAGAATAGGCGCAATCATTTTACAAGGACCACACCACTCTGCCCAGAAGTCAACCAGCGTTAAACCTTCTGCTTTCAGGACGTCGGTTTCGAAGCTGTCATCGGTCAGGTGAACAATTTTATCGCTCATGTTTACTCCAGGGGATTATCTTTACCTGTGCTGTTGCATTAAGCAGCATCAGGCTGAGTTTATTTCACTGCTTTTATTTCACCGGATAAGCTTTCGTAAAGCAATAGTAAGCTGATATTCTACCACACTATGAGCAAAACACACTTAACCGAACAGAAGTTTTCCGACTTCGCCCTGCACCCTCAGGTTGTTGAAGCCCTTGAAACTAAAGGGTTTCATAATTGCACGCCTATCCAGGCGCTGGCATTACCGTTTACGCTCTCCGGGCGTGATGTAGCAGGTCAGGCGCAAACCGGTACCGGCAAAACGATGGCGTTTCTGACGTCAACGTTCCATCATCTTCTTTCTCACCCCGCACCGGAAGGTCGCCAGGTTAACCAACCGCGCGCGCTGATCCTGGCGCCAACGCGCGAACTGGCGGTGCAGATTCATGCTGATGCAGAACCACTGGCGCAGGTCACCGGACTGAAACTCGGTCTGGCGTATGGCGGCGATGGCTATGATAAACAGCTGAAAGTGCTTGAAAGCGGCGTCGATGTTCTGATCGGCACCACAGGCCGTTTAATCGATTACGCTAAACAGAATCACGTCAACTTAGGCGCCATCCAGGTGGTGGTACTCGACGAAGCTGACCGTATGTTCGATCTCGGCTTCATTAAAGACATTCGCTGGTTGTTCCGTCGCATGCCTGCCGCCAACCAGCGCCTGAATATGCTGTTCTCTGCCACCCTTTCATTCCGCGTACGTGAACTGGCGTTTGAGAACATGAACAACGCCGAATACGTTGAAGTCGAGCCGGAGCAAAAAACCGGGCACCGTATTAAGGAAGAGCTGTTCTACCCTTCCAACGAAGAAAAAATGCGTTTGCTGCAAACGTTGCTGGAAGAAGAGTGGCCTGACCGCGCGATTATTTTCGCCAATACCAAGCACCGCTGTGAAGATGTATGGGGTCACCTGGCAGCAGACGGTCACCGTGTCGGCTTGCTGACTGGCGATGTTGCTCAGAAAAAACGCCTGCGTATCCTCGATGACTTCACCAAGGGTGATATTGATATCCTGGTGGCAACCGACGTCGCAGCACGCGGACTGCACATTCCGGCAGTGACCCACGTGTTCAACTATGACCTGCCGGATGACTGCGAAGATTACGTTCACCGTATTGGTCGTACCGGTCGTGCAGGCGCTAATGGTCACTCTATCAGCCTCGCCTGTGAAGAGTACGCGCTGAACCTGCCGGGCATCGAAGAGTATATCGGTCACAGTATTGCCGTCAGCCGCTATAACAGCGATGCGCTGATGAGCGATCTGCCACCGCCGAAACGTTTGACCCGTAACCGCTCTGGCAGTGGTCCGCGCCGTGGTGGAAATAATAACCGCCGCAGCAGCGCGCCGCGTAATCCTAACCGTAAACGTTCAGGTTAAACCGCCATGCTGAGTGCATCATCACTTTATGCTGCCATCGATTTAGGGTCGAACAGCTTTCATATGTTGGTGGTGCGCGAAGTGGCTGGCAGTATTCAGACCATTGCCCGCATCAAGCGGAAAGTGCGTCTTGCTGCCGGTCTCGATGCCGATAATCATCTCTCCGATGAGGCAATGGAACGAGGCTGGCAGTGTCTGCGGCTGTTTTCCGAGCAGCTGCAGGATATCCCCCCCGAACAGATCCGTGTGGTGGCAACCGCCACCCTGCGCATTGCGTCAAATGCCGGTGACTTCCTGATTAAAGCGCAGGAGATCCTCGGCTGTCCGGTGAACGTCATCAGCGGTGAGGATGAAGCTCGCCTGATCTATCAGGGTGTTGCGCACACCACCGGGGGTTCTGACAAGCGACTGGTGGTGGATATCGGCGGCGGCAGCACCGAGCTGGTGACCGGCAAGGGATCGCAAACCACCACGCTGTTCAGCCTGTCGATGGGCTGTGTCACCTGGCTGGAACGCTACTTCACCGACCGTCATCTGGGTAAAACCAACTTCGAGCAGGCTGAACAGGCTGCACGCGCGATGATCCGTCCGGTGGCCGGGACATTACGTGAGCAGGGCTGGCAGGTGTGCGTCGGGGCGTCTGGCACGGTACAGGCACTGCAGGAAATCATGATGGCGCAGGGCATGGATGAGCGCATCACGCTCAGCAAGCTTGAGCAGCTAAAACAGCGCGCCATTCAGTGCGGTAAACTGGAAGAGCTGGAAATCGAGGGGCTGACTCTTGAACGCGCGTTAGTGTTCCCCAGCGGGCTGTCGATTCTGATCGCTATTTTCACCGAGCTGAATATCACCAGCATGACGCTGGCCGGTGGCGCTCTGCGCGAAGGTCTGGTGTACGGCATGCTGCACCTGCCGGTGGATCGCGATATCCGTAACCGCACCTTGCATAACATCCAGCGGCGCTTCGCCATCGATCCTGAGCAGGCCGATCGTGTTTGTCAGCTGGCAGACAGTTTCGCCCGCCAGGTGAGCCAGGTATGGAAACTGGACGAGCGCAGCCGCGAACTGCTGGAAAGCGCCTGTCTGATTCACGAAATTGGCCTGAGTGTGGATTTCCGTCAGGCACCGCAGCATGCAGCCTATCTCGTGCGTCATCTTGATCTTCCGGGGTTCACCCCGGCACAGAAAAAGTTACTGGCTACGCTGCTGCAAAATCAGGTGAACGGCATCGATCTGGCGCTGTTAAGCCAGCAAAATGCCGTACCTCCACGCGTGGCTGAGCGCCTGTGTCGCCTGTTGCGCCTGGCGATTATTTTCGCCAGCCGCCGCCGTGATGACAAGTTGCCTGCGGTCCGTTTACTGGCGAATGAGGACAACCTGACGCTGACGCTGCCACAAGGCTGGATGGAAACCCATCCGCTGCGCGCCGAACTGCTGGAGCAGGAAGCGCACTGGCAGAGCTATGTACACTGGTCTTTAGTCATAAATTAAAATCTACTACGCCCGGTGATGCTGCGTTAAAAATTTCACGTCAAATGCTCATTTACTCAGTGTAAACTCCGCTTTGCCGTGAAATTTTTGCCTTGCCTGACCGTCGCTCGCTACAATTTTTAACCGAGTCATCGCGACTCTATTTCTTCGCTTTATCCAGCATGGCGCGCAGCCCGGCCACGCGACTTTGCCCGGTTTGCATACGCTCTTCCGCACTAACGACCTTGCGTTCGCTTTCCCACTTTAAATCGTCCTGCGGCAGCTCCAGCAGAAAACGGCTCGGTTCCGGGCGGATCAGTTCACCGTACTGACGGCGCTCACGGCACAGGGTAAAGGTCAGTTCTTTTTGCGCACGCGTAATGCCCACGTAGGCCAGACGGCGCTCTTCCTCAACGTTGTTTTCATCAATGCTGCTCTGATGCGGCAACAGCCCTTCTTCCATTCCTACCAGGAAGACGTAAGGGAACTCCAGGCCTTTCGAAGCGTGCAGCGTCATCAACTGCACCTGGTCTGAATCCTCATCACTTTCGCCGCGCTCCATCATGTCGCGCAGGGTAAAACGCGTCACGACCTGGGTAAGCGTCATCGCCTCGTCGATATCACTGCCTTCCAGCATTTCCGTCATCCACTGGAACAGGGTATTGACGTTTTTCATGCGCATTTCTGCCGCTTTCGGGCTGGCCGAGGTTTCAAACAGCCAGCTCTCATAGTCAATACCGCGGATCAAATCACGCACCGCCGCTATCGGTTCACGTTCGGCCAGCCGGGAAATCTCCTGTAACCAGGTGGTAAAGCGCTGGAGCGACTCCAGCCCGCGCCCGGTCAGCGTCTGCTCCAGTCCCATATCGAAACTGGCGTTGAACAGACTCTTATTGCGCTGCATGGCCCAGTCGCCCAGTTTCTGCAGCGTGGCAGAACCGATCTCACGCCGTGGCGTATTGACGATACGCATAAAAGCGCTGTCGTCGTCGGCATTGGTCAGCACACGCAGGTAAGCCAGCAGATCTTTGATCTCCGGGCGTGAGAAAAATGAGGTACCGCCGGAGATACGATACGGGATGCGGTTCTGCATCAGCATCTTTTCAAACACCCGCGACTGATGGTTACCGCGATAGAGAATGGCGTAATCTTTGTAGCCCGTTTTATTAATAAAGTGATGGGCAATCAGCTCGCCGGTGACGCGCTCCGCCTCGTGATCTTCATGGTTTGCGGTGACCACTTTCAGCTCAGCACCGTAGCCCAGCTCGGAGAACAGACGCTTTTCAAACACATGTGGATTATTGGCGATTAAAATATTCGCCGCTTTCAGGATACGTTCCGAAGAGCGATAATTCTGCTCCAGCTTAATCACCTGAAGCGCCGGAAAATCTTCCTGCAACAGCACCAGGTTTTGCGGCCGTGCTCCGCGCCAGGAGTAGATGGACTGATCGTCATCCCCCACAACGGTGAAACGCGCGCGATTGCCTACCAGCAGCTTGACCAGCTCGTACTGGCTGGTGTTGGTATCCTGATATTCGTCCACCAGCAGGTAGCGGATTTTCTGCTGCCAGCGCTCGCGCACTTCCAGATTGCGCTGGAACAGCAGCGTCGGCAGCAGGATTAAATCATCAAAATCCAGCACGTTGCAGGACTTCAGATGCCTGTCATACAGCCCGTAACAGTGGGCAAACAGCTTATCGCGTTCGGACAACGCCCCGGCCGCTGCACGCGACGGATCCATCAGATCGTTCTTCCAGTTGGAGATCGTTGAGATCAGCTGTTGCAGCAGGGTTTTATCGTTCTCCAGCCACTCTTCGGTCAGGTCTTTCAACAGTGCCAGCTGATCCTGATCGTCAAACAGCGAAAACTTCGCTTTCATTCCCAGCGCCGCGTACTCGCGCTTGATGATCTCCAGCCCCAGGGTGTGGAAGGTTGAAATCATCAGCCCACGCGCCTCTTTACGCCCCAGCGTTTGCGCCACACGCTCTTTCATCTCACGCGATGCTTTATTGGTAAAGGTAACCGCAGCGATATGGCGCGCCTGATAGCCGCACTCGCGGATCAGGTGAGCGATTTTGTTGGTGATCACGCGTGTTTTACCCGAACCGGCACCAGCCAGTACCAGGCATGGCCCGGTAACAAATTCGACGGCGTGTTGCTGACCAGGATTAAGACGCATATAAAAGATTCCGGGAGTGAAACAGGCGGGCAGTATAACTAAAGTTTCGCCTCCTGTGGCGGGGAAAAGCTCAGCGTAGGTAAATCGACAATATGCGCACCGCCGTCTATCACCAGCGTGGCCAGCCCACCAAAACGATCGACCACCTGAGCAATTGTCTGGGCACAACAGCGGCTGTCGGCCACGTAGAAGATGTAATCACGCTTACTCTCTTCATCTCATTTCTGAACGTTGCCGGGTCTGTAAAACAGGCAGAAAGAGGAACGTGATGTCGCAGGCTAAAATCCGCGTTAACGCGCCGGAAAGCATCCAATGACAGTCTCGCACCGGGCGCGATGAGCAGGTATAGTAGGCGCCATCCGGGCTCAGGCCTGACTGACAACAATTTTGGAGAGCAACATGGCGAAGATGGCAGCAGCACTGCACATTCTGGTAAAAGAAGAAGCGCTGGCTAACGATCTGTTAGAGCAGCTGAAGCAGGGCGCAGATTTTGAGAAGCTGGCAAAGAAGCACTCAACCTGCCCTTCAGGCAAGAAAGGCGGCCATTTAGGCGAGTTCAAACAGGGTGCAATGGTACCGGCATTCGATAAAGTGGTGTTCTCCTGCCCGCTGATCGAGCCACAGGGTCCGCTGCACACCCAGTTCGGTTACCACATCATCAAGGTGTTATACCGTAATTAAAAAAAGCGCCTGAGGGCGCTTTATTCGGGCGGATCGTTGATCCGCCCCTACGTGATTGATGGAAAATTAACCCGCTACAGCGATACGTTTCATATCGGTCATGTAGCCACGCAGTTTGCGGCCAACCGTTTCGATGTCGTGATGACGAATCGCTTCGTTCACGTCACGCAGCTGCGCGTTATCAACGGTCGTTGCGGTGTTAACCGCTTTGCCCAGATCGCCTGCCTGCAGCGTGGTCATGAACTCTTTCAGCAGCGGTACTGCCGCGTAAGAGAACAGATAGTTACCGTATTCAGCGGTATCAGAGATCACCACGTTCATTTCATACAGACGCTTACGGGCGATGGTGTTGGCAATCAGCGGCAGCTCGTGCAGTGATTCGTAGTAAGCAGACTCTTCAATAATGCCCGCCGCTACCATGGTTTCGAATGCCAGCTCAACGCCCGCTTTTACCATGGCGATCATCACCACGCCCTGGTCAAAGTAATCCTGCTCGGCAATTTTACCTTCGAACTGTGCGGCAGTTTCGAACGCGGTTTTACCGGTCTCTTCACGCCAGCCCAGCAGTTTTTTATCGTCGTTTGCCCAGTCAGCCATCATACCGGAAGAGAACTCGCCGGAGATGATGTCGTCCATGTGCTTCTGGAACAGCGGCGCCATGATGGTTTTCAGCTGCTCGGACAGGGCGAAAGCACGCAGTTTAGCCGGGTTAGACAGGCGATCCATCATCAGAGTGATGCCGCCCTGCTTCAGCGCTTCGGTGATGGTTTCCCAGCCGAACTGAATCAGTTTTTCTGCGTAAGGCGCGTCTGTGCCTTCAGCCACCAGCTTATCGAAACACAGCAGAGAGCCGGCCTGTAACATACCGCACAGGATAGTCTGCTCACCCATCAGGTCAGATTTCACTTCAGCAACGAAGGAAGATTCCAGCACGCCCGCACGGTGACCGCCGGTCGCCGCAGCCCAGGCTTTAGCAATCGCCATACCCTCGCCTTTCGGGTCGTTTTCCGGGTGTACTGCGATCAGCGTTGGTACGCCGAAGCCGCGTTTGTACTCTTCACGCACTTCAGTACCAGGACACTTCGGTGCCACCATCACTACGGTGATGTCTTTACGTACCTGCTCGCCCACTTCAACAATGTTGAAACCGTGAGAGTAACCCAGCGCCGCGCCGTCTTTCATCAGCGGCTGAACGGCCTGTACAACTGAAGTGTGCTGCTTGTCTGGCGTCAGGTTAACCACCAGGTCAGCCTGCGGGATCAGTTCTTCGTAAGTGCCCACTTTGAAGCCATTTTCGGTCGCTTTACGCCATGAAGCACGTTTCTCGGCAATCGCTTCAGCGCGCAGAGCGTAGGCAATGTCCAGACCAGAATCGCGCATGTTCAGACCCTGGTTCAGGCCCTGAGCACCACAACCAACGATGACGACTTTTTTACCTTTCAGGAAGCTGGCTTCATCGGCGAATTCTTCGCGAGCCATAAAGCGACATTTGCCTAATTGCGCCAGCTGATTGCGCAGGTTCAAAGTGTTGAAATAGTTAGCCATGGGGTACTCCGTATGAGGTTGTGTTCGCATTATTGTTTGTTGTCCGGGGGGATGCTTTCCAGCCCCTGAATAGACCTTATCATATGACAGGAAATGCGTTGCTGAAATTGATATATTAACAACGTGACATTGCACTTTTTGCAACGTACTGACGAGGCCCGACTCTGATGGATCTGCGTGACCTGAAATTGTTTCTCCATCTGGCTGAAAGCCGCCATTTCGGGCGCAGCGCACGGGCGATGCACGTCAGCCCGTCCACGCTCTCGCGGCAGATCCAGCGGCTTGAAGAAGATCTCGGCCAGACGCTGTTTCTGCGTGATAACCGCACCGTCACGCTGACCGATGCCGGAGAACGCCTGCGGCAGTTCGCCCAGCAGACGCTGTTGCAGTACCAGCAGATGCGCCACGCCATCGGGCAAAATGGCCCGTCTCTCAGCGGAGAACTGAAACTGTTCTGCTCGGTGACCGCTGCCTACAGCCACCTGCCGCCCATTCTCGACCGCTTTCGCGCCGAACATCCGCTGGTCGAAATCAAATTAACCACCGGTGACGCCGCCGACGCGGTGGAAAAAGTTCAGACTAATGAGGTCGATATTGCCATTGCCGGGCGGCCGGAAACACTGCCTGGCACCATTGGTTTCACCCCGCTGGGGTTGATTCCGCTGGTACTGATTGCCCCGGCATTGCCCTGCCCGGTACGGACTCAGGCGACAGAGCCGCAGCCGGACTGGGCACAGATCCCGTTTATTCTGCCTGCTCAGGGGCCATCGCGGCGGCGTATTGACCTCTGGTTCCGTCATCGTCACATTGCTAACCCGCAGATTTATGCCACGGTTTCCGGCCACGAGGCGATTGTCTCCATGGTCGCGCTGGGCTGTGGCATCGCCCTGCTGCCGGATGTGGTGCTGGAGAACAGCCCGGAGCCAATCCGCAACCGTATTCTGGAACTGGAAGATGTTGAGATGGTGGCACCGTTCGAACTCGGTGTCTGCGTACAAAAAAAGCGGCTCACTGAGCCGCTGATAGATGCGTTCTGGAAGTTACTCTAACCCGCGAGGAAGAAACGAAAAGCCGGGTTTTTGGTTTCATCATGGAAATCATAACCCAGCGCCGTCAGATGCTCTTCGAACTGCGGCTCACTGTCGCTCAGTTCAAACGCGGCGAGAACGCGGCCGTAGTCTGTACCATGGCTGCGATAGTGGAACAGCGAGATATTCCAGTGGGTCCCCAGCGTCTGCAGGAAACGCAGCAGCGCGCCGGGAGCCTCCGGGAATTCAAAGCTGAACAGGCGCTCACGCAGCGGTTTTGACGGCCGCCCGCCGACCATATAACGCACATGCAGCTTGGCCATTTCGTCATCGGAAAGATCCACCACCTTATAACCGCCTTCTGACAGCAGTTGCAGGATCTCGTGGCGCTCTTCAATTCCGCGCGTCAGGCGTACGCCGACGAAAATGCAGGCTTCATCCGCGTTGGCGTAACGGTAATTAAACTCGGTGACCGAACGCCCGCCCAGTAGCTGGCAGAAACGCAGGAAGCTGCCCGGCTGCTCAGGGATCGTGACGGCCAGCAGCGCTTCACGCTGTTCACCCAGTTCGCAGCGCTCAGAGACATAGCGCAGGCCGTGGAAGTTGACGTTAGCCCCCGACAACACGTGCGCCAGACGCTCCCCCTGGATCTGGTGCTGCTGGATATACTTCTTCATCCCGGCCAGCGCCAGTGCCCCGGAGGGTTCCGCCACCGCCCGCACGTCATCGAACAGGTCCTTCATCGCGGCACAGATCGCATCACTGTCAACAGTGACGATATCGTCAAGGTACTCCTGGCACAGGCGGAAAGTTTCACTACCGATCCGCTTCACCGCCACGCCTTCAGCAAACCCGCCGACGCGCGCCAGATCGACCGGATGGCCGGCATCCAGCGCCGCTTTCAGGCAGGCTGAGTCTTCTGCTTCCACCGCAATCACTTTGATTTGCGGCATCAGCTGCTTGATCAGCACCGCGACCCCCGCCGCCAGCCCACCGCCGCCCACCGGTACGAACACGCGGTCAAGATGCGCATCCTGCTGCAACAGCTCCATCGCCAGCGTACCCTGCCCGGCGATCACCATCGGGTGGTCGAACGGCGGCACGAAGGTATAGCCCTGCTGCTCGGACAGCTCGAGCGCTTTCGCTTTCGCTTCGTCAAAGTTAGCGCCAAACAGCAAAGCCTCACCACCAAACGCCCGTACCGCATCAACCTTGATATCGGCCGTTGCCACCGGCATCACAATCAGGGATTTAATCCCTAACTTGCTGGCCGACAGCGCCACGCCCTGCGCATGGTTCCCCGCCGAAGCGGTGACGACGCCGCGCGCGCGCTGTTCGGTATTCAGCCCGGCAATCATCGCGTACGCTCCACGCAGCTTAAAGCTGTGTACCGGCTGGCGATCTTCGCGCTTCACCAGAATAGTATTGCCGAGACGCGCAGAGATCTTCTCCATCTTCTGCAACGGGGTAACCTGTGCGGCCTCGTATACCGGTGCGCGCAGCACCGCGCGCAGATACTCTGCACCACTTGGTTGGTCGGATAGCGGTTGAGACTCAGCCATAGTTGTTAGCCTCCCAGCTTACTCTTATCACGGACGGCGCCTTTATCGGCGCTGGTTGCCAGGGTGGCATAAGCGCGCAGGGCAAAGGACACCTGACGCTCACGCCCGTGCGGCGTATACGCCTGATCGCCGCGTGCATCCTCTTCCAGGCGACGTGCAGCCAGTTCATTTTCCGGCACGTCAAGCTGGATGCCACGCTTCGGGATATCGATGTTGATGATATCGCCATCTTTCACCAGCGCGATGGTGCCGCCGCTGGCCGCTTCCGGCGAAGCATGGCCGATTGACAGCCCGGATGTGCCACCAGAGAAACGCCCGTCAGTGATCAGCGCACAGGCCTTGCCGAGGCCCATTGATTTCAGATAAGTGGTCGGATAAAGCATTTCCTGCATGCCGGGACCGCCTTTAGGCCCTTCGTAGCGGATGACAACCACGTCACCGGCAACCACTTTGCCGCCGAGGATCGCGGTGACCGCATCGTCCTGGCTTTCATAGACTTTCGCCGGGCCGCTGAACACCAGGCTGCCTTCATCGACGCCTGCCGTTTTAACGATACAGCCGTTTTCAGCAATGTTGCCGTACAGCACTGCCAGACCGCCGTCCTGACTGAAGGCGAATTCGCGTGAACGAATGCAGCCTTCCTGACGGTCATCATCCAGCGTGTCCCAGCGGGTATCCTGTGAGAACGCCTGAGTGGTACGGATACCTGCCGGGCCAGCGCGGAACATCTTCTTCACCGCTTCATCTTTGGTCAGCATGATGTCGTACTGGTCCAGCGTTTCACGCAGACTCAGGCCAAGGATGTTGCGCACGCTGTTGTCCAGCAGCCCGGCGCGATCCAGCTCGCCGAGGATCCCGAGCACGCCACCGGCACGGTGAACGTCTTCCATGTGGTATTTCTGCGTGCTTGGCGCCACTTTGCACAGGTGGGGAACCAGGCGCGACAGGCGATCAATGTCGGAGATATCGAAATCGATTTCACCTTCCTGAGCGGCAGCCAGCAGGTGCAGAACAGTGTTAGTGGAGCCGCCCATCGCGATATCCAGCGTAATGGCATTTTCAAACGCGGCTTTACTGGCGATGCTGCGCGGCAGTGCCGTTTCATCATCCTGCTCGTAGTAACGCTTGGTCAGGGTAACGATGCGACGACCCGCATTGAGGAACAGCTCTTTACGGTCAGCGTGGGTGGCCAGCAGCGAGCCGTTGCCCGGCTGCGACAGACCCAGAGCTTCGGTCAGACAGTTCATCGAGTTGGCGGTGAACATCCCGGAACAGGAACCACAGGTCGGGCAGGCTGAACGTTCAATCTGGTCGCTCTCAGCATCGCTGACGTTGGGGTTAGCCCCCTGGATCATCGCATCCACCAGGTCGAGCTTGATGATTTTGTCGGACAGCTTGGTTTTACCGGCTTCCATCGGGCCGCCGGAAACGAAGATCACCGGAATGTTCAGGCGCAGCGCAGCCATCAGCATCCCTGGGGTGATTTTGTCACAGTTAGAGATACAGACCATCGCATCGGCACAGTGTGCGTTGACCATGTACTCTACGGAGTCCGCGATCAGCTCACGCGACGGCAAAGAATAGAGCATCCCGCCGTGGCCCATGGCGATGCCATCATCAACAGCGATGGTGTTGAACTCTTTTGCCACGCCGCCTGAGGCTTCAATCTCTTCTGCAACCAGCTTTCCCAGGTCACGCAGGTGAACGTGGCCCGGCACGAATTGGGTAAAGGAGTTAACCACGGCGATAATCGGCTTACCGAAATCATCATCGGTCATTCCTGTGGCGCGCCACAGGGCACGGGCACCGGCCATATTGCGCCCGTGGGTGGTGGTAGCGGAACGGTACTTAGGCATACTCTATACTCCAGAAATCAGATAGTGCGCGGGCGTCAACTGACGCCCGCGAAAAGTCATTTTGTTATGGGTTGACCGGATCTAACCAGCCCCATTTGTCTTCCGTCTCGCCGGTGAACAGGCCGAAGAAGGCAGACTGAATGCGCTCGGTAACCGGGCCACGTTTGCCCGCACCGACCTGAATACCGTCAACGCTACGCACCGGGGTGATCTCAGCAGCAGTACCGGACATGAAGACTTCATCAGCCAGATACAGTGACTCACGCGAGAGCACCTGCTCACGCACTTCAATCCCCATATCCTGCGCCAGTTTGATGATGGCGTCACGGGTAATCCCCGGCAGAGCGGAAGAGGTGAACGGCGGTGTGAACAGAATGCCGTCTTTCACTTCAAACAGGTTCTCACCGGCACCTTCAGAGATGTAACCCTGGGTATCCAGAGCGATACCTTCCTGGTAGCCGTGGCGGCGCGCTTCGCTACCGACCAGCAGAGAAGAAAGGTAGTTACCGCCCGCTTTCGCCGCGGTTGGCAGGGTGTTTGGCGCAACACGATTCCATGAAGAGACCATTGCATCAATCCCCTGCTCCAGCGCTTCAGCACCGAGGTAAGCGCCCCACGGGAAGGCCGCAATGATCACGTCAGTTTCGTAGCCGTCCGGCGGGTTCACACCCAGGCCCACATCACCCACGAACACTAATGGACGGATATAGGCACTTTTCAGGTTGTTTTTGCGCAGGGTGGCGCGGCAGGCTTCCATCAACTCATCAACACTCAGGCTGACCGGGAAACGGTAGATTTTTGCAGAATCGCGCAGGCGCTGCATATGTTCACGATGGCGGAAGACTACTGGTCCTTTATGCGAGTCATAGCAGCGTACGCCTTCAAAGACTGAAGTACCGTAGTGCAGTGCATGGGACATCACGCTGACCTTAGCGTCTTCCCATTTAACCATCTCGCCATTGAACCAGATAAAGTCTGCTTTCTTCGTCATTCTTGTTTCCTTGCGCGCTTATGCGCGGATTTGTTGTGTTGTTTGTTGTTGGATCTGAACGCATGCCACGTCCATCAATTTACTCAACTGCGTTGACAGTAAATCGACGGAGCGCTGGCTGGCAACGGTCATCTCAATATTAATATTGTCGCTGTTCACCAGGGACGCCATGTTCATCGCGCACACCTGGAAGCCACGATGGCGCACGACGCGTAAAATGCGTTCCAGTATTTCCGGGCGAAAGCGTGCTTCGATAGACAATTGATGCTGTTTCATGAGGTCTTCTCCATCATATTTTCGTTGCTGGCACCCGGTGGCACCAGAGGCCATACGTTCTCAAGCTCGTCAATGGCGACGTGGAGCATGTATGGCCCTTCACTGTGCAGCAAAGCGTCTAATGCGGCGTCGACCTGGTCTTTACGGGTAATGCGCTGGCCTGGGATATCAAACGCACGGGCCAGCATCAGGAAATCAGGGTTATCGGACAGATTGGTTTCGCTGTAACGCTCGGCGAAGAACAGCTGCTGCCACTGGCGCACCATGCCGAGACGCTGGTTATCCAGCAGAACGATTTTGACCGGCAGCTGTTTACGCTTGATGGTGCCAAGCTCCTGCACGTTCATCATGAACGAGCCATCGCCGGATACGCAGATCACCGTGTCATCCGGGCGGGCCACCTGTGCCCCCACTGCGGCTGGCAGGCCGAAGCCCATCGTGCCCAGCCCGCTGGAGGTGATAAAGTTTTCCGGACGATTAAAGCTCATATGCTGGGCTGCCCACATCTGGTGCTGGCCAACATCGGTGGTGACCACGGCACTTTGCGGTTTACGGTCTGACAGCTGTTTCAGGAACAGTGGGGCAAAGATGGCGTCGCCGGGGTGGTCATAGCGCCAGCTGCCCGCGGCTTTCAGCGCTTTCACTTCTTCACGCCAGGCCTGAATCTCTACCGGCTGGTACAGGTCGGGCAGCAGTTTGTTAAGCTCGCCCTGCAGGCCCACATGCGCACGGCGCAGTTTGTGCAGTTCGGCCGGGTCGATATCAAGATGGATAACGCTGGCATGGGGAGCGAAGGTGTCCAGCTTCCCGGTAACGCGATCGTCAAAACGGGCACCCACGGCAATCAGCAGGTCACACTGCTGTACGGCCAGGTTGGCGGCTTTTGTGCCGTGCATACCCAGCATACCGAGGTAACAGGCGTCTTCGGCATCCGGCGTTCCCAGCCCTTTCAGGGTGGCAACCGTCGGGATCCCGGTCTCCTTAGCAAAGGCCCGCAGCGCATGGACGGCATCCGCCATGCCTACACCACCGCCAACGTAGAGAATGGGTTTCTTCGCCTGTGCCAACAGACTGCGCGCCTGTTGCAGTTCAGCGTGTGGATGAGCCACTTCCTGTTCAACCGGCAGCAGATGAGCCACCAGATCGCCGCAGGCAAGCTGGATATCCTTAGGGATATCAACCAGCACCGGGCCGGGGCGACCAGATTTGGCGATAGCGAAGGCTTCCGCCATCACCACCGGTAACTCTTCGAGGGACTCAACGAGGAAACTATGTTTGGTGCAGGCCAGGGATAAACCAAGGACGTCGATCTCCTGGAAGGCATCGGTACCCATCACCGCTGAAGAGACCTGGCCGGTGATGGCAACAATGGGGACAGAGTCGAGCATGGCATCGGCCAGCCCGGTGATCAGGTTAGTGGCACCCGGCCCGGAAGTGGCAATACAGACACCGACTTTTCCGGTGGCGCGGGCGAAGCCGATAGCGGCCATTGCGGCACCCTGCTCGTGGCGGCACAGTAGATGTTCGACACCGCCGTCGTAGAGCGCGTCATAGACCGGCATGATTGCACCACCCGGGTAGCCGAAAACTGTTTCAACTCCCTGTGCACGCAAAGCTTGAACCACCCACTGAGCACCATTCATAGTTATTCCCCCGCCTCTCGCTGGGAACAACAGCATTTTATGCTACTGTTCATATTCTGTTCCTCTGTCGTTGATGCCTTGCCAAAAAAAAACCCCCGGACCTTTCGGTGCGGGGGTTCTTTCGAAATCAGGCTTGATTTTTAAGCCTTTCTTTCTCCGAGCGTAGCCCCGCACGGCGTGATAATAATCACGACGACGTTAATGACGATTAGGCTAATGACTCGTAGAAGGGCTTTCATCTGGATTCTTTATAATTCGCTTGTTCGAAGTAATGCCTACAGAGTTATCACAGTTAGCCGTTTATATTCAACTTTTTTCATCATTTTATTTTATGAGCGCGTACACGATATTGGGAAAAATTATTGTTATTCAGTGAATAAGGAAAAATTGAATGTTTTTCATCAATCACGGTCCGTGAGTATTTATTTCCATGTAGCATAATTTAGTGAGGCGGATCGCAACAGGGTGTCGCTGACTGTTGAGCGGGTGAAAAACTTGTCAGCGCAGTACGCAAATCTCCCGATGCTGACTCGCTATCCTCAAACCGCCAGCGCAGAGTAGTGGTCACAAGGAGTGTCTTATGTCGCTATCTGTCGCCTTCACCCGCGCCGCACTTGGCGTGCAGGCACCTCTGGTGTCCGTTGAGGTTCATATCAGTAATGGCCTGCCTGCGTTATCGCTGGTCGGGCTTCCGGAGACCACCGTTAAAGAGGCGCGCGACCGTGTACGCAGCGCCATTATCAATAGTGGTTTCACTTTTCCCGCGAAGCGTATTACCGTCAACCTCGCCCCGGCTGACCTGCCTAAAGAAGGCGGCAGGTATGACTTACCTATCGCGGTAGCCATTCTCGCCGCTTCAGAGCAGATCCCGGCGGGAAAACTCCCGGTGTATGAATTCCTCGGTGAGTTGGCCCTGACCGGCGCGCTACGCAGCGTCCAGGGCGCAATTCCTGCTGCCATCGCCGCGCTGGATGCCGGACGGCAGCTGATTCTCTCTGTCGATAATCAAAATGACGTCGGCCTTGTGCTGCACGGAGAAAGTTTAGTCGCCACCACGCTTCTGGAGGTATGTGCTTTCTTACACGGTTCCGCAGAGCTGGCGACAGGGCGGTGTCAGCAACAGGCTATTCCCCCTGCTTCAGGAGATTTAAACGAGATTATTGGCCAGCTGCAGGCTAAACGTGCGCTGGAGGTTACAGCAGCCGGTGGGCACAACCTGTTACTGATCGGCCCGCCGGGAACGGGGAAAACGATGCTGGCATCGCGGTTGTGTGGTCTGATGCCTCCCCTAAGCGATCGTGAGGCCCTGGAAAGCGCCAGCGTAGCCAGTCTGGTGGGTAGCGGCGATCTGCACCGTCAGTGGCGTCAGAGGCCGTTTCGTTCCCCTCATCACAGCGCATCGCTATATGCACTGGTCGGTGGCGGCTCGATACCTAAGCCCGGAGAAATTTCGCTGGCGCACAATGGGATACTGTTTCTTGATGAGCTGCCGGAATTTGAACGCCGCGCGCTGGACTCACTGCGGGAACCGCTTGAATCAGGTGAAATCAGCATTTCCCGTGCGCGTGCGAAAATAACCTATCCGGCGCGCTTCCAGTTGATAGCCGCCATGAATCCCAGTCCAACAGGACATTACCAGGGGCCGCATAACCGCAGTTCGCCTCAGCAGACACTGCGCTATCTCAGCCGTTTATCAGGCCCGTTCCTCGACCGCTTTGATCTTTCTCTTGAGGTGCCGTTGCTGCCTCCCGGTATGCTAAGCGGTCAGTTGCGCACCGGCGAGTCAAGTGAACAGGTACGTGCCCGCGTACTGGCCGCGCGTGAGCGCCAGCTCGCGCGCTGTGGGAAAGTGAATGCCGGAATGAACAACCATGAAATCCAGGCATGCTGTACACTAACGTCAGGGGATGCTGAATGGCTGGAACAGGTACTGCTGAAACTGGGTCTGTCAGTGCGTGCATGGCAACGCATACTCAAAGTTGCGCGTACCATTGCCGATCTGGCGGGGGAAACATCAGTGGGTCGGGAACATTTGACTGAAGCGGTAAGTTACCGTGGGATTGACCGCCTGCTGATTCATCTGCATAACAGCCTGGATTAGTGCAAATGAGAAAGGGGCCGAAGCCCCTTTTTCTTAATCTTCACTGTCCGTATAGTCTTCAACACCTTCCATCTGCGGCTTGCCGCCGGAAAGGGTATGAAAACGCTTAGGACGTTTAATCCGGGTCATGTATTTTGACCAGACTTTTTCTGCCTCGGTTTGCGGTTCACGCACGCCGCGGCACACCTCAATGAACAAACGCTCTTCTTCCGTGCCAGGCTCACGCTTTGCCAGATCCAGCTCGTTGAAAGCGTAACCATAACGCTCAAGAAGTTGGGCTTCTTTGATGGTGAAATCACCGTGACGGGAGAACCCGCGAGGGTAATGTTTGTTATCAAAAAAACGATTCGTTGTTGCGAAGCTTTCCGCCATTTTACACGCTCCTAACTCTTTTATGGCCGTGCTATTTATGGCGCGGAGTATTAGATAGGCTTGACAGAGTGTAAAACAAAACATTTAAATCATAACGACAAATGTTTTTTAGGAGATGGATGTGGATACGGAATTACTGAAAACCTTTCTTGAAGTGAGCAGAACCCGCCACTTTGGACGTGCCGCGGAAGCACTCTATCTCACGCAATCTGCTGTTAGTTTTCGCATCAGACAGCTTGAAACGCAGTTAGGTGTGAATCTGTTTACCCGCCACCGTAATAACATCAGGCTGACGTCTGCCGGGGAGCGCCTGCTACCCTATGCAGAGAGCCTGATGAGCACGTGGCTGATGGCGAAGAAAGAGGTGGCACACACTCAGCAGCATCATGAGCTGTCGATTGGGGCCAGTGCATCCCTTTGGGAGGCGTACCTGACTCCGTGGCTACAGACGCTGTATGAGAACCGTGAGAGCCTGCATCTTGAAGCACGTATTGCACAGCGTCATTCGCTGGTAAAGCAGCTGCATGAGCGTCAGCTTGACCTGCTGATTACCACGGAAGCCCCCAAAATGGACGAGCTGACCAGTCAGCAAATTGGTCATATTTCCCTGACGCTATTCCGATCGCGAAAATCGGAGAAAAAGGAGAAATATGACTACATTAAGCTGGAGTGGGGCGCTGATTTTCACCAGCATGAAAGCTATCTGGCGGGGGCAGATGACGTTCCCGTGCTGACGACAACCTCAGCACATTTAACCCGTCAGCTGCTGCATACCACCGGAGCCTGTGCTTTTTTACCTGACGTCTGGGGTAAAGAATACAGCGATCTTTTAGTGATCCCTGACACTGCCGTCGCCTCCAGACCCCTGTATGCGGTGTGGTTACAAAACGGCGATCAGCAGGCACATATCCGGCAATTAATTAAGTTTCCGGTGAATATCAGAGCGTAATACGGTGAAATAAACATCAAACTGGACCGGCTTGCTGGTCCTTTTTTATACTTTCAGGAAGATAAAGAGGATAAAAGACAGGAATTTTAGACAAAAAAAATCCTTTGCCGAAGCAAAGGATTGTTTTTATTTGGCAGGGGCGGAGAGACTCGAACTCCCAACACCCGGTTTTGGAGACCGGTGCTCTACCAATTGAACTACGCCCCTAAAAGGGTGGCGGAACGGACGGGGCTCGAACCCGCGACCCCCTGCGTGACAGGCAGGTATTCTAACCAACTGAACTACCGCTCCACCGATTCTGTACTGACTTCAGACTGCGTCTGACTTCAGGTGTTTCGCC
>NZ_JBDFQT010000011.1:0-106448 GCF_039675725.1 Erwinia sp. Eh17-17 | reverse complement strand
GGATTCAGGGATTCAGGGATTCAGGGATTCAGGGATTCAGGGATTCAGGGATTCAGGGATTCAGGGATTCAGGGATTCAGGGATTCAGGGATTCAGGGATTCAGGGATTCAGGGATTCAGGGATTCAGGCAGGTATTTTTTGCTTCCTACTGGCAATGGCAATGCTAAGCATCTCAGCATCTCAGCATCTCAGCATCTCAGCATCTCAGCATCTCAGCATCTCAGCATCTCAGCATCTCAGCATCTCAGCATCTCAGCATCTCAGCATCTCAGCATCTCAGCATACAACAGCCTTTCTCCCTGCTAATGTCAACGCCAGGATTTCAGGATTTCAGGATTTCAGGATTTCAGGATTTCAGGATTTCAGGATTATTTTAGGGTCATTGAAAATATCAGGAAGCAATTTTTAATGGCTCTAGAATCCTGAGATTCAATGATTCTGGAATCATTGAATCAGTAAGAGGGAGTAGATCGCGTACACCTTCGGGTACAAAGGAATACACTCGTGCCGGGTCAATGATGATATACGCTTTCTGCGTGTTAGTCATAAGGCCGTACTGCCCAGTCTCCCGGCATGATTTATCCCTGTTGCGACACCCACTCTGCATCGAAACACGCCTGCCCAAAACTGCCCTTAAATTCTGCGATCCAGACACTTGCCACCCGTGAACCTTAGAAGTCGTCGACGATATCAGGTGGCCGAGCAATATCACAAAACAGCATGATTACATGATTACATGATTACATGATTACATGATTACATGATTACATGATTACATGATTATCGATTCTCCGGACGTTGTGTGCAAGTGTTGATTACGGTATCTTTGCATCACAGGATGATATAATCCTGTGATTTATAAATCCTATAATCTCAGGATTCTGTAATCCGGGGATACCAGCCAGATTCCTGCAGGAGTGCCTAATGGCGACAAAAATCATCTCTTTCCTAAACGGAAAAGGTGGGGTAGGGAAGACCACAACCTCCATCAATATTGCAACCTGTCTTGCGCGCAAAGGACACAAGGTCGTGATGGTCGATACCGATCCTCAGGGTAGTATCAGCAACTGGTATGATGAAACGAAATGCCAGTTTGACCTTGCCGAGGCGGCTTCTGAAAAAGAAGTGTATACCGTACGTAAGCAACTAAAAGATTATGACTTCGTGGTGATCGACGGGGCTGCGGCAATTACTGCCATATCATCGGCTGCCGTCATGGTCAGTGACCTGGTTCTGATCCCGGTAACACCTTCACCGCTCGATTTTGCTGCCTGTGGCGCGATTCTGGCCGTCGTTGAAGCGCGCGAGAACCTGCAGCCGGTAATAGCCCGTTTTCTGATCACCAAAAAAGTGGCCTCCACGCGCATGCTTGAAGTGTTGAAAGAATCCATTGCCGATACGGGTGTTCCGGCGCTGAAAACCGCAACAACGCAGCGTCAGGTATACATACGTACCATGCTGGACGGAGGTACCGTATTCGATACCTCAGACGGTAACGCGAAAGGGGAGATTGAAGTGATGACTAACGAAATTCTGGAGCTTCTGGTATGAAAATGAAACTCGGCCAGCATCGCCAGCTGGCACCCGCTCTTGATGCCGTGAGCAAACCGGTAGGCGGTGGCGTCAAAAAGCTGCAGACGAATATCGATGAAGAACTCCATCGTCGCTTCAAGACTGCCTGTTTTATGCAGGGCCGTGAAATGAAAGACGTTCTTACAGAGCTTATCGAAGGTTGGCTGCCTGAGAATGAAACGCGCTGATTGTATATACCCTGGCTGGGCGGATCAGCGATCCTCTCCGGTCAGGCCTTTACCGTTCAGAGTGGGATCACTGGAAAGGATCGTTATTAAAAAAAGATCCCATAGTGTTTGTTTTTCTTTTTATAGTTTAGATCTTTCTCTTTTAGGGGTCATATTGCTTATTAAAATCAATAACTTACAGAGCATTACGTGGAGTGATTTCCTGCGTCAGGTGGAGTAATTTTCTGTCTTATGTGGAGATATTTCCTGCTATATGTAGAGTTTTTTCCTGTTGATAACTTTCTGATTTATTAGAATATTCTTATGTGGAGAGATTTTCTGTGGATAACTCTCTTCGCAGTCTCTCCTGACGATCTTCTTTCCCGATCCCTGTGTTCCATTCTTTCGTCAGTAAGGTGGATAAATTTTCTGTTGACCGCAATTCATAAAGTGACTGGGTCACAATCATTCAATCACTAACGCCAAAAGGTTACACACCCTCACGTACCTTTTTCAAGTAACACCAATAAGTTATGCGAATACCTCTATGTATACGTGGAAGAATTTTCTGCTCATCATTTTCTTACTTAGCCTATGTGGAGTGATTTTCTGTTCACTGCTATCGGTACTGATTAACATTAAATGTGGAGAGATTTTCTGTTGCAGACTGGAGGGGGTGACAATGTCACTTTTTCCATAAAACGTGGAATGATTTTATGCTGTCCCCCGCAACCACGTTGTCTGACGATGAAACGTGGAGTGATTTCCTGTGATATGTGGAGTGATTTTCTGCAGAACGCCATTTACACGAGGTTGAGTACCTTCAAAGATGACCCATATACCAGATAATGTGGAAGGATTTCCTGATGGTTTTTATTCTAATTTATTGAAAATAAATAATATAAATAACCTCATCATGAAAAATTTCTGCGGTATACGCTGCCAGATTGTGAACAACCAGCCTAATGTGGAAGAATTTTCTGCAGAGAGAGGAGCAAAGGTGGAGTTTTTTTCTGTTAGGTTGGCGAGAAATATGTGGAGTCTTTTTATGTTCGCGGACGGAGCTGAAAGGATCCCTGTGAAAGGATTTACGATCTTCAGGGCAGGCAATGTGGAAAGATTTTATGTCTTGATATGAATGTGATGTAAGTAATTCATTGATATAAAAGAATAAATAAGAGGTAATTTTCACTTTACCTCGATATTTTTTGTGTGGAATACTTTGCTGAACATTCCACAAAGGGATCCGGCGACATGGAGCTGAACAAACTGACCGTAGTGCAGGGTAATGACCTCCTTGAGGGGGCCTACAGCGTGACGCTTGATGAAATGCGTCTGCTTAATCTTGCTCTGGCGCAGATCGACAGCAGAAAACCTCAGCCGGATGCGCTTTACCGTCTGTTTCCCCATGATTATCAACGTATTTACGGCCTGAATCCCACCAGCAGCCATCGTCAGTTACGGGAAGCAGCCGAGAGCCTGATGAAAAAACCCGTCACTATCTACCTGCCCGATCGTAAAACGGGCAAGATGCGTACCGTGCAGCTGTCATGGTTTTCACGTCTTGAATATGTCAGCAGCGATGAGCAAAGTGCCGTTGTGCTGCGCTTTGGCCAGGATGTAGCCCCCTATCTCTATGAGCTGAAAGAGTCTTTTACCAAGCTGAATTTTGCGAATATTGCCAAGTTGGATACGTCGTTTTCCGTAAGGCTTTACGGCTGGCTGATCAAGGCGAAAAATCTTTATGGCCGTAAATCCAGTAAAGCCATTGAGGTGACGCTGGCACTGGACTGGATGCGGGAAAAGGCCGGACTGCAGGGCAAGTATGAGGATTACCGCGACTTTCGCCAGAAATTGCTTGAACCCACGCTGGCGCGCATTAACGCTAATACGGACATTTCAGTGATCTGGGAACCCGTAAAAAAAGGCCGCACCGTGGTGTCGATCAAGTTCTCTTATGTGGATGAATCCACTCCAGAAGCCAGTAAACCGCTGCGCCCTAAATTCCCGCGCCGCCCGCGTGCACTGGCCGGTTCAGAGCTGGAGGGTGACTGGGCACGACGCTGCATTACCATCATGGAACAGTACCGCAACCGTCTGACGGCTTACGATCGGGCAGAAAAAGTCCCGCTTACGGATGTCAGAAAACTGGCGGGCTGGTACAAGGTCATTGGTGATAAAGTCAGCCATAAGCGAGTGATGAGTGAAGTCGCTGAACGCGCTAAAAAATAGACGTTAAATCAGTGTGATATCTTCTGATGGCGATAAGTTTATCTCTGGTTGAAGGATGTTACACACCGTATTATCCCCCGTTTCTGTGGATAAATTTCCTGTATCTGGTCTTTCCCTGGGTACCTGTAGAAGCGAGATTAACAGAAAATTTTTCCACATCAGCACCAGCCAGTTTCCGGCTAAACGCAAAAAAACTGACAGAGTAAAAACGCCATTTCGGGTCATCAACCGTGAGGTTGCTGGCCCAGCTCTTCCACTTTCATCAAAGCGGCATGCAGTGTTTCAGGGGTAACGGGGATAGAGAGCGCATGAATCGACTCTGCCGGGCGAAGCGTATGGGCTATCACCCGATCGATTTCCCGCTGGTTGCGGATATCCACATCCAGCTCTGCCAGCGTGGTAGGCAGATTAAACCGCTGATAGGCGGCGATCAGCTGTTGCGCCATCTCGGTTTGTGAAAGAAGGATGCACTGAACCAGGATGCCGTAAGCCACTTTCGTTCCGTGCAGATAGCGGGCAGTCTGCGGCAGAATAGTCAGGCCATTGTGTACCGCATGAGCGGCAGCAATGCGCGTATAGCGCTCGCCCAGCCCGCCGACCATGCCGCCACCGGCAATGATCGCATCAATGACATCGCGAAAGTCCTGACTCAACACGCCCTGGTACTGATCCTCCAGCGCTGCAGCGCTCTGGTTCAGCAGCACATCACGCAGCGTGGCTGCCGTGTCGATCCCCAGCCGCACCGTTAAGGGCAGTTTCTCCGGTTCAGGGGCCAGCACCACTGCTTCATACCATTTCGCCAGCGTGTCGCCGATCCCGGCCAGCAGATATTCCACCGGTGCCTGCAACAGAATTTCGGGTTCAACCAGCACCAGATGGTTAGCATCCTTAAACACTTCATAATGGGAGGCCTGACCGGCGGCGTTGTACCAGACGGACAGTGGAGTCCAGGCAGCGCAGGTTGAGGCAATGGTTGGAATGGCCACGCAGGATACATTAAGACGGCGTGCCAGCGCTTTGGCGGTATCCAGCAGGGCACCGCCACCGACGCCGATCACCACCTGCCTGTCGTCTCCCGACGCCTGTGAAAGCGCAGCCAGACCCTGTTCCGTACAGTGTCCGCCATAGGGTAGATGGAGCGCACCCGGCAGGGAAAAACTGGCGGGCAGCCAGGGTCTGGCGGCCGCGATCGCGCGATCGCCGTAGATCCACAAAGCGCGAGAAAGTTGATCCTGGTTGTAAAAGTCGTCCAGGCGTAGCAGAGCCCCCGGATGAGAATAAAAGTTTGCCGGACCGGCCACGACCTGAATATCGGTATTGTTCATAAGCGTCCCCTGATTTTTTTCTATCGTGGGGCTGTCAACGGCATCAGGCTAATACTTTTTTTGCACCGGGTTATTCTTTTTACTTCTTTGTCAGTGGGTTGCCAGCTGTGAAAAAGTGACTTAGCGGGTTGGCAGAGAGTGCACCTGCCAAAAAACAGACGCCATTTTTTCTTATTTCGCCACAGGGATTCACCGATGAAACCACTAATTTCTTTACTGGTCATCTGGGCTGTCAGCAGTTTGCCCACTCAGGCTGCCACGCAGGCTCCGGTTCCGGAAAAAATTGCCAGCCACGATGGCCCCATCCGTATTGCGGTGATCCGTAACCTGGGATCGGATGATAACACCACCCAGTTCGTGCAGGGCGCCACGCAGCAGGGGAGAGCGCTGGGCTTCAGAGTCAGTACTTTTCTGACCAACGGTGATGACGCCCGTTTTCAGGACTTCGTCAATCAGGCTATCAGCCAGAAGTACGACGGCATTATCCTGTCACAGGGTCGCGCCCCTTATTCCACCGGTCTGATTAAGCGAATTACCGACAGCGGGATTGCCGTGTCGGTGTTTGATACGGCGGTTGAGGGGAATCTGCCGGGGGCAACCGTGACGCAGCAGGATGATGCATCACTTACCGCGCTCTCCTTCGGTCAGCTGATCAGCGACCACCACGGTAAGGCCAATATCATCAAGCTGTGGGTAGCGGGCTATCCGCCGATGGAACGTCGTCAGGCAGCTTACAGGGCGCTGCTGCAGGAGAATCCGGGCATCCACGAACTGGAGTCAGTGGGAGCCGTGTCGTCCGATGTACAGGGCGACACGGCCAACAAGGTTGGTGCGCTACTGGCTAAATATCCGAAAGGAAAAATTGATGCGATCTGGGGAACCTGGGATGCGTTCAGCCAGGGGGCGCTGAAGGCGCTGAAAGAGAACGGGCGCAGCGAGATCAAGCTATACAGCATTGATGTTTCGAACCAGGATCTGCAACTGATGCGCGAAGCCGGCAGTCCGTGGAAAGTCACCGCCGCAGTGGATCCCAAGCTGATCGGCGCCACCAACGTGCGACTGATTGCCCTCAAGCTGGCAGGGGAGGCCACCCCCGCCAGTTATGACTTCAAAGCCACGGCGATCCCACAGGCGCTTCTGGTCAGCCAGCCGGGTGTGGTCAGTGTCTCCGGCCTGAGTAAAGCGATCCCGGGCTGGGGTCAGACTGAGGACTTTATCGCTCCGTGGTTTGCCACGCTGGAAGCGAAGTACAAAAAATAAGGAACGGCCGATGAGTCACATTCTTCCTACGCCAGAGTACAGCCGCAATATGCGGCTGATTGGGCACAGCGATCAGGGTGGGCGCCCGGATGGTGTGCAGCTGATGGTGCATCGCGGCTATGCCTATATTGGGCATATGGTGTCGCAGGGGTTTTCAGTCGTTGACGTGCGCGATGCTAAACACCCCCGCGCAGTGGCTTATATTCCTGCACCGCCGGGTACCTGGAATGTCCACCTGCAGGCTCATGACGATCTGCTGCTGGTGATCAATGCCCGCGATCTGTTTGCCGACGTGCGTTTTGCCGATGAGAAGGTTTATTACACCCGTTCGGTAGGGGAAACAGTGAGTGACGTGCAGGACAAAGGCTGGAGCGCGGGGCTGCGTATTTTTGATATTTCCACCCCGGATAAACCGCGTGAGGTCGGCTTTCTGTCTCTGAGCGGCATTGGTATTCACCGTATCTGGTACGCTGGCGGCCGCTGGGCCTATGTTTCGGCGCTTACTGACGGCTTCAGCGATTACATTTTTCTGACTATCGATCTGGCCGATCCGCTGAGACCGGAAGTGGCGGGGCGCTGGTGGCTTCCGGGTATGAATGCTGCCGCCGGAGAGAAGCCTGACTGGGAAGACGGGAAGCGTTACGCTCTGCACCATGCAATTATCAGCGGCGATGTCGCCTACGGCAGCTGGCGCGACGGGGGCCTGACGCTGCTCGACGTCAGTGACCGGACAAAGCCAGAGTTAATCAGCCACCGTAACTGGAGCCCACCCTTTGGCGGCGGAACGCATACCGCACTGCCGCTGCCGGATCGCGACCTGCTGGTGGTGCTGGATGAAGCCGTGCTGGACAATCAGGAGGACGGTGAGAAGCACATCTGGTTGTTTGACATCCGCGAACCGGCTAACCCGGTCAGTATCTCTACCTTCCCGCAGCCGGAAGAGCGGGATTATGCGGCGAAAGGGGCACATTTTGGCCCGCATAACCTGCATGAGAACCGCCCGGGCAGTTTTGTCAGCTCCACGCTGATTTTTGCCACCTGGCAGAACGCCGGGGTTCGCGCGTTCGATATCAGCAACCCTTACCGTCCTGTGGAGACCGGTGCGCTGGTGCCTGCACCACCACAGCGGATGATGGATAGTCGCCCAGGCCGTCCGCAGGTGATCCAGTCCTGCGACGTATTTGTCGATGCAGGGGGGATTATCTACAGCACCGATTACAACGGCGGACTGTCGGTGATTGAGTATCTCGGATAGTTGCTCCCATCGCGCTGTATTTTTTATTGTTATGATATAACATATCGATAATCATTTACGTCAGAGTCAGGATCACACCATCCGATGCAGCGCATACCGTTAACCATTCTCAATGGATTCCTGGGGTCAGGCAAAACCACGTTGCTAAAAAGCCTGCTGATACAGGCGCACCGCCAGCATCTCTCCGTCAGCGCAATCGTCAATGATATGAGTGAGCTGGATATTGACGGTGTGCTGATTGCCAATACGGAAATCGTCGGGCGTGAACAGCATAATTTCATCACCGTTTCTGCCGACAGCATCAGCAGCCACAGCGGAATTGTCCGGCTCGCCGACGCGCTGGAAGCGCTGGTGGCACACCAGCGGCCGGACCATATCTTTCTTGAGACTTCTGGCAGCAGCCACCCGCTGCCGCTGATTAAGCTGCTGCGCAACCATCCTCGCATCAGGTTACAGGGATTGCTGTCACTGATGGATGCGGTGATGCTGGAAAACGATTATGCCGGAGGCACTTCGCTGCTGCCGCGCTGGCAGGAGAATGTCAGCCAGCAGCGCAGGGGAGTCGAAGACCTTCTGGCGGAACAGCTGCTGTTCTGCAGTCATTTGATGCTCACCAAAGTTGACCGTCTGGCCGCCGGTGCAGTGATGAATATTGCCCGTACTCTCCATCAGATCAACCCCGGAGTGCCGGTGACGGCGCTTCCCTGGGGCAATATGGAGCTGGCTGACGTGCTGGCGATGCCCGACTATGATTTTCACCGCGTTTCCACGCTGATTGAAGAACTGGAGCTGGCTGTTGAGCGCCCGTTAAGCGGCACGCAGCCCTATAATATTGAATCGCGCGTGATCCTTGACGATCGCCCCTTTCATCCCAGGCGGCTGTGGGATACCTGCCAACAGCATATGGGGGAGGGTATCCACCGCAGCAAGGGTTTTTTCTGGCTGCCTGGCCGGGACGATCTGGCGCTGCTGTGGAATCAGGCAGCGGGAAGTATCAGCCTGGAATTTATCAGTTACTGGAAGGCCGGGGTACTCGCTCACCGGGACAATCATCTGAGTGAGGGGGAACGCCGTGCACTGCAGCAGCAGCTGGATGCGCTGCCCGGACGTTTTGGCGACCGTCGCTGCAGCCTGACGGTGATCGGACAGCATCATCAGCTGGAGGATTTCTGCCGGGCATTACGCCGCTGTTTTCTTACCGAGCCGGAAATTGCGTGGTGGCAGACCGGGGGTGAGTTTGACGATCCGTGGCCGCAGAGGGTGGGACGGCTGAAGGGATGATCGCTGGTCGACAAGCAGCGACGCGTCGGGCTGCCAGGCCACTTTGCCGGATGTCAGAGCGCGGTCAGTCCGGTATTCTCCGGGCTTCAGGCAGTGTTGTCACTCCGGTGTTTTACAAATGCTTCTATAATTCAATGTGATTGAATAAAATCTATGGAACACATCATTGATGAGAAAGAATCATGACGGAACTGAAGATGGCTGTCCCGGCGATCGGCATTGATTTAGGCACCACCAACAGTTTAATCAGCGTCTGGCAAGATGGTCAGGCCCGGCTAATCCCCAATGCATTAAATGAATATTTAACGCCGTCTGTGGTAAGTCTGGATGACGATGGCCGTATGCTGGTTGGCCGCCCGGCACTTTCGCGTCTGACAACACATCCGCAGCGAACAGCGGCGCTCTTTAAGCGTTTTATGGGCAGCAAGAAACAGTATCGACTTGAGACAGAAAACTTTGATGCTCCCGAGTTATCGGCACTGGTGCTTAAATCCCTGAAAGCGGATGCTCAGAGCTACCTCGGCCATGACATCTCAGACGTGGTGATCTCTGTTCCCGCCTATTTCAGCGATGAACAACGCAAACAGACCCGGTTTGCCGCAGAACTGGCCGGGCTCAATGCGGTCAGGCTGATTAACGAACCTACCGCCGCCTCTATGGCCTACGGATTACACACCCAGAATACCGGCCGTACGCTGGTATTTGATCTGGGCGGTGGAACCTTTGACGTCACGGTACTGGAATATGATCTGCCGCTGATTGAAGTGCATGGTTCAGCTGGTGACAATTATCTGGGCGGCGAAGATTTTACCCAGGCGATAATTAAGGCCTGTCTTACTGAATGGAAGCTCAATGCGGAAACCATCCCCGCGACTGAACTGGCGCGGCTGTACGACTGCGCTGAACAGCTTAAATGCCAGCTCGGTCAGCATAATGCTACACAGCAGTTGCGCTGGCAGTGGCAGGAGCAGACCTGGACGCTCTCATTTGATGAAGAGAAACTTGAACAGATTTGGTTGCCGCTGATGACCCGGCTGCGTGCCCCCATCGAACAGGCGCTGCACGATGCACGTCTGCGTCCGGAGCAGCTTGACCATTTGGTGCTGGTAGGTGGAGCATCGCGTATGCCGGTGATTCAGAAACTGGTCGTGAAACTGTTCGGAAAATTACCTCACCAACATCTGGACCCCGCCACGATTGTGGCGCTGGGTGCTGCTGCACAGGCGGCCTGTCGCTTGCGTAATGAAGATATCGAAGAGGTGATCCTCACCGATGTCTGCCCCTATACGCTTGGCATTGCCACCGCCAGCGAGCAAAGGAACGGGATTTTCTCCCCCATCCTTGAGCGTAATACTGTCGTACCTGCTTCACGGGTGGAGACATTTACTACCCGTTACGTCGAACAGACGTTTATACGTATTGCTATTTATCAGGGTGAGAATCCTCTGGTCGCTAATAACATATTTATCGATGAATTACAGGTGCCGGTGAAACCCAACGGCGCGTTGCAGAATATCGACGTGCGTTTCAGCTATGACATTAACGGATTGCTGGAAGTGGATGTGAACCTGCCTGACAGCGGTGAATCACTAAGTAAAGTGATCGACCACAGTCCGATTGGCCTGAGTTCTGAGCAGCAACAGCGCAGTCGTGAAAGGTTAGCAGCGGTCAAAATTCATCCCCGTGACACGCTGGTGAATCGTAACTTGCTGGCGCGTTTAGAGAAATCCTGGGCGCAGTCGCTGGGCGATACCCGTGGACAGATTGGCCTGTGGTTAGAGGAGTTTGAAATGGCGTTAGCCAGCCAGCAGGAAAGTCATATTGCACCGTTGCGTCAGCGTCTGGAAGGGCTGCTTCAGGATATGACCCTGTAATATCAAAAAATCTGCCGCCCGGGAATAAGGGCGGCAGACACTTATTTTTTGCTGTTTTTTCGCCACCAGCCGGGCGGTGGGCCAAAGCGGTTCGGCTCACGCATCCCGCGTTTGAACAGGTACATCCCCAGCAGCCTGAGTACAGGTATTTTAATTTCTTTCAGTTTATCTGCGGATGCCAGGCCTAAATCCCGTCCGCGGCGAACGACAGCGCTGTAAAGGTTCATCACGATCAACAGTGCTGAAAGTGCGGTATTCGCCAGTTGCCCCTCAACTAAAATCATGTTCACCAGTAAGACAGCGAGCTTGCTTCCCAGTAGAATCTGCAATACCAGCCCCATCCTTCCCAGGCGTGAATTCACTCGCCAGAACTGCCAGAAATAACTGCGCCGCTGCGGGTACTGCGCAAACGCGTTCTGACGGCTGGTATTCTCCTGCAGCATTGTCGCTGCCGCTAATCGCAATGCAATATCTGCTCCGGGATCGTCAACGCAGCGTTCGGCAGCGGCGCGCAGCGTTGCGTCCAGCACATATTCCGGACTGCTGCCAATCTGCTGGATGCCGCGGGCGACCGCCGGGGCGTGAATGGCCCCGCTGGCCAACGTTTCGTCCCCAGGGAACACCAGCTGCTGGCGCAACAGCAATTGCTGTTTGAAGGTCACGTCTTCCGGCGAGTGGGCAGTGAGCGCCTCCAGTGCTTCCAGGTTATCCTGGGCATAACGCGCATTGTCATGCGACAGAAAGACCGCATGGTAAAGTGCCCGGTATGGGAAGGGGGATTGCCCCACGCGCTCCTGCCACTCTGGCTGATAACGATAGAAGTAGTGGGCGGCATTGGACGAGATCTCATCACGCCGGGAAATATACTCTTCGATACTGACGGGTAGCCGGGTCCAGCAGTTGAAATGCAATGAATTATTCAACTCAAGGTGGCTTTTCAGCTGGCTGACTTCATCACCCCGGGCCGGGTCAATTTGGGTAAATACCTGATACATCGACCAGAAGGGGTGCTGTTCATCCAGCGGAAAATCTTTCAGCTGGCTGAGCAGGGCGATGTTATCAACCTTAAGGTCGAGCATCGTCTCCAGCAGCATCACCTGACGAAGCGCATCACGCGGTGGAGTCTGGCTCTCTTCCGGCAGAACAATAGAGGCATTTTCGATCAGATAACACAGCCAGCTGGTATGCGCCGGCAATACGCTTTCGCCATACGCCGGATGCTGCGCCAGCCTGGTCAGGCTGTGATGGGGAAGCGGCCGCCAGTGCCATAACCAGGCGATGCTTTGCGCCCAGGCCGCACCATCGCTGTCGGCAAAAATTTCAGGCAACGGGGTCTCTTCTGGCGCAGATAACCACGCGCTGAACTCTGCCACCACAGGTGAGTCCTGAAGCCACGCCAGACGCTGCAGGGCCTGGCGCTGCAGGCCGCGTAAAATAATCATTTGCAGCGGTGTGCCGGAAACAGGCTGGTCAACGATCGCCTGTAGCAGGGCTTCATTGCCCATGGTTAACATGCTGGCCTGCCAGTAAAGATGCAGCAGTTCATCCGTGCCATCTTCCTGCAAAAGATGCGGGAACATGATCTGTGGACGATAGCGGCCCGATTTCCAGCTGATGAAGTCAGCGGCCAGGGGAGAAACATCGACCTGCGTCGCTTCGGCCCAGCGCACCAGCGTTTGCGGGGACTGTGCCTGTGGCCGGTAAGCGCTTTCATGATCGCCAGTGGCGGAATCAGCAGGCGCAAATTCCGGGCGGTCAAGGGCCTGAATCAGCAGGGGAAGATAATCCGTAAAGTGCCGGGCACACCATGCCAGCAACCATTGCTCAGCTTCAGCATGTTGGTACTGCTCATGCAGGGTCAGCCACAGTGGGAAGGCTGTTTCATTATCCCCCATCATGCCGCAGTGGCTGGCGCTCAGATAGAGCCAGTCCGGGTCGTGCGGATGGCGTTCAAGCTGCCCGAGACAGTAGTCACGCACTACCGCGTTCGACGTGGCCGCGACATTAAACCAGCGTACGACCTGATTCATCAGGCGAGGACACGATGGCCAGAATATGACACGCGGTTCTTCCAGCAGATAACGCAACCAGCCCGTCGGTTGTTCCCAGTAAAAATGCCGGGCCTGATGGAAATAGCTCCGCGTTTCGTCTTGTGCTGCCAGGCTGAGAGGGGCCAGCGTGGCAAGATCGAACATGTCGCCTCTGTCGGCAAAGTCCAGTAGCTCGTCTGCCCGCCGCGCCGTGTCCTGATCAAGCTCCGGCAGACGCATCCGCCACTGCAGGCGGTTAGCCAGAAGTAAAAGGCAGTCGGCAGAAATAGGGTACACCTGCAAAACGGCCTCCAGCAACGGCCAGCGAAGCTCATCGATAGTGGTGACGGGGCATTCGTCCAGCCGGCTGATAAACCGAAGCCAGCTCACCGGCAGATAACGCTCAGCAGGAGAGGCGAGCATTTTGCCGAAGGCATCAAGCAGGCCAGTGGGATCGCCTTCTGGCGCTTCTGGCACCGTAGCCGGAGGCTCAGCAGGCAACAGAGTGGTGGGTTCATCTACGCCTTTGCGCGCCTGTTCATAGGCCTCACGCAGACGCTTAAAACCTTCCGGGTCGTTTTCCGGATGAAAAGTGGGCAGCAGGTCGCGATAGGCCTGGCGAATTACCTGCTGATCCTGCGTTGGTTCAATGCCCAGTATTTCCCAACATAGCGGGTTTCTCACAGGTCCATCTCCGGCAATGATGCGGGTTTATCCATCCCGGGGATCTCGATATGCCATGGAAGCTGGGATATCGGGCTCTCCGGATGCGTGTAAAGCTGGCGCATTAATTCAATGTTAGTGGTGCTACCGGCGTCTGCGCTAAAGGCATAACGTCGGGTATCGGCGTCAGAGGCGTTGAGTGACTGCCAGTAGAGTCTGCCGATAATGAAACCGGCGTTGTAGTGCTGCCAGCTGGTGTAATAGTAGCGGGCCCGCACGCCCAGGCGGCTGTGCAACCACAGGTTTTCCGGCGGCGTTATCCAGTCGTTAAGCAGCCCGATACGGCAAAGAAAACCCATTCTTGCCAAATCCCAGGCACGGATCCCGCCGTCACCACACATCACGGCGCTGTCCGCCACCAAAGCCAGCTGAGTCTGTATGTCCGGCGTCTGATGCGCGACATAATCCTGCCACTCTGTCAGGCTTAGTCGGTGCCACAGTCTGAAATAATGGGCCAGATCCTCCGCATGGCCGTTGTCGACCATTCTAAGAATCATCTCAAACAGCTGTTCGCGTGAATCAATGCCCCAGCTACCCTTCAAATCAACGCGGGTATCAAAGGGATAAAACTGATCGCAGTCGTAGGCCGCACCCGGCCCGGCATTTATCGCCACCATCGGTGCTGAAAGCGCGAGCAACCAGCGTCGTGCGGAATCATCAATCACTGAGAACTTCTCCTGTGTGGTACATCAGCTTTTATACTGTCATTTCAGTATTATGCCGCTTTTAGGGCCGGAACGGTCTTTTTACTGTTGTTAGCGAAACGTGTTTTACCGTCTTTGTCAGTCTGCCGTGTTTTACAGGTGGTCACCTGTCCCGCCCGGTAAGTCATACACACAGGGGAACAGGGAAACGACTATGAATATACAAGGCTAACAGTGTGAAAAGAAGAAACAGAAATGTAGCAGGCCGGAATCGATATCAGCAAATAAATGCTGGATATCTGTCGTATGATGGAAGGCATTTGTTGGCGTGAAAGATAATTTGCAGGGGATAGGGGCATTTAGATCACCACGGTCAGAGGGGGGGCGACCCTGTAAATAATTCTGTGTCACTGCCACCGTATTAAAGGCGATCGCTCAGGCGGCCACCAAACTCGATAATAAAAAGTCTCATCGGCCAGATAAATAACTTTTCGCACCGGATAATTTGTTGGGAACACCTTTCGCTTTTGATGGCTGCACTGATAACGCTGTTCAGCGACCTGATAAAGCGCTGTCAGCACACTGAACCAGAACTTTCCCCCTCGTTTTCTGCCAGCCTCATGCCCAACAGTTCTTTCTGGACTTCGGTATTAATGCCCGGCGCCAGGAATACTGCTTTGTTAATCCCGCTGCCGCCGTGAGGCGATCACACCACGATAACATCAATATAAACAATGGGGTACAGTGAAGGCAGAGGTGGGTTTTGCCACTCTGTTACCGCTTTGAGTTTCTTTTCTTCCATCATTTGCCTGTCTCCGTTACTGGAGTGAAAATATCAAAAACAGGCAATGAAAAAAATTTTAATGACGGCCTCAGTTACGCTTACTTTTTGCTTTCAGGCAGGTTTCTATGAGGCTTAATTTTTTTGCTATATTCCTTAACCCAGTTATTGTACATAGCTACAACGTCGTCCGGATTTGTATCTGAAGAAAGATGGCAGATGAAAAGCTGGGCACGGGTTTCACTTATATCACAAGCATATAAATCACCGCCTTCATTCTTTATGTCAATATTACTTTTTTTTATTACCTTGACGTGGTCAAATTTTATTCCAGACCATCTGTCGAGTTTTCTATATAGATTTATCTTTTCCATTTCGCCCCTTTAATTTTTTAAATTACCATCGAAAATAACGATAAGTTTTACAGGCGGTCTTTAAACATTAACTTTCTTTGCTGTAAAAAATAAATCAATATTGCATTGCACGGATTAATGAAATGTCAGGAATTAAAATCAGACTATGATATCCCCATCTGTAAAAATCATGGGCGGAACGTAGCGCCATTACTGCTACATTAAAATATCGACCTTAAATGTCATATTAAGATAAAATGTTGCTGTATGTATTTTAAATAAGATCTTTATTTTTTTAAATTAAAAAATATACCCAGCGTGATGTTAATGAATTCAGGTGAAGATAGCTTTTAGCCAGTCTGAGAGGGTGCTGTTTTGATGAGATCGTTCCCCATTAAAAAGGAAAGGCACTTATCTGGCCGGCAAGTGATTGTAGCCCATTTTTAGTAATAATCAACCTGTTTTACAAGCCTATGATTACAATCAATTAAATAAAAAAATGAAATTAATATATTATTTTTACCTCTGAAAACGAGATAATGTAAGTGTAAATAATGGATCCTGTCTGCGTGACAGCGACAGTCTTATCCCCCGGTTAAGTGAATTATTTAAACCTTCAGGAATCAGTGGATCTGAATAATTTTAACTTAAACACTTAAATATCTGTTCTCTTAAAATAGTGGCTCTGAAAATCAACGAATTTTTGTGAAGGATTACCGGGACATTTATGATGCGAGGCTTCTCGTGAATCTTTCCTTCTGCGTGCCGTTGCCTGAGCATATCGTGCAGCAGGCGGCAGGCCTGTCGGGACAGGAGCTGGCCCCGCAACATTTTCACTTTTCATCAGAGAGTTACAGAAATTCATTTAACAGCGTTTTTTAACCCTATCAATTAACAGAATATTTTTTATAAACAGACCAGGGAGGCGTAATGTTATTTGATTTAACAGGCATGGTCCTCAGTGGAAAGTGCATTTTTTATTGTCATCCGTAAAGCTAACGGTAGCAGAGGTTTATTCTTATGATCGGTGTGGTTTAAACATTATTATCCGAAAATAAAATGGAGGCTAAATATGAATTCACGCTGTTAATTATCAAAATGGGGCAGAAAAAATGGCAAAGCCATAACTGGTGGCGGCATCGATAGCGGCACAAGGATAACTGTGCGTCATTTTTTCAGTACATGTTACGATGAGCTTCATTTCCTGACAGGCCGATTATTATGTCTTTCCTGGAGTCCGTAATAAAGCGCTTTGCAAATGCACTGAACGATAAAGTCACTTGCCCGATTTGTGGAGAAAAATCTTCACAGCCTGCCAGTAAAATTCGTCAGGGGCAGGCATTGATCTGTCCAAAGTGTAAATCACTCTTTGTTGTTCCAGATTAATTATTTTTCACTGCACGCACAGTTGACGAGCCCGCCAGACAAACGGGTATAAGCGACCTATAATTTAACGATAATTTCTGCAGCTGTTAAATCCCTGATGCCTGACACCCCATCCTGAGAGAACGTTTCTGATCTGATTGAACAACTGCTCCTGAGCGTTTACATCGCCTGATGAGCAACTCCATGAAAATAAACATTAAAAAGTGGGTTACTGCACGTAAGTCACTTAAAAAACCACCGGAAATAATCTGCGGGTCTGATACTGACTCTCCGGACGGTATTCCTATCAAAGCTGAGCTGTTTTCAGCTGAACAGATGGAACGCTATGGTCAAAAACTCGCACATTCCCATAAATTATCCAGTAAAAAGCTACCTTATTATTTACTTAAACGGCTGGAAGATAATGAATCGGTTATCACCAGTAACTGTTATTTGTTAAATGCAGGTGACAAAGCTGCCATGACGCCTGCCGGTGAATGGTTGCTGGATAACTATTATCTTATCGAAGAGCAGATACGCGTGGTTCGTCATCATCTGCCGAAAAATTTTGGTAAAGGGCTTCCCCCGCTGGCTTCTCCGCATAACTGCCCTCGTATTTACGACATCGCTTCTGAAGCTGTCGCGCATGCAGATGGGCGATGGGATCCCACAAGCCTTACCCACTATATTCAGTCCTATCAAAAGGTCACACCATTAACGCTGGGCGAACTTTGGGCGCTGCCGGGGATGCTACGTCTGGCCCTCATTGAAAATTTGCGTCGTGTCAGCATCTGCGTGGCTGAGGCGCAAAAAGAACGTAATCTGGCTGACATGTGGGTCAAGCGCATTTCTGACTGTGCTGAAAACAAGCCGGCGGATTTGATTATGGTTACCGCCGAAATGGCGCGTTCACGTCCACCGTTAAGCAGTGCGTTTGTGGCAGAAATGGTTCGCCGCCTGCAGGACCGGGGTAAAATGCTCTCATTACCCCTGACCTGGGTTGAACAGCGTCTGGCAGAAAAAGGCATCACCACGGAACAGGTTATTCATCGTTTCAATCAGCAACTGGCCTCAAGTCACCTTTCCGTCAGTAACAGCATCACCGGCCTGCGTCTGTTAGGTGAAACTAACTGGGCAGATTTTGCCGAAGACATGAGCGTGGCTGAACAGACACTGCGAAAAGACCCCTCCGGAATTTATCCGGCAATGCATTTTGATACCCGCGACCACTATCGTCATGTTATTGAGATGCTTGCCCGACAGAGCAGCTACAGCGAAGCCGGGGTTGCCCTATGCATTTTAAATATGGCGCAGGCGCCAGACCTCCAGGAAATACAGCGTCATGTGGGGTATTACTTAATCGGAGACGGTCGCCCGCAGCTTGAGCAGCATCTGGTGATAAATACATCGCGGGTTGTCCGGTTACGCCACAGTTTCAATCAAACTCCGCTCCTCTCCTGGTTAGGCAGTCTCGGTCTCCTGACGGTGGCTTTCACCGCCGATGTCCTGTTCCGTACTCACGAACAGGGCATGACCTGGCCGATGATCTTCCTGTCGTTGCCGCTTGTGGTCGTGCTAAGCCAGTTAGCCGTCAACCTGCTTAACGAGATGACGACCCGATTCCGTTCACCTCTTCCCCTGCCGCGCATGGATTTTTCGGGCGGCATTCCCGCTGAATCTGCGACGATGGTCGTTATCCCCTGCCTGCTCACCAGTGGGGAGAGTACAGACAGGCTGCTCAATAGCCTGGAAGTCTGTCATCTCGGCAACAACACGGCTAATTTGTACTTTGCATTACTGACTGATTTTGCTGATTCTCCAGAAGAAACTGCACCGGGAAATGATGCGCTTATGTCCAGGGCTGAAGAGCAAGTGCAACGCTTGAACCGGCAATATGCTTCTGCTTCGCGGCCACTTTTTTTTCTGCTTCACCGTTCTGCTAAGTGGAATGAACAGGAAAAAGTGTGGATGGGTTACGAGCGTAAACGCGGCAAACTGTCGAGGCTCAACAGCTGGCTGAGGGGCGCCGCTGAACCGTTTTACGACGTGCAGCACAGGGCGGTCGTTCCTCCCGCAGGGATTAAGTACATCATCACGCTGGACAGCGATACCGTTCTGCCACGGGATACCGCCCATAAACTGGTGGCGACCATGGCGCATCCACTTAATCATCCGGTTTACTGCCCCGACAGACAACGCGTCGTGTCAGGCTACGGTATTTTGCAACCCGGGCTGGCGGAAGAAATCCCGCGTCACGGGCAGGGGCGCTATGCGGCGATGTGCAGCAGCGTGCCCGGTAACGATCCTTATTCCATGATGTCGTCTGACATTTATCAGGATCTGTTTGGGGAAGGTTCTTTTGTCGGAAAAGGCATATACGAGGTCGACACGTTTGTGCGCGCCACCCGCAACACCTGCCCTGAAAATCTCGTTCTCAGCCATGATTTGCTGGAGGGGTGTTATGCCCGTTCAGGATTGCTCAGTGAGGTCCTGCTTTATGAGCAGTATCCTGACAACTACCTTACCGACGTGGCAAGGCGAACACGCTGGATCCGCGGTGACTGGCAGCTTCTTAACTGGCTCAGACTGAACGTCAGAAAAGCAGATGGAACTCATGACAGAAATGCGCTGAGTATACTTTCGCGCTGGAAACTTCTGGATAATTTGCGTCGCAGTCTGGTGGCCCCGTCATTACTGGCTCTGGTGTTTTGTGCCATTTTACTGGTTCCCAACCCGTTATACTGGGCAGGTGTTCTGGCCGCGGTATTATTACTTCCTACCGCGCTGGGCCTGGCCCACAATCTCATCAGCAAGCCGGCACGCCGGCCCTTTTTTCAGCATCTGATTCTGGTGTCTTCCGGCGGGCTGAAACGCCTGTTGCGCATCAGCCTCGGATTCCTCACCCTTCCGCATGAGGCGGGTTACTCACTCCACGCTATTGCCGTCACGCTGTGGCGGCTGGGGATAAGCCATAACAACCTCAGCCAGTGGGCCAGTTTTGACCAGAACACAGAGTCTGCAAAACGCTCACCCGGGCGCTTTTATCGGGCAATGTGGTTCAACGTTGCAGCCGGAATGGCACTTATCCTTCTCACGTATTTTTTTTCCTCCGGGCTGCTGCTTATTGCGCTAAAAATCGGTGTGCTCTGGTCGCTTGCCCCGCTGTTATTAAGCTGGATGAGTCGTGAGCCTGCGCGCCGGATAATCACCTTTAATGCAGAACACAAACGGCTGTTGCGTCAGAGCAGTCGGGAGATCTGGGCATTCTTTGACACCTTTGTTACGGATAAAGAAAACTGGCTGCCGCCGGATAATTATCAGGAAATTCCGCGTCCTGTCATTGCCCACCGTACGTCGCCAACCAATATAGGTCTGTCGCTAATGGCGACCCTCACCGCCTGTGACTTTGGCTATATACCTCAGGGGAATATGCTGCGACGCATTACCCTGACGCTTGATACCATGGATAAAATGGAGCATTACCGGGGGCATCTTTACAACTGGTATGACACCCGGACGCTGGAGCCGCTTACCCCCCGTTATATCTCAAGCGTTGACAGCGGTAATATGGCCGGACATTTGCTAACCCTCAGCGCAGGTTTAAAAGCATTGTCTGACCAGCCGATCTGTAACTGCACCCGGTTACTGTCGGGACTGGACGATACGCTGCGGATCCTCGTTAAATTGTGGGGACAGCATGCACCAACGCCTCTTCGTCTTCTGCATAATCACTGCCGAACCGCGGCCGCCCTGCATCCGTCATTACTTTTAACTGAGTTGAAGCTCATGCGGACGCAGTGCCATCGTCTTTACGCCCTTTGCAGCGCTGAAGATTCACCCGTCCGCCGCTGGCTCGGCCACCTCCATAACCAGTTAGTGCTGATCTGCCACGAGTGGACGCATTTTCTCAGCTGGCTTCCGGCCACCTGGGACAGTGACGCACTCCCCACGTTGTCCTGGCTTGCGCATGCAAAACATACCGACGAGACCATGCCCCCGGAGACGGCCATCCGCCATGCACGCAGACGCCTGAAAATTATTGCCGGACTCGAACTCCGTCTGAGCGAACATGCGCGAATGGATTTCGTTTTTCTCTACAATAAATCCACCCATCTTCTCAGCGTGGGTTATAACTGCGATAGTGATAAACTTGATAGCAGTCATTATGACCTGCTGCCCTCTGAAATCCGCCTGACCAGCTTCCTTGCTATTGCCACCAACCAGCTGCCGCTGAAAAGCTGGTTCGCGCTGGGCCGTCTGTTTACCACCATTGATAACGAAACGGCACTGATGTCGTGGAGTGGCTCAATGTTTGAATATCTGATGCCCAATCTGGTCATGCCAACCTATCCCGGAAGTTTACTGGAAGAGATGAGCCATTCAGCGGTAAAACGCCAGATAGACTGGGGTAAAGAGCGTGGCGTGCCGTGGGGAATTTCTGAATCGGGTTATTACTCCTTTGATGCGCTACAGAACTACCAGTACCACGCCTTTGGCGTTCCGGGACTGGGCTTGCGCAGGGGGCTTGCGGATGACATGGTCATTGCGCCCTATGCCACGATGCTGGCGTTGGTCGTTTCACCTCTTGAGGCCTGCGAAAATCTGCAAACACTGGAAATGCAGGGTGCTCGGGGGGAGTACGGTTTTTATGAAGCGCTGGACTATACACCATCACGTCTTGCCAGCGGCCAGACATTCGCGTTGGTGCGTTCATGGATGGCGCACCATCAGGGCATGGCATTTCAGGCGCTTTCTCACGTGCTGCTAGGCTCTGCCATGGTAGACCGGTTTATGACCAGCCCGTCCTTTCAGTCGGCCCGCCTGCTGTTGCAGGAGCGTGTTCCTGATGCCGTTGAGTTATACAGCCCGCGACGTCATTTCGAGTATAACGAAGGGGTGCTGAAACCCGCCTTATACGAAACGCGGGAATTTAACGGCGTGGACAGCATCATCCCGGAAGTTCAGTTACTGTCTAATTCCAGTTATCACCTGATGATCACCCAGTCTGGCGGGGGATACAGCAGCTGGAATGATTTAGCCTTAACCCGCTGGCGCAGTGATGCCACCTGCGATAGCTGGGGCTCGTTTTGCTATATCAGCGATCCTTGTACGGGTGAGGTCTGGAGCAATACCTGGCAACCTAAGGGGGGATCAGTAAGCCACTACAGCGCGGTATTCAACGATGCCGGAGCAGAGTTCAGGCTTCTCGCGGGAACCATCAGTGTTAAAACCCAGATTGTGGTTTCACCGGAAGATGACATTGAGCTTCGTCGCGTCACGTTGTTACACCGCGGAAAGCAGGCACGCACTATTGAGCTCACTACCTACGCGGAAGTGGTCCTCGCCCCTATCGAGAGCGACCTGGCGCATCCTGCATTTAGTAATTTGTTTATTCAGACCGAGCGGGTTCCTGAGCAGCATGCCATCCTGTGCCACCGTCGCCCGCGCTCACCAGATGAGCGCTGTCCGTGGATGCTGCATGCCGTGATCATACACGGGCAGACCGAGGCCGGGACCTCTTTCGAAACCGACCGGGCTAAATTCCTTGGCCGTGGAAGAACACCGTCCAACGCAGCTTCGGCAGAACAGAGTGGTTCACTGAGCAACAGTGACGGGTCGGTACTGGATCCCATTCTGGCCATCCGGCGCACCGTCATTTTGCAGCCCGGCATGCCCGTAACGGTTGATATTATTTACGGGGTGACCGAAAGCCGCCAGAGAAGCCACGCCCTGGTCGAGAAGTATCACGATCATCCCATCGCCGACCGCGTATTTGAACTGGCGTGGTCACACAGCCAGGTTGTTCTGAGACAGATCAATGCCAACCAGGATGACGCCACACTCTTTAATCGGCTCGCCAGCGCGGTGCTGTTTCCCTGCCCTGAAATGCGTGCCGGCCCTAAAATACTCAGCAAAAATCGCAAGGGGCAATCAGGACTGTGGGGATGGTCTGTTTCAGGGGATCTTCCGATAGTTGTCCTTAACGTTACGCGAGATGAAAGCATTCTGCTGGTTACCCGGGTTATTCAGGCGCACCACTACTGGCGACTGAAAGGTCTGGCAGTGGATCTCGTTATCCTTAACGACAGTTCTGACGGCTACCAGCAGGCGCTGCAGAATCAGATTGTAGAACTTATCATGAGCAGTAACGAAGCCAGCCAGATGGACAGACATGGCGGGATTTTTGTACGCAACGGGGCACATATGTTGGAGGAGGAAAGGATTCTGCTGCTCAGTGTGGCTCAGGTCATGCTTGATGACCGTGCTGGTGAACTGGAGGAACAGCTTAATCAGCGGCTTAAGCCGACTGATCCCTTAGGGCTGCCTTTTATTCCTGGTGCAACTGTTCCGGTCAATCAACACACATTGTGGGAACCTGATACTCTAAACCTTTTGTTTTTCAATGGTATTGGTGGTTTTTCCGAAGATGGGCGGGAGTATCAGATACTGCTGAATGAAAAAAACAAAACCCGCGCGCCCTGGTCTAACGTGCTGGCCAATGAGGGTTTTGGTACCGTCATTTCTGAAGCGGGTCAGGCGTATACATGGTATGAGAACGCGCATGAATATCGGCTCACGCCGTGGGAAAATGATCCTGTCAGCGATCGATCGGGTGAGGCGTACTATGTGCGGGATGAAGAAAGCGGGGCTGTGTGGTCCCCGACGACGTTACCCGTTAGCGGTAGCGGACACTATCTTACACGTCACGGCTTTGGCTACAGCGTTTTCACGCACCGTGAAACCGGGATTGATACTGAGCTGACAGTACTGGTGGCAGCAGATGCCCCGGTAAAAATTGCGATACTGGTACTCAGTAACTCTTCGGGCCGCACGAGAAAATTGTCCGTTACCGGGTATGTGGAATGGACGCTGGGTGAATCGCGCAGCAAATCAGCAATGCATGTTGAGACATGCAAGTCGGCCACAGGGCGAGGCTGTGGCGTGCTGGCAAACAACTTCTACAGCAGCAATGGTTCGGAAAGGACGGCCTTCTTCGCGGTGACGGGCGTGCACTGCTCTGTGACCGGCGATCGCCGTGAGTTTCTGGGGCGCAACGGCTCACCGCGTTCCCCTGCGGGCTTGAAAATGCGAACACTGTCGGACAACACCGGCGCAGGATTAGATCCGTGCGCCGCGGTTCAGTCTGCAACCACGCTGATAGATGGCGATCAGCGGACGTTTGTCTTTGTACTCGGCATAGGGCAGAACCCGCAGGATGCGGAATCAATCATAAACCAGTATCTCAGCGAAGATGCCGCCCGGAATGAGCAGGCAAAGGTGCACGACTACTGGCATCGCATTCTCGATCAGACGGTCATAGCCACTCCCGATCCGGCTGTCAATTTACTGAGCAATGGATGGCTGTTGTATCAGACCATTGCATGCCGCCTGATGGCCCGCAGCGGTTACTATCAGTCTGGCGGTGCATTCGGTTTTCGCGACCAGCTCCAGGATACACTGGCTCTCAGTCATGCTGCGCCTGAGCGTCTTCATGCGCAGATACTGCTGTGCGCATCACGCCAGTTTATCGAGGGAGACGTTCAGCACTGGTGGCATCCTCCGACAGGCCATGGCGTTCGAACCCGCTGCTCGGATGATTACCTGTGGTTACCTCTGTCCATGTGCCATTACGTTGAAACGACAGGTGACTTCAGCATCCTCGAGCATCGTCTGCCCTACCTTGAGGGACGTATATTACAGCCCGGCGAAGAGTCAGTATACGAACAGCCTCGTATCAGTACCCATGAAGACACACTGTGGCAGCACGGAATAAAAGCCATCCGCCATGGCCTGCGTTTTGGTCAGCACGGGATCCCGCTAATGGGCGCAGGTGACTGGAATGATGGGATGAACCTCGTCGGACTGGAAGGTAAGGGCGAAAGTGTCTGGTTGGGCTTCTTCCTTTATGAAGTATTACAGAAGTTTGCGCATCTTGCGGATCAGATCCACGACAACGACACGGCCATACTTTGCCGCAAAGAGGCAGCAAAGCTGCAGGTCAATATTGAGTCTTCAGCCTGGGACGGAGCATGGTATCGCCGGGGATATTTTGACAGCGGTGAAGCGCTGGGATCGCAGGTCGCAAAAGAATGCCAGATAGATGCCATTGTACAGAGCTGGGCAGTCTTATCCGGCGCTGGGTCCGTGGAACGTTGCACACAGGCCATGAAGATGCTGGATGAGCGGCTGGTTGATAACGAGGCCGGACTGATAAAACTGCTCGCTCCGCCATTTGACGGCAACGGGCCAAATCCCGGTTATATACAGGGCTACCTGCCGGGCGTACGTGAAAATGGAGGACAGTATACTCACGGGGCTATCTGGGCAGTCATGGCATTTGCCCGCAATGGTAACGTTGAACGTGCCTGGCAGCTCTGGTCTCTCATCAACCCGGTTAATCACGGGCGCATGCCAGAGGACATGGAGCGCTATAAGGTTGAACCGTACGTGATGACGGCAGACATTTACAGCGTTGATCCTCACATTGGCCGGGGGGGCTGGAGCTGGTACACGGGATCGGCAGGGTGGGCATATCGTTTAGTTCTCGAAACATTGCTGGGTGTTCAGCGACATGGGAACGGGTTAACGGTTCGTCCATTACTGCCTGATGCATGGCTTTCAGTAAGCCTCGTTTACCGGCATGGGGAGAGCCACTATCATATTAACGCCGCGCGTAGCGATGGGGAGTATGAGATTACGCTGAATGGCGTGTTGCATGCGGGAAACACCATTCCGCTGATTGATGACGGGCAAAGACATGCTGTTGAGATAGGTCTCGGGTCGTGATGTGGAAATGGCCATAAGTTAGGGGTACGGAAGGGAGGCGGGTCTTACCGTCTCTCCCACGCCAGTTATGTGTGTGACTACACGTACAGAATGTCTACAGCTCAAAAATGGCGTCACGCTTGATACCCAAAAAAGACAAATTTGTCTTTTCCGCCATGCCAGCACTGGCCAGGCTGAATGGAGCTCAGTTCGCTGGACCCTTCGTTTCCTAAAACTGGCGGGTCAGAAAGTGTTTTCTACTGAGGGTCCTGGATGCCTTCGACTCCGACCAGTAGCGATCGCGAATCACTAACAAGAACCGCCCTTAATAGATGGGATCATAAGCCATCTGTGCATACTTTCACGGGGTGTGTTTCTTATTTGCTGACCCCCTGCTAAGGATGGTAACCCATAACAGGCCGCCGAGCAGTGACAGGGCAATGGCGAGGCAGGCGGCAAAATAGATACCGGCCGCGAGAGGTTTTACAGCGTTTAGCAATCCGCCAAAGATTGCGACGCCCAGCACTGAGCCCATTTGTCGGCTGGCGTTGAGTACCCCGGCGGCAATTCCTGCCTGTTCTTTGACTATCGAGCCCATAACCGTCGCCGTGGCGACCGGTGTTATAATCCCCGCGGCAAGACCGAGGGCAGGGAAGCAGAGCGCAATCCGCCAGTAGGGTGCATTGTCTCCGGCTAAAATTAAGCCTGCGAATCCGGCAGCATACAGCCCGCAACAGCCGGCTATCAGCACCAGTGGGCCAAACCGACGGTTAAGTTTTCCAGCGCTAAAACTGCCCATCGTGACCAGTACGGTCAAGGGAAGAAAGGCGAGACCCGTATCCAGCGATGACCAGCCGCGCTCAGTCTCGAAGTACAGGCTGAGCAAAAAAAACAGGCCATAAAACACTAATCCTGAAACAAGTGAGACGATAACCGAGGCGGAAAAATCTGCAATGCGAAAGAGCTTCATCGGCAGCATCGGTTGACTGATTGTGCGCTCGGTAAAAATGAAAAAAAACCATGCAAGGGCTGCCACCAGTATTCCACCGCAAATCCAAGGGTCATGCCATCCTCGATGGAGACCTTCAATCAGCACGGCAACAGATAATCCCAGCGCGATGATGGCCATTAACTGCCCTGAAAAATCTATCGGCCCCACATCGGCAGTTTTTTTTATTACAGGGATACGCGCTGCCAGCATGACCCCAAGGAGTGCAATGGGGACATTGACCAGGAAAATACTTCGCCAGCCTGATAGATGGATTAGTAAACCGCCAAATAACGGGCCGGCAGCCATGGCAATTCCACCGCACCCAGCCCAGACACCGATGGCTTTAGCGCGCTGTTGAGATTGCGGAAACTCACTGTTTATTAAAGCCAGAGAGGCGGGGACCAGTAAGGCTGCGCCAATACCCTGCAATATTCTTGAGATAACCAGCGTGGATAATGTTTGTGAAAGGCCACATCCGGCCGAAGCCAATGCAAATAACACAAGACCGGTGAGATAAACTTTTTTTGCACCTAGTTTATCGCCCAAAGCCCCACCGCTGAGCAGCAGGCTGGCGAAAGTAACAGTGTAGGCACTGACGACCCATTGAAGTCCGGTTATGGATGAGTGCAGCGTTGCTGCCAGCGGAGCAAGTGCCACGTTCACAATCGAGGTATCCATAATCACGATGATGTAACTGATACTTGTGGCAGCTAGCAACCATTTTTGAGTTGAAGAGGTATTATTCATTGGCAGAGGCTATTGACTATAGATGAGATAAATTGACTATACTCTTCGGCCAGTAAATAATGATTCGAGCTGTATCGAAGTGTCCTTTCACCGCAGGACGCCTATTTCTCTTTTAACGGCGGCAGAATGAATCAGTTTCACATTTCAGTCGTGGCCCATCTCATCGCTGAGCCGGTGCGTGCGATAATGCTCATTCACCTTTCTGGAGGCGATGCCCTCTCGGCCAGTGCTCTGGCAGAGGCCGCCGGAATTACAGCACAGACCGCCAGTTTTCATCTTGCAAAACTGCGCGAAGGCGGGCTGATCGTTGTGAATTCTGTCGGGCGCTATCGTTATTATCGCCTGGCCGGGCCACATATCTCCCAACTCTTAGAAAGTCTGGCCTCGGTTGGACCTGTCACTTCACAGTGGCAAACTACACCAAATCGCTCCGCTAAGGAGCTGCGTTTTGCTCGCTGTTGTTACGATCATTTAGCCGGTCAAATTGGCGTAGTAATTATGCAGCAGATGCTTAAGCGCGATCTGATTGCCATGGGAGAGGGTCAATACTGTGTGCTAACTGTTCAGGGGTATCGCTGGTTTGAACAGCAAGGTGTGGAAATCAGCGCAGATCATGCGGGAAATAATCCTCTATGCCTCGACTGGACCGAACGGCAATATCACCTCGCAGGCCCGCTTGGATCGGCACTGCTGGCGGCTTTTATAGCGAAAAAGTGGCTGACCCGGTCGAGTAAATCAAGATCGCTGAAAGTCACCGTGGCAGGTTGGGAAGCCTTAGAGAAACACTTTGGGATTTGCCAGCACGAAGGGACTGTTGCAGCAGAATAATGCCTTTTATTAAGTTTGCCAGTGGCACAAAAATAACCTTATGGGCTGACCCCATCTCAGTAAGTACCCTTGCTTATGTTCATCATTGAGGACAGAAGCACGCTCTGCTGACAGTAAAACGTGCTTCTGATGCGTTCCCTCAGATTGCGGCTTCATTCAGCAAGCTGAGATAGCGGGAACCGGATATGTTTCTGCCGCTGACCACGCAGGCAATTCTGCGTCCCCTGAGTTCCTTTTTATAACGAATAGCTCCTGCCACAGCAGGTACCCCGGAGGGTTCTACAACGTGACAATGCAGATTAAGCATTAAAAGCATCGCTGATTTGATTTCTGCTTCCGTAACAGTGATAACACGATCAACATGGTCACGAACGAACGGCCAGGTCATCGCCTCTGGTTCAATATAGCCACTGATACCCTCCGCAATCGACGATGTTATTTCCACAGGCATAGTCTCGCCTGCTTCTTTCCATCTGGCGAACGTTGGACTGGCTTCACTTTGTATCGCCCAGACTTCGACAGCTGGGTTTATGGCTTTGACAGCCGTTGCGATGCCGGAGGTAAGCCCACCGCCACCAATATTTACGAGAATAACTTCAACATCCGTCCAGTCTTCCATAATCTCAAGACCGACGGTGCCTCCCCCTGCAATCATATGCGGATTATCGTAGGCAGAAACAAAAGTCATGCCAGACGTTTCTGCAGCAACAATGGCGGCCTGTCTGGCGTGTTCAATATCTGCAAAAAAGGTCACCTGAGCACCATATCCCTTCATAGAAGAGACCTTCATTGGATCTGCTGACTGCGGCAAGTATATGGATACGGGTACACCTGCAGATTGCCCTGCACAGGCAAGTCCCAACCCGTGATTTCCAGCCGTTGGGGCGATAACGCCACTGGTACGCTGCAACGGGTCCAGACTGGCAAGAAGATTTGCGGCTCCTCTCAGCTTAAAGCTTCCGGTCAGCTGGAGACTCTCCATCTTGAGCCGGACTTCCGCTCCCACAAGAGCTGACAGTTCCTGAGAATGCTCCAGCGGCGTTCTGCGTACCGTATTCTTAATTCGCTGAGCAGCCGTATAAATGTCCCTCAGCGTCACACTGTCCATTGCCCTTTGGTTGTGGTCTGTCATAGTATCTCCCATAAGTTATATATTAAAATAACTATATAGGTGATTGGCTATATGAACAAGCATAAGACATTAATGTCAGAAATTTTCCGGGCCCTTGGAAATGAACACAGGCTGAAGATTGTGGGGTGGCTTGCCGACCCAAGGTCACATTTTCCTGAACAGGTGGATGGCGACTTAGTCGAGGATGGTGTTTGTGTAGGATTCATCACCGAAAAAATCGGGTTGAGTCAGCCTACAGTTACAGGCCATCTTCACTATCTTTCAAAAACCGGGTTGGTGACGTCGAAACGGATAAAAAACTGGGTGTTCTACAAACTCTCTCATGACCGCATAGATGAAGCATCGAAAATATTGTCTGAGTATGTGAAGCAAGCATCACTTCCCAATGTGCAGTGAAGTGGCGGTTTAACACGGGCAGGCGTGGGCGGCTGTGGTTGTAAAAGACGGATATAAAGGATCGTTGTGAACATGCTTAATGACCCTATCAAAGGCGGTCACTCAGGCGGTCACCGAACTCGATAATAAAAAGGCTCATCGACAGTCGCCACTGGATGCCGGCATGGCAGTCCCTGGCAACAGGCTGTCATATTCATTCTGAAAAATTCTATTTCAGAATGCACTGAGCACGGCTGTCTTCAAAAATAGCCTGTAAATACTCTTTAATTTTATTTATATCTTCTGCCTGATTTAACAGGGCCTGGGTTTTTTTAAATCCTGCTATTTTTGCTGCGTCGTCATTTAATGTAATCACCAGATCACGACAACTGAGTTCAACACTTTCTATGGCCGATGGAATTTCAAAGGGCGTGGACTCGCTCTGAAATCCAATGCAATCATCAGTCGACAGGTTTTCTTCATCAAATTTGCTGATGATGAAGAAGTTTTCAGGACAGTGCTTGTCATCACCCACCGCCAGCGTAAGTACATCATCTTCGTCGATGCATTCAATGCATACGGCATTAAATTTTTTTGTGTAATTCATTAAATCCCTTAAACATAAAGGTTTCTGGTTCTGGGTTTTCTTACTGTGGCAGACCCGATATCTCCCTCTGCCGGAGTGCCCCGCCAGGATCAATTTGTCGCGAAATAACCGCCTCCCGGTAAAGCTTGTATAAAACTAACAGGTATCCTCGATCAGATCCTGTTCCTTTCCCAGTAGCCGTCCCCTGAAAATCATGGCAGTATACGTTACATATATGTTTCGTATAGGTGTGGTATGGGAATCGTCAAAATTTCTGATCTGATGCATGAGAATCTGCGCATCGCCAGCCAGTCGATGAGTCGGTCGATTAATTCGCAGGCAGAACACTGGCTGAAAATCGGCATGCTGGCCGAACTTTATCCCAATCTTACCCATCATCAGTTGGCCAGAGCGCTGGTGCTGACCGAACTGGAGGGGGGGATGGATATTACCCGCATCCTGAGCGGCGATCTGTTGAACGAAAAGGCGGTTTGAATAATATGGTTACTCTCCACACAGCGGAAGAAATCGAACGCGCGCGCTCGGCGGGTCATGCCGCAGCACAGGTCCTGGCAATGATTATCCCTTTTGTGCGCCCCGGTGTAACCACCGATGAACTGGACCGCCGCTGCCATGATTTTATCGTGCATGAGTTAGGCGTGATCCCGGCAAATATTGGCTACCATGGCTATACCCGGACGCTCTGTACCTCGGTTAATCACGTGGTCTGCCACGGAATCCCGGATAATAAAACGCTGAAGGACGGCGACATCGTCAATATCGACGTTGCGGTGATCAACGATGGCTGGTTCGGCGATACCAGCCGCATGTACTTCGTCGGGGAACCTTCGGCACAGGCTCGTCGCCTGGTTGACGTTACGTATCTGTCGATGCTGGCGGGGATCCGCGCCGTGCGGCCGGGGGCGCGACTGGGCGACGTGGGCGCGGCAATCCAGCAGGTGGCGGAAAAGGCCGGGTTCTCGGTGGTGAAAGACTATTGCGGTCACGGGATTGGTCGGGTCTATCACGACACACCCGATGTGCTGCACTATGGTAAAGCGGGCACCGGGATGCGGCTCAGACCGGGGATGATTTTTACCATTGAGCCGATGATCAATGCCGGAAAGGATGATACCGACGTGCTGTCGGACGACTGGACGGTGGTAACGCAGGACGGTTCGCTCTCTGCTCAGTGGGAACACACCGTTGCGGTGACGGCAGAAGGGTTTGACCTGCTGACGCCGTGGCCTGACGGAAATGGCTATCATCCGGCTATCTGAATGTATTTAACCTTCACGCGCATCGGGCGGCTTCACGCATAATGATTAGCTGATTTTTTGCACGCGAGTTTTTTCCGGAGTGATCACATCTCCCTGCTGATTGCGAACACGCAGTGGTGCCAGCGGTTTTCCGCTGGTAATTTCCAGTAGATCGGAGTGGGTTTCATCAGCGGAAAACAGATACTGCTCGCCAAACTGCTGCAGGGAAACCATCAGCGGAAACAGATCGTTAGCCCGCTCTGTCAGTACATACTCCTGCCAGGCTGAGCCATCTGAAGCAGGTTGTACCTGCAATAATCCTGCCTCCACCAGTTTTTTCAACCTATCGGCGAGAATATTACGCGCCACACCGAGACTGCGCTGAAACTCGCTGTAACGGCGAATGCCGTCAAAAGCATCGCGCAGAATCATCAACAGCCAGCGATCGCCAATCAGATCAACGCTGCGGGCTACCGGGCAGGATGACTGGCTCAGAGACATGCGTTCAGTCATGGTGCAATCCTCAGTGATGAATGTGGTTGCATTTTAAAACTACTTCGGGCAGGCTGCAAATGGTTTTAATTTGAAACCACCTGGAGGCGAAATGACGACCGTGGCAGAAAAAAGAGCAGAAGGTGTGGGTTTAACCTCCTGGCAGGTGGGGTTGTTTGCCTGTGCCTGCGGACTGAGCGTGGCCAATGTTTACTACGCACAGCCGCTGCTGGATGCGCTGGCAATCGCTTTTTCAATCAGTCCTGCTGCTGTGGGTGGGGTCATTTTCGCTACTCAGGTCGGCTGTGGGCTGTCGCTGCTGCTGCTGGTTCCACTTGGTGATGTGGTTAACCGCCGCTGGCTGATGCGCTGTCAGCTGGCCGGATTGATTGTCGCATTGCTGCTGGTCAGCGTGACGTCCAGCTCATTGATGCTGTTGTTGGCGATGTTACTCATTGGGATGTTCGGCACAGCGATGACCCAGGGGATGATCGCTTATGCAGCTACCGCCTCCAGCCCTGAAATGCGCGGGCGAGTGGTGGGAACCGTTTCCGGTGGGGTGGTGATCGGGCTGCTACTGGCGCGGGCGGTGGCCGGTGGCGTGTCGGATATCACTGGCTGGCGTGGGGTTTACGTCAGTTCTGCGCTACTGATGACGGTGCTGGCGGCAATCCTGTGGTACCGGCTGCCTGATTTACCGCGTGCGGCGCCCGCACGCTGGACGCAGGTGTTACATTCACTGTGGCAGCTGCTGCGAACCAACCGGGTATTGCAGGTGCGCGGGGTGCTGGCGCTGTTGATGTTTGCCAGTTTTAATATTTTCTGGAGTGCGCTGGTGCTGCTGCTACGCTCCCCTCCGTGGCAGCTGACGCACGGCCAGATTGGCGCGCTGGGGCTGGTGGGTGCCTTCAGTGCGCTGATCGCCAGCCGCGCCGGGCGCTGGGCTGACAGCGGGCTGGCAGAGCGTACCAGCGCAGTGGCACTGATGTTGCTGTTACTGAGCTGGCTGCCGCTTTGGCTGGGTGCCGGTTCGTTAGTATTTCTGATTGCCGGGATCCTGCTGCTGGATGCGGCCGGTCAGGCGCTGCACGTTATCAGCCAGAGCCTGATTTTCGCCAGCGAGGAGGATGCCGGTGGCCGGCTGATTGCCGGTTATATGCTGTTTTATTCCGTCGGTAGCGGTGCCGGTGCAATGATTGCTACCCAGGCATTTGCCTGGGGGGGCTGGGGGGCAGTGTGCCTGTCAGGTGCCGCCGTCAGCCTGCTGGCGCTGATTTTCTGGACAATTTTCAACAAGAAGAGGTAAGCCATGACGGAATTTGAACTGCTGACGGCGGCCGATGCGCGCGCACTGAACTACAGTGCCTCACTGGCTACGCGCCGGGTTTTTCCCGATGCCGCTGCGCTGGCCGGACTGGCGCGCTTTGATGAAGACTTTCCACAACAGGGGCTGCCGGCAGAGCAGACACTGGCGTTGCTGGATGAGGCGGGTTCGCCTGCCACCACGGCATCTAACGGGCCAAACTATTTTGGTTTTGTGATTGGCGCATCGCTACCGGTGGCTTCGGCGGCCGAACGGCTGATGATTGCCTGGGATCAGTGCGCCTCCGGCTGGGATAACTCCCCGGTATCCGCCACGCTTGAGCAGCTTGCCGGGCGCTGGCTGCTGGAGGTGCTCGATCTGCCGCGCGAAAGTGCCGTCGGGTTTGGAACCAGCGCCACGGCTTGTACGCTGAGTTGCCTGGTGACGGCGCGGCGTGAGCTGTTGCAGCGACAGGGATGGGATGTGGACCAGGAGGGGTTGACCGGTGCGCCGGAAATCAGCGTGGTGGTTTCCGCACTGACACACATCACCGTAAAAAAAGCGTTGCGCGTGCTGGGCTTTGGGCTGCGTCATTTGCAGGTCGTCCCGGTTAATCATCGGGGACAGATTGATGCAACATGCCTGCCCCCTCTTGATGAACGTACCATCCTCTGTTTACAGGCCGGTGAAGTGAACACCGGCGAATTTGATGATTTTGCGACGATAATTCCAGTGGCAAACGCTGCCGGAGCATGGGTACATGTGGATGGCGCGTTTGGCCTCTGGGCGCGTGCCTCGGGGTTGAAAAGTCTGACGGCCGGGGTCGAACTGGCGGACAGCTGGACTACCGACGGACACAAATGGCTGAATACGCCGTATGACTGTGCGATGGCGATTTGCCGGCATCCCGCTGCGCTTGCCACGGCGATGAATGCAGATGCGGTCTATTCTGTCGCGGCGCAGGACGCACAAAAAAATCTGACCCTGGAATTCTCCCGCCGTCCGCGTGGTATTCCGGTCTGGGCGGCGTTGCGCACGCTCGGGCGTGACGGTGTCGCCGCAATGGTAGAACGCCACTGTGAGCTGGCTCGTGATATCAGTGCCGGATTACAGACAGCCGGGTACGACGTACTGAACCGGGTAATGATTAATCAGGTTTTGTTTCGGACTAAGGATGATGCACATACCCAGCGGGTGCGTGAGGCATTACAGGCGTCGGGTGAAGCGTGGTTTGCCGGAACCGTGTGGAAGGGACAGGTGGCTTTACGTATCAGTGTTAGTTCATGGAAAACGGAAAAGCACCATGCAGAAAAGCTGGTGGAATTACTGAGCAGGTTATATCAGCAGACGCTGTTACAGGAGGAATAAATCATCCGGCCGCCCAGCAGGCGGCCGGTTGGCAATTACTTGATCAGGAAATCTTCAAGCTTTTTGCCGGCATCCAGTGCCTGTTTAATAATTGCCGGGGTACGACCCTGGCCGGTCCATGATTTCTGCTCGCCATTCTCATCAGTATATTGATATTTGGCAGGACGCGGAGCACGCTTGGCACGTGTTTTGCTGGTGGAATTATCTGCAGCTGTCAGTTCGCTTAAATCGATACCGTCTTCCAGCAGCATCTGGCGATATTTAGCCAGCTTCTCTTCTTTCTCTTTAATCTCAGAAGCAATAGCCGCTTCTGAATCACGTCTTTCGTTCACTACCGCTTCAAGTTTCTCCAGCATCTCTTCCAGTTCAGCTAAAGACACTTCACGAGACTGGGCACGAAGGGTGCGAATATTATTTAATACTTTCAGCGTTTCGCTCATAACGGAATCCGTAACCTGTGAGTTGGTTTAAATTAGTAACGACATAACGAGACTCAGTGTACAGACAAATGAAGAGTGAAAAAACACTAAATTAGAAAAATGTTAGTTTAAATGTTACCTGGATATCATTTTAGTACTCTGACGAGAAGATGCAATGTCACTATATTTACAACTTATGGGATAAATCTTAACAAGGTCAGTAAGGATGCAGGAAGAACAACGCCATTTAATCCCTGATAGTAACAACGTATTTCCTGATATACCGTGAAGGCGGTGGTGTGTTCAATGTATTGTAATTAATGGTTTTTACAGGGTTTTTGGCATAATAAATCACCTTTTTTATCTTGTTTTAGTTATGCCGGGTGAGCCGATATTGAATGAATGAGGATAAATCAGGGGGGAGAACTGCAGGGAATGAGGAATTTAACCGCATCCTCCTGTTGATAAATATTGCGTCAACCAGGTTGATTCGTAGACCGCCGTGCATATTTCTCTATCAGGTCTTTTTCTGACCTGGCGGAGAGCATCATCTCTTCCTCCTGTGATTATAAAGCTTGTTTTACCCACGGATTGCTATAGTAGCGGGGGACTTTTTCATACGGACTATTGCTCTGGAGTGGAGTCATCTTTTTAGTTACAACATACTTATTCGCTAAATATATCTCCGTCCCATCCGCCCATTGCAGGGTAGGTTTTCTCCAGCAGGTATAAACCAGGCGAGCGTCTTTGTAGCGAAAAGTACGGACCCTGGACGGGTGATGGCTAATATCTTTAACCTCCGTGGCCTGTTGCTCTGGGTTAAAATCATCACAATGCTTGCTGCTACAGGGAGCCATAATAACGAGTATTCGCTTTTTTCCTGAAAGTCTTTCCGTCCAGCTCCAGAGTGATACTGCAGTATTGCAGATACCGGTGAAACTATTTCATTCCGCAAGCTTTCTTCTTTGATAAAAGATTGCGATTTTTGTCAGCCTGTTAATGACGAATCCGGGATCGCAATCGTGGCGCTATCCCCACTGACTGTGCTGGAAGGGGCTCCATCCCGATACTGTTCGTCATAGTCAGCATCTGGTGACCAGACCTGAGGTTGTCCGTAATGCAGTAATTTTCACCTCATTAACGCTTTCGTCAATTCTGTCGCGGAACCAGGAATAAAGGCAACGCTACGCACTCTTCGTGACTCCAGACCTATTAAGTCTGGAGTCACAGGGTTTAACGCGTTAAAATCAGGGTTTCCACCGACAGCCTCTCTATCTCAGCGGGATAATCAAGATGAAAAAATCCTATGATTTTGTAATCTCAGGATTACAGGATGTCTGAATCTCATAATCCTGAGATTATTGCCTCGCCTCATGTTGGGCGTCATGTTCTGCTTTGGCTGAATGCCGTGCGGGCCTCCTCACTGGCTGAGCTGGAAACCAGCGGTGATGCAGGTTCCGTATTGCAGGTCATGAAACTCTGGGTGAGGCTTTCCCTGATACAGACCCGTCGTCGTCCCGAAATCGCTATTTCGTCACTGCTTAACCATGTGCTTCCGGTAATGGGCCAGCGGCCCGTGGCAGATGTCACCCGGCTCCAGCTTAACCGCCTGTTTAATATCCTGATTGCCGAAGGTAAAAAAGAAGAAGCGCGCCGCGTGTTTGCGCTCTGTAAGCAGTTTTTTGCCTGGGCTGAGATGCAGGGCTACATCGGCTACTCGCCGCTCAGTGCGATGAAAAAACGTGATGTGGCGGGGAGAAGCGCTCCGCCGGGAAACCGGACGTTAAGTGATGCCGAAGTGTGGGTATTCTGGCACGGTTTAGATGCCTGGGACCTCTCTGAGCAGTGTCGCTGGGCGCTTCGCCTTTGTCTGCTGACCGCGCGCAGGCCTGATGAAGTGGTACAGGCACGCAAGGAGGAATTCAATCTGACGTCCGGACTCTGGCGACAGGGCACGCGCAACAAATCGCAGCGTGAACATGTCTTGCCTCTGACGCCCCTTATGCGCACCTGTATTGATGCACTAATGAAGTCCAGCCCGCCGGGATCTCCCTGGCTGGTGCCGTCACCCGTGACGTTGTCACAGCCGCTGTCACGCGGGGCAATTACTCAGGTGCTTCGACGTATGATACGTGCCGACCGCGGGCTGGGTATTGAGCCGTTCACCACGCGCGATCTGCGGCGCAGCGCACGCTCCCGGCTGGCCGCGCTCAATACGCCAAACGACGTTGCGCGTAAGATTATGAACCACGCCCTGGAAGGAATTGACAGGGTGTACGACACCCACAATTACCTGCCGCAAATGCAGCTGGCCCTGAATGCGCTCTCCGACAGTATTGAGCGTATCATTGCCGCAGAGTCCTATCACGTGCTGGAACATCGCTATCCTGGCGAAAAACTGCAGCTCGATGAGCGCGCGCTGTTATACATGGAGCCTTAGCATGACAACGTCACCGGTTTATCGTAATAAAACATTCAGCACTAGCCAGTTTACCGGCAGCGTTGTTGAAAATGGACAGTTTATCAACTGTGATTTTTCCGGCGTCGATCTCACCGACACGCGCTTTATTCACTGCCAGTTCTACGACAGGGAAAGCGAACAGGGCTGCAATTTCAGCCGCGCAACGCTGAGAGACGCGAGTTTTAAACATTGTGACCTGTCTATGAACACGTTCCGCTCGGCTCAGGCCCTTGGCATCGAAATCAGTGAGTGCCGGGCGCAGGGTGCCGATTTTCGCGGGACCAGCTTTATGAATATGATCACCACAAAAAGCTGGTTCTGCAGTGCGTTTATCACCAAAACTAACCTCAGCTACGCCAATTTTTCCAAGGCGGTACTGGAGAAGTGCGAGCTGTGGGAGAACCGCTGGGTGGGGACCAACGTGCTGGGCGCCAGCTTCAGCGGTTCCGACCTTTCCGGGGGTGAGTTCAGCGCCTTTGACTGGCGTTCGGCCGACTTCACCCACTGCGACCTGACGCGTTCTATCACCAGCGAGCTCGATCTTCGTAATACCGATCTGGAGGGGGTTAAACTGGACAGTGCCCAAGTGAGTTTTCTGGTTGAACGGCTGGGCATTGTGGTGATTGACTAACGGTGGTCTGCGCCAGGGAATCCGTGCTGGTGCGCACCCCGGATAATGGTCCAGCATAGCAGCAGCAGGAGCAATAACACCGGGGGAAAACCTGCTGGCCCGACACTGTTAAGTATCGCTGCCCCCAGTACACCACCTCCTGCAATGGCCAGGTTCCAGGCCGTCACCAGCATGGACTGAGCAACGTCAGCCGCCTCTCCGCTACTTTTGGCCAGCGCGGTCTGAAACAGCGCTGGAGCGCCGCCGAAGGCCAGTCCCCAGATCCCTGTGGCAGCATAAATGATGAACGGGTGGTTCCATATCAGCGCCAGCGCCGACAGAGCAAACAGCGCGGTCGCCACCAGCGATAATTCTCTCAGTCTGCGATCGACGCGTGTGCCGACGGCCGCGATTCCCATCAGTGACGTCAGGCCAAATATCAACAGGATGGTACTGATATTGTTGCCCATACCCGCACGATGCAGGAAGGGTGAAATGTAGGTGTAAAGAATATTGTGTGCCAGTACGAATATCAGCGTGACCAGCAGTATCGGGCGGACTCCGGGCAGCAACAGTACCGGCAACAGGCGCTGCTGCCTGACGTTCTGTCCGGGGAAATCGGGTACGCTGGTGATGACCCAGCCGATCAGAAACAGTGTTAGCAGGCTGATTGCCATGAAGCAGGTGCGCCAGCCAACAATCTGACTGATCCAGGTACCCAGTGGGATACCCAGCGACAGAGCCAGCGGTGTGCCCACCATCGCCAGGGCAATTGCCCGACCTTTCATAGAGTTGTGTACCATTCTGGCGGCGTAACCGGCAATTAATGCCCAGAGCAGGCCTGCCGAAATGCCAGCAATAAAACGGGCTGCCAACGTCAACAGGTAGTCATGAGACAGCGCAGTCAGAGTATTGGCAACGGCAAAGCCGGCAATGGCACTCAACAGCAGGGGCCGCCGTCGCAGACGCTGTGTGGCCAGTGTTAAAGGAATAGCTGCCAGCAGCGAACCGACGGCGTAGACGGTCACCAGCTGACCGGCCAGGGACTGCGAGATCTTCAGGCTGGCAGCAATCGCTGGCAGCATACCGGCCGGAAGAGCCTCTGTGAGGATGGTAATAAAACCCGCCACGGCAAGGGCGAGCAGAGCAGATACGGGCAGTTTGCCGGGGGTGTCCAGAGAAGATAAAAGGGTGTTCATTAAACGTTCCGTTAGCAGTAGGTGGATCACCCCCATACCTTAATCAACCGCTAATTAAAGAAAAACCAGGGTATAGTTCGCTTAACTACGGAACAATTTTCTCTAATGGGGTGCTGATGGACAGTCTGAGCGGGTTTAACGTATTTGTGCAGGTCGCTGATACCCGAAGTTTTGTCAGTGCCGGGCGTCAGCTGGGCCTGTCAGCATCGGCGGTGGGGAAAAATGTCGCCCGGCTGGAGGAAAAGCTTGGGGTCCGCCTGTTTCACCGCAGCACCCGCAGTATTACGCTGACTGCAGAAGGTGCGCTGTTTCTGGAGCGCTGCCGCCGGATTCTGGCTGAAGTTGAAGCCGCACAGCTGGAGCTGTCCCATGCCAGCGGAAAACCCTCCGGCAGGTTACGTATCAGCCTGCCGCTGGTCAGCTCGCTGATGCTGCCTGTACTGGGTGATTTTATGCGTCAGTACCCGGATATTGCGCTGGATCTGGATTTTACCGAGCAGTTAGTGGATGTGATTGAAGACGGGTTCGATGCGGTGATCAGAACCGGTGAACCCGCAGACTCACGTTTATCCGCCAGGCGGTTGGGATATTTCAGCGCGATGCTGGTTGCCTCACCGGCTTATCTCGCGGAAAAGGGAACGCCGCAGCGGCCTGCCGACCTGCTGAACCATCAGTGTCTGCACTATCGCTTTCCTCACAGTGGGAAACTGGAAAAATGGCCGCTGCGTGGCGCCACCGACCTGGCGATACCCACGTCTATGGTCTGCAATAATATCGAAACGCGCGTCTGTTTTGCACAGCGTGGTCTGGGAATAGCCTGCCTGCCTGATTTTGCCATCCGCCATCTGGTGACTGACGGTAGTCTGGTACCGTTACTCAGTGATTATATTGAGTGGCGGGGGACCTTCCATATTTTATGGCCTGCCAGCCGACATGCCTCACCAAAAATTCGTGCCCTGGTCGACTTCCTGACGGCCAGAGTGTTTCAGTAATATCTTAATCATCGGTGATTGCTGTAGTGATAATACGTTTTTTTTCACTGTTTTTTAGTGGTTCAATTAATCATTATTCTGAGTAAACCTGTTTTCTCATGCGTGATTGATTTATTTTTTTATTTAAAAGAATAATGGTGATTTGATCTTTAGAGAAGAAGCGCAGAAAGGGATTTATTGATGTGATGCATCCGTTGGCGTGGATAAAAAACCGTCATATTGTTATTGACTGATATCTATATGGAAGGTAAATACCTCCATGATAAACAGTGTTATGACTTAACATATTGATTTAAATGGCCGGATAAGTGCACCCGGCCTTCAAAGGTTACTTGTCTGTTGGTCCGCAACCGCCAATCCATTTTGAAATGGAGACAGAAGGATGGAACAGATAATCATAACTACAGTCTTTTTGTTTGTTCTCAATATGGCCGGTGCACGCAGTCAGAGTGGACAAAACAGCGCCTACAACAAATAATTTCACAATACGATTCATTAAACATCCCTTGTTTATAATTAAATTAAACTTGAGGCGGTATAATAGGTAAAAAATAATAGTGAAACAATCTGTTATTTTATTTAAATTAATTAAAAATTAAACCAATATTAAACGACACGTTAGAAAGAGTGATTGAGAAGCGATGTCAGGGGCGATCCCGATACGTACGTCAGATCCTAAAGAAAACAAGGGGGCTATTTTTATGCTAAATTAGCCCGGTTTTCCGCCAGCCGATGAGATGCAATGAACAGTCCGTTGAACCGTACAACGCGTGAAATGCGCAAAAATAATATTGCGCTGGTCACCCGCACCCTGAAATCGCTGGGTTCGGCGACCAAGGGGGAGGTTGCCGTACAGAGCGGACTGAGCGCGGCCACCTGTGGAGCCGTTCTGAATGAGCTTTCTGCCAGCGGGGAAGTGCTGGCTCTGGAGCATGAAGCTTCACGCGGTGGGCGCCCGGCACAGCGTTACGCCTGCAATCCTGATTTTTTCTCCGTTCTCAGTCTCTACGCGGCAGGTAGCGATGATGCTGCGGAACTGGTGTGGTCATTGAGTTCCGCCACGGGCGGCATCCTGGAGGAGGGAGAAATTCCTTTCCTTCCTCTGACGGCAGACATGTTTTACCAACATATCGCCACCCTGTTGTCTGAACACCCTGACGTGCAGACTATCGGCATCGGCTTACCTGGGGTGATTGTCGACGGCGTAGTGACCTCATGTGATATTTCTCTGTTTACCAGTATGTCGGTTGAGCAGGCAGTCGGCCAGCGTACAGGTTGCTTTATTCAGGTCGGCAATGACATCAATTTTACGGCATGGGGGTTTTATCGCAGCAACTGCCCTGATGTCAGCGCTCCGGTCGCCTATATCTATAAACCGGAGGTTCCCTGCACTGGCTGTGGCATGGTGATCAACGGTCAGGTGCTGATCGGGGCCAATAATTTCGCCGGGGAAGTTTCCCATCTGCCTTTTGCTTCTGGCAAAGTATTATCGCTGACGGAGGAGCTGGCTAACATTGTTATCTCACTGGCGGCAATGATTAATCCGGTTACGGTGGCGCTGTCAGGACCCCGTCTCAGCGAGACGCATCTTCCCGATATTTTGCAGATCTGCCGGCAACATATCCCGCCAAAACACCTGCCTGTGCTGGTTTACCGGCCATCTATCCGACAGGACTATCTGCAAGGCATCGCTGAACTGACGCTGCAAAACTACAATCACTATCGGTTATTCAACACATAATCCCGGTTATACCTTACGTTTGGTGTTAAACATTCTCTCTCCCGATTGACAGCTCTGTCACCCAGCTCCTATACTTTTTGCGGTTATTAATAGTCTTTTAATAAGTTTTTTATAAATGGATGGTAACGCATGTCAGTGATCGATCTCCCTCTGCACACAGGAAGTCCTGCACGGCGCGTCGCCACACGGGCAATTTTTTTTGTCACCGGGATGGCAATGGGCCTGTGGGCCGCGCTGGTACCGTATGCACAGATGCGTACCCATGCTGAAGCCGGACAGCTGGGACTGCTGTTGCTGTGTCTTGGGGGAGGATCGCTGGTCGCCATGCTGGGGTCAGGCAGAATAATCGGTCTGGCGGGATGCCGTCGCGTCATTATTGTCTCGGTGATCCTCTACTGTCTGATGTTGCCCCTGCTGTCCACGCTAAGTGATATCCGCATATTGGCCATCAGCCTGTTTATTTTTGGCATGGGGATTGGGCTGGCTGATGTGGCGATGAACGTGCAGGGTACCCTGGTGGAGCAGGCTGCGGAAAAACCCCTGATGTCGGGGTTCCACTGCCTGTGGAGCGTGGGTGGGCTGGTTGGTGCCGGTGGAGGTGCGCTGATGCTTGGTGCAGGGATCACGCCGCAGGTCACCACATTCTGGGCTATTGCGCTGATTGTCATCGTGACCGCCTGTTCATTTCCGGCATTACTGCCTTCCGGCGGAGATGAAGAGCAGCAGGAAACCGGTAGCCCGAGCCGGCCGAACTTCCGACTGGTGCTGATGGCCATCATGGCCATGATCTGCTTTATGGCTGAAGGCGCGATCCTCGACTGGAGCGGTATTTTCATCACTCAGGATCGCGGTATGGCGCTGGAACATGCCGGCTGGGGATTCGCTGCTTTCGCCATCGCCATGTCACTGATGCGGGCTATGGGTGATGCCGTGGTGCGGGTGCTGGGGCGTAAACGCGTGTTGATTGTTGGTGGGGCTCTGGGCATTGCAGGTTATCTGATGGCGGTGTTGTTGCCCGGATGGACGCTGGCATTGTGCGGGTTTGCTCTGGTAGGGATCGGTGCGGCCAATATTGTCCCGGTGCTGATCACACTGGCTGGGCAGGAAAAGGCGATGCCGGTTCATCGTTCCGTTGCCATGGTTGCGACGCTGGGTTATCTCGGTGTACTGGGCGGCCCGGCGCTGATCGGCTGGGTGGCTCATCTGACGAATCTTTATGTGGCATTCGCGCTGGTCGCCGCTGCGTTTATGGTCATTGTAGTAGGGGCTTTTAAATTGAAATATGAGTGACTTGTCATAATTTTAATAAAATGATTTATTCAGTGAACACTACCGGGAAGCAATATGCGGGTCAATGATTCAGATTTCCTGCGGGTGAGCCATGCTTTACGGGCAGCGTGGAATCCGTCATTTCATTCTGTAAGCGTGTTTTTTGTTTGCTGATACAGGCAAATGCTAATCTATATTGGTTCCCCGAGCTGGAAGGTGGCGAGCGGTTTTTAGAAAACAGTGATTGTATGTTGTAACTATATTGCTTGCCTGACAATAATTACTCGCTGAGCGAACAGTGAAAATACATGCAAATGTTTCATTTCCCCCTGATGGGATCAAAGACACGGTTAAGCGCGCTGATTATGATTTCGCGCCCCGCCGGATATGCTGGCGGGCGATGACCTTTTCTGCACGTTATCACGATCTTCTGGGGAATTATGGGTAACACGACGTTCGCTAATCCGGCTCCGCTGGGCCTGATGGGTTTTGGCATGACCACCATTCTATTGAATCTGCACAACATCGGTTTATTCCCGATGGACAGCATTATTCTGGCGATGGGCATTTTCTACGGCGGCATTGCACAAATCGCCGCTGGCCTGCTGGAATATAAAAAAGGGAATACCTTCGGCTTAACGGCGTTTACCTCTTACGGATGCTTCTGGCTGACGCTGGTGACGATCCTGCTGTTGCCGAAAATGGGGCTGGCAGAGGCGGCAGACGCACACTTTCTCGGCGTATTCCTCGGCCTGTGGGGCATATTCACACTGTTCATGTTCTTTGGCACCCTGGCAGGCTGCCGCGCGCTTCAGTTTGTTTTCCTGAGTCTGACGGTACTGTTCATCCTGCTGGCGACTGGCCATCTGATGGATAGTCACAACATCATTTATGTTGCGGGCTGGACAGGGCTGCTGTGTGGCGCCAGCGCTATCTATCTGGCCATGGGAGAAGTGCTGAATGAACAGTTTGGTCGCAGCGTAATGCCGCTGGGAGAAAAACACTGATCCTTTGCCGGCCTGCTCCCGCAGGCCCACAAAGGGGAAAAAAAGATGACAGCCGATCGGGTTAAAGAGTGACAAACTGATATTCCATAATATACGAGCCAAATCTGTTTGTGCGTGCCGTTACCTGTACTCGGTTCATACCCGGCTTCCGTTGAAGATATAACTCCTGACTGTTTGTGCACAGCTCAAGCCAGCGCTGAGTATGGATATCTTTAATCCATAACCCGGCCTCGCAGTGAGAATACTTGCCAACAGCAGGGCCCGGAAACTTTATTTCATATTCAGACTGATAGTGGATTATCTGGCCGGGAAGCAGATAAACACAGACATCGTAAACATTCAGCAGAGTGACAATACCCAGGGACAACCCACCGAAGAAACACTCTATGATATATTTTGGTTTTTTTCCTGAAGGTCGGGACCAGGTCACCCGCCCTGCAATGCAAAGCCCCAGAACCGACCCGGCAGTAATACAGGTCAGCCACACCGGAACCGAGGTCATTAGCACGGTTCGCATTCCAATCCGGGAAGCCCAGAGCATATAGAAAATCCATAGCCCCAGAACAAAAAATACTAAAGCAATCGCCAGATAGGTTTTTTTCTTATTCTCAAATAAGTACGCCGTCATCTTCACTTTGGTTTTTTAGCTCACCGGGAATGCGTTGGTCAGACTGTATGAAAATATTCCTGATGGCGCTAACTTATCACATTTTGACCTCAGTCGGTTGTCTGCAAAAACGCGCTCTGAGGGCGTCTTTCTGCAGTACTCCCCGCCTGCATCATCCAAAACCACGAACGGCGAACCACACGACTATTGCAATGCTTTTAAAATGCTCATAGCAGCTTTAATCCGCTCAGGGTTTGGATAGTTTTTATTTGCCAGCATGACAATGCCGACCTGTTTTTCAGGGATAAAGGCGACATAGGCACCAAACCCGCCCGTAGCGCCCGTCTTATGGACCCATGACGCCTTCACTCGGGGATGTGGTTTCATATCCAGCACCTGCTGTGGCGCGAGCGCGATCTTATTATCTGCACCTCTCACTGCCATTGCGGCCTGATCTGGCCAGTTCAGCATCTCCCAACCCAGCCCCTGGTATAACGCACCGGTGCGATAAAAACGCGTTTGTGCCAGGTTCAACGCTTGCTGTAACGTTTTATCTGCGACCTGCTGTGGATCCATATTGACCTGCATCCAGCGCGCCATATCTTTTATGGAAGATTTCACCCCGTAGGATTCTGCATCCAGCATTCCCGGTGATACACGTACCGGTTTACCCTCGCGATAGCCCCAGGCATAAGTATTACGGGCCGAATCCGGTACATTGATATAAGTATGATTGAGTTTCAGCGGGGTCAATACACGTTGTTGCATCGCCTGCTCAAATGACAGTCCACTGGGTTTTACCGCCAGGAAACCAAACAGACCGATGCTGCTGTTGGCATACTGCCGCATTTTGCCAGGGGCTGATTGCGGCTGCCACTGTCGATAGAAGCTCACCAGTCCATTCTCGTCACTAACGGCATCCGGAACCTGTAATGGCAAACCACCCGCGGTGTAAGTCGCCAGCTGCAACAGCGTAATGTGATGCCACTGTGGCGTGTTAAGCGCCGGCCAGTACTTGCTGACGGGTTCGCTAAGTACTACCTCACCTTTTGTCACACCTACGCCACCCAGTACGCCAGTGAAAGTTTTACTTACAGAACCCAGTTCAAACAGCGTGTCTTCTGAGACGCTTTGATGTTGTTTCTCGTCGGCCATACCCCATGTAAAGTAATAAGGCCTGCCTTTAACGATCACAGCCACCGCCATGCCGGGGATACTCTGCTGTTGCATAAGCGGTTTTATTATCTTGTTAACGGTCTTTTCCACATCAGTATTTGCTGCATTACTCACGGAACACACCGATGCCAGTACTGTCGCTGTCAATGCCTGACAAACTATTTTCACTATTTTTAACCTTCCGGGCTGTTGTTTTGCAGGCAGTTTGCCCTGTTTGACATACAGCAACAAACTGTTAATTTTAGCGTCTGATAAAAGAAAATCTTACAGGTAATATCGTGGTTCGCCCTTACATTCCGCTCAACGCGCTCAGAGCTTTCGAAGCCGCTGCGCGTCATCTCAGCTTTACTAATGCAGCGATTGAGCTTCATGTTACCCATGCGGCAGTCAGCCAGCAGGTTAAATCGCTGGAACAGCAACTCGGCTGCCGGCTGTTTGTGCGTGTTTCACGCGGACTGATGTTGACCACGGAGGGTGAAAGTCTGTTGCCGGTTTTAAACGATTCATTTGACCTTATTGCCGATACGCTGGATCGCTTTTCTGAAGGGCAGGTGCGAGAAAAGTTAAAGATCGGCGTCGTGGGAAGTTTTGCCACAGGTTTACTGTTGCCGTGTCTGGACGATTTTAAGCGCCGCCATCCGCATATAGAACTCCAACTCTCTACCCACAATAATCGCGTTGACCCGGCTGCTGAAGGCCATGATTACACTATTCGCTTCGGCAGTGGTGCCTGGCACGGTACCGAAGCGCAGTTTATTTGTGATGCACCACTATCTCCGCTGTGCATTCCTGCTATTGCCCGGCAGTTGCAGCAACCTGCTGACGTGCATAAATTTACGCTGTTACGCTCTTTTCGTCGTGATGAGTGGAACCACTGGCTGCAAAGCATTAATGAATATCCACCTTCGCCAACGCATCCTGTAATGATTTTCGACTCTTCACTGACCATGATTGAAGCTGCGCTGTTGGGCGCTGGCATCGCACTGGCTCCCTGTAAGGTTTTCAACCATCTGCTGCAAACGGAAAAACTGATACGTCCCTTTCCTGCTGAAATCAACCTTGGCGACTACTGGTTAACGCGGTTGAAATCACGAGCCGAAAGTGCAGCCATGACAGTTTTTTCCGGCTGGATCAGCGCGCAGTTTAACGTGGAATAATCTGACTTCATCTTCAGTGAGCGGCTGCACTTTCAGGTAACTGCCAACAGGAAACGCCTGAGATGCGGTGAACCAGAGCGGACTGGGGGACTGAATTCTGGCCGCAGACGTCCGCCCGGCGTCGTGATTAATGGCTGAGCTGAGTCGTGTAATTTGCCGCCACCCAGCGGTACCCGCTGCCGTCACGTTTTACATGCCCCAGACCGGGAAAAGCGATATGCGCAGCCGCCACCCAGTCACCCTCCTGAGCCATCTGCGCCAGCACCGCCTCACGCGTCTGCACGGCGTGTTTCTGATCGACATCAAAGTGGATCGCCACATGCGGGTCCGGCATCTGCACCGATTTGGCATGAATGATATCGCCCCACAGCACCAGCGTTTGTCCGTCACTCTCCACGCGATACAGCACGCTGCCCGGCGTATGTCCGGGTGCCGGGATCGCGCGGATACCGGCAAATACCGTTGCCGGGGCGCTGAAGGTGGTCAGACGCCCGGCGGCGATGACCGGGCGCAGCGTGCGTTCAGACTCGGCAAAGGTATGGGCCTGGCTGGCTGCCACTTTGTTGACGTTGCCGGGCGTCAGCCAGAAGTCCGCATCTTTCTTTTCCACATAGACCTGCGCATTCGGAAATGCCGGTTTACCGCCGCGTGAAACACCGCCGGAATGGTCGGCGTGAATATGCGTCAGCAGTACGGCATTAATGGTTTCTGCCGGATAACCTGCCGCCGCCAGATTATCCAGCAGGTGGCCGCCGTTGTGGCCAAACAGATCGCCGGCACCGGCATCCACCAGCACCCGCTGCTGGCCATTATCAATCACAAAGGCGTTAATTGACGTTTCTGCCTGTGGGGTCATAGCATCGCTGGCCATGCTCTCACGCAGCTGTTGCGGACTGATGTTAGTCAGTAATTTATCTAGCGGAATCGTGACCGTACCGTCAGAAACAGCGGTGATGCGCAGTTTACCCAATGTCATGCGGTAATAGCCTGGCGCCTGGGTGTCAGGCGTTACTGCCACCGGCGCGGCCAGTACCGTGCCGGAAAGGGTGATAATGGTCATTATCGTCATCAGCGTCTTCATTTTAACCTCGTCAGATGGTGTTTTTTTGCGTGGATGCCAGTATCCTTGCCGCACTAACATCATTCAAATTGATTAAAATAATGCATAACATCAGAGAAAATGATTTTAGCCGTATCGATCTCAATCTGCTCACGGTATTGATGGTGTTGCACCGTGAAGGGAGCGTGTCACGTGCCGCAGAGCGCCTCCATCTCGGACAGCCGGCGGTGAGCGGGGCGCTGGCAAGACTGCGCACGGTGTTTAACGACCCGCTCTTTGTGCGAACCGCAAAAGGAATGTCGCCCACGCCGCGCGCTGAGGCGCTGGTGACCTCATTACTCCCGTTGATGGAGCAGATGCAGCTGCTGCTGTTTCAGCCGCCGTCCTTTTCACCGGCAACGGATGCGCACACCTTTCGCCTGGGGATGAGCGACTGGGTGGAACGCTGGCTGATGCCGGGGCTGCTGGCGACGCTGGCCCGCGAGGCACCGGAAATCACCGTATACACCACCGCCAGCGATCCATTTCTTGATGAGGAGATGGTGCAGCGTGATAAGGTCGATGTGGCGATTTCTGTCGGGCAGGGCGTTCCTGCAGGGGCGGTACGCGAACCGGTCACCCGCATGGGGTTCTGCACGCTGTGGCACCCCCTCCAGTTAGCGCTTACTTCGCCCATCACCCTTGAGGATTACGTCTCGCACGATCATCTCCTCGTCTCATATCGTAGCGCCAGCCACAGCCTGATTGACGAACAGCTGGCGCGCATGAATCGGACACGCAGGGTGCGCTATGTTACGCCTCATTTCTCTTCACTTCCGCTGATGCTGAAGCAGATCCCGGCGCTGACCACCGTTCCGCAGGGGCTGGCAGCAGGCTGGGCTGAGCACTATGGTTTGCAGCACAGCGCCACCCCGGTCAGCGTACCTGACTTCACGCTTTCCCTGATGTGGAATAAGCGCCGCAGTCACGATCCGGCCCTGCTGTGGCTGCTGGAGAAACTGCGGTCACAGATGAGAAGTTGAGGTCTGCGCCATCGCCATACAATCGTTCATCGCTGGTTGCGCAAAAAAAAACCAGACCGGAGTCTGGTTTTTCATACGCTTTACGCTTCGGGGAACGGCATGGCGTTGCCCGGTGCTTCCCGGTGAATATGCAGGAAGGTCAGGTGGCGCTCATACTGGTCGAGAATGTCATTGATGATCTGCTCTTTGGTATAGTCCATCAAATCGTTCCCCTGTGTCCCCTCCAGCAGGAAGGTTTCCAGACGGAAATAATCCGATTTACCGCTGCGCGCCCGGTAGGTAAACGCCGGTACCGAATAACGCTGCGGCCAGATCTGATAAAGGAAACTCTGCTCATCTGCCATATCGACCAGCAGCTCCAGATGGTTCAGGCGCTCATCCTCCACCGCAGGCAGTTCGTTCACCTGTACCTTGGCGCCGCGACGCTCCAGCTCACGCCCCACCTCTTCCATGGCCGGGCGACAGACGTCATCCAGCATTTTACGGGTATGAGTGGTGCCCGGATAGTTCATCACGCGCGAGATACGCTGTTTCCAGTTCAGACGGTCGTCACGCGATACCGGCACCGGCGGCGTATTCACCGTGGCACTGGCGCGGCGGTGATCTTCCACTCGCAGGGATTTATACAGCCCGGCCATCACAAAGAAGATCACGAAGCTGAACGGCAGACCCATGATCACCGTGGTTTTCTGCAACGCCGTAACGCCGTTAACCATCAGCATCCCCAGCGTCAGCACACCAATCGCGACAGACCAGAAGATACGCAGCCAGTTCGGCGCATCGTTGTTGATGTCAGCCAGGCGCGAGGTGAAGTTCCCCAGCACCAGGGAACCGGAGTCCGCAGACGTTACATAAAATAACAGACCGGTAATTGTCGCCACCGAGGCGCTGAAGGTGAAGCCAGGGTACTGCGCCAGAAGGCTGTAGAAGCCGCGTTCCGGGTGCGCCATGGTCTCCTCAGCGAAGGCCATGTTGCCGTGAATAATTTCGTACAGTGCACTGTTGCCAAAAATCGACAGCCACAGCAGGGTGAAGATAAACGGAATGGTCAGCGTGCCCACCACGAACTGGCGGATGGTACGGCCACGTGAAATACGCGCCAGGAACAGGCCAACAAACGGCGACCAGGCAACCCACCAGGCCCAGAAGAACAGCGTCCAGTTGTTCATCCATTCTGTCGGGCGGTCAAAAGCGAAGCTGTTCAGCGTCATGCCCATAAAGCGATTGATGTAATCCCCGACGTTGAGCACCAGCGCATTCAGCAGGAAGCTGGTATCGCCGACAAACAGTACAAACAGGATCAGACCAAAAGCCAGCAGCACGTTCAGCTCCGACAGAAAGCGAATGCCTTTATTGACGCCGGAAGTCACAGAGATGGTGGCCATAATCACCGACAGAACAATCAGTCCGGCCTGCGCCGTCAGTCCTTCCGGCACGTCAAACAGTACCTTCAGGCCGTAGTTCAGCTGCACCACGCCGATCCCGAGCGTGGTGGCAATACCAAAAATAGTCCCGAGCACTGCCGCAATATCCACGGTGTGACCAATCGGGCCATTAATACGCTTGCCGAAAATCGGGTAGAGCGCCGAGCGAATGGTCAGCGGCAGACCGTAGCGGTAGCTAAAGTAGCCGAGCGCGATGCCCATCAGGGCGTACATCGACCAGCCGGTCAGACCGTAGTGGAACAGTGTCCAGACCATCGCCTGGCGCGCCGCCTCCATCGTCTGACCCTGGCCTTCCGGCGGCATCATGTACTGGGTAACCGGTTCGGCCACCGAGAAGAACATCAGATCAATCCCGATACCGGCGGCAAACAGCATTGCCGCCCAGCTCATCAGGCTGAACTCCGGCTTTGACTGCTCAGGCCCCAGCTTGATGGAACCGAAGCGGGAGCAGGCCATAAACAGCACGAAGACGATGTACAGCGTGGCCGCCAGCAGGTAATACCAGCCAAAAGTGTTAGATACCCAGTCGAGAGTGCGATTAATCCAGCGGTCGGAAAAATCAGTAAACAGGATGGTGGTCAGGGAGAACAGCAGGATAAGCGCTGCTGAGGTATAGAAAACCACGGGGTTGATACGATCTTTTTGAGTCTTTCCTGGTATTTCAGTCGTCGGCATAATGTCTCCGCAAAAAAATGATCAGGGAAATAACCTGAAGTCCGCTCTGCGAAGCGCGCATTAGCGCATACTGGGTAAAATCCGCCGTATATCCGCTAATTACACTGGGAGAACCATCAGGATGAAATTGGTGTAATTTATTGATTAATTGCTATAAATCTTGATCCAGATCACCCCCAAAAAGTAAATTTTGTGTAAACGAGAGCAAGAATGATAGTTTTTATTGATTGAGCATTCAATTAAAAAAAATCTCTGTGGCGCAAACTGCCGCCGTTTCCACGATAAACCGCGCTTACAACTTGACGATTTCCACCGGGTAAAATACAACTAGTTCCTGTCAGGGGAGTCTCGCCAGAGAGACTGAGAGGCTAATGAGCGATTTTTCGCGGCTTAGCGACCCTTAGAACCTGACCCAGTTGATACTGGCGTAGGAAGACTCGTCTCCTGATAAGCTGTATTGAGGCTTCACAGGATACCTGCTGCGTGGGCACTGCTTCACCTCGTCTCCGCCTTTTTCCTTATCCTTATCACGGGTCTCAGCATGTTTGAGAGGCTAACGTGACACTATCTGCAATACTCTTTCCCTTCTGCGGAAACCACAGCTCATGAGCCGCTGGTCGGTGATTGGTGACGGCGTCACCGGGCTGTGTGTCGCCACGCTGCTTGCTGAACGTGGTCATACCGTAGAGGTCATCACATCGCCTCAGCACGCAGCAGCATCCCACCTGGCTGGCGGTATGCTGGCCCCCTGGTGCGAAGGTGAAAGCGCGCCGGCAGAAGTAGTCGAACTGGGGCAACGCTCTGCACCCTGGTGGTCTGCCCGCGTGAAAGGCGTGGCACATCAGGGCACGCTGGTCGTCGCCCCGCCGCGCGACGCGCCTGAACTTACCCGCTTCTCCCGCATGACTCACGCCCATCAGTGGGTCGAACCCGATTCGCTGGAACCCGCGCTCGAAGGGCGCTTTGCCAGGGGACTGTTTTTTGCCGGAGAAGCCCACCTCGACCCGCGCAGCGCGTTGCTGCAGCTGCGGGCCGCCCTGCAACTTGGAGGCGTTCCCTTCCATCAGGATAAACCCGGCGGCACGGTGATCGACTGCCGAGGGATCCACGCCGCACCCGATCAGCCAGCGTTGCGCGCCGTGCGTGGCGAAATGCTGATCCTGCAAAGTCATGATGTCGCCTTCTCCCGGCCGATTCGCCTGCTACACCCCCGCTTTCCCTGTTATCTGGTACCGCGGGCGGAAGGGCGCTTCATGCTGGGTGCCACGATGGTGGAAAGTCATGACAGCAGCCCGGTCAGCGCACGCGCCATGATGGAGTTGTTAAGCGCCGCTTACGCTATCCATCCGGCGCTGGCCGAGGCCAGAGTACTTGAAAGCGGCAGCGGGCTGCGTCCTGCCTGGCGCAATAACGTCCCCGCTATTCACCACCGCAACGGCGTCTGGTCCGTTAACGGCATGTACCGCCACGGTTTTCTTCTCGCCCCCGTGATGGCGGAAAAACTGATGCAGCAACTGATGCAGGAAAACCTGATATGAACATACAACTCAACGGCATAGCGATCGACACCACCGCCACCACGCTGGCGGAACTACTGCGCGAACAACAGATTGACGCGGGCTGTGTCGCCAGTGCCCTTAACGGTCAGTTTGTGCCGCGTTCCCGTTATGAGACCCAGTTGCTGAGTGCAGACTGCGAGCTCGAAGTGCTATCACCGATGCAGGGAGGATAAGAGATGTTCTACGATTTCGTTCCACAGTCACGGTTCCTGCTCGGCACCGCCGGGTATCCCTCTCCGCATATTCTGCAGCAGGCCGTTGAACGTTCCGGCAGTGAGATTATTACTGTCAGCCTGCGGCGTGAAGGCAGCCACGGCGCGGTGTTCCGTGAAGTGCTGACCGGGCTGAATAAACGCATACTGCCTAATACCGCAGGCTGTCACAGCGTGAAAGAGGCGGTGACCACCGCACATATGGCCCGCGAACTGTTTAACACGCCCTGGATCAAACTGGAGGTGATTGGCCACGCCGACACGCTGCAGCCCGATCCCTTTGCACTGGTGGAAGCGGCACGCATTCTCTGCGCCGAGGGATTTCAGGTCTTTCCCTACACCACTGAAGACCTGATCCTCGGCGAGAAGCTGATCGAGGCCGGCTGTGAGCTGCTGATGCCGTGGGGCGCACCGATTGGCTCCGGGCAGGGACTGCGCAATATTGAGGGGCTGCGCTCCATGCGCGCCTGGTTCAAGGATATTCCGCTGATCATCGATGCCGGGATCGGCGCACCCAGCCAGGCCGCTCAGGCGATGGAAATGGGGTTCGACGGTATTCTGCTCAATACCGCGGTCGCCAAAGCACAGGATCCGGTGCTTATGGCCGGGGCATTTTCCGCCGCTATCCGTGCCGGGCGGGATGCCTGTCAGGCCGGTCTGGTAGAACGCCGCGATATGGCCAGCGCCTCGACGCCTGTCTTCGGCATGGCGCAGTTTGATTCGCAGGAGTGGTAACTCATGAGCCGCTATCAACGACAATCGATGCTACCGGAAATCGGCGATGCCGGGCAGCGGGCCCTGCAACAGGCACGGGTGCTGGTGGTGGGTGCCGGTGGCCTTGGCGCTACGCTGCTGCCGCAACTGGCCGGAGCCGGTATCGGCTACCTGCGGATTTACGACGGCGATCGGGTGGAGGAACACAACCTGCACCGCCAGACGCTGTACACCCTGCAGGACACCGGCGAGCTAAAAGCCGCCTGCGCAAGGCTGGCGCTGAATGCGCGCAACCCTGACTGTGTGGTGGAGGCTCGCGCGCAAACGCTGAGCGCCAGTACACTCGACGACGCGCTGGAGAGCATCGATCTGGTCATTGATGCCGCCGACAATTTCGCCGCGACTTATCTGCTCTCCGATACCTGCCTGCCGCGCCGCCTGCCGCTGGTCAGCGCCTCCGTACTCGGGCGACAGGGCTATGTCGGCGGGTTCTGCGGCGGGGCTCCCAGCTACCGCGCGATTTTCCCGCAGCTGCCGGGCAGTGCAGCCAACTGTAATACCGCCGGGGTGATGGGCCCGGCGGTGGCGGCGCTCGGTGCACTTCAGGCGCAGATGGCGCTCAGCATCCTGCTCGGATTTTCTCCCTCACCGCTCGGCTGCCTGATCAACTGCGATTTTACCTCGTGGCATTTCCGGCAGTTTCGCTTTGACGGTGCAGACGAGCCGGATCGGCCCGGCGTACCGTTTATTGACCGGAAGTTGCTGGCCAGCGGCGACTGCATTGTCGAGCTGCGCAGCCTGGAAGAAGCCCCGTACAGCATCAGCGATTGCGCGGTCAGGGTATGCCCGGAACAGATTGAACACTGGCAGCCGCCAGCCGACCGCCGGATTGTGCTGGTCTGCGCCAGCGGTATCCGCGCCGCCAAAGCGGCGATGCAGCTGGAGCAGAGGGGGATTACCCGGCTGGCGATCGTCGCCGCGAACCGGTAAAAAACTCACTGGAAGAGGCCAGGGATGGCAGCAGGGCCGCAAGCAACGGGTACATTTTATGCAGCGTACCTGGCGGGTGCAGACGTCAGGATAGCGGTGAAGCGTGACCTGTCGTCAAAAACCGCTGAGGACTTATGCGACCTCAATGATACAGATCCCGATTGCATAACCCGTTATCGCTCAGTATCGTGTGCGCAATTTCCTCAGACTCGCCGGAGCGCGCAATGACCTCTCACTCTGACAAAGATCCTTTGCATGGACTTACCCTTGAAGCGCTGTTGATTAAGCTGGAAGCGCGTTATGGCTGGGAAGAGCTGGCAAAGCGCGTCAATATTAACTGCTTCAAAAGCGATCCCAGCATCAAATCCAGTTTGAAATTCCTGCGCCGTACGCCCTGGGCGCGTAAAGAAGTCGAAGACCTCTACCTTGCTTCCCTGGATGAGGTCGCAGCACCTCCGGCCGACAGCCCCTGGGGCAACTGGCAGGGGAAAAAGTAATCCCACCCGCGCTGGTTTATCGGCATTATTTTTCCATATCCTGCAAAGCAAGACGGACAAAAACACCGGCTGCGGGCGATAAGTCCCGATGACCCATGACAACATTAAAGTGGGCATCCTCGTCCGGAAGAGGGTAATAGCGGATCCTGTCAGCCAGAAAGTGGCTCATGCTTTGCGGGGCGAGAGTGACACCGGCACCGACCGCCACCAGAGAAAGAACGGCGTGCATGCCGAAGGCCTCCTGCGCCACTTCGGGAACAAATCCCGCGTTGGCGCACAGGCGGATCGCCTGCAGATGAAACCCCCGGCCCTCCAGGCGCGGCCATAAAATAAAAGGCTCATCGGCCAGTGCCGCCAGCGTCAGGTCGGGCCGTTTACCGAGAGGATGATCCTGTGGCACGGCGATGCACAGGGCATCTGTATCGAAGGATGTCAGGCTGATATCCTCAGCGCTGGCCACCGGGGGGATCAACACCCCCACATCCAGCTGGCCCTCGCGCAGGGCGGTAATTTGTGCCGCCGTTGTGGCTTCCCGCAGCTCCAGACGCACCTGCGGATGTGCGAGGCGAAACTGCCTTATTACGTCGGGTAAACGTCCGTAAAGCGCACTGCCAACATAACCGGGGTTCGAAGGCCAACCGTGCGAAAAACCACGTTAAGGAACTAACAGTTTGAAATATCGAGACTTATGAGACTGCATATTGCGGGCAAAAAAACGGTACCAAATATCTTTTTTTGGTCACTTTGAGACAGGGTTGTTTCAAAATCGATTTCTGAGACCGCTTAGCGTGGTTTTTTACATCACTGGACGTCAAACCCCTTCTACATAATGTTATGTTTAAATCCCTTCCAGAACATGAGGATAGAAAAGTGATCGTAAGAACATGGCACGGATGCGTCCCGCTCAAGCATGCAGAAGGCTTTGCAAACCATCTGCAAAAAACCGGCGTTGAACATTCAGAGAGGACGCCAGGAAATCTGGGGGCATATGTACGCAGAGAAACGCAGGGTGAATGGGAGCATTTCTTCCTGGCTACTTACTGGAAAGATATTGCGGCCGTAAAAGCATTCGCAGGCGAACAGCATCAGGTTGCAGTCACCTATCCGGACGATGAGCAATTTGAGCTGCTATCCGATCCTTACGTCTTCCAGCACGACGTGCAAGCCGTATCATCTCTGTAGTTATTTGCTGGCCGCACCCATGAGGCGGCCTCTTCCTCTTCTGAGTCTGCCCAGCACTCACATTTAACATAACAATGATTATACGAATATAACTAGTTGATTTTAAATACATTTAATAAAGTGATTATGATTCAGACTGGTGGCGTTTTCAATCACGGCAGGCCGCGACACCGCAGAGTCTCACTGTAGAAAAGTAATAATCTGCAGTCTTGCGGCCGGACCTGCGCGCTGGCCGTCAGCCGTTATCGCGAAATCCCGGATACAGACTCATGCCGCCATCAATGAAGAGCGTGGTGCCGTGAACATAGTCAGACAGATCGCTTGCCAGCCAGACTACCGCGTTGGCCACGTCCTCTGCGGCACCGATGCGGCCGTAAGGAATGAGCTTCAGCAGCTTATCTGCCGCCTCTCCCTGAGTGCTCTCCTGATTAATGGCGGTGGCAATGGCCCCTGGCGCAATGGCGTTGATACGGATGCGCTCCTCGCCGACCTCCTGAGCGAGCGATCGCATCAGCATGTCCACCCCACCTTTAGACGCAGCATAATTAATATGGCCGGCCCACGGGATAAGCTGATGGACCGAACTCATATGGATAATTTTTCCCGCAGCCCTGCTCACCTCTGGCCGGCGATCCTGCTGACGGAACTGCTGCACGGCTGCCTGTGCGCACAGGAACTGCCCGGTAAGGTTGACTTCCAGTACCGCATTCCAGTCAGCGAGCGTCATCTTACTCACGGGGGCGTCTTTTTGCAGGCCGGAGTTAGCGACCAGAATATCCAGCACACCAAACTCGGCCAGCGTACGGGCAAAAATCCGCTTCACGTCTGCCTCTTTCGATACATCTCCCTGAACCGTTATTGCACGGCCTCCGGCTGCCCGGATTTTGTCGGCCAGCGCCTCTGCAGGTTCGGCCTGGCTGTGAAAGTTGATCGCCACGCTGGCCCCGGCCTCAGCCAGCGCTTCAGCGCAGGCGTAGCCAATGCCGGAGCTGGCGCCGGTCACCAGCGCCACCTGTTCCCTGAGTGATAAAATCATAGGTTGTCCTCATCTTATAACGGAGTGTGATTGATGTTGCAGTACCGGAAGGCCGGGCCTTCAGGCATTCGTTCAAGTTTAGAGGGTCCTGGCCGATAGTGATCACTATCCCCTTATTATCAGGATTTATGACGTGGAAGATCGGTCTTCTAAACTACAATGGCGACTGGCTTTCTGGTTGTTTATCTCTCTGCTGAGCGTTGCTGCGCTGGCCACGCTGTGGGAATTTAAGCTCGAGAGCATTGTTCTCCCGTGGCTGGGCATCGCCTATGATGCTGATTTTGAAACGGCCGAGCGCTGGCGCTTCGTCCTGACGTCCACCGCCTTTGCCATACTGTCGATTATGATCCCAGGCTGGATTATTCGAAAATTACTGGTTTCACTCAGCCAGAGCTACGCTGAAATTGTTCAGGCCCGCCGGGAAACACTCCGGCTGGCGCGGCATGATGAACTGACCGGGCTTCATAACCGTCGTGTCTTCATGGAGCAACTCACTCAGGCGCTCAGGGTGAATCAGACATGCGCTGCCGTCATGATCATCGATCTCGATAAATTCAAGCCGATTAACGATACGTACGGACATGCAACGGGTGATGATGTGCTGTGTGAGCTGGCTGACCGCCTCAGACAGTTCCGCCGCGAGGGGATCAGCGTGGCACGTATCGGTGGCGACGAGTTTGCTGTTCTGATCGCCATCACCCTGACACAGGATGAACTGGCCCTGCTGGCATCGGATATCTGTGCTGCGCTTTCCCTGCCGCTGGCTGCCACACCGCAACAAACCTCAGCCGGTGTCAGTATCGGTATTGCCCTGGCACCGCAGGATGCCAATGAACCCGATCTTTTGCTGAAATGTGCCGACACGGCGATGTATCACAGCAAAAATACCGCACGCGGGGCGTACCGCTTCTACGATCCCGCCTATGGCGAGGCTGTGCATGCCAGAGAACGTTTTGAGCGGGAAATTGTGGAAGCGGTCCGAAAGGAACAGTTTGTTCCGTACTTCCAGCCGATAGTAGACCTGCACCGCCAGGTGATATCGGGCTTTGAAATCCTTGCTCGCTGGCAACATCCCAGCCGCGGCCTGCTGATGCCCGCCGATTTTATCGCCGCAGTGGAACGCACTGGCGTTATGCCGGAACTGACCGAAATGATGCTGCGTCAGTCATGCCGAATTGCCGTAAACTGGAGCCCGGAGCTGACGCTGGCCATCAACGTGTCTGCATCGATGATTGACGATTTGGATTTCCCCGACAGGATACGTCGTCAGCTACAGGAGGAGGGCTTCCCCTGTTCGCGTCTGGAAATTGAAATCACCGAAGATGCACTGATTGCCAACCTGAATAATGCCAAAGCTAACCTCAGTAAGTTCAGAGCAATGGGCATATCCGTATCGCTGGATGACTTCGGAACGGGGTACTCAGGTCTGTATCATCTGACGCAGCTTTCCATCGATAAGATTAAAATTGACCGTTCATTTATCGCCCTGGAATCGCCGAATAAAAACCAGATGGTGGATGCGATCCTTGCCATGGGGAAAAGTCTTGAGATGCAGGTGACCGCTGAAGGCATAGAAAAAATGGATGTGGCGCAGTGGCTGACTATACACGGCTGCGATTTTGCTCAGGGATACTTCTTTGGCAAGCCAGTTCCTGCAGAATCGGTGCCACAGCTGTTCGATTCTGCCGCTCTCCGTGAGTTTAGTGATGTGATGAAAGAAGGGTTAACGATTCGTTTCGGGGGGGCCTGACCCGTCTCGCCCTGTGCGGTTTTTAATCGCTGCCGGGTTTGGCGCTAAAATATCTGATACCGTCAGGATGCACAAAAGATGCTTCAATGTCCGTAATGAAACATGCGCTTTTCCCGCTCTTTTTCTGTCTGACGCAGTTCTGCGCCAGCGCGCCTGCTGCAACGCGAGAAGAGATACAGGCGCTTGATGCCGCACTGCCGGCAGGCAGCGTGATCGTCTGTCTGTCGCAGGTGAAAGGTGATGGCAAACAGCGGCTTCCTGTGCAGACCATCGTCCGTGCCATCGTCACCGACAAGGATGCTACGCGGACAGGTTATGACGTTCGCGTCATGGTCGTAACGAATAAACGTAAGCTGCCTGACATGATGCTCGGCTATCATATGACTGCGTTTACCGGGACGTCGGGACTGTGGATGCACATCGACCCCGACAGCCTGACCGTTTCAATGCCTCGCTCGCCGGATGAAGAAGCCAGCGTGGCCAGTGGATTACGTGCCCGCTTTGTTTCCGGGGATGAGTGGTCTGCGTTCAGCGAAAGTAACATCACTGGCCCGACGTCCTGGATCAGCCTGCGGCCCGGGCACGCACCGCTTACCTGTAACAAAAAAGCCTAACTGACCCGGAATAATCTATTGAATTTAACCTTAAATGACACGGGGGACGACTATGACAAACGGCAAGACAACGATTACCGGGGTGGAGGAGCTGGAGTGTCTGTATGGTCCGGTGGCAAAACCATCGCTGACTAAAGTCACCGATCATATTCATCCGGCCTATCGGCCCTTTATTGAATCCTCCCCCTTTGTTGCGCTCGCCACATCGGGATGCGAAGGGATGGATATCTCCCCCAGAGGCGACGCGGCGGGATTTATCCACATCGAAGATGACACCACCCTGTTACTGCCTGACAGACGTGGTAATAACCGCATAGACAGCCTGCGCAACATTTTGCAGGACAACCGCGTGGCCCTGCTTTTTTTAACCCCTGGAATCGGTGAAACTCTGCGCGTCAACGGGACCGCCGAAATCAGCATTGATCCCCTGTTGCTTGCGCGTTTCGCGGTTGACCGCCACCTTCCCCAGTGTGTGCTGAAGATCACTGTGCAGCGCGTATTCTTCCAGTGCAGTCGGGCGGTTATCCGCTCCCGACTGTGGGATGCCGCGAGCCAAATCCCGCGTAACAGTTTGCCGAGCACCGGGACTATCCTGAAGCAAATTTCACATGCTGAGATTGACGGTGAGGCGTACGATCAGGCTCTGCCAGAGCGATTGAAAACGACGCTTTACTGAACGGCCGTCGCTTTGACTTTTAACCCCGTTTTTATGTGGCTTAACCCTTTTTTAATTCGTTAAGCCACAAAAGAGTGGTGTTATTGCTTTCCCTTCTCGCTGGTTAACTCTATCATATTGGGTATTAAACCTGATTAAAGAAGGTAAGGCCCGCTATGTTGGATTTAACCCTCAGTAAGCCCGATGAAATCGTTAAGTTGCTGTGCGGACGACTGCGTAAAGAGCGCCTGTCGCAGCAGATGACGCAGGCTGATGTCGCGGCCAGAGCGGGTGTCGGAGTGAACACGGTGTCCAATCTGGAGTCTGGTCGCAATGTCGGGTTTGAAAATCTGGTCAGAGTGGCGATGGTCCTGGGGCGTGCAAAAGAGCTGGAGGCGCTGTTCGCACCGAAGATCGACAGCCTCGATGACCTGCTGCGCTATGAAAAAAATACCCAGCGGCAGCGCGTCAAGCGGAGTATTCACGATGGTGAGTAAAGTCGATGTCTGGTACGAGGGATGGGGTGAGCGCTGGCTGTGGGGAAGTCTGGTTTCTTCAACTGCGCTGACCGGTCGCCCGGTCATTCTGTTTGAATACAGTGAAGAGGCTACCCGCCGGGGGCTGGAGCTGGCCTCTCTGACCCTGCCGCTGAAAGGTCCGCGCCTGCGCAGAGACTTCCCGTCTCATCAGATGGGCCTGCCTGGCCCGGTATATGATGCCCTGCCCGATGGCTGGGGTATGCTGCTGATGGACAGGCTGTTCCGACAGCGCGGGCTGAACGCGGCGCGCATCGGGCCTCTTGAGCGGCTGACCTGGATCGGTGACAGCGCCATGGGGGCGATGTCGTTTGTCCCCTCGCAGCAGGAAGAGGCCAGCCAGGCGGAAGATATTGCGCTGGCACAGCTTTCCGCTGAAGTTCAGGAGGTGCTGGATGGTGAAGGTGGCGAATTCTTACAGCGGCTGCTGCAGATGGGTGGGTCTCCTCAGGGGGCGAGGCCGAAAGCGCTGCTCTACCGCGATGCCGCGAGCGGGGTCTTTACTACCGCCGCTCCGGCAGAGTACGAAGCTTGGCTGATTAAATTCCCCGCCCGGCAGGAACATCCTGAAGTCTGTGCCATCGAGGCCGTCTATGCGCAGTGCCTGCGCGCCTGTGATATCAGCACGCCTGAAACCGCCTGGTTTTCCCTGCCCGGTGGTCAGGCGGCTTTTGCCTCCCGGCGCTTTGACCGGCAGAACGGGATGCGCGTACCGATGCAGAGCCTGGCGGCATTCACCGGGGCAAACTATCAGACGCCGGGCGCACTGGACTACACCAGTTTTCTCCGTGCCACCCGGCTGTGCACCAATGATGTCCGTCAGAAAGCGCTGGCGTTTGAACGGGTGGTGTTCAACGTGGTGTTTAACAACCGTGACGATCACCCGAAAAACTTTGCCTATCTCATGTCCGCCATGGGAGAGTGGCAGCTGGCACCGGCGTATGACGTCACCTACTGTGAAGGACCGGGGGGCTATCACCAGATGGACGTGACGGGCGAGGCGCTGGATATTGGCCGGAAACATCTCCTTTCCCTCGGTCAGCAGGAGGCTGAACTGACCGCGTCGCAGGCCGACGGCGTGATACAGCGTTACTGTGATGTGGCGTCCGGGTTTACCCGGCTGGCTGGTGAGATGTTTCCGGGGCAGATCACCGGTGAGACGCTGCGTACTATTCAGGCGCGCATTGATGACAATATCAAACGAATGCGAAAGTAGCGCAGGGGCGGCAAAAAATATTTTCTCCCGACCGCAACCTTTGCCCTCCCTCAGGCGAACCTAGGATAAAGGTCATCAGGCATCTTTGCCTGCCTCACATCGGAGAAAATATTATGCATATGAAAAGAACCCTGAGCGCGCTGGCTGTGACCGCCCTACTCGGCCTGACACTGCCCGTCACTTCGGCCTTTGCCGCCCTGCCGGTGGGCGAGAAAGCTCCTGATTTCCAACTGCAGGCGGCGCTGGCCGGTAAGCCGACGACTTTCTCCCTCCAGCAGGCCTTAAAGAAAGGGCCGGTGGTCCTGTACTTCTTCCCGGCCGCCTTCAGCGCAGGCTGTACGCTTGAAGCTCACGACTTTGCGGAAGCCACCGATGAGTTCAGCAAGCAGGGGGCCACCGTGATTGGTGTCACCGCCGGGAACGTTGATCAGATTGCCAAATTCTCCCAGCTTGAGTGCCGCGATAAGTTCACGGTCGCCGCCGATCCGGGAGCCAAAGTGGCTGCAGAATATCAGAGCACCATGCAGATGAAGGGGCAAACCCTGTCTGACCGCACATCATATGTGATCGCGCCCGACGGCAAGATCCTGCTGAGCTATACGGATAAGAACCCGGATGCGCATATCCAGAAAGCGATGGATGCCGTGAAAAAATACCGTCAGGCCAATCCGGCGTAACGTCTCACTTTAAGCAGGTATTGTTATGCTGACTGCTATCGCTGCCGCCTTCCTCGGCGGCATTATTCTCAATCTGATGCCGTGCGTATTCCCGGTGATTTCCCTCAAAGCGCTGAGCCTGATCCGCCATCATGACAGCCCTGCTCAGGCGCGTGCAGAGGGGCTGGCTTTTCTTGGCGGCGTGGTGGTCACCATGCTGCTGCTGGTGGGGGCACTGTTGCTGGCCCGCGCCGGAGGTTCGGCCGTGGGGTGGGGTTTTCAGCTGCAGTCGCCGCTGGTGATCGCCCTGCTGATCCTGGTAATGCTGGCCTCGGCTCTCAACCTTTTTGGGCTGTTTGAAGTCGGACTTTCTGTTCAGCGCGTGGGGGAAGTGGGTGGCGGACGCGGCGGTCTGACGGGCTCTGCCCTTACCGGTGCGCTGGCGATTATCGTGGCGACTCCCTGCAGCGCGCCGTTTATGGCCAGTGCCGTCGGCTACGCGCTGACTCAGCCGCCGCTGGTCAGCCTGGTGATTTTTGTCGCGCTGGCGCTCGGTTTCGCGGCGCCTTTTACCCTGATCTCCTTCTTCCCGCTGCTGGCGCGTATCTTACCCGCCCCCGGTGCGTGGATGGTCACGCTGAAACACGCGCTGGCATTTCCGATGCTGGGCGCAGTCGCCTGGTTGATCTGGGTGCTGGAACGCCAGGCCGGATCTGAAGCGCTGGCCCTGATCCTCGCCTGCTGCATCGTACTGAGCTTTGCCGCCTGGCTGTATGGTATCGCGCAGAAACGCCGTATGATGGGGCGTCGCCACTGGCCGCAGCATCTGGCTACGGCGCTGTTTGTGCTGATCATGGTGCCCCCGCTGGCCAGCCTGACGTCGTTTTCCGCTCAGCCGGAGGCGGCTGAGGCGTCGGACGCGGCAGCAGCAGTAGCCTGGTCACCGCAAAATGTTGAGGCGATCAAAGGTCAGGGGAAACCCGTTCTGGTCAACTTTACCGCCTCATGGTGCATCACCTGTCAGGTGAACGACCGGACCTCGCTGTCCACTCAGGCGGTGAAAGCAGCGATGGCGCGCACCAACACCATCTACATGGTAGCGGACTCGACTAAGTACAATCCGGATGTGGAACAGGCGCTCAGTGATTTTGGCCGTGGCGGCCTGCCGCTTTACGTGGTCTACCCTGCTGACGGCGGTAAACCGGTGGTATTGCCGCAGGTGCTGACGCCGCGCATTGTGATCTCCGCGCTCGATAAAGCAACAGAAAATGGGAAAAAAACGTGAGTACACCGATGAGTCAACGCTATTGCGATGCACCCTGACCGCGCCCTGAAGGCCCATCCCGTCAGGGTATTGCATGGCGGACGCTGACGCACGCACGCAGGGATGGCCCCGTCTTATGGCCCTTGCGCAGGCGGGGGACAGTGAAGCCTATAACCAGCTGCTGAAAGCGATGGTGCCTGCCATCAGGGCTTTCGCGCGCCAAAAAATTCGCGATGAAGTCCTGCTGGAGGATGTGGTGCAGGAGGCACTGCTGGCGATCCATCGCGTGCGTCATACCTATGACCCGCAGCGCCCTATCCTGCCCTGGGTGGCGGCGATCACCTCAGCGCGGGCGATCGACGCCCTGCGTCAGCGCGGCCGCCGCCCGGAGGTGCAGGACGAGGATGCCCTGTTCCGTCACGCGACAGATAGCGACGTGATGGAAAGCCTCAATGATGAACTCAGCGGGTATCTGGGTACGCTGCCGCCGCGCCAGCGCGAGATGGTGGAGTCGGTGCACCTGCGCGAGCAGAGCCTGGCACAGACGGCGGCGGCCAGCCATCTGTCAGTTTCTGCAGTGAAATCACTGTTACATCGCGCCATGCTCAACCTGCGTAAATATGGACGGGGGAATGATGAAAAATCATGACCAACTGATCGACGAACTCAGCCAGACGATCAGGCCGGTAAAACGGACCTGGCCGACAGGCTGGCGCGTGGCCGCATGGGCCGCCGCCGTGCTGCCCTGCGGTATGCTTACCAGCTGGGCATTACACAGCCGGTTTACTGACTGGTCACAGCCGGGCTCGTGGCTGGCGCTGGTGACTCTGCTGCTGTCGCTGGGGATTGGCACCGGCGCAATGGCCGGTGCCTTTACGCTCAGCCTTGCTGGCCGCCCGCCGCTCAGGCTGAAGTGGGCCGCGCTGCCGGGCATCGTCTGGCTGGCCATTAACCTGCTGAACAGCTCAGCTTCTCCTGCCTGGCATCCTGGGGAAGGGATACACTGCTATCTTTTTATGCTCACGGCCAGCCTGCCGATGATTGTCATCTCCATTGCCTGCCTGCACCGCACGCGTTCACTCTATCCCGGTCAGAGTCTGGCACTGGCCGGGGCGGGGATTGCCTTTATGTCGTCGATGCTGCTGTCGCTGTGCCATGAAGTTCATCTGCACCGGCTCGATTTCGCAATGCACCTGGCGGCGGGCGTGACCATCGTTGTGCTTACGGTGCTGTGCGGACGGCGTTGGATCGCATTAAGCCGCTAATCGCGGCGGCTTAATGCTGACCGACTGCGTCCCGTCAGGTCGATGAGCGGTGTGAGGTGAGATAACGTTTCACCAGCACAAAGAACAACGGAACAAAGAACAGCGCCAGCACGGTCCCGGCCAGCGTTCCCCCGATAATTCCGGTGCCTATGGCAATACGGCTGTTGGCCCCGGCGCCGGTGGCGATGGCCAGCGGCACAACGCCGGCCATAAAGGCAAGCGAGGTCATCATGATTGGCCTGAGACGCGATCGTGCGGCCTGCAGTGCCGCAGCGCTCAGTGACCGCCCCTGCCTGACCGCTTCTTCTGCAAACTCAATAATCAGAATGGCGTTTTTCGAGGTCAGACCGACCGTGGTCAGCAGCGCGACCTGGAAGTAAATGTCGTTGTTCAGTCCGCGCAGCGAGACCGCCAGCACGGTGCCGAGCACGCCCAGTGGAACCGTCAGCAGGACGGAGAACGGTACCGCCCAGCTTTCGTACAGTGCCGCCAGGCACAGGAAGACGATCAGAACAGAAATGGCATAAAGAGCGGTAGCCTGTCCTCCGGCCTGTTTTTCCTGCAGTGAAAGCCCGCTCCATGCGCCCGTTGTGCCGGGCGGAAGCTGTTCCTGCAGGGCTTCCAGCGCGGCCATCGCTTCGCCGGAGCTGTAACCTTCAGCGTTCTGCCCCTGAATCTCAAAGGCAGCGGAACCGTTGTAGCGGTTAAGACTTTCCGGTCCGACCGTCCAGCGCGTGGTGGTAAAAGCGGAAAAGGGGGTCATGCCGTTATCGGCATTGCGGATGAACCATTTATTCAGGTCGCCCGGTGCAGATCGGTATGGTGCATCACCCTGCATATAAACGCGTTTCACCCGATCGCGGTCGATAAAGTCATTGATATAGGCTCCCCCCCAGGCGCCCGTGAGCGTATCGGTAATATCTGCCGGCTCCAGCCCCAGCGCGACGGCTTTGTTGATGTCAATATCCACCTGCAGCTGAGGCATCTGCGGCAGAACGTTACTTCTCACTGCCGCCATCTCCGGACGGTGACTGGCTTTATCCAGCAGGGTATCCCGCAGGGTTTCCAGCAGGCTGCGCGGCGTTCCCCCGCTGGCCAGCAGCTCATAGGTAAAGCCGCTGTTCTGCCCGAGGCCGGGCACCGATGGCGGCGTGAGGGCGAAGATCTGGGCATCGCGAATGCCTGACAGCGCGGCTGTTGCACGTGCGGCAATGGCTTCAGCGGAGTTCTCCGCACCCTGACGCTCATCCCAGTTTTTCAGCTTGATAAACGCCATCCCGGCGTTTTGTGCTGCCCCGCTGAAGTTAAAGCCATTGATGGTAAACACCACCTCGATATTGTCTTTTTCCTCGGTCAGGAACCAGTCAACAATTTGCTGGTTAACCGCCTCCGTGCGTCCGGTGGTCGCCCCGGCAGGGAGGGTCGCCTGCAGCATGATGCTGCCCTGATCCTCATTGGGTAAAAAACTGCCCGGCAGGCGGGTGAACACCACAAAGAGGATCAGCCCCATTGCGCCGTACAGCGTCACCATCATCACCGGACGGCGCAGCGTGCCCAGCACTTTGTGGCGGTATTTTCGCTCGGTGGAGGCATACAGACGGTTAAAGCCGCCGAAGAAGCCGCGACGGTGAGGGGCAACCGGGCGCAGCAGCATGCCACACAGTGCGGGCGTCAGGGTCAGCGCCACCACCACGGAAAAGGTCATGGCGGCGATGATGGTGACGGAGAACTGGCGGTAAATGACGCCCGTTGACCCGGCAAAGAAGGCCATCGGCAGGAACACCGCTGACAGTACGAGGGCAATGGCCACTAAGGCACCGGAAATTTCCTTCATGGATTTCTCTGTGGCTTCACGGGCAGGCAAACCCTCGTCGTGCATGATGCGTTCAACGTTTTCCACGACGACGATGGCATCATCCACCAGCAGGCCGATGGCCAGCACCATGGCAAACAGCGTCAGCGTGTTGATGGTATAGCCCATCACCGCCAGCACCCCGAAGGTGCCCAGCAGCACCACGGGTACCGCCAGCGCCGGGATGATCGTGGCGCGTATATTCTGCAAAAAGAGGTACATCACCACCACGACCAGCGCAATCGCCTCGATCAGGGTGATCACCACATCCTCAATCGAAATTTTGATAAAGTCCGTACTGTCGAGCGCGTAGGAAACTTCATAACCGTCAGGCATCGAGTGACGGTACTCCGCGATGGTAGCTTTAACCCGTTTCGCCGTGTCCAGCGCGTTCGCACCCGGCGCCAGCATCACCCCCACCCCGGCCGCAGGATGGCCGTTCAGGCGGGTGCTCATATCGTAGGATTCGCTGCCGAGCTCGACACGGGCCACATCGCCCACGCGCACGATGGCACCGCTGCGATCGCTTTTAATGATGATATTGCGGAACTGCTCCGGGCTCTGCAGTCGCGACTGCGCGCGTACCGTGGCCGTCAGCTGTTGATTTTCCGGTGACGGCAGTCCGCCGATCTTGCCCGCCGATATCTGGACGTTCTGTGCCCGGATGGCCGCGGCCACATCCGAGGGCTGTAAGGCATAAGAGTAGAGTTTGTCCGGGTCCAGCCAGATGCGCATCGCGTACTGGCCGCCAAACACCTGAATATCGCCGACGCCCTCTGCGCGCGCCAGAGGTTCCTGCATATTGCTGACCAGCCAGTCGCCAATATCTGAACTGCTGCTTTTATCGGTTGTATCATACAGGCCCAGCACCAGCAGGAAGTTCGACTGGGACTTGGTGACGGTAACGCCCAGCTGCTGAACCTCGGTCGGCAGCCGCGACAGCGCCTGCTGCACTTTATTCTGCACCTGCACCTGTGCGGTATCCGGGTCGGTTCCCTGACTGAAGGTGACGTTAACGCTGACGTTACCCTGTGAGCTGCTGCTGGACGTGAAGTAGAGCAGATTATCCAGCCCGGTCAGCTGCTGCTCGAGGATCTGGGTGACGCTGTTTTCCAGCGTTTCGGCGGAGGCACCGGTGTAGGTGGCGCTGATGCTGACGGACGGTGGCGCAACGTCAGGATACTGTTCCACGGGGAGCTGCGAGATGGCCAGGGCACCGAGCAGCATGATAAGAATGGAAATGACCCACGCAAAAACCGGGCGGTAGATAAAAAAGCGAGAAAACATCAGCGTATGCCCCGTTGTTTTCCAGCCTGACACGTCGCCCGTAGCATCGGCGGCGTGTGCAGATGAAAAACGAATGTTCTGACCAGAGTAAATCTGTCAGGGAGTGACGCCTGACAGAAAATAAAGGCTAAAAATTAAGACGATATAGTAGGTGAAATTAACGGTTTTGGGTAACAACATCATCGTTGTTTTCCAGAAAATGCCCTGCAGCGTAGTCCACTTTCAGCAAAGAACCCGACCAGGGCGCGGCAGCCAGCTGGCGTGCTGACAGGCCCAGCCGGGCTGAAGTAATGAATAAGGTCGTTCCGCTGCCATCAAGGGTACAGCTGGTCGGACGAGGCACAGGAAGGTGAAACCGACGAACGGTTTTGCCATCGGGCGAGATACGGGCGATCGCCGCGCCGTCAAAAAGCACGCTGAGCAGATAACCCTGGCGATCGACCACCAGCCCGTCCGGTTTGCCGTAGTGAGGGGCCAGGGTGAGCAGCAGCTTGCGGATACCCATCTGCCCGCTGAGTGGATCGCAGGGAAAGGCATAAATCGTCCCGGAGAGGGAGTCAGTGACATACAACATTCTGTGGTCATCGCGCCATGCAAGGCCGTTGATCAGGGTAAAACCGGTGTCGATTGTCTGCCACCGTCCGTCCGGCGTCAGGCAATACAGATAGCCGGAACCTGCTTTCAGCTCTTCGTTGATCAGCCCGACCCAGAGACGACCGGCGACGTCAAAACAGGCATCGTTGAGGCGATAACCTGGCTGCGCGTGGGGAGCGGGTCACCGCCGATACAGCGCCTGAATTCGACATACCTGTGAGCCTGTGAGCAGCTATATCCTGTAGCATCAGCGGATCGCGGTGAGGGTCTGGATTGACCGGGAAAGAGAACGCATAAAAATTACGCTGGTGACTTTGCAGCGAGCTGTTGCAGCAGGCGAACAATAGCCCCACTCTTATCAACTCTATTGTTAGTACGTTGATTATCCTGCAGGATAGTGTGTAAGAGTATTGGCCGGTGGTCTCCCTGCCTTCTACTTATAGCTTTCGCCGATGATTACCAGGGAACAGGAAATTCGACTTATGTCTTTTATTGATTTAGCCGTAGAGTGCCTGAAGCAGGATGGCGTGATCCTCGTACCCACGGATACTCATTATGCACTGGCTGCAAGTCCCTTCAGCCAGTCAGCTGCACAGCGTTTAAGTAAGATGAAGACACAAAAGATGGAACAGGCTACCCTGTGCGTAACCAGCATCCAAAATCTGTTGCCGTGGGTGGCGCTGAGTAGCTGGCAACACGAACAGCTACACTTTTTCGCTCAGCGCTACTGGCCTGGTCCATTAAAATTCTTGCTACCAAAGTCTGATCAGGTGCCTGAGAATCCGCTAATGCCGGGAGAATCTGTGGCTGTTTTGTGCAATCGTAACTGCTTGCTGAACACAACCATCGCTGCGCTGGAACATCCGCTAATGGTGCTTCCCGCAATTGCGGCAACTGCCTCTGGCGGGTTGGTCAGCATGACGGCCGCACGTGACAATTTTGGTACGCAAGTGGATATGGTGTTACCGTCCAATAATCGCAACCAATGTTCCCACGCAACGACCTTTGTCAGCTTGCTCGACGATTGGGTCGAGCTGTTACGCCATGGTGATGTGATTATCGAACCTGAAATGTCGATGACTTAAGCCAGTTCGCGTTGCAGGCGGGACTGCAAATCGTTGGCAAAATGTCTTACCCGTGAAGAGAGCGTTTTTTCTGATTTGAAAACCATCCACGCCTGGTACTTATCCATGCGCCAGCCGGGCAGCAGGCGTACTAATTTGCCGCTGCTGACCGACTCACGTGCCATATAGTCAGGAAGATACACAATCCCGGTGCCTGCAAGCGCACAGCTCATTAGCGCCATACTATTATTGGCTCGAAAACGACTCCTTACCTCAATATCTATTTTTTGTTTTTCTCTGCGAAAAGGAAGCGAAATTGTATGCGCCGCCCCCCGAAATAAAATATAGTCGTAGCGTGGAAGATCTTCAGGGTTTTCAATTGCACTATACTGGCTAATATATTCCGGTGTGGCATATAACCCCCAGCTTATATCAACTAATAACTTAATAAATGGATGGTTGGGTGGCTTTCGGCTGATAATAATACCAATATCATATTGATCTTCAGTAATGTTTAATGGGCGATCGGTTAAATCTAAATCAGTACTGACATGGATGTTGCCGATAATAAAATGATTCAATGCAGGGACTATGTACTGATAGCCAAAGGTAAATGGGGCAATGATATGAAGGTTACCAATCGGCTCTTCATGAAAGTTTCGAATAAACCGTTCCGCACTATTCAGCTCATTAAGTATGCGATAGCAATATTGATAATAACTCATACCTAATTCAGTGACTTCAATGCTCCGTGTGGTGCGGTTAAGCAATTGCGCGCCCAGTCGTACCTCCAGTTGAGCGATTTCACGACTAACAGATGATTTAGATACCTGTAGAAGGCGGGCTGCTTCTGTAAAACTTAATGTCTCGACGACGTGAGCAAAGGCAGCCATAGAAACTAGGTTTTCAACATTATTCATCGGAAACGATAATTATTGTTACGGGATTGTAAAGGTACAATACCACAAAATGTCCCTTCAATCTGTGCGTTTTTACAGATGTAAACAGAGTTTCTTACTGTCTTTTGATCGTTAGCTGATAGCTTCCGATTGTTCCATTATTGAAACAATGCTAAACGGTTGTCTGATAAGCTAGGAAGAAAATATCTCTCTGTTAGGATGTCTTCTCCCAACAAGAGGTTAAAGTATGAAGTTAATTTCCAGCGATTTTAATCATCAAGAGACACTGAACAAGAAACAAGAATTTAATGGATTCGGCGGCAGTGGTGATAATGTATCTCCCCAGCTGAGCTGGGAAAACATTCCGGAAGGTACCAAAAGTTTTGCCGTTACTGCTTACGATCCTGATGCGCCAACCGGTAGTGGTTTCTGGCACTGGGTAGCATTTGATATTCCTGTCGAAGTTAATTCACTTGCTGAAAACATCGGAAATCCAGCAGAAGAAACCCCATTTACATTTACGCAAAGTCATAATGATTTTGGTCTGCCGGGTTACGGTGGAGCTTGCCCGCCAGAAGGAGATAAGGCCCACCCCTATATTTTTACCGTTCATGCACTGGGTGTGGATAAATTAGGCATTGATAAGGACATACCCAATGCCGTGGCACGTTTTTTGATTCACGCTAATAGTCTGGCAAGTGCATCTTTAACGGGTTTTTATCAGCGCTAATTGGGTAACACTATTGTGAAACGTCTTTTTACTCGCCGGGCTATAGGTAATTACCGTAAAGCCGGAAAATATCTGTTAATCGCGGTGTTGTTACTGGTTTTACTGTGGTTATTTACCCGAAAAGTGACTAGTAAAGAGGCGTTTATTAATGCCAGCGTCACACAAATTGCCTCCCCAATTCCGGGCACGCTGGCCTGGCGACCGGGACAATATCCCGGTGCCGGGGTGATCAAATCCCAGCTGCTGGGCACGGTGACGGGTAACGCTTCTAACGCACAAATCAGTCAGTTGAAAACCGTACAGCAAACCACCGAATACAACATTGCCGACTTGTCACAACAGCTGAACAGCAATCAGTTAAAAATCGCTGTCCGGCTAAAACAGTGGCAACAATATCAGCAGGAAAGCCAGCAACAGCAGCAATTGCAACGCGATTACACTCGTGCTGGCTATCAACAGGCGAAAGCGCAGGAAGCGGCGGCCACTCAACAGGCATTTTTTGCCCGCGCGCAGTTGAAAAGGGCCGCCGAACTGCACCGGCAGGGTTATCTCAGCGATGCAGGATTTGAGCGGCAGCGCAGCGAGGCCGCAGGGCTGCTGGCTAGGGCTCAGGCCAGCCAGGCAGAAAGCCGTCAGAAAACGCTGGATAGCGAAGCGGCACGTCTGGGGTTACAGCTCAGTGGTGCACGTACGCTCACTGGCCCGGAGCAGAGCCAGCGCGATCTGCAACTTACACTGGACGATCTGCAACAGGCGCGGGCACAGCTGCAGACCGAGCTTGCTATTGCTCGACGCAACCTCAGCGAAATCAATCAGCAGTTAGCACAGCAGCAGCGGGCAGAGATCCGTTCCACGCTCGACGGCATGATCTGGTCGGTCAACGCCCGCGAAGGTGACAGCATCGGCAGTAATACTAGCTTGATAGAGGTGATTGACTGTCAGAATAGCTGGGTAGAGGCATTTTTTGATGAGTCAGTAGCTGGAAAGTTACAGCCTGGTACACTGGTAAAGGTCAGCCTTTCTCCAACTGACAGTCGTTACGGCACATGGCAAGGCTCCATCGAGGCGGTAAGGGCCGGTAGCGGCCGTGTAGCCGTCGGGGAGTCCATCGTAATGCCACCTCCCGAAATTGCCCGTCGTCAGCTTCCTGTCAAAGTTGTCACCGCACGTATCCGTATTGAATGGCCTGCGGCTATCAAGGCCAATCGGTTCTGTCTGGCCGGACGTAGCGTCAGAGTTACCCTTTAGACCAAGGAGAGAGTGTTATGTCACCAACAGAAAAAGCCGTTGTTCTGCTACAACAAGAAGGCGTGTTACTGGTCCCGACCGATACAAACTATGCGCTGGCAGTAGATCCGTGGAGCGTCAGCGCCTGTGAAAAAGTGTATGCCATCAAACAGCGTGATGCCAAAAAACCGTTAACGCTGTTTGTGGCCGAGCCGGAAGATATATGGCGTTACGTCGAGCTGAGCCGATGGCAGCAAACCACGTTAGAGCAACTGATGGCATTTTTACCCGGCCCGCTCAACCTGGTGTTACCAAAATCTACTTTGGCGCCAAACCATCGCTATATCAAAGAGGACTCTATTTCGTTGGTGTGCAACCGCCAGCCTGCTTTGCAGACTTTGTTACGCGACTGGGGCAAGCCTCTAGCGCTGACCTCCGCCAATCTCTCCGGCGTAGAGCATAAGGGGCTGATCGACCATCAGCTGGCGGCATCCACATTTGGTCAGCAGGTAGATTATGTGCTGCCTGGAGTAGAAGCCAATGCTACAACCACCTCAAGCACTATTGTTTCCCTGATCAATGACCGACTGTCGGTGATTCGGCAGGGAGATATTGAGATCGGAGAAATCTTCGCCTGATGAACGGCTCAATCGCCACCGGATCGACGCAGCACAATATTCGCATTTTTGTCGCATATCGGGTGATCTCACGCTGTTACTTTCACCTGCCGGTTCTGCTGTTTTACTTCTGGGTGATTGAGATTGGCATGTATCGCATCATCACTCTGCTGGCAATCTATGGCTTGAGCAGTACGTTCTGTGCCAACCTTAGTCGCTGGCTGTTGCATTCCCTGAGTCAAAAACAGGTAGTAGCGATTGGGGAGCTGGCGAAGGCACTGGGACTGGGGCTGATTCTGTGGGGGACGCGCCAGACTGAGGTGAGCGTGGCACTATTGGTGGTGGCGCAGGTTGTGGGTGGAGCAGGTTTCAGCATCGCTCTGTCCACCGATGCCGGTTTGCTGCGCCAAATCGCTTCCGGTGATGATCCGCATCTGTTTATGCGTGTGCAGACGCGCACGCAAAGCCAGATGTTTATTGCCACGCTGCTGGCCGGAACAGCCGGGAGCCTGCTGTTTGACTATAACGTGCAATGGCCGTTTTTTGCCTCTTTGTTCGCCAGCCTGCTCTCTGTATGGGTGCTTCTGCAGATCCACGACCCTGCTCAGCGCCCGAAATCAGCTGCTACCAGAACAGATGCGAAGTTACATCTGCGACCGCAGCAGCAGTTCTGGATGCTGTTTTATTCGCTATCCCGCGCGTTTACGCTGGCTCCTTTTATCGGCTTTATTCCCTTCTATTTCATTATGGTTAACGTGGAGCCTTTGCTTTTCGGGGCGGTACTCAGCTTTTTTACATTGTCGGCCTTTGCCGCCGCCAAAGCTGGCAACGTCATTATTCAACGCTACGGCGTCGTTTTGCTGTTGACGATCACCGTAGCGTTGATGCTGAGCGCACTGCTGTTGTTTAGCTTCAGCAGTGAACTGGCTGTCAGCGGTATAGATTACTTTATCACCGGGCTGCTGGGGATTGGTCTGCTGGGTTTAGGTTCCGGTGCGATCAGGCCGGTGACGATGGCTAACCTTGACGTTTCTGATAATTCCCCAAGTGAACAAATGCGTATTTTCGGCCGCATGGAGCGTGATTTCGGGCTGGTAAATGGACTGCTGCTGATGCTGGGAGCGGTACTGTTGGTGAACTGGGGAGTCGAAGCCCTGATGCTGACCTTTAGTGGGTTGTATCTGCTCAGTATGTTTGCAGTGCTGGCGCTGCGCCAACGCCAGTCCGGGCCGCCCTTAACATGTTGAGGTTCGCCGGGCACCGATCCCTCTTTTACTGGTTGAGAATATCATGAAACGAATTATCTTCGTATTAAGCCTGACCCTGCTCTGTAGTTGCCCGGCATTGAGTGCGCCGGGCCTGAACGCGCTGTGGCTGCAAATGCAGCAGGACAACCCGGATTTAAATGCCGCCCGTATGGGCTATGTTGCCAGCCAACAGGCCGGTGCTCAGGCGCAGGCTGCATTGCTCCCGTCGCTTACTGCGGGAGTTGGGAGCAGCTGGACCAGTCAGCAGCTCAGCGATCGCGGAGGGCAGCAGATTGGCAGTAATGGCTACGCCATAGCGCTGACGGTGCCATTGATTGATGTCGCTGCCTGGCGGCAGCTGGATATTGCGCAACTACAGGAGCAGGTCGCCAGCTGGCGCTGGCAGGCACAGCAGCGTCAGCTGATGGTACAGCTGGCACAGGCATGGTTCACAGTGCAGAGCGCCGGGGTTAAGCAGAGCGTTGCTGTACATCGAGTCGCCCAGTTGCAGGAGTATCTTCAGCGGATGACGGCACGTTTCCAGGCCGGAGAAGTCACGGCAGTGGATGTGGACGAGGTGCGTGCTGCTTTTGATATGGCCAGCGCCGATGCAGCGGAGGCCCGCTCAGAAGCAGTTCAGGCACAGGAGACGCTACGCCAGTTTACCGGCAGCGAAGCCCAGCCAGTTGCTGCGTTACCGCAGCAACTGGCGCTGCCTTCAGTGCGCGCACGACCGCTGGCATGGTGGCTGGCGCAGGCGCAACAGCATAATGACCGCATTGCCGTTGCCGCGTTGGGTATGGAAATTACTGCGCGACGTTTAGAGCAGGCTAAAGCCGAATGGCTGCCACGTGTGGACATGGTTGCCAGTTGGAATCACAGCAATCATTCGGCTTCGGATTACCAGCACGCGCGCGGTTTTACCAGCGTTGATGGCATTACTACGGCGCAGGGGGCCGGGGACTCCGCTGTGGTTGGTGTGCAGTTAACGGTGCCGCTGTACAACGGCGGTGGCACCTTGGCGCGAGAACGTGAAACAGTTGCGCTGGCAGAACAGGCGAAATATCAGTGGCGTAGCGAACAGAATCAGGCGGACATGCATACGCGGCAACTGTACAGCGCGCTTCTGATTGGGGAAAAACGTTTGCGCGCGCTTCAACAGGCCGCAGCGTCATCGGCAGCCGTCTCCGCTTCGGTCACTCTGGGATACTCATTGGGAGACCGCATCAATGCTGATGTTTTGTCTGCACATCGTCAACAGGATGAGGTGCGCAATCGCCTGCAACAGGAGTCAGTGAAATATCTGCTTAACTGGATGCTTCTTAAGCAGTTAACTGGTCAGCTTGATGCCCATGAGCTGGCTGCCATTGATGCTTTCACGGCAGGACAGTATGGTGGCGAAAGCAGTCACACGCAGTGGCGAGACCAGCCAAAGGGGCTGACGTTTGGCGTCCTGTCCCGACTGAATTAACACGCGCTAAAAGATCACTGTTGCCATTCTGGAACAATAAGACGCCATAGGGGATTAAATGCGGCCTGGCGTCGGGAAGGTATCTGCCCATGTTAATCTTCAACCCTGATTTTAGTAATGAGTAAGAGGCCGAAAAGATGGGACAAACCATTACACAAAAAATTCTAGCACGCGCCTGTGGGCGTGAAAGTGTGACGCCGGGTGAAGTGGTTTGGGCAAAGGTAGATATTCTAATGTCACATGATCCCTGCACCCCCGGTGTTGCCAGCGTATTTAAAAAAGAGTTTGGTGCTGATGCCCGCGTATGGGACCCACGTCGCTTTATTATGATCCCGGATCATTTTGTCTATTCTGCCGACCCGCAGGCCAACCAGAATATTCGCGTGATGCGTGAGTTCGCCTCCGAGCAGAAAATTCACTACTTCTATGATGTTGGCACGCCGGAATATAAAGGCGTCTGTCATATTGGCTTGGCCGAAGGCGGCCATGCACGTCCAGGCGAAGTATTACTCGGCACGGACTCACATACTGTGACCTCTGGCGCATTCGGCGCTTTCGCCATCGGTCTGGGAATCACAGATGCTGCCTATGCGCTCGGCACCGGGGAAATTCCACTGAAAGTGCCTTCCAGTATCCGGGTGAATTTCACCGGCATTCGTCCAGCCAGCCTATTAGCCAAAGATATGATTCTGGCGCTGCTGGCCGAGTTAACGGTGGACGGTGCCACTTATGAAACTATTGAGTTTGGCGGTAATGCAACTGATGAGCTCTCTGTCGAAGAGCGGATGACACTTTGCAATATGGTAGTCGAGTGTGGTGCTAAAAATGGAATCATGGTGCCGAATCAGGCCACACTGGACTATCTGGCAAAGCGTACGGATGTACCTTTTAGCGTGGTCAGGCCGGATGAAGATGCTGTCTACAGCCGGGTAGTGAACATTGACGTCACCGGAATGCAGCCGAGAATTGCCCGACCGCATTCGCCTGATAACGTTGTCTCCATAGAGCGGGTGATCAACGTAGCAATTTCTCAGGCTTATATTGGCTCCTGCACAGGCGGCAAGCTGGAAGATTTTATTGCGGCGGCAAGGGTGATCAAAGGCAATAAGGTGAAAATCCCGACCTATGCTGTTCCGGCCACCAAGGAGGTGTTTCATAATATTATCACCACAAAAATTGACGGCATTTCTGTCTACCAAATTTTGAGTGATGCCGGGGTCAAGTTGTCGGGAGAGGCGGGCTGCGCCGCCTGCTGTGGCGGACCGGCGGATACCTTTGGCCGTATAAATGATCCGATCTCGGTTATTTCTACTACAAATCGCAATTTTATTGGTCGTATGGGACATAAACGCGCCAGCATTTACTTGGGCTCGCCTTATTCCGTGGCCGCTGCAGCCGTGAATGGTTATATCACTCACCCGGAGGTTTACTTATGAGTGCATCAACAACAGGCACCATCAGCGGCATTGTTTACGTGTTGCAGGATAATATCGACACCGATCAGATCCTGACCGCCGAATACCTTAAGGTCAATCCCTCTACCCCTGAGGGGTATGCACAATTGGCAACTCTAGCAATGTGCGGATTGCCTGAGGGTGCTTTACCCTTCATTGACGAGCAGGGTGGGAAATCGAAGTATCCAATTATTGTTGCCGGTAAGAATTTCGGCTGTGGTTCCTCGCGCGAGCACGCCGTTGTAGCATTAGGCGCTTCCGGAGTAAAAGCGGTACTTGCCCAGTCCTATGCACGCATTTTTTTCCGCAATTGCGTGTCTACAGGGCAGGTATTGCCGGTCGCCACCGCAGAGCGTTTATGCGATGAACTGCAGACAGGCGATGAAATCACTATTGATATCGAACAGCAAACCGTCACCGTGTTGAAACACGATCGTAGAGTCGCCATTGAACCTGTGGGGGAATTGGCCAATATTGTCGCTGCTGGCGGACTATTTTCTTATGCTCGTTCAACCGGACGTATTAGATAAAAATTTTTTAGCCATCAATCGATGGCTTTTTTTATAAAATAAACTGTGAGATTAATTAATCTCAGCTTCAGTTTCTTTCTGTTTCAGGGATAAGAATTATTTGAGTCATTCGGCTCAGGTATTATGACGCCTGTCAAAGATGAAGTATTTAAAATGGAGAGTAAACATGATCAGCACTTATGAATTTTCTGATGAAGAGAAGAAGTCTCTTTTTGATGTTTTGAATAGCGTTAATGCTAACCCCTACAGGGAATATGCCAGTTTTAAACGAGAGGTAAATATTCTTATTTTAGAATCTAAAGTCCCAGCAAAATTTTTAGAAGTCTGCGCTAAAATCAAAGATGAGCGCCGACTACTAGGAATAAATGCGCAGCTACTACGGAATCTACCGATCGATGAAGTTATCCCCGAATTTGATCAATTAGATCCTGTTAATGATAAATATCTTAAAAAGACCACCTTTATCGGTGAGACTTTGCTGGAATTGTTCTCACAATTAACCGGTTCGCCTCTGTTAGCTTATCGCACCCGTAATAATGGGGACTTCTTCCACGATGTGTACGCAGATAAAAAATACACCAACACGCAAACCCAGAAAACTGACGGAGAACTCTACTTCCATAATGACCGCACGGCACATCCTGTACGCGCTGACTTTCTGAGCCTACTGGGCATGCGTTGCAATGAACATAACCTGATCTACACTGGTTATCTGGACGGTAAAAACATTCTATCTGGGCTTTCAGAAGAGTCGCAATACTGGTTACGCCAGCCGCACTATATTACGCCTTATGATGAAGTTTCCCGCGATTCTAACGCTAATCAAATTGACTCAGACAAACATATTATTTTAGAAAATCAGAATACTTTCCGCTATTACGATACACGTACCACGTTTGCTCATGATGCACCACAGTCAGCGATCAAGGCTCTGCTTGAACTCAAGACTGCCATGACTAAAGCTAAAAAAGAACGTGTGGCTATTAACACAGGCGATTTATTCTCATTTGCTAATCAAGATTCCCTTCATAATCGTGATATTGTTAAGATCATGGATAAAGATGCGGCAGAAAAAAGATGGCTTTTAAAAACTTATAGCTTCCGTAATGAAGATGCGATGAATAATCATTCACAATACTTCGATCCTATTTTACCGGGGTTTGTTGCCGAGATTTAAAGTAAAATTCATGCGGTAGTAGTCTACGGTTAATTATACCGGGTAAAAAATTAATTAAAGTATGCTATTTTAATGGCAGGCACTCCTGCACCTGCCATTTACTTTTCCTATCTTAAGTAAAACTGGTAATCCGTGATAAACATAAGAAATTCAGCTATTTTCCATGGTTAGGAATCTGAATCGCTTCTTTTTCGGATCACCTGACCATGGAAGGCGACACGACCCATACCTGTTACGGTGCGGATCAACATGAGTTTTGTGATAAAAATGCCATCTTCGCCGTATTTCTAACCTGAACCCATTTTTCAGGCGCACCGATCCAGCTCAGACATCCGCAACCATCGTTTTTTCGCCATCTGATGCAGCCTGTCAGAGAGCATTTTTGTGGCGTGCTCACCCGCCATGGCGCCGGCAAAACGCAGTCGACCTTTGCAGAGGATGCACTGGTACGGATCCGTGCCCAGGAAGCCTTTCATCAGCACCGCGAACCCGGGGCGTTTCGGTTTCTCCCGTACCGTCATTTCCAGCGCTTTGTAAACCTTCGGCAGCAGCGAGCCCCGCATGCCGTTGGCCAGAAAGCCAGAGTAGCGCACCATCTTAAAATGCCGCGGCGGAACGTGGCTGATATAGCGCCCGATCATCTCTTCCTGGCTCAGCGTCTGGCGCTTATGCTTTCCCGTGCGGTGATCGAGGTAATGGTGTACCACCGCTCCACCGGCGTAGTGTCGCAGGCGGGAAGCCGACACCGGCGGGCGCTTCAGGTACCGGCCGAGGTATTTCACGCTGTGCCAGGCTCCCCGTGTTTTCTTCGCGAAGTGTACCTTCCAGTGCTGGCCATACTGTGCCTTCAGGTAACGCCGCCACTGGTGCTCATCGAGAATGTGTCCCAGTCCCGGCAGGGTGCCAGGGCTGACCCGCTCATAGCTGCCGCGCAGCAGGCGGATAACGGCTCCCCGCCAGATTTCCTCAACGGCCTTCTTTTTGAAGAAAAGGCTGCGCCAGACGCCGTGCTTTACGTAAAGCCCACCGCGGGTGACGGAAACGTGGATATGCGGGTGCGGGGTTTGACGTCCAGTGATGTAAAAAACCACGCTAAGCGGTCTCAGAAATCGATTTTGAAACAACCCTGTCTCAAAGTGACCAAAAAAGATATTTGGTACCGTTTTTTTGCCCGCAATATGCAGTCTCATAAGTCTCGATATTTCAAACTGTTAGTTCCTTAACGTGGTTTTTCGCACGGTTGGCCTTCGAACCCCAATGACAAAACAGCGGGACAAGATGTGTCTTTGGAGTACCGCCGGCACGCCAAATCCTCCTGGTCAGGCTACGCCCGACACCCTGATAAATTTCGACGCGTCGAAATTTTCTTTCGCCCTTTGACGAAGGGGTCCGCTTGGAAAACGGAAAATATCCTACGTTAAGGCCGTTTCTTAAGCAGACATGACAGGCAGCTCTGAGCGAGGAGCGGACGTTTTACCATTAGTCATTTTGGTTCGGGCTGGTAATAAATTTTTTAACGCTACTGAAATACAGCTGGATCAAGCATGGTCTTCATTAGGCGCACTTCTATTCGCTAAACAAATGGTTGCCTTTGCTGAAGGAAAAGACAGTATATCCTTTTAAGTTAAAGGGGTTTTTTATGAGCAATTCTTCATGCACATCCATCGGGCTGCTCCTGTTTCCGGCTCTTACTCAGCTTGATCTTACCGGCCCTTATGAAGTTTTCGTAAGAGCACCACACACCAAGGTTCACCTCATCTGGAAAAACCTGGACCTCGTGTTTTCTGATCGTGGTATGGCTATACAGCCAACAACCACATTCAACGCATGTCCCGAACTGGATGTAATTTGTGTTCCGGGTGGTCCAGGGCAGATAAACCTGATGGAGGACGAAGAAGTTCTTTCGTTTATCCGTACTCAAAGTAAACAAGCAAAGCTTGTGACTTCGGTATGCACTGGGTCGCTTGTTTTGGGCGCAGCAGGGCTTCTGAGGGGATACAAAGCAACTACACACTGGGCTTCTCTGGATCAGCTAGCTTTGTTAGGTGCAGAGCCAGTAAGTGAGCGCGTAGTTCGTGACCGCAACCGTATAACTGGCGCAGGTGTGACTTCAGGTATAGATTTTGCTCTCAACGTCGTGTCAGAAATGTACGGTAGTGATATCGCTCAGAATATTCAGCTGCATATGGAATACGACCCCGCACCTCCCTTTACCTGTGGCTCACCCCGTACAGCATCTGAGGAACAGCTAAAAAAAGCACAGGAACAGGCTGCGCCATTTATTGAAAAGAGGCGGCAGGCTACTTTGAAAGCAGCAGCCAGACTTTAGAAATAAGGACATAGCGGAAGAAGGTTATTTCCATCTTCATTTTTCAACGTCCGCTTCTGGCACACAGCGGACTATCATGGCTGTTTTTAGATGATGTACGAAAACGTTCGGTTTCGGACGCAGAAACACCACAGCAGCTGCAATTAACGTAGTTGCAGACACCTTACTGGTTAATAAATAGCCTTGGCGTAGGATATTTTCCCTTTTCCAAGCGGACCCCACGAACGCAGGATAGAACAGCGTCAGCAAGTAGACTGCCGCGCCTGGCGGCTTGGCCAACGCCTCACGGCCGCACAGTAAACTGCGCGCCCGTTCACCGTTATCCGATGAGTTTTGTGCCGGAAATCCCCGCTTAGTGACAACATACGCCCGAAACTCTCTGCTATTCACCTGCGTGCATAGCCATGCAGGCGCGCAGAAATCATCAGGGGCGCTTTTCAGGGTTTGAGTCGTGGAAAAGTGCCGGAAACGGCCCGGGCGCGGTAGAATCGCGCTGAGGACCTCTCAGGGGGTGCGGGCAAGCACTGTTATGTTAAATGGAACGCCTACCCCCTTTCTACCTTTTTTCCTGATGAACTAATTTCATGACGTAATCAATCAAGTTTCGCCGGGCGGCGCCGATACCGATCCTAGCCTGGCCCCGCTTTACGGCCGTTGAACCTGAAAATAAGAAACTGAATATGAGCGGCACTTTCTGTAGCGATGAAGCAAAACGCCTGGCAGCACTGGAAATGCTGAAGGCTGATGATGCAGATCGTGATGAGATTCTACAAAAATTTACCCAACTGACCAGCGAACTGCTGGGCATCCCCGGCAGCTTTGTCTCTGTTCTCGATGATGAGCATCAGTTTATTAAGGCCTCGTGTAATTTTGATCTGAAACAGACGTCACTTCAGCATGCGTTTTGCCGCCACACGCTGGAGCTGGGAAAAGTGCTGGTCTGCCAGGACACCCATCTGGATGCGCGTTTCAGCCAGCATCCACTGACACTCGGTGAACCTTTTATCCGTTTTTATGTTGGTGCGCCGCTACGCAACCGCGACGGTATTACCATCGGCACCCTGTGCGTCACTGACGTCCAGCCTCAGACATTTTCTCAGGAACAGGTGCTGCTGCTGGAGCTGCTGGCCGGCTTGGTTATTGGCTATCTTGACGCCTGGTATATAGCCGGTTATCAGGACGTGGTCACCCGGTTACCTAACCGCCAGCGCCTGTTAAAAGATATTGAACTGTTGCAGCAGGCCGGTAACCGGGAATGCCACCACCTGACGCTGATCGACTGCATCGATATGCCGCGCGCCTATGAGATTGCCCGTTCAGTCGGCATGAACGCCGTGGAAACCTTGCTGCAGGAACTGACCACTATTCTGCGCACGCGTCTGCGGCTGCAGGACGATGACGTCCTGTATACCGTCGCCGTCGGCCGCTTTGCGCTGCTGAGCAACAGTCAGGATCGTGCCGGGGGGCATGAACTGAGCGAGCGGCTGGGTGAGATACGCGCCCATCTCTTCGACAACATTACCATTGATGCGAAACCCCACGTTGGGGAGGTGAACTTCATTCCGGCAGAGTCTCAGGTAACGGAGGTATTACGGCGTGCCGTCAGCGCGCTGCATGAGGCCATCAGCCTGAAACAAAATTACATGGCCTATAATGCCGAGAGCGACGGCCGCAGAAGCCAGAATTTCCGGCTGCTGCACGATCTGGCGGCGGCGGTGCGCGGTGCACCGGGCCTGTACCTGGTTTATCAGCCACAGATGTCCCTGCGCCACGGTAAGCCCGTCGGGTTGGAGGCGCTGCTGCGCTGGGATCATCCGCTGTTTGGCAATATTCCCCCGGATGAATTTATTCCGCTGGTAGCACAAACCAGCCTGATGGAAGAGCTGACCGACTGGGTGATCGATAATACCCTGGCACAGCTGCGCCAGTGGCGCAGCCGGGGCCTTAACCTGCCGGCGTCGGTGAACCTGTGCGTCAGCGATTTTTCGCGAACCGATTTTGCCGATAAGCTGGAAGCGAAAATACTCAGCGCCGGATTAAACCCCGGCGACCTGTGTATTGAATGTCTGGAGAACGAGCAGGTACTGGAGAATGCCGATGCCCGGCGCGGGCTGGATAAGCTGAAGCTGCGCGGCTTCCGCATTGCGCTGGATGATTTTGGCTCCGGATACAGCAATATCAATACCCTTTGCCGCATTCCGGTGGATGTGATCAAACTGGACCGTTCACTGATCCAGCAGCTCTCACATGACCCGGCCAGTGAAGTCATCGCCCGCCATGTCATCACCATGCTTAAAGAACTGCATTATGTGGTGCTGGCCGAAGGCGTGGAGGATCAAAAAACCCTGGCGTCACTGCAGCGTCTGGGCTGCGATGAAATCCAGGGTTTTTATTACTCACGGCCGCTTATTCCTGAAGGTCTGGAGCGCTGGCTCCGCCGTCACTACCCACACATCTGACGATCAGGACTCAGTCCACACCGTCTGCGCGTTGGTAAACTCACGCAGGCCGAAGTGTGACAGCTCGCGACCAAAGCCGCTTTTTTTCACGCCACCGATTGGCACGCGTGGGTCGGAGAAACTCGGAGAGTTGATAAACACACCGCCGGTTTCAATCCGCGATGCCAGCTGCCGGGCTCTGGCGACATCGCGGCTCCACAGGCTGCCGCCGAGGCCAAACTCGGAATCATTGGCCATTGACACCGCATGGTCAGCATCGTCCGCCACAATCAGTGACGCTACCGGACCAAACAGCTCCTGCACAAAGCTGGTCATGCCAGGTTTGACATCGCTGAGCACCGTTGGCGCGTAGTAGTTACCCTCTCCCGGCAGAACATGCCCGCCCACCAGCAGCGTGGCTCCCTCTTTCAGCGTGGCCTGCACCTGTGCATCCAGCTCGTCGCGCAGGTCGTAACGCGCCATCGGGCCAATCCAGGTACCGGACTCGCGCGGGTCGCCGATCTTCATCGCTTTCACGGCACTGACAAACTTCTCGCTGAACTGCTCAAAGACGGCGGCCTCCACAATAATGCGTTTGGCGGAGATGCAGAGCTGGCCGTTATTCATAAAACGCCCGGCAATAGCGCCCTTCACGGCCGCATCAATATCCGCATCGGCCAGCACGATAAACGCATCGGAGCCGCCCAGCTCCAGCACACATTTTTTAATCGCGGCTCCGGACAGCGCCGCAATCGCCCCACCGGCGCGCACACTGCCGGTCACGGTAACGGCGGCAATACGCTTATCGTTAATCGCCTGCGCCACGCCGTCATTATCCGCATTGACGACGGCAAACAGCCCCTGAGGAACGCCCGCTGCCGTAAGGATCTCCTGTAGCAACAGCGCGCAGCCCATGACGTTTGGTGCAGGTTTCAGCAGATAGCTGTTCCCCGCCAGCATGATGGGAATGGCACCGCGCAGTACCTGCCAGACCGGGAAGTTCCACGGCATCACTGACAGCACCGGTCCCAGTGGCAGATAGTCGACAAAAGCTTTGTTGCCCTCCACCAGCGTCGGTTCACGCTCAAGAAAGGCCGGCCCATGCTCGCCATACCACTCGCACAGTTTGGCACTTTTCTCGACTTCAGCCAGCCCCTGGTCAACGGGTTTCCCCATCTCGCGGGTCATCATCTCTGCCAGTGCCTGTGCCTGCTGGCGCAACCCCGCAGCGATGTGGTGTAACTGCGTGACGCGTTGGCTCATGGCGCTGCTGCGCCATGCCTGAAATGCCGTATGAGTCTGTGCCAGCGCCTCACTGACGTCTGCACTGCTGGCAAAAGGATAGCGGGCAATGACCTCGCCCGTCGTGGGGTTACGTGAAACGGCTACCGCAGAAGAAATGTTTGTCATGATGACCACCTTAGTTGTTCACAATGGAAACCATCATAGGCTTGTGGTTTATTCTTTGAAAATGAATAATAAAGAAAATTATTTACTCACCACGAGAATGATATGGATCTCACTCAGCTGGAAGTTTTTCGCGCCATTGCAGAAGAGGGTAGCGTCACGGCCGCGGCCGAAAAGCTGCATCGTGTACCGTCCAATATCTCAACCCGGCTGAAACAGCTGGAGGAAGAGCTTGAATGTTCGCTGTTCCGGCGAGAGAAGCTGCGCCTGCATATCACCGACAGCGGCAGAACTTTTCTCGATTATACCCGGCGTATTCTTGCGCTGGCAGAGGAAGCACGCCAGAGCGTCTCAGGCCAGCAGCCGGGCGGAGTGTTCACCCTCGGCGCAATTGAAAGCTTTGCCGCTGTCCGCCTGCCGCCGCTGATTGCACGCTACCATCAGAGCTGGCCGCAGGTTGAGCTGGACCTGTCCACCGGCCCTTCCGGCGATATGATCGACGGCGTACTGAGCGGGCAGTACAGCGCCGCGTTTATCGACGGCCCGCCAAAACATCAGCAGCTGGAGGGCGTCCCGGTCGTTGACGAAGAGATGGTATTGATCTCCGCGCTGAATCATCCTCCCGTTCCCGATGCCGCCAGCATCTCCGGTTCAACCATTTATGCTTTCCGCGCTAACTGTTCCTACCGTCGACTGTTCGAAAACTGGTTCTCACGCGAGAATGCCGCACCGGGCAAAATTTTTGAGATGGAGTCCTATCACGGTATTCTGGCCTGTGTCAGCGCCGGGGCCGGGTTAGCGCTGATCCCCCGCAGCATGCTGGAGAATATGCCCGGACGCGACAACGTACGCGCCTGGCCGCTGAGTGAAGGCATGGGGCAGATTGCGATCTGGCTGGTGTGGCGCAAAGGGACCGGTTCGAATAATTTGCAGGCGATGACCCGCCTGCTGAAAGAGGTATGTTAAATGCCGGTATCCGCCCGGTGAGGCAGGGCGTGAAAATGCCGTTTAAAGTAGACCAGCCCTTTTCCCTGCGGCCTGCCCTCCAGCAGAAAGCGGTCTGTCATCGCCAGCGGTGTGCGTCGGTTAGCTGCAAATCACTATAACTATGTTGCTATTTAAGCGTGGAAAAGCAGACTCAGGAACAGACGTTTCTGGCTATCGCAGGCACTTTTCAGTAGCCTGCGTGCTATCGTCGCCGGGGGCAGTAAAAGCACCCCGGACGCAACACCACCTCAGCGTCAGCCATCGGGAAGGCCCCTGAAATCATGAAAATAAAATCCATTCTGACGCTCACCGCGTTACTTTTTGTCACCCGTGCCCACGCCGGATGGTATGTGGTGGATAACTACGCGGGAACGCTCGGCACTCTGCCGGTACATCTTTCTCTGCAAGAATATGACAGCTATGGCAGCGGGTTAAATATCAAGGGCAGTTACTACTACGACAAGCATCGCGCCCCTATCCCGTTATACGGTAAGCGAACCGCTACCTCCTTCGAGCTGTGCGAAGTCCACACCCCGGCCGAGTACGATAGCGCGCTGGTCGAGGGGACAAAGCAAGGGTTTGATACCCGCGCCTGCCCTTTCAGCCTGACGCGTGAAGGAGAGGATTTGCGTGGGCACTGGCAGCAGGGGGCCAGACGTTACCCGGTCACACTCCGGCACACCGCATCTATGAACAATACTGCTGAGGGAAAAATCAGCGGTGACGGCGTTGATATCCCGTTCTGGGGACAGACCGCCAGCCACAGCTTTATTGGCCACTATCAGACCGGCCCGGACGGTATCGCCATTGGCCGCGTCAGCGTGGTGAACAAAAAAACCGGTCACGTCGATCAAACCCTTGACCCACAGTTGCACCAGTGCGAATTCGGTTTTTACATGACGGCCATCTACCAGAATATCGAAACACTGGCCCCAGGTCAGCGCGTGATGCTCAACTGTTATAGCCAGAAAGCCGATATCACGGTCGACTACGGTTTTGATCCTGCACAACAGCGCTATCGCACCGACGCTCCGTAGCCGCCAGAAGCCGGACGGAACTGATCGCCGGTCTGATTGCTTTCGGCAGTGAGGGGGGGGGAACTGAAGCGGGCGAGGATGCCCTCGCCCGTTAACTCAGTAGCGCACCATAACCGACTTCAGGCGCGTGTAATCCTGAATAAAGGCGCTGCCAAACTCGCGCCCGTTGCCGGAGCCTTTGATGCCGCCGAACGGAAGCGCCGGATCGAGGAAGGTATGCATATTGACCCAGACAGTCCCTGCCTTAATCTGCTCGCTGTAGCGCAGGGCTTTGGATAAATCGTGGGTCCAGACGCTGGCAGCAAGACCAAACGGGGAATCATTGACCTGCTTTAACGCCTGCTCTTCATCCTGATAGGCAAGAAACGAGCCTACCGGGCCAAAGGTTTCCTGCTGCATCAGCGTGGAGTCGGCGCTGCGCACTTTCAGCACGGTGGGCAAATAATAATAACCCGGCAGATCCGGGGAACCGCCGCCGCAGAGGACCTCGTCTCCTTCACTGCGTGCTTGGTCCACCAGCTTGCTTACCTTTTCAAGATGCGCTCTGTTGGCGAGTGGACCCAGCTGACACTGCTCATCCAGCGGCGAGCCGGGCTGAAGCGATGACAGCCGCTGGCACAGAACCTCCAGCACACGATCGAACTTTTCCGCCGGTAGATAAAAGCGCTCAGCCGCAGCGCAAATCTGGCCCTGATTGACATAACCAGCCTCGATGATACCCGCGACAATCTCCTCTGTGGACATATCGTTTAGGAAAAGGGCCGCATTTTTTCCGCCCAGCTCCAGCGTGACGGGTTTTGCCAGCGCACTGGCGGCACTACCCACCGCCCTGCCGGTCGGCACTGAACCGGTAAAGGTAACTTTTGCACAGTCAGGATGATTAATCAGCAGCGGTCCGAGCAGGCCGCCATTACCATTAATCACGTTGATCACTCCGGGTGGGAAGCCGACCTCACCCGCCAGCTGCGCGACCCGCAGCATGGTGAACGGGGTAAACTCGCTCGGTTTCAAGACCACGGTACAGCCGCAGACCAGTGCCGCCGCCATTTTCCAGACGGCAATCATGATTGAGAAGTTCCATGGAATAATACCGACCACTACGCCTAAAGGCTCACGCGTCGTAAACCCGCGATATTTTTCCCCATGAAAAGAAGGCAGCGACAGTTCGGGCGTCTCCCCCGTTATTTTCCCGGCCCATCCGGCAAAGTAACGCAGATAAGCCACCGACTGATCCAGCTCCAGACCTCGTGACAGCGTGATAAGCTTGCCTGAACACAGCGTTTCCAGCTGCGCCAGCTCTTCTCGATGCTGCTCCAGCGCATCAGCCAGTTTCAGCAACAGCGCACCTCGCGACAGAGTCGGCATTGACGCCCAGCCGGTAAAGGCCTGTCGGGCAGCGGCCATCGCCGCCTGCACCTCTTCATCACCGCCATCGTGCACCTGGGCAATTTGCTGCGCCGTGGCGGGATTAACCACCGGGCGTAACTCACCCTGACCGGGGTGGCTGATACCGTTGATATAGTGACCGTGCTCGCGCTGTAAAAACGCGTTAACCGCCGGTAGAATTGCGACCTCGCTCATAAAGACTCCTGTCAAGAACGGATATTCTCTGTGTCATGTAGTGTTTGACGAACCGACCGGAGATCATCTCCCAGTTGGTGGTGAACGGATAAATGCTGCCTCCCACCACCGCCATGCCGGCCTGCGGATCGCCTGCCAAAACCGTAGCGGCTGATTTCGCTACGCCGCTCATCTTCATCACTTCCGGCACAAGCTGCTTCATTTTTAATGCTTAAATTATTTTTTAACGACGAGGCTCAGCGACAAATGTGCAAAAGTATGCCTCACAAAAAACGACGGTAATGCGTAACCCGGTCTGAATTTTTGGCATAAAAAAACCGCCGGATGAGCGGCGGTTCTTCAGAAACACGTTTCTAGTGATAGCTGATCGTGGTGCCATACAGGCTGTTAGCACCGGAGACCGTGGACAGCGCCAGCGGTCTGACCGCTGGCGCTGCAGGCGTTCCCGATAACTGGACGTCCAGCGAAACCAGCGTGGTACTGCCAGTCACATAGCTGGTTGTCACTGACGGCGGAACCGTATTCGTATGCCCTTCGGGAAGTGCTGCCAGGCTGGCACCAGACATCGTGCTCAGGATGACGGCAACAAGGGCTGTATAAGTCAGTTTCATTTTTCCCCCTTGATGCTCATGCTTGGTCATCGCTATTACTGGTAAATCACCGCGGTGCCGTTCAGTTTATTGTCACCCAATGCAGAGGTGATGCGGAATGATTTTGCACCCGCCTGTTCGGCTTTCGCCGACAGCTGGGATTCCAGTGAAGACAGGTTTGAAGCACCACTGGCGGAAATCACACCAATCTGCTGTTGCTGAGCTGGTTCAGCATTCACCAGTTCGGCGGCAAAACCAGCGAAAGAAACGGAAGTCAGAGCGATAGCGGCCAGGGTCATTTTAATGGTTTTCATGATTTTACTCTCAGTTGAATTCGGTTATCAGATATTGCCGTCGTTATTAATTAACGATCGATAGGTAAATGCTAATCCTGTTATTGATTCACGTCAACAATGATTTATTAATGATCGATAATTTATTAATTAACACATTGAATTTATTTCAAATAAAATTATATTTTTTCTTTTACGCCCCACGTCACAACGCCTGAAAACGCCGCTCGACAGTCGGGTTCATTGTTTTTATACTGATTGATAATTAAATGACCGGGCGGAATTGCATAAGTGAGGATTGATGAATACTGAGCAGGACGCAGGCACCCGTAAAAGCCGGGGCAGGCCAAAGACTTTTGACCGAGAATCCGCGCTGGATAAAGCGCTGGAGTTATTCTGGCGTCACGGTTATGAAGGCACTTCTCTGGCAGATCTGGTTGAGGCCACCGGAGCAAAAGCGCCAACGCTGTACGCGGAATTTACCAATAAAGAAGGAATGTTCCGCGCCGCGGTCGATCGCTACACGGAAAAATTTGCCAGCAAGAGTGAAGCCGCACTGGCATGTCCGGAAATGTGCGTCGCCAGCGGCGTAGAGAACTATTTTCGCTCCACCGCAGCGTGTTTTACCGACGGTGAAAAGCCGGGCGGCTGTTTCTTAATCTGTACCTCCAGCACCCTGTCAGCAGACTCCGCTGAGGTAGCCGAGATGCTGCGCAACCGCCACAGCAACCAGGAACAGCATTTACGGGCATTTCTTGAAGCGCGTCAGGCGGCAGGCGAGTTAGACGCCCGCACCCGTATTGATACGCTGGCAACCTATCTTTGCTGTCTGTTGCAGGGAATGTCGGTACGCGCTCGCGAAGGCGCCACGCGCGCTGAGCTGGATGCCCTGATTGATACGCTGATGTTGCAGTGGCCGGTGCTCAGCCGACTGGGCTGTTAAATACGGAAGGGTGACCCCCTTCCCTTCCTCCGGTCTGACTTCACGCGCTACCGTGCCGCTGCGGTTACCACCGGGTGAATGATACTGAGATCCTGTCCGAACCATTTCTCAGAGATCTTTTTCAGCGTGCCATCGGTACGCAGTTCGCTGAGAGCACGGTCTACCTTCATCCTTAGCGCTTCCCCCCGCGCGTCTTTGCGGAACGGCAGCGCCACCAGTTTCTCGCCAAAGGGTTCCCCCACCACTTTCAGCGGCAGGTGCTTATGCTTAATCTGCCCCAGCAGGATCACCTGGCCAGAGACAAATGCATCCACTTTCCCCTGTGCCACGCTGCTGACAATCACGTCCATACCTTCAAACGTTACCAGCTTAATCTGGTTCTGTGGGTCAAATGCTTTCAGGACCTTCGCATAGTTGGAACCCAGCTCCGCCGCCACGGTTTTACCTTTCATATCACTGAGACCATGAATCGTGGTGTTGTTTTCGCTCACCGCCAGCGCCGCAGACGAGGTGTAATAGGGTACGCTGAAATCATATTTTTTCCGCCGTTCCGGCGTGTCCGCAAAGTTACCGACCGTATCCACCTTACCGGTTTCCAGCGACCCCAGTACGCCGACCCAGTCTGACGTTACCCATTCAATCCGGTAGTGAATTTTTTCGGCCACTGCCTGCAGAATTTCAGCGCTAAAGCCCTCCACTTTTCCGTTCTGTATAAAATAGTGTGGATAGCCGTCAGGTGTTGCGCCCACACGTAATACGGGCGGCTCCGCTGCTGATTCAGAGGGTTTATCACAGGCACTCAGCATCACGGCGGCGCAGCCCAGCAGCACGATTTTTTTCCATTTCATGTCATTATTTCCGGGAGTTCAGATCCGATAGGGTTTGCCGATATGGCGTTCAAGCTGCCGCTGTAATTCACTCAGCACAATGGTAAGCACCCAGTAGACCAGCCCGACGGCGAAATAGGCTTCGAAAAACTTCAGCGATTCGGTGGCGATAAGCTTACCACCCGCCAGCAGCTCGCTGACGCCGAGTGTGAAAGCGAGAGAGGAGTTTTTAATTAATCCGATCCAGATATTGCCCGCCCCCGGTATCGCATTGCGGCACGCCTGTGGCAGGACGATACGCCGGGTGGCCTGAAAACGCCCGAGTCCAGACGCCAGCGAGGCCTCCCACTGCCCGTTGTCCACGGAGTCAATGGCCGCGCGAAACACTTCAGCCAGATAGGCCGCGCTGTTGAAGCTCAGACCCAGAATCACCGCATGGATGGCGCTGAGATTGTTCATCAGCGGAAACACCTGCGGCAGACCAAAGTAGATGATCAACAGCTGTACCAGTACCGGCGTACCGCGAAAAAAGGAGATATACAGATGAGCAAATGCCGCCAGCGGGCGCGCCGTTCGCAGCAACAGCGCCACAGCCAGACCCTGCAGGGTGGCCAGCACAATGGAGCACAGCGAGATGGCGAGCGTCACCGGCAGGTAATGCAGGATCTGGGGAATAATCCCCAGCATGTAGCCAACGTCAAAATTCATCAGTAACGCCCCCGCCAGGCTCAGGCAACATGTTGAAGAAAACGCCCGGCGCGGCTGGCGATCGCCACATCAAACAGCTCTGCGGGTGGCCCCTGTTCAATAATCTGCCCCTGATCCATAAAGAACAAACGGCTGGAGATATCACGCGCGAAATGCATCTCATGGGTGACAATCAGCATGGTGAGATCACGCCCGGCAAGGTCGCCAATCAGGTTAAGAATATCGTGGCGTAATTCCGGGTCGAGGGAGGAAGTAGGTTCGTCCAGCAGTAATACCTCAGGTTCCAGACTTAACGCCCGCGCAATGCCGACGCGCTGCTGCTGGCCCCCGGAGAGCGTTACCGGGTAAGCCGTCGCCTTGTGCGCCAGCCCAACACTGGTCAGCAACGCCATTGCCTGTTCCCGCGCATCCTGAGGCGAAATTCCACGGCCGTAGATCAGCACCTCTGTAATATTCTCCAGGGCGGTCTTGTTGCGGAACAGATTGTAATGCTGAAACACCATCGCACTTTGGCGGCGAAAGCGCGTGGTCTCACGGTGAGTTATGCGGCGGGTATCCACGGTGATATCGCCAATCGTCAGCTGCCCGCTGTCGGGTTTAACCAGCAGATTCAGGCTGCGTAACAGCGTCGATTTTCCGGAACCTGAAGGTCCAATTATCGACACCACCTCGCCGCGACTGACGCTGAAGTGAATATCATTAAGTGCCTGATAACTCTGGAAGGTCTTATTTAATCCACTAACCGATATCATCATCGCTCCGGGTGAAAGGTTACACACGGACAGTGTATCGCTGCAGAATAAGGGAAACGAATGCCTAAAAATTATAAGGTTAGCAGGTAATACGCGGAGGAAGAGAAGGCCGGTTCCCCGGCCTTGAGAAAATCAGTTGTTTACCGGGATCACAGCCCCTTTGTATTTAGTGCGGATCCAGTCCTGAATAGCTTTCGAATGCAGCACGGTGACCAGCGCTTTGACATCAGGCTTGTTCTCATCACCACGGTGTACGGTGATGATGTTGGCATACGGGTTATTTTCACCGCTTTCAACGGCAATCGGCCCTTTTACCGGATCAAGACCTGCGTCAATCGCGTAGTTAGCGTTAATCACCACGGCATCACCTTCGTCGTTGTTATACATCTGCGGCAACAGCGCACCTTCAACATTGGCGAGGAATTTCAGGTGCTTTGGGTTTTCAACAATGTCACTGATACGTGCATCAATTTTGCTGACACCCGGCTTCAGTTTGATCACGCCCTCTTTCTCAAAAATAGACAGGATACGCCCCTCTTCGGCCACCGCATCACGCATGATCACTTTGCCGTTCTGCGGCAGGTCTTTCAGTGATTTGTATTTCTTGGAATAAATGCCAATCGGTTCAATATGGATCGCGCCCGCGCTGACGAAATCGTAGGTTTTATCTCCGGCGTGATCTTTCAGCACGCTGTTAAGGTAAGGGATGTGCTGGAAGTAGTTGGCATCAATATCGCGGCTGGCCAGCGCAGTGTTCGGCAGGATATAGTCCTGGAACGGTTTGATTTCCAGGTCGATACCCTGCTTCGCCAGTATCGGCTTCGCCTGCTCCAGAATTTCAGCGTGCGGCACGTTGGAAGCGCCCACCGTCAGAGTACCGGCCCATGCGCTGAGACTCAGCGCACCCAGAGTAGCCGCAGCCAGCAGCGTCAGTGTTTTTTTCATTTTTATTCCTAAAGAGTTAACGTTTATCGAGCCGTGCCGTGAGCACATCACCTAAGAACTGGATGATAAATACAATCACCAGAATCATGATCGTCGCCACCAGCGTGACATCGCCGTGGTTACGTTGAAAACCTTCCAAATAGGCCAGATTGCCGAGTCCCCCGGCACCAATGACTCCGGCCATCGCGCTGTAGCTGACCAGTGCGATCAGGGTCACCGTGATCCCCGACACCAGCGCAGGGGAGGATTCCGGCAGCAGGACGCGGAAAATAAGGGTACTGAGTCGCGCCCCCATCGAACGGGAGGCTTCAATCACCCCTTTATCGACTTCACGCAGGCCAATTTCTACCAGCCGCGCATAGAACGGCGCGGCGCCGACAATCAACGCAGGCAGGGCGGCATCAGCGCCGAGAATAGTGCCGATCAGTGTTTTGGTGAACGGGATCAGCAGGACGATTAAAATGATGAACGGGATCGAGCGGAACACGTTCACCAGCACGGAAATCACGGAATAAATGGCGCGGTTCTGGAACAGCCCACCGCGGGCGGTCAGAAACAGCGCCAGTCCGAGTACTATGCCGAAGACAAACGTCGCCACGCCGGACAGAGCGGTCATATACAGCGTTTCACCGGTAGCGGCCCAGAGCTGATCCAGTTTCAAATGCGGAAACAGATTTTCAAACATGGCTTACGACCTCAGTGGTAACAGCATACGCGTGTAAATCATCCAGAATATTCGCCAGCTGGGCGGGCGAAGCCGGCACCTGCAGCCACAGTTCACCAAAGGTGCCGTGCGTAGTCTGGGTCATTTTTCCATGCAGAATATTGAACGGTAGGGCATATTTCAGCGTCAGCTCACCGACGATTGGCTGTTGAGTGCTGTCACCGATAAAAGTCAGCTTCACTACCGCGCCCTGACCCGCGTTGACCAGATCTGCATTAAATGGCGTCTCTGAACTGGTGTACCCGGCGGTTTGTTTCACAAACGTACGGGTTATCGGCTGCTGCGGATGAGTGAAGACCGACAGGACCTCACCCTCTTCAACAATTTTACCGTCTTCCATTACCGCCACGTGGTGACAGATTTTACGCACCACGTGCATTTCATGAGTGATCAGCACGATGGTCAGTCCGAGCTGACGGTTGATATCCAGCAGCAAATCAAGAATGGCGTCGGTGGTCTGTGGGTCGAGCGCCGACGTCGCTTCGTCGCACAGCAGCACATCCGGGCTGTTGGCCAGCGCGCGCGCAATACCCACACGCTGCTTCTGTCCGCCACTCAGCTGCGCAGGATAAACCTGCTCTTTACCGCTCAGGCCAACCAGCGTTATCAGCTCCTGAACCCGGCGCTGGATTGCGGCTTTGGGCGCACCGGCTATCTGCAGGGAAAAGGCAATATTCTCGCTGACGGTGCGCGACCAGAGCAGATTGAAATGCTGGAATACCATACTGATTTTCAGTCGCGCCTGGCGCAGAGCTTCACCGCTGGCCTGGGCTATGTCCTGCCCGGCGACCATCACGCTGCCGGACGTCGGTTTTTCCAGGCCGTTCAGAAGACGGATAAGCGTGCTCTTTCCCGCTCCGCTGTAGCCGATGATGCCGTAAATCTGCCCCTGCTCAACCCGCAGGCTGACATTATCAACGGCGGTTACCGGGCCTGATTTAGCGTTAAAAATTTTAGAAACATTGCGCAAAACTATCATCTGATGCCTGTTTTCTGCCGTCAGATCAGCGAAACCCGCTGATTAATTAAACTGATTATTGTTAGAAGATTATTGGTAGCACTAATTGCCAAACGATAGTAATCAGACCGGGAATTATTGGAAACGACTGAAATGAGATGTTTTATAACTAAACGGAATATCGCGTTTTTTATACCAGCAGCGTCTACAGTTAAACTACCCGTTTTCTTTCTATAAGCCTCTGACGCCATGCGCCTTTTGCTCAATGTTCACTTACGTACCCGCCTCAGGCTGCTGGCGTCAGTGACAGCCGGACTCCTGTGTTTCTTTGCCCTGCCCGCACACCTGGGCCTGTTGCAGCGGATGCTCATCGGCTGGAACGTGCTGGCCATGCTGTATCTGTTATTCCTGTGGTTTCTGATGCTGCGCACGGAGGCCAAAGATATTCCACACATCGCCAGAACACAGGATGAGAGTGCTACGCTGGTGCTGAGTCTGGTTACGTTAAGCTGCCTGATCAGTATTCTGGCCATCCTGATGGAGCTGGGCACACTGAAGGATCTCAGCGGAACGCCGCGCGTGTTGCATATGTTGCTCACGGCCAGCACGCTGATTGTGTCATGGGCGCTACTCCCCACCTCTTTTGCCATGCACTATGCGCATCACCACTATCTGCACCGGACAAAAGACGTGATACCGATGATCTTCCCCGAAAAGCCTGATGAGCCGGGATACTGGGATTTTCTTTATTTCTCTTTCACCATTGCCGTGGCTGCGCAAACCGCCGACGTGGCGACCGGCACTACCGATATGCGCCGGATTGCACTGCTGCAGTCGGTGATCTCTTTCGTGTTTAATCTGGCGATCCTGGGACTGTCGGTTAACGTCGGGGCGGGGTTATTGAATTGATGAAATTAAACCAGGCCTGCCCCGTCACGAGGCAGGCTCCCTTAAAGCACGCTGGCAAGGAACTCGCGCAGGCGCGGATGCTGCGGACTATCAAGCAGGGTGCGCGCATCGCCGCTCTCCACTACCCGACCGTTATCCATGAACACGATGTTGTCGGCCACTTCGCGGGCAAAGCCGATTTCATGCGTCACTACCACCATCGTGATCCCCGAATGCGCCAGCTGTTTCATCACCTGTAACACTTCTCCCACCAGTTCAGGATCCAGCGCAGAGGTCGGTTCATCAAACAGCATCACCTCCGGCTCCATTGCCAGTGCACGGGCAATCGCCACGCGCTGCTGCTGACCACCCGATAGCTCTCGCGGCCAGGCCTGCGCACGGTGTGCCAGCCCCACCTGCTCCAGCAGTTTCAGCGCTCGCGCCTCCACCACAGCCCGTTTTTCACGGCGAATACGCAGCGGAGCGTCGGTAATATTTTGCAGCACGGTGCGGTGCGGAAACAGATTAAACTGCTGGAAAACCATGCCTATGCGCTGACGCTGCTCAGCAACCCTTTTTTCCGGCAGCTCCACCAGGTGCTGCCCTTTACGCCGGTAACCCACCAGCGACTCCCCGACGTGAATGGTACCGGCATCGAGTTTTTCCAGATGGTTAATGCAGCGCAGCAGCGTGGACTTCCCCGACCCTGAAGGGCCGAGGATCACCGTCACCGATCCGGCGGCGATATCCATATTGATATCCTGCAACACCGTGCGGCCGGAGAACTGCTTGCGAATGCCGCGCAGGCTGATCGGCTCACTCATGACTGATGCTCCTGTTGTTCTACCGCCCGACGGAACCAGCGTTTTTTCACCGGCATATTGCCGCGGCTGAACCATACTTCCACATAGTGCTGGCCCACTGAAAGTACCGACGTCATCAGCAGATACCAGGCGGTGGCCACCAGCAGCAGCGGGATCACCTCGTAAGTGCGCTGATAAATAATCTGTGCCGAATAAAGCACGTCCTGCAGAGCAATCACCGAGACGACGGCCGTAGTTTTCAACTGACCGATCACCTCATTCCCGGCCGGCGGCAAAATAGTGCGCATCGCCTGCGGCAGCACGGTCTGACGAAATATCTGACCGGGACGATAGCCCAGCGCTTTGGCCGCTTCCAGCTGTCCCGGATTTACACTCTGGATCCCAGCGCGGATAATTTCCGCCGCATAGGCAGACTGATGCATCACCAGCGCAATTACCGCCGCGCTGAACGGGCTGATAATTTCGTTAGTGCTGGCACTCCATATTTCCCCCCAATACGGCAAAGAGAGCGACAGCTTAGGATACAGCGCGGCAATGTTGTACCAGAGAAACAGCTGCACCAACATTGGCACCGCGCGGAAAAACCAGGTGTAAGCCCAGCTCACCCCCACCAGCACCGGATTGGCAGACAGACGCATCAGCGCCAGCAGCGTCCCACCAGCAAAGCCGAACAGCACGGAGATCGCCGTGAGTTTAAGCGTCATCATCACGCCGTTGAGGATCGAAGCTTCGGTCAGATTCTGCGCCACCACATCCCATTCGAAGCGCGGATTGCTCACGACAGACGAGCCCATCAGCACCAACAGCAACAGCACGATCAGAGCGCTGAACCAGCGCCCGTAATGACGATGCCCGACAATACGTAGCCCGCCGCTGGGGTCGTCAGGCCTGATACTCATTTCGCGATCTCTTCATTCAGACCGGCAGTTTTCACCGCGCCAAAGCCGATTTCCCATTTATCAAGGATCTGCTGATACGTCCCATCCTGGATCAAAGAGTTCAGTGCCGCCTGGACCGGTTTTTCCAGCGGCGAACCTTTCGGCAGGGCAATCGAAACGATGGTGTCTTCAATGGTGATTTCACCCGCCAGCGCCAGCGCTTTCACCTGGCTGGCCTGATAGCGCAGGCCTTCATACGGCCCGAAGAACATCGGAACGCGACCGCTCATCACTGCCTGAACGCCCGCCGGACGATCCGGGAATACCGGGATCGTAATAGCCGCTTTTTTAGCGGCAATGCAGGCGTCGCTGGCGGTTTGCAGACGGGTGATCTGCGAGGTGCCCGCGCCTGCGCCTACCGTTTTTCCGCACAGATCGGCAAAGGTGTTAAACGGCCCCAGCCCGGAATCTTTACGAGAAATCAGCGCCAGCTTTGAAGCATTGTAGTAACCGACAAAATCCACCTGCTGCAGACGTTTTTTATTGGCGTCAATATTCGATGCTGCCAGATCGTAACGACCGGATTTCAGGCCCGGAATGATGTTGTCAAAGCCGCCGGTATCACGCCAGCGTACCGCAATTCCCAGACGATCGGCGACGGCGCTGACAATATCAATCTCGCGTCCGGCCAGGGTTTTATTATCCGCCTGATAAAAGGTGGTTGGCGGCGTGTTCGGGTTAGTACCCGCCACGATATAACCTTTTTTCAGGATATCTTCTGGCAGCGTAGCGTGCAGCGTTGCGTCCGCCTGCGGTTTAACGCTGCTGGCAAACGCCACGTCCCGATCGGCAGCCAGGGCAGAAGAAAGCGGCACCATGGCCAGAATAACAGCGGTCAGGGCAGAGAATTTCATCGATTATTCCTTCTCAGTCGCCAGTGCAGGGACGGCGGCAAAATTTTCATCAACAGACGGCAGCCCCAGATTTTCACGCAGGGTGCGGTACTGATAGTCGGTACGGAACAGACCGCGGCGCTGCAGTTCAGGTACCACCAGTTCAACAAACAGCTCCAACTGGTTGGGCAGAACGGCAGGCATGATGTTGAAACCATCGGCTGCTTCCTGTTCCAGCCACTGCTGGAAGTCGTCAGCGATATCGTCGGCTGTACCGACAATGACGCGGTGACCGCGTGAGCCCGCGGCCACGGCAGCCAGCTGACGCAGAGTCAGATTCTCGCGCGCTGCCAGGTCGGTCAGCAGTTTCACGCGGCTCTGGCCGCCTTCGGTGCCACCAATTTCTGGTACCGGGCCATCCAGCGGATACGCGGTCATATCGACGCCAAAGCGCGCCGACAGTTGCTCAATGCCGTTATCGATATCCACCAGCTCATTCAGCTGGTTCCAGGTTTCCCTTGCCTCGGCGCGGGTGCGGCCCACAATCGGCATCACTCCCGGCAGGATCAGCAGGTGATCGGGATGACGTCCGGCGTCGCGTACGAACTGTTTCTGGCTGCGGTAAAACGCCTGGCCCTCTTCCAGCGACGCGGCGGCGGTAAACACCACCTCTGCGGTTTCTGCCGCTAGCTTCTGCCCTGCCGGGGAAGAACCGGCTTCAATAATCACCGGGCGTCCCTGAGGGGAGCGGGCGATGTTGAGCGGACCCTGTACCTGGAAATATTTCCCTTTGTGGTTCGCGGCGTGAATTTTCGCTTCATCAGAGTAACGACCGGTCTCTTTTTCACGCACGATAGCGTTCTCTTCCCAGCCGTTCCACAGCTTGAAAGTGACATCGAGGAATTCACGCGCCACGTCGTAACGCTCCGCATGTGACGGCAAATCTTCACGGCTGAAGTTGCGTGCCGCGTCAGCAGAGAACGAGGTCACCACATTCCAGGCCCCACGACCACGGCTGATGTGATCCACGGATGAGAGTGCGCGCGCCAGGTGGAAAGGCTGGTCAAAGGTGGTGGAGGCGGTCGCCGCCAGGCCGATATGTTTCGTTTGCACGGCCAGAGCTGACAGCAGCGTCAGCGGCTCCAGGCGCGACATGGTGGATGGCAGACGGTGTACGCTGGTTGCCAGTGCATCGCCGACGAAGAACATGTCAAACTTCCCTTCCTCCCCTTTTCTGGCGATCCAGGTGAACCAGTCAACGTCGGTGGGAGAACCCTGCGCGCCCTCAGCGCGCCAGCCGCCGACGTGGTGGCCCAGCGCCTGAACAAACAGGCCGAGGCGCAGCTGACGTGACGACGTTTTTTGCACAGACATGGATAATCCTTTTTGTTATTGGCTAATCAGAAAAATAAGACGGTGCAGCGCGGCGGTATCCGGCAGACGGGCATCGCGGAGGAGATTTTGCGCCTGCGCAGCGGGCAGTGTCGCCAGACTGCGCTGCAATTTTGCCTGCACGTCGGTGAAGGCGGCCGCGGTCTCACGGCGTGTGATGCAGTGGCTCAGGGTGTTGCCATCATGCAGCCACAGCGTGACGCGATGAAAACGCCTGTCCGGGTCGAGTTCGTCAGCCGGGGCAGCCGGATCGGGCTGCCGGGTGACCCGTGCGGCCAGGGCGGCAATCACCGGTTTCACTGCGGCTTCACTGTAGTTTTCCAGCGCCACGCTGCCGTTTATCAGGGCATCCGCAATTACATACTCCAGACTGAAGCGTGCCTCAACGCCATTCTCAGGCGCGACAATATTCGCTGCGGTGTCAGCTCCCGGAGGGAAACTGACGTCAATACGCTCAATCGCGTCCTGGATAACGTGATGCCCGGCGCTCAGCATCTGCTCACGCAGGAAAAATGCCGCTTCTGCCGCACTGTGCGTCCCGCCGCAGGTCGGATAACGTTTAAATTCCAGGCCAGGCTCAGCGATCCGCCACGGCTGGCCCCAGCCGATCAGCAGCGACGGCGGCTGCTCCACCCCAAAGCCAAAGGCCTGCAGGAAGCTTTCCAGCACACCGCTGCTCTGGCCGCGAAAGCCTGCCTGTGCCAGCAGCACGCTGCTAACGGCACAGCGGGCAGCCAGGCCCGAATGTAACGGCTTTGCCGCTGAACCAAACTGGCTACGCAATCCGGATGCCTGGGTGGTCGCCAGCCCAATCGCCATCTGTGTTTCGGCTGCGCTGAGCCCCAGCAGGCGACAGGCAGCACCTGCAGCAGCAATAGTGCCCAGCGTGGCGGTGCTGTGAAAACCGGCAGAGTAATGACGGGTACCGATGGCTTTTCCCAGACGGCCAGCAAGCTCCACCCCGACGATATAGGCATCCAGCAATGACTCCGCGCTGACGGTGCTGCAATCTTTACTCAGAGCCAGAAGCGTGGAGAGCACCACTGTTGTCGGGTGGCCGCGGAAAGTTGCATGATAATCATCAAAATCCAGAGAGTGGCTCATATAGCCGAGCTGTAAGGCGAGGTTTTCCACCAAATGTTCAGCCGGATAGACGCGAAATACCGCGTCCAGCCCGCTGTCCAGTACGCTGCCGTGAAGTACAGGAAACAGACAGGCAAAATAATCCGTCACTCCGTCGCGGGCACGGCGGCGCTCATCCTCACCGGGGTTGATACTGAGAATGGTGCGGGCCAGCTTTGCGGTAAGCGAAATGTTCAAAAGACACCTTTTTTAATAAGGTATTGACGTAAATCAATACGTTATAAATTATGCCTATTTTCTTCACTTAGAACGCTGCCAGCCAATAACCAACGGTTATAGCTCAGACTGAAATAAACTAAGAAAGTATTGAGACGCAGGTATCTTTTTATAAAGTAGCCTGCGGGTCTGGCCCTGTGACAGAACAGCAGTCACTGGCCGGTGCGGATTAAAAACGCATTGACCTGACGACGTAACGCGCTAAGGTTATTAACCCTATCAACGGCCAGACAGCTGGCATCCCATGAGGAGTGAAAGATGGCGACAGAATATGCAACCCTCGCCGGAGGCTGCTTCTGGTGTACCGAAGCCGTTTTCAAACAGATTAACGGCGTACAGTCACTGGAGAGCGGTTATATCGGTGGTCATACGGATAACCCCACCTATAAGCAGGTGTGTAACGGTGACACCGGGCACGCGGAAGCGATCCGTATTGCCTTCGATCCACAAATAATCAGCTACGGCGACCTGCTGGATATCAGCTTTGCCACGCACGATCCAACCCAGCTTAACCGCCAGGGTAACGACGTTGGCACACAATACCGCTCTGCTATTTTCCCTGCCAGCCCACAGCAGCTTGCTGAAGCGCAGGCTGCAATAGCCCGTGCACAGAGTGAATATGCCGACCCGGTGGTCACTACCATTGAAGCTGACGCCACCTGGTATCCGGCGGAAGACTACCATCAGGACTACTGGGCCGGTGAAGGCCAGGAGAATCGTTACTGCCTGGCCGTTATCCCCCCCAAGCTGCAAAAGCTGCGCAAGCGTTTTGCCGCAAAAACGGTGACCGGATAACTATCCTCCAGCGTCAGCCCGTTTCTGGCTGGCGCTGCGTGCGGAGGTTGCCGCTATTACAACCCCCAGTCCTGACAACAGCGCCAGTAGCCACATCACCCACTGATAACCGTTTACCGCACCTCCAGCCTGATAAACCCGCGTTGCGACTGCCAGTCCCAGCGCGCCGCCCAGGTTGTGCAGCGTCCAGGCTATCCCGATCCCCTGCCCATGCTGCGACGACGGTAATCCCCCCAGCGCGGCGGCCACAGAAGGTCCGAGAATTGCTCCCCATCCGGCCCCCATCAGCACGCCAGCCATCACTATCCGGCCAGGCGAAAACGAACTGCTGAGCGTACTCTGTAACAGCGCCGAGACCGCCAGCAGGATAAATCCGCAGGCCATTACGCGCCAGGGCCCCGAACGATCGCTCAGCCGACCCGCCAGCGGAGAGACTACCGCCATCACCAGCGTCACCGGCAGCAGCATCATTCCGAGCTGCGCAGCGCTCAGCGAATAAAGCTCCGTCAGACGGAACGGCATCAGCATAAAGGCCGCACAGTAAAAAACAGCCAGCAGGACCGATAATCCGCAGGCGTGGCGAAAGGCCCTTTCACCCAGCACGCTAAAATCAATCAGCGGCAGCCGCGTACGCCGCTCCACGCGCACAAAAAACCGCAGGAACAGGATGGCGACCCCCAGCATTCCCAGTGAGGACAGGCTCAGCCAGCCCCACTGCGCTACATAGCTTGACCACAACAGCAACGGCACCAGCCCGCAGACCATCAGCAGCCAGCCGGGATAATCCAGCCGTTGACGGCCGCGTGGGGCAGCCGCCGGAATATTGCCCCGGCAGAGGATGAAACTGAGCAATATCAGCGGCACGTTAAGCATGAATATCGATCGCCAGCCAAACTGACTCACCAGCCATCCTCCGGCGACAGGACCGAGCGCCAGCCCGATACCGTTAGCCGCGAACAGCAGACCAAGCGCCCTGCCCCGGCGTGACTCCGGCATCGCATCCACCAGAATGGCAGCGGTCGCGGTATACAGAACAGCGCAGCCCGTCCCCTGAAGCAGGCGGAAAAAGTTTAACAACCACAGCTGCGTTGACAGCCCGGCCCCCATTGAAGCGAGGCCAAAAATGAGCATGCCGGCATACAGCACCTGGCGCTGCCCGTAAGATTCCGCCAGACGAGCAGTGACGGCCATGCAGCAGCAGAGAGCCATGACAAAAAGCGTCATAGCCCACTGTACCGCGTCAATCCCTACGGCAAACTGTCTCTGTAGTGCGGGCAGGGCGGTGTTGACGATGGTGAAATCAATACAACCTAAAAAGCTGGCCAGACAGATACCGGCCTGAAGTCTGTATAACGCTGGCGGGTTTGGCATGTCCTACGTTTTCCCTAAATCTGAATACCCTCAGCCTGACACGATTTACTGTCTTTATTTACGCCATATCTTCGTCATACTGGCGAATATATATCGCCAATGGAGCGCGAAGATGATCAGCAGCGACAGACTCAACAGTATTCGCGCCTTCGTTCAGGCAGCAGAGGCAGGTGGGTTCAGCGCGGCAGCAGTGCAGCTGGGCCAGTCACGCTCAACGGTGGGGAAAGCCGTTGCCCGTCTGGAGACCCGCCTGAAGGTAACACTGTTTCAGCGCACCACGCGCTCACTGTCACTTACCAGCGAAGGCCAGCGCTTTTACCAGGACTGCCTGCAGATACTTGCCAGTCTGGATGAGGCGGAAAATCGTGTTGCACAACATGCACGGGAACCCACAGGACGACTTCGGGTCAGCGCCCCTCCCCTGTTCGGGGAAAAATGGGTACTGCCGGTGCTGCTGCCCCTGACACAGCGCTGGAGTGCTCTGGCGCTGGACATGCAGTTTTCCACAACGCGCATAGATCTTGCTGCAGAAGCAGTGGATCTGGCAATACGCATTGGCGACCCAGGCCAGCATGCCGACCTGACGGCACGTCAACTGGGTGAACAGCAGCTCCTGCTGTGCGCCTCGCCTGCCCTGCTGGCAGCACAGCCTTTTCCCAACAGCATCGCTGACCTGACAGGTTACCCACACCTGACGCTGCTGGAACAGGGGCGTTCGCAGTCATGGCTGCTGAAGACACCGCAGCAAGCGCTGACATACTGGCAGCCGCATGAGCGTTATCGCTTCAGCACCATGAGCGCTGTCTACACGGCTACCCTCGCAGGGTATGGCATTGCCCAGCTGCCACGCTGGCTGGTCAGTGAAGATGTTCGGAAAAAGAAACTGGTTGAGCTGCTGCCGGATTCGCGCAGCGGGGGGATGCCTGTCTATGCCATCTGGCTGAAAACCCCGGCCATGCCAAAGCGGCTCAGGTTTGCCATTGACGCCCTGCTTGCCGCCTTCCCAGGATAAACGTCTGGCAGGGGTAATGCCGTCCGGCGGTAATACTAAGCAGATTATCTCGTTCGTCTGCTTTTCGCGCGAATGATAACGTCACGGGATTCCATCAAAAAAAGGAGCGTCTTGTGAATCAATCCGTGCAGTGCCCTTACTGTCGTCACCGGTGATACCTGCGTTATCCGACTGGCTTTTAGCCATCGATCCGCTGGCCTGCTGCCATCCTGAGGCTGGTGATGAACACTGCTGAGGAAGCATAAATCACCGAGATGGTAGTTCCACCACTTCACGACAGAGCCCCACCGTTAACCCTGGAGGACAATATGCAGTTGATCTTTTTCTTTACGCTGAAACGGTATATCCGCTTCAGTTACTGGAATGAACTGTGCGATTAAATCCCCGGCAAAGTCAGCCGGACACTGCCTCCTGTTATGGGACAAGAGGCAGTGCCGGCTGATTTCTCCCCTCCCCTGCCAGCATGTCTGCTCCTGTTTTTACCTCCACATTCAGCCCTTACTTAATTCATCTTGATAACTGGATTGTTAAATCAGTCAACCCATGGATTCAGGGATTCAGGGATTCAGGGATTCAGGGATTCAGGGATTCAGGGATTCAGGGATTCAGGGATTCAGGGATTCAGGGATTCAGGGATTCAGGGATTCAGGGATTCAGGGATTCAGGGATTCA
>NZ_JBDFQT010000010.1:0-109213 GCF_039675725.1 Erwinia sp. Eh17-17 | reverse complement strand
TCAGCTTAACGTTCTCTTCGCTGCCGTCGCCGGCCAGGGTGTTCTCCACGGAGATATTGACCGCCGGGGAAAACTCCGCCAGCACGCTGTCGAAGTTGTTCTTGTTCACGTTCACTTTTTCGCGCTCCCACAGCGCGCGCTGTTCCTGTCCGTGGCTGAAGTCGCCGACCACCAGCAGCTTCAGCGGCAGCTCCATTTTCTTTTGGGCGTTACCGGTATGCAGATCCAGTCGGATATTGACGCGCGCTTTGGGGATCTCATTCTGATAAGAGTTGCTCATACATCCTCCTGTAAGTATGACCATGGAAAGCAGGCATTACGCACACTTTCCTTGTGTGTACAGGCGCGACTATATAGCAGCCAGTTCAATATGAGCAATATACCAGCTGTCAATTTTACATCTGATTTATATAGGAATTTTCTTGAAATTTGCATTAAGTTGCTGAATGAAATGGCTAAAGCTTGATGATTTTTTTTAGCAAAAAAATGATACTTCCCGAAAATGAGCACGAAAAAATGTCATTAAAATGACGCAAATGAACTATTCACCGTCAACAATAATAAATATATCTTATGGGAGTCTCGCGCCGGTTGTTTCCAGATCCCGCTCGTCAGTCAAGGGTGACGGTCAGTACGCTGTGACCCACTGCGGGCCCGACGTTTGCTCCGTCAGCTATGCGTATCTGGCTCCTCAGACTGACCTGGTTCATCCCTTTATTAAGGTGTATCTTTCCGCCCGCAGTATCAGCCGCCTCCAGGTTTGCGGTAATTCCGCTGCTGAGGACAACGCGATTGGGAGAAAACCCGATCTGCGCACTCACCTCGCGGGTACAGTCAACGTCGATGATCTGCTCCTTCCAGCCCTCCTGCTGAGAGCTCATCTCACCGTGATCAAACACAATATCCCTGTTCGACAGGACGCATCGCGCAGGTTGCGGCTCAGGTGCCTTTGCGGCAACACAGCCCTGTGGAATGGAGTAAAGGATCTCCGCATTGCCGGAGAAGTCGGAAATAATAACGGTACACAGCCTTGTTCCTTCCCATATCCGGTTCCCGTTCAGCTCCCTCACGGTAGCGATCGGGGTCCGGCACTGATATCCGGTGCTAAGATTCGCGTCAGGCAGCGTAAGATTATCGCTGTAAGGACAGCCCTCCGATCCATTCCTGGAGGGTTCATGTTTTACCCATGTTCCATCCCCTCTGACAACAACCAGCGTAATTCTCTGCAATTTGATGAGTTGAGGAGTCGGGTAGGTTTGATCGTCCCTGACCGGAACCATCGTCATGGGGATGTCAACACAGGTCTGCAAACCGCCATAGCAGGGGGACCGGACGGCTGGCCCCCGCTGTTGTCCGGTATATGCCCGGAATCCGCAGCACACAATAATGATGATGATGACTGGAATGAGGTTTTTAACCATGGGTTTTCATGCTCCACTTCCGTTACGGATAATCCACTTTCATGGTGGCGACAGCGGTGAAGTCACCGCCGGTCAGGGTCACGCCGGGCTGTTTGACCGGAATGGCCCACAGGGTCGGTTTTTGCGGGTAGGTAAAGTTCAGCCAGCTGTTAATAGCAAGCTGTGCGCTGCCCTGTTGCAGCCTGATACCCAGCCCGCTGGTGCTGGTTTGCAGTACTGAACCGTCGAACGCGGCACCATTTCCCTGGATCTGAATTCGCATGGCACCAGAGGGGGCACCCCGGCAATCCAGGGTGTAATTCACCGGCCGGCGATACTGGCTGCCGTCGAGGCGGGTCATCATTATGTTGCCAAACTCCACCGCAATCGCCTTGTTGTCATTAATGACGCAGGCGGGAGGAGCCACCACCGTCACCTTTACCGTCACCGTGGCACTGCTGTCTGCCACCGCAATCTGCGGCAGCACGATGCCCCCGGTCCCGTACAGCAACAGCAGACAGATTGCCTTGCCCTGCTGCCTGCCCGTCTCGTCTGTCATGCTCATACCTCCCCCCCAAACCGCTTACGCCTTCTTCTCCGGGACCACTTTGCAGACGCTGCCGCTGCAGCTAAAACTCAGCGTTGGCCGTCCACCGTAGTCGTTAACAAAGGTCAGAACCGGATGGTCCCCCACGCTGGCGGCACTCACCGTCAGCGGCAGGCTGCCCTTCGGCGGCACCATCATCGCGACAAACCCCCTGACGCCAGGGCCACCTTTCTTATCGCTCGCATCGACAAACGTGACGTAATAAGGCGTGGGATTCGCCACCATGTACTGGCCACCCTGCTTTGTCAGCGTGATTTGTTCCTGCGGGGGTGGGCCATTTTTGTCTGCCTCAATCCCCCGTGGGCGATAAAAAATCTTAATGCGCGTCTGCAGCGCTATCTGCAATGTGTTGGCTTTACTGCTCTTCGGAGGAATTTCCCGCAGGTTGAAAAAATAAAGCGTTTCGCGATCCTGCCTGAGCAGCTGCGCCGCGGGCAGAGCCTGGATTTTTACCTGGCTCAGCGTGCCGGGATCAAGGCGCTGAACGGGAGGAAGAACCGTCAGCGGGCTGTTGATTTTGTTGCCGTGCTCATCCTCGATCCAGCCCTGCGCCAGGTACGGCAGCTGCTTATTCTGGTTGCTGATGTTCAGGCTTACCGACGCCTGGCCGCCGTCAAAAATCAACCGGGTCCGGTCCAGCGCAATGGCGCCCTGTGCCTGTCGGGGTACTAGTGCCCCCGTCAGCAGTATGGCCAGTGCAGTTACGCGGGCGGTCCATGTGACCGTGTCATTTATGTTCAACTCGTTGTTACGCATGTTCTCTCCCCAGGCCTCAACGGGCTCTTTCAACAGGGTTTCAGTTACACCGATCCGCTGGTTTTCTCTGGTGCCTGACCGATCGGATGACATGGCAGCAGCAGCGGCGTTATCAGTCTCTCTGCCGGCAGGGACGGGGGCATCGGCACCTGACACTGCGCCGCCCCGTCCCAGCTCACCGTCATGACACCACCCGCGGTAATACCGCTCAGATAGACGCGGCCGCCGTCGCTGACAAAGCCGGTTTCCTGCTGGCGCGCATTCATCACTTTCGCACCAAACGGCGGTTCGCTGCCGTCTGCCAGCTTTATTACCGCCATGGCCTTCGCGCCGGCAATCACGGCAAACCTGCGGTAGCCAATAGCCCCCTCAGTCAGGGTGGCCTGCACCACCGATCGGGTCGCTTCTGCGTTATCGCCAAGCTGATTCAGATCGATGCTCGCCTGATTGCGGTAGTAACTGTTCACCTCCCCGATGACCGCTTTGCCCCAGGCATTGGTGCGGCTACTCCGGCCATAGCCGCGCACCGGGACATCGCGTACGCCCTGGGTATCAATCAACATCCGGGTGCCGCCCGCCATCGCGGTGCGATGCACCGCCCCTCCCTGTGCGGTCAGCGTCATTCCCCCCTGCGCCGATATCCCGACGGCACTGTAGCGCCCCTGCTGGTAACTGGCATTCGCACTCATGCTGGCGGCATCGCCTTCGTGGTCGTAATACCCGCTCACGTTCACCCCGCTGCGCGAAGTTCCCGTGCTCAGCTGATAACTGTTGTGCTCATCAATCCGGCCGTCATACCCCACCCGGTGAGTGGTGCCGCTGCCGCTCACGGCGGTGTTATAGCTCACCCTCGACTGGTCACCCCACGGCATCGACAGTGACAGATAAGCACCGTCGTCGTTGGCCCCGCGATATTGATTGCGGTAGGCCTGCAGCGACAGACTCACGTTGCGAAACCGCTTCAGATCGAAATCGCGCGAGAGCGTCATGTTGTAACGGTCGCTGGCTGGCCTGTCCCAGTAGGTCTGATGGTTGTAATTGACATAACTGCTGAGCCCCCACGTCCGGAAGTGTTTGTTGAAGGTGATCGTGTACATCTCTCTGTCGTTACCGGTTCGGGTAGCGTAATGACGCACGTCCAGATACTCGCTCATGCTCATGAAGTCCTGCCCGGAGAAACGGTAGCTGGCAAAGGTCACCTGGCTGTCGTACTCGTCGAAGTTTTTGGAGTAGCTCAGTCGATAAGAGCCGCCGTTGAGCGCGTCCTGTTTCTGCGGCAGCCGCGCCTGCGACTGCGTCGCGTCGAAAGAGAGCGCGCCCAGCAGCAGCAGATCGCGCCCGATACCCAGTGACAGAGCGCGATAGTCGCCGCCTCCCAGCACTCCGCCGAACAGCGACCAGCCGTTGCTGACGCCCCAGGAAAACTCGCCGGTGCCAAACACCGCGCCGCGCGAATGATGCTGCCAGTCAGAGGGTTTACCCGCTGCCAGCTTAAAGCGCAGCGCCCCCGGCCGCGTCAGGTAAGGGATGCTGGCCGTATTCACCACAAACGTCTGCACGCTGCCGTCCTGCTCTTCGACGCGCACGTTCAGCTCACCGCTCACCGCATCACTGATATCCCGAATGCGAAACGGCCCTGAGGCCACGGTCGTCTCGTACAGCACCCTTCCCTGCTGGCTGATAGTGACCCTGGCGTGCGTCTTTGCCACCCCCACCACTTCCGGCGCGTAACCGCGCAGGTTAGGAGGAAGCATATTGTCGTCCGATGTCAGACTCGCCCCGCTAAAGCGGAAGCTGTCGAACAGGCTGGAATCCAGGTCGCTCTCGCCGAGGATCAGCTTCGAACGCAGCGATGACAGCGCCCGATACGCATAATAGCGGCTCCATTCCAGCTGCTGACGGGTTGAAGGGCCGCTGCCGGTCTGACGATCGAAGTAGGCCTGCCAGTCCGCACGCAGGCGCCAGACGCCGAGGTTTGCTCCGGCCGTACCGTTACCGCTGACGGTCTGCGCGCCGCGACGATTGTGCTGCTGACGCTGGCTGCTGGCATTGACGCTATAGTCAAAAAGCAGGCCTGAAATGCCCTCGTCCCAGCGTGATGGCGGGTCCCAGCTATCGTCGCTGTACTCAAGGAACGCCTGCGGGATGTTCAGATACAGCGCGCTGGTGGCCAGCTCGCCGCGTACTTCCATCCCCGGTACGCTGGTCTCATCCAGGCATTCGCCCCCCTGCCACCAGGTCATGTCCCTGAGCATCGTCTCCCGGAAACCGAGGTGACTGACCAGCGTCCTGCTGATGCAGGCCCGGCTACCGCTGCGTTCATCCTTCGTGGCATAAAAGGAGATCGGCTGTTCCGGCAGATCGTTCCTGTTGACATGCACCACCATGTCGTAAGTACCCGGCATAATATAAAGGCCACGGGAAAACTGGCTCAGGTCGATATTTTTCCGGTCGTTAACATCCAGCACATCCGGATTAAACTGAATGTCTTCCGCCGCGCAGACCACCACCATCGGCGCACTCAGTATCAGTGAAATGCAAAAACCAACAACCTGAAGCCGCCCCCGATTTTCCGTTGGTGATAACGCCATATCCTTACCTTTTTTTAAAATATCTTTCTGCCCGGAACCCGACACAGTAAAAATATCTCTCCAGCGCTCAATACATAATGATCAACCGCCAGTTTAATAACATCATTCAATGAGAAACCCAGGAAATAAACCGACAGTCAGAACGTCCTTTTCAGGTGACGCATAAAAAATGCACGCGGGAATTCCGCATGCACAGAAAATAATGTTATTCATGGAGAAGATGTGAATGATTTAGTTATAGGCCAGGGTAAAGTTCGTCACCGCCTGAAAGTCACCTTCCGTAATCGTCGCTGCTGTGCCGTCACCCTTCATATAGGCTGCAAAATTAAGGCTATTATTCCCGTCCTGTAATACCTGCTCTTTCGTTGGTTTTCCCAACTCAATCGGCGTGCCGGCGCCGTCAGTGATGGCCACGCTGGCGCCACTGGCATTACCGGTAATCCCCAGCAGGCCGTTACCCGCCACAGACCCCATACCGCTGAATGTGACCTGCACCTTATTTTTGGTCGCCGGCGTGCCGAGGGCACAATTTTCCAGCCTGATATTAAAATACTTCGGCGTGGAGTGACCGCCGTCTTTCAGGGAAAGATTAGAAATCTGCCCTAATTCCACCGTCTGATCGACAGATTCAGGTGAAATAGAGCAGGGTGCATCAATAACCGTGCCGGCGAAGGTCACTTTACCATGCCCCTGGTCTGCGTGAGACTGAGTAGATATAGCCAAAATCATAGCGGCAACCAGCATGGATTTATTCATTTTCTCGAACATAACATACCCTTCCTTTATCGACTGCATTGAAATGACCAGGTGGCTGGCCTGAGTTAATTAAACCGCACTCATCCCCTTCTTACTTAAAGAGCAAGAAAATAATTAATCATTATTAAAAACAAGAGTTCATGAAGAAGTCGTAAATAAAGAAGATACATTTTTCAACTGAGTTAATTCTTACAGCTATGAGAGAAATAAAAAAGGAAAGAATATCAACAAGCGTAAAAACACCATATCAGAGCGTAGATGTGACATTTACTGCACTGCCAATAATAAATTCAACTACAAAGGATGAATTATCAGTGCAATTCTCTGATAAAAACAACTTCACGATATTTTAGGGCTGCAATTTGACTTTTTTTGATATCAGCTTGCCGATCACCCCGGCTTAACTGCCAGCAAAGCAGCACAACCGGGAAACAGAGTGTGTGCCTGAAAAAGCGCGCACCCTCCCTCGCGCGCTCTGATGTCACCCGCGATATGGCTCAATCGGACCAGGTGAAAAAACGCCGGTACTCAGCAGGCGAAGTACCATAATGTTTTAGAAAGCGCCGACGCAGTGTCGTTTCCCCTCCGAAGCCGCAACGCTCTGCAATACGCTTTACCGGCAGCCCGGTATCCAGCAGCAGGCTGCGGGCAGCTTCAAGGCGTAATTCTTCGACGGCTTTAGACGGTGTGGTCCCCATCTCCTTTCTGTAGTGCCGCACAAAGCTGCGTTCACTCATACAGGCGAATTCAGCGAGTGAACTCACTGACAAATTTGCGCTTAAATTGTTCGCCATCCAGGCGTGGAGGTCGGAAAAGCGTCCGGCTTCACACTGTAAGGATAAGGCGGTACTGAACTGTGCCTGACCACCGGGTCTTTTGCAGAAGACCACCATTTCACGTGCGACCTCCAGTGCCAGCTGATGGCCCAGATCGTTACTGAGCAACGCTAAGGCCAGATCAATGCCCGCCGTCACCCCGGCGGAGGTAAAGATATGTTCGTCCTGGATATAGATGGGATTATTTTCCACCCTGATACGGGGATATTGCCGGGCAAGCCTGTGACACAGCTGCCAGTGAGTCACGGCGCGACGCCCGTCCAGTATGCCTAATTCAGCGAGTAAAAATGCGCCGCTGCAAACGGAGGCGATCCTTCCCGCGACTGCCGCATGATTTTTCAGCCAGCCGCTTAATTTCTTATCAGGAGAGAACAGCTCTACCCCCCATCCTCCTGACACCACGATGGTATCCATGGCAAATCCCTTATCGGGAAGCGCCTCTGCCATTACCGGTAATGCTGCTGTGGTATTTACCAGCCCGGACTCGGACGCCACTACTTTAAGGCGGTACGGCTTTTCCTCACCCCGCTTATTCATAATCTCATTGGCAGTATTGAAAACCTGTAATGGACCACAGAGGTCCTGGATATTCACATGGGGAAAAATGACGAAGTAGATGTTTCGATGTGACATCAGGCAGCCTCTTCTTTGGCGTTAATTGACTGCATTTTGGCAGTTCAGTCGCTTTTAAAAATTGTATTGTTTTCTTCGGAAACAGGGAGCACCGCGCACTCACCGAAAATAAAAAATTCTCTCAGGTGAAAACGACATTGAGCAATTCAACGCTAAAATCCAAAAAGGTAAAAAACTATAGTTTACTCATAGAAGGAAGGATGCTTAGAATAACAGGCTGTCAGAAATCTGTGAAGCTCACTAAAAATCAGTCTAAATTATTCTTTTGCCTGCTCAATGAGATTCAGGAAAAGAAAGACATTATCCATTACATCTGGGGGGGCGAAACTCAAGACGACAGTGCTTACCGCCAGCTGGTCCGCCGCACCAGAAAACTATTATCTGATAAGGGATTCCCTAAAGAGACCATAATGACCATCTCTCATTATGGTCTGTGCATTAACAACGAGATTTTTAATATAAAAAAAACGCCGGATTTGTTACCCGGATGTATTCATAACACCAACAACACCAGGAAAATAACCGAACCTGATGACTTCAACATCGGGGACTTTATCAGCTCAACGTCCGTCGCGTTAAAACGCTGATGAGGCGAATGTCGCGATTATTTTCTGCGCCAGAATACCTATCGCAGGAGTCCCTCAGTCAAGCGTCTGTGCTTTTACCCAGGCAATCAGCGGAACGCCTTTCGCATTCACATAGCCAATATTGACCCACTGGCGATCGGATGAACGCTGAATAACCTTTACGCGATCGCCCGCCACCAGGTAAGCTCTGGTTTTGCTGTTATCCGCAGCGTCTGTAAACAGAACGGCCCGCGTCCCCACCGTTGAAACGTCATGAATACGGTTTAAAAACGGCAGAAGATGGCCGTTGATCAGGCCTGTCAGCGCTTTGTTGGTTTTCGCCAGCTGCTGATAGTCACTGACGTTATTTTTTGCCGGCGCATCGCAGCGCAAAATATTCATCACCTGGTGGGTATTGATCACGGCAAAATCCGTTTTCACCGCTTTAATGGTTGGCCGCATTGAGGTGAAGTTAAAGGCCTCTGCATCAGGCCGCGCAGAGCTTGCCAGCCTGTCCTGATCACCGACCCAGCTATAGCCGCAGGCTTCACCCGACCAGTCACTGGTGATACAGCCGTTATGCATATCCACCACGCTGCAATACGCCCTGTCGGTATACGTTACCGAACCATCTTCCTGCACTAAATCACCGCCCGACACGCTATTCACCACCAGATATCGCCCCGAGGGGGAAACATGAGACGAACCATCCTCCGAATAATAACGCTCTTCCTGAGTAATATCGGCCTGAGTCCCCCGGGACGAAAACAGGATTTTCCCCCATGCGTCACTGCCGTAATGTTCCCCGGTTTTTTTCTGCGAAAATGTCAGGGTCGTGCCTGCCGGCGAGTGGATCACCACGTCTGCATGGCTGCCGGTGGCAAACAAAAGAGAACATAAGATGAGACGGGCAGAGGGGCGCTTTATCATGACCAGACCTTAAATGGATGAAACCGAGCGCAGGAATATAGCACTCTGCTGAGTCTCGTTCACCACGGCTTGCGCTGCCTCATGCAGGCTATCGTTACGGGATGACAGCAGGGGCATTGACCACATAACTTTAAATGTTCTACTATTTGGCCGTTTTAACCCCCCTCTAAAAAATAATATCACCGGGGGGTGAAGGGTTTTGCTTTCTGTCATTAACTCTCCGTTTTCTATGCCATTATCCCGATAAGCTCACTTATCCGGGCAGGACTGCGCGTGGTTAACGCGGCAGGTCAGACAACGCGCTAACTTAAGACAAATTTTTGAATTATAACGATCGGCTACATAACAAAATCAGATCCGGCGTGGATTGAAAAAACGCTATTTCGCCATGAAAGAGCGAACGCCATAGCCAAAATAATTCGGGCGGCAGCCTGAAGCATGACGGATATAGTTATTCTCAGGGCAGGAGAAGGGATGAAATGAAGCAGTATCCATTAAGGAAGGTCAGCATGGTCGCAGCGATAGTCACGCTGACTTCCAGCTGTACCACAATGCATCAGGCAGGCCAGGATTACGGTACCGCCATTGGCTGCGTCGGCGGTGCGGCGCTGGGCGGGGGGTTAACCTATCTGCTCACCGGGGATGCCAAAAAAGCCCTGGCCGGGGGATTAATTGGCGGCGTGGCCGGCTGTGCCGCCGGAAATATCTGGCAGAACCGCGAAAAAGCGCTGGCAAAAATTGCGGCGGAAGAGAATATCGCCATCCAGACGCGGACGCTGGAAGCCCAGGCGAAAAGCAGTAAACAGGCCGTCGGTCTGGTGGCACAGGTGCAGGACAAAGGAATGTTCGATACCAACAGCGCCCAGCTCTCCGCTGACGGCCTGCGCCAGGTCAGAAAGCTGGCGGCAGCGATGAAAGAGGGCGATCAGGGCGGTGTGATCCTGGTGGTCGGCCATACCGATGCGACCGGCAACCCACAGCTCAACCAGCGCCTGTCCGAACAGCGCGCACAGAATGTGGGTCGGGTGCTGGAACAGGCAGGCCTGAGCAGCAAAAACCTCTACTTCCAGGGCGCAGGCTCCTCACGTCCGGTGGCCGATAACGCCAGCGCTGAGGGCCGCGCCGCCAACCGCCGTGTGGAACTGGCCGCCCTCGCCAGCGAAGCGCTGTTAAAGCAGCGTCTGGAACAGGAAGGCAGCAACCTCGCCTATCTGCGTTACAGCACCACCAGCGAAAACACTCCGCCAGCCAGCGCACGCGCGGCCTCCCCTAAGCGCAGCGGCACGGCGAAGAAAACCGCGTCCACGCCTGCCAGTCAAACCAGCACGTCACGTCCGGCAACCGCCGCCGCCAGCGCTGATACGCCAGCGGCCAGCGCACCGCAGGTACAGACCGCCTCCGGCCCGGCGGCGATCGTGGATTTTGGTGGTCAGCCGGTCAGCAGCAGCACGGCCACGATTGCGGCCAGCCTGAAACCGCGCAGCAGCGGCTTTAGCCTGATTTCGGAGGCCAATGCCAGCAGCGTGATGAAAAGCTGTTACAACGACAATGCACGCATCGGCGGCCAGGCGAAAAATCTGGCCAGCGGTCGGGCGGTGGAAACCAGTGCGACGAAGAACTATCTGCCGGGCATGAACGGTCGCGCCTGGGCCGGGCTGGTTAACGGCCATCTGGTTACCCTCTCCCCGGTGCGGGTGCTGAGTGATAACGCCACGGTGACGGAGAATCCGAAGGTGTATATCACCCGCGATTACCAGGCGAAACACAACCGCAAAGTTGATGCGCCGCTTTCTGCCGTTGCCAACGCCTGGGAAGGGGAAGACAGCATTCTGTATCGCGTTTACCTGCAAAATGAAAAGCAGCAGGCACTCTCCTGTATCGACCTTCTGGTACCTAAAGCCTCGAAAAAAGCGCAGCAGGGACAACTTTACTACAGCAACCACAACAGCCCATACCAGGCGGCCTACGCCCCTGTTGGTCTTTAAATTCAGGAACTGATCATGGAATTTCTGCAAAGTATTGCCGAGGCGATCTCTTTATATCGTTATATCTTCTGGCCGTTAGTGGGGCTGATGGCGCTGATGATCATCGTTATCCGCTGGTGGGATCAGGTGAGTTATTTCTTCCTCAATCTGATGAGCAGCCTGCCGCTGTTCGGCTACATCACCCGTCTTTCACGCAGCCATGAACCGCGCCGCCGTGGCACCGGCGGTCTGGCCTGGTACCCGGCGGAAGAGGCCATCTGCGCTAAATACTGGCAGTATTATAAAACCTCTAACCTGGATGCTGACTTCTATCTGCGCTGCGTCAACTATCTGAATAAAGTGGATGAACGTGGCCGCAAGCCGACCGGTATTATTCTCTGGTGCGTCAGTATCGCCCTCGTGCTGCTGGAAGCGTTTATTTTTGCGCTGGTGCTGTCACCGTTTATCGCCAACAACATCTCCGCCAATCAGGCAGAGTTTTCCGCCATTGTCATCTCGGTCCTGATCGGCGTGGTGCTGGTGCCAGCGACCCACCTGATGGGGTCTGAACTGCATAAGAATACGCTGCTGAAGAAGATCCGCTACTGGTACGCGGAAGCGCGCCAGAGTAACAATGCGCAGGGGCTGAGCAAGAACTACGAGCTCTCTCTGGAAACCACGCGCCTGGACGATAACGATCCCAACTATCGCCAGATGCTGAACCGCGTGACTCACAACGTGCAGATCACCCCGCAGTACTGGGCCACAGGCATCGCCCTGGCGCTGATCCTGTTCTTTGCGGTGGGGGCTTACTTCGTCCGCGCCGCGACCATCGATGCTGTCGATACCCAGGCCGTTAACGGTTCGCCTTTCAGTCAGCAGACGGCTGCCGCCTCCGGCTCGCCGTTTGACCTGCCTGCCGCCGCCGTTGAAGACAATGCCAGCGCCGACCGTCAGGCCGCGCACGAGATCTCCGATAACCGCGTGTTTGCCTCCAAGCTGACCTTTATTATCCTGTCAGTGATTTTCGTCGGCGTGCAGCTGATCGGTATTCTGATCGGCCTGTTCCGCTCCTTTGCCGGGATCGAGTCAAAGACGGCATCAAAATACATTGGCAACTTCAGCGGTTCCGAAGAATTTGCCACCTGGCACGCTATGCGCCGCGAACGCGTGGAGCGCGATGCCCAGGAGAAGCTGACCTCGCTGCAAAATCGTCTGATGATGAAGCGCTCTAACAGCCAGAGCGAAGCGCTGACGGCCCTGCCTACCTTCCATGACTATGCCAGTGGCAAAGTCCGTGACAAAGCGCGCCTTGATGCCGAGCAGCAGGTTCAGATGCAGGAATACAGCGTGCCTCCGGCGGCCCCGGTGGCAGCACCGGCCCCTGCGCCTGCACCTGTCGTTCAGGCCCCTGTTGTGCCACAGCCCGTCGTCACCGCCCCGGCCGCCGTTCAGGCCGTAGCACCTGAACCGGTCGCCGCGCCTGCGGCAGTCACCCCGGTTGCCGATGACGCTGAAAAGCAGCAGATCCACGCCCTGGGCGACCTCACCTCATTCAGCGCCGACGAGCTGCAGCTGATTGCTGACGATCAGGGACTGTCGCTGCCCGCGTTGCAAAAGCGCCAGCAGGTGCAGGCTCTGCTGAGCAAAGCCCGTAACGGAGGGACGGCATGAAACGCCTTATCGCACTGATCCTGCTGGGTCTGAGCGCTACGCTGCATGCCGCCGAGCGTAACGATATTCCCAGCTGCTACAGCTATGCCCGACTGGATGCCGAACGCCCGCCCGCCAGCGGGCGCGAACTGGTGATCGTCATCGATCAGACGGTCAAAGTGCCGACCGAGCTGAAGAAGTCGATCTGGCATCAGGTGCTGCGCTTCGCCCAGCCGGGCGACCATATCATCATGTATCAGTTCTCGGCGCTGCTGCAGGACAACTACATGAAACGCACCTTCGACGGCAGGCTGGAAGCCCCGTTTACCAATCAGAAAGCGCGTAACAGTCTGGGGATGGACAGCCTCAAGTCGCTGGATGGCTGCCTGACGCAGCAGAAGCAGTTCTTTGAGCAGACCATCGGGAAAAAGCTGGCGGCGGCCTTTGCGGAACAGGGCGATAACATCGCGAAAAGCGAGATTATGGACAGCCTGAAGCGCATCAGCGCAGATCTGAAAGCGGAACCGGAGCAGGCGAAAACCCTGCTGCTGGTGTCCGATATGCTGGAAAACAGCGATTTCGGCAGCTTCTACAGCAATAACCAGATCCGTCTGCTGGTGCCGGAAAAAGAGATGCAGCGCGTCAGCAAGCAGAATCTGCTGGCCGATTTCGCCGGCAGCCGGGTCTATATTGCCGGGGCCGGGCTGATCGACAGCGATGCGAAAAATAACTACCGTTCCGGAAAAATTGTGCAGCAGCTGGAAGCCTTCTGGCGCGCCTATTTTGACGCCTCCCACGCGACGGTGGTCAGTTTTGGCGCACCGGAACTGACGGTCGATTTGCAGTAAATCCGCGCTCTGAAACCTGCATTGCCCCTAACGCGCGCCCCTCTCCGGGCGCGCGTTTTTTTGATAGCCGTTAAATTTATTTTCGGAAGTTATTGCATAGTTAGTGCTAATGATAATAATTGTCGTTATCTTTAATATTCTCATTGGCATCTTAATCCATGTTAAATACCAGGCCCTGTATTCTCGCTATGCTGGTCGCCAGCACCTGCGCCACGTTTGCCCACGCGGCGGCCACCGATGAAAAAACGCTGGTGGTCAGCGCCTCTGACTCCACTGCGGCTGCCCTGCCCGCTTATACCAACAGCGCCACCAAATCGGCGGTGCCGGAAAGCAAAACCCCACAGGTGATCAACACCGTCGGCAGTAAAGAGATCGCCGCGCGTCACGCGAACTCGCTGAATGAAATCCTGCGCTATGTGCCTGGGGTCTCTACCGAAACCCGCGGGTCGACCTCGTATATGAGCGAATATAAAATTCGCGGCTTTACGGTGGATAACTCGTATTACGACGGCCTGCAGCTGCCGTATAACGTCACCGGCAATACCAAAGCCAATATCGACCCGATTCTGATCGACCACGTTGATATCCTGAAAGGCCCGGCCTCGGTGCTGTATGGCAATGGTTCACCGGGTGGCCTGGTGAATATTCAGAGCAAGAAACCGCAGAAAGAGCAGAAAACGGAAGTCGGCTTTAACAGCGGCAGCCGCAACCTGCGCGAAGGCTATCTCGACAGCACCGGGGCGATTGCCGACAGCGACTGGAGCTATCGCTTTATCGGTAAAGCCAGCGCCGGAGACGACCAGCCGCACACCACCAAAAGCGAAAGCTATCTGCTGGCGCCGTCCCTGACCTGGCAACCGTCGGACAAAACCCGCCTGACGATTGATGCGCAGTATCAGGATATCCCCAGCCTGACGCCGTCGGATACCATGCCGCTGGCCGCGCTGAAATCCTCTGAAGCCTCGCGCCGCTCCTACGCCGGTGACCGCTGGAGCGGCTTTAAGCAGCGCCAGTGGATGCTCGGTTACAGCTTTGAACACGAGTTTGATAACGGCTGGGGCGTGGCGCAGAAGGCTCGCTACTTTGGCGTCAAAACGCATCAGCAAAGCATCTACGCTACCCGCCTGACCAATCCGGCGCTCAGCGACAGCCAGCTGGACCGCTTTGCCTATACCACCGATGAAGATCTGAAGAGTTTCAACATCGACAACCAGGTGACCAGACAATGGCAGCTGGGCGACTGGAAACACCATCTGCTGGCGGGCGTGGACTATCAGCATCTGGACTCCCACTTCAACTACCGGTATGCCGCGAACGAAGCACCCGGCATCGATTTAGGCAATCCGGACTACAATCAGGTGAACGAATCGGCGCTGGGTCTGTATACCGCCCAGCTCAACCGTCTGAGCTATAACCAGACCGGCTACTACTTCCAGGACCAGGTGGAGTACGGCAACCTGAGCCTGATCGCCGGGCTGCGCTACGACGACTACCGCTCTACCGGGACCAATTATCTCGGCAATAATGAGAAAGAGTGGGTGGCGCAGCATCGCCTGACCAAACGCCTCGGCGCGCTCTACACCTTCGATAACGGTATTGCGCCGTTTATCAGCTATTCCGAAGGCTTCAACCCGGTTTCACCTGCGGGCAACCTGACCGCCACCAAACCGACCACCAGCCGCCAGCTGGAGGGCGGGGTGAAGTACCTGCTGGCCGATTACGCCACCACGTTCACCGCCTCGGTGTTCAATATTCGTCAGAAAAACGTGCTGACTTCCGATCTCAACTTCCTGAGCTACCGTCAGACCGGAGAAATTGAGTCGAAAGGGGCAGAGCTGTCGGTCATCAGTCGTCCGACCGACAATATCAGCCTGATTGCCAACTACGCCTATACCCACGCGCTGAATACCAAAGATGATAAATATCAGGGTAAACGCCCGACCCAGGTGGCGGAAAATACCGTTAACCTGTGGGGTGATTACACCTTCGACAGCAACGCGCTGCGCGGGCTGACCGTCGGCGCCGGGGCGCGTTACGTCGGCCCGATGGAGATTTCTATGGCCAACGACCAGGGGAAACTCGGCGGCACCACGCTGTGGGATATGGCGGTGTCGTACAATATGGCGGCGGTGTCTCCGCAGCTGGCCGGGGTCACGCTGAAAGCCAGCGCGCAGAACCTGACCAACAAAGAGACCTTCACCTGCTACGACAGCAACAACTGCTGGATCGGTCGTGACCGCACCTGGCAGGCGGGCGTCAGCTACAGCTTCTGATCCCTCTCCCGGCGGGCACTCTCTTCAGGAGTGCCCTTTTTTTTGCTTTAGCGCACCGGGTGCTGCGTTCCCGTCAGCGCCGGCATGACTTCACGCATCATCGCCAGGAACATGCGCAGGCGCGCCGGGTAATAGCGGGCATGTGGATAGACCAGATACACCGGCAGCGCCGCCGCCTGCCAGTCAGGGGCCAGATGAAGCAACGTGCCCTGCGCAATATCCTCCTGCACCACCCACGACGAGGCAATCCCCACCCCCATTCCCGCCAGTACGGCATTTCGCAGCGCATACAGGCTGTCGGTCAGCAAACGCGGCTGAATATCAAAACGCTGATTTTCCCCGCTGGGAAGATGCGTCAGCGCAACGCTGTGACGATAGAACGTGCTGAGGGCCAGCCACGGCAGGCTCTGTAGCTGCTGCGGATGCTGCAGCACCGCATCCGGCGGCATCAGCGCAGGCGAGCCGATCACAATGCGCGGCACTTCCGCCACCAGCAGCGCCACCACCGATGGCTCAGTCACCGGGCCAACGTGCACCGCACAGTCGATCCCCTCGGCAATAAAGTCCGGGTGCCGGTCGCTCAGCATCCATTCAACGGTCATCTGCGGGTAACGCTGCAAATAGTTTTGCAGCGGCTGGATCATCTGGTCCTGCCCGAAGGCGTGCGGGGCCAGTACGCGCAGCACGCCCTGCGGCTCCTCGGTAACGCCGCGCAGGTCGTCCTCAATGTCCTGCCAGCTCTCCAGCAGGGTTCTGGCGTGGGCGTAACAGCGTTCGCCATCTTCCGTCAGCTTCATTACGTGCGTGGTGCGCTGCACCAGCTTCAGCCCCAGCAGTTTTTCCAGGGTTTGCAGGCGACGGCTGACGGTGGGCTGACTGGTGCCCAGACGTGCTGCCGCCGCAGACAAATTGCCAGCCTCCACGATGCGCACAAAGGTCTGCATCAGTTCTATACGGTCAACGCCGGGAAATTGAGAAGTGTTCATACGCCTATCGTATAACAGTTCTACCAGGCAGGCGACTACCGCAACCGCTGGTAACGGACAATAATAGCGTCAACTTCACTGATACACAGGTTTCACACCATGTCGATACACACCCCTTCTTCAACGCAGCCGCTGTCCGGCCCGACCGTCCTGATGCTGGCCAGCGGCGCCGGCTTCAGCGTGGCGTCTATCTACTACAGCCAGCCGATGCTGGAAATTTTATCCAGCGAGCTTCAGGCCAGCGTGACAACCAGCGGGCTGGTGCCGACGCTGACGCAGATAGGCTATGCGCTCGGCATTCTGCTGCTGGCTCCGCTGGGGGATCGCCACGACCGCCGCACCATTATCACCATCAAGGGCGTGCTTCTGACCCTGGCGCTGCTGCTCAGCGCCGCTGCCGGTAATATGATGGTGCTGCTGGCCGCCAGCCTGGCAATTGGCATTACCGCGACGATGGCACAGGACATCGTGCCGGCCTCTGCCAGCCTGTCGCCGGAGTCACAGCGCGGCAAAACCGTCGGCACGGTGATGACCGGACTGCTGCTCGGCATCCTGCTCTCCAGGGTGGTCAGCGGGCTGGTGGCACAGTATTTCGGCTGGCGGACCATGTTTGTGCTCGCTGCCGCGCTGGTGCTGATGATTACGCTGGTGCTCTGGCGTCGCCTGCCGCATATCGCCCCCAGCACAAAACTGGCCTACCCGGCCCTGCTGGCATCGATGCGCCACCTGTGGATGCATCACGGTGAGCTGCGTCGCGCCGCCCTGGCGCAGGGGCTGTTGTCTGTCGGTTTCAGTGCCTTCTGGTCAACGCTGGCCGTGATGCTGCACAGCCATTATGGTCTGGGCAGTGCCGCCGCCGGGGCCTTTGGTCTGGCAGGCGCGGCCGGGGCGATGGCCGCTCCGCTGGCGGGAATGATGGCCGATCGTCGCGGCCCGGCGCTGGTGACGCAGTTCAGTACCGCACTGGCCACGCTGTCGTTCGCCGCGCTGTTCATGCTGCCGCTGCTGCCGGTTCCGGCCCAGCTGGCGCTGATTGTACTCTCCGCCATCGGCTTTGATTTTGGCGTTCAGGCCACGCTGGTGTCGCACCAGACGCTGATCTTCGGTCTGGAACCTGCCGCCCGCAGCCGTCTGAATGCGCTGATGTTTACCGGGGTGTTTATCGGGATGGCCGTCGGTTCGGCGCTGGGCAGTCTGATACTGGAAAAAGCGGGCTGGCCGGGCGTGGTGGCGCTGCTGACGCTGGCCGGTGCGGGAAGCTTTGTGGTGCGAATGAATGCCCGCCGCATCAGGCTGGCACAGGGTTAACGCGGGACAGGACGTGAATGCTCATCCCCTGCCAGGCCGTCGCGGCAGGGGATAAGCGCCGCGTTACTCAGCGTTTTTTTGGTAAAAGTCATCCCACTGTTTGCGGTAGACATCAAGCTGCTTCAGGGCATTCTCAATCGACGATTGCGCCTTATTATCAGGATTCGGCGTGTTGTTAATCACGTCGGCAAAGGCACTGAACGTCGCCTCCATATTCTTGCTGAGCGTCGTTGCCGCCAGCATCGCAGCCAGTTCAACCTGCGGGCGCGCCGTACCGCTTTGCACCTGGTTAAGATAGTCTCGCGCTTCAGCCTGCATTGCGCCAGTACCGTACTGGGTGGCGATATCAAGCATCCCCTGGGCAGACAGTAAGGTTCGCGCTTCACGCACGGCAATCTTGTCGGCCGTCATATCGTCAACAATCTTCGTCGCCTGCTGCTGGCGATCCGGTGCGACATATTTTTCCACCAGCTTATGCAGTCTGGCCTGCGTTAAGGTCAGGGCCATCGCTTCGGAGGTATCGGTGTTGTCGTACTGGTTGCGGCCGACCTGGCCATCGGCCAGCGCGTCGTGCAGGGCGGCGGCAAACGCATCCATACTGGCCTGCGTATTGTCGCTGGTCATGCCCAGCAGCGGGCTGAAGGTGCGGGCATCCCATTGCGTGTTGGGATCGTTGAACAGGTCATAGCCCAGATTGATCGCCGGGGCCTGACCGGCAGATTTACCGGCATGCAGATCCTTCAGGTTTTCCTCCTGCTGTTCCGCCGTCAGCGGTTCAGCGGAAGCCTGAGCCAGCCGCGCTCTGCCTTCCGGGGAAATCATCACCACGCTGGCGGGTAAGGTTTTCCCGGTAATACTTTCAGTCACTGCGTTTGTTGTTGCTTCCCCTGCATTGGTGGCGATGAATCCTCTTGCCACGCTGTCTGTTACTCCACTGATTACGCCCATAATGCCCTCTACGGTTTTTTCATCGGTAGATTAATTTATCGGCAACAGGTAAGAATTCTTTACGTAACTCTGAAGGTCCGCCGGGGTTCAGGACAGCGTCAGGCTGCCATAGGCCGATGACCAGTCCTGGTCAAAGCGTTGCAGCGCGCTGTCTACCGCCGGATCGAGCAGGAACAGCTCCGCTACGTCGGGATCGACGGTGATCGCCTGGCAGCCCGCCAGCATACAGTCCAGCACCTGACGCGGCGTGCGGAAGCTGGCGGCCAGCACTTTGCTCTGCGGGCAGTGCAGATCCAGCAGGGTTTGCAGCTCGCGCACCAGCGCAATGCCGTCGCCGCCCTGGGCATCGACCCGGTTAACGTAAGGCGCGATATAGCTGGCCCCGGCCAGCGCGGCATAAAACCCCTGCCCCGCGCCGTACACCGCTGTGCCGAGCGTGGGGATATTCTGGCGGGTCAGCGCCTTAATCGCCGTCAGGCCCTGATGGGTCACCGGGACTTTGACCACCAGTGACGGCACGATCTCACGCAGCCGTAAGGCTTCATCCACCATCGCCGCCGCCTCACGGGCGATCACCTGAGCAAACAGGGTACTGTCAGCGGGCAGAATCGAGACCAGCTCCTCCAGCACGCTGCTGAGCGGGCGTTGACTGCGCGCCACAATACTCGGATTGGTAGTCACCCCTTTTACCGGCAGCACCGCTGCCAGGCGTTTCACCACCGCCACATCCGCCGTATCTAAATAGAATTCCATCACATCCTCCGGGAGCGTACTGAACGTTTCATCTGTAAGCTTTTTCGCTTTCACAGGAAGGTACAGGAAACCGGTGCGCTGAAATTTGACCCCCGTCACGCTTATCCGGGCGAGGGGAAATGGAAATGATGTCTTATATTACAGCAAGATAGCGTGTTTCACTTCCATATGGTGAAAGCATACTTTCACCGGGAAGGCATTCGCGAAGCAAAGCGGCAATAATATGAAAGCACCGGGTGGGCAGTTGTGTTTGATGTCAACCAGGAGGTGTTTATAGATGCGCTGTAATTGTCAACGATGAAGGTCCGCTGTGAGCGAGAAGCGGACATTGCTAACAGCGTTATGAGTGAATCAACGGGGAGCAGGTCACTCGCAGCGATCAAAGCGCCTGCCAGGTCAGATAGTTTTGCTTCACCTTACCTCCCCGAGACAACGTCCTTCGGCGACATGTTCATAATACATGTGCGCGATCCGCATTTAGTTCAGCCGACTCATTCAAATCTCAGTAAAAATTCTCAGATTAAAATCCAGCAATGACTAATGCCGCTGCGAACATAACTTCATCCCGAGAAATAATGATTATTTAGCTTAAGTGCTTTGTTTAGCGTTACTAAAGGTTTATTCCGTAAAGCAGTAAATCAACAATGCGGTATAAAGTTAATGAAGGAATAACCGATAAAAAGGTTAAGGTGCTTTGCAAATGTATCTTTTGTAATTATCACTATAACGAATTAATTCACCAGGAATTATAAATGAATAAGATTCTTAACAATATAAGTCTTACCGCCAAATTTGCCATTCTGGGCCTGTTTTCCCTTGTCCTGTTCTCAGTTCCTACCATGCTTTTTGTTTCCGAAGGTAATAAATACATTCAGGATAAGCAAAGGGAGGTAACAGGTGTACCCGTAGAAAATAAGATTTTAGCCCTACTCAATTTGATACAGCGCCATCGTGCAGAAACCGCCATTGCCATTGCAACTAAAAATCCAGCAACACCGTCCCGCGCTCAGGTCAGAGATGAAATTGAAAACATTACTGACGTTATTACTAAAGATATGGCCAAGACAGAAGGCAGCGCTGCCATAATCAGCAAAATTAATGATGTGCGCACACAGTGGAGCCAGCTACAGCAGAGAATCGATTCTTCACAACTGACTCTAACAGCCAGTCTTGATGCGCATGCCCTCCTCATTCGCAACCTTTTGAACGCGAACCGTGATGTGCTGGATTTTTACGGCCTTTCTCTCGATTCAGATATCAACACGTACCGTTTAATTACGAGTAATTTTTCATCATTGCCTGAATTGACCGAAAGCCTTGGGAAAATACGTGCATTCGGCACTTCCCTTCTTGCCCGAAATGAAAGCATAAGTGAAGCAGACTCTGTCCGTATGGAGTCTTTAATCAGTAATGGTTCGTATAACCTGAATTTATTTGTTCAGGATTCTGAAAAACTATTTTTATCTGATAACACACTTAAGCAAAAGTTCAGTGCAGATGCAGATGCAGCCGTTCAGGAGGCAAACAGTGCTCTCAAAACCGCTGAGGCGATTTTTCTTAACCGGAGCATGACGAATCAAAACCCGAAAAACTATGCAGCGCTCTTTACGCACGCTATTAACAAATTCAGCGACTACGCCATTGGTGGAGGTAATGAGCTGAATGAAATGCTGAATGCGCAGATTAAGGAACACCGGTATGCACAATATGCACTACTGACAGTTCTTGTTTTTATCGTCCTGTTGGCAGTAATTTTCGCTCTGGTTATCATTCGCTCCGTTACCAGACCTGTCAGTGCAGCATCAAAGCTGGCGCTTGAAGTCGCAGGTGGTGACCTTACGTCAACATTTACGGTGACAGGACGTAATGAAACTGCCGGACTGCTCAAGGCATTACTGCAAATGAGTCAGCGACTTACACTTACGGTTGAAAACATCAAAAGCAACGCTGTCACTATCGCTACCTCATCTGAAGAAATTGCTCGCGGAAATGGTGATCTTTCTGCGCGAACTGAACAACAGGCAGCCTCTCTGGCTGAGACTGCGGCCAGTATGGAGCAGTTATCGTCAATTATCGGCAATAATGCAGATAACACGCGCCATGCTGCTGAAATGGCCAACTCCGCTACCAGTGCGGCCTTAAGAGGCGGTGAGGCGATGGAGTCAGTGCTGGCTTCAATGGAAAAAATAAGCAACAGTGCGGGGCAGATTAAAGAAATCATCTCCGTTATTGACGGGATAGCGTTTCAGACTAATATTCTTGCTTTAAACGCAGCCGTTGAAGCTGCCCGGGCAGGTGAGCACGGCAAGGGCTTTGCTGTTGTTGCATCTGAAGTCAGGGCACTCGCACAGCGATCGGCTGGAGCGGCGAAGGAGATCAAAGGACTGATTGAGCAGTCAGTTGAGCATGCCGAACAGGGAATTTCGATGGCCCTGGATGCCGGTGAAAAAGTTAAGCAAAGCGTGGAAGCTATTGAGCAGACATCTCAATTAGTCAGAGAGATTTCATCTTCTTCTGAAGAACAGAGTGCGGGCATATCTCAGATAAATATTGCGGTGACACAGATGGATCAGGTTACGCAGCAGAATGCCGTACTGGTTGAAGAGTCTGCATCATCTGCTGATGAACTTGCAAGCCGGGCCGCAAGCCTGAGGGATGCTGTCAGCGTGTTCCGCACAAACGCTGTATAAGTGGTTCAAATACTTTAGTTGTGTGCCATTTAATGCGGCAACATTTTTACAAAACTTCTTCTGTATTTGCATTTGATAAGCCATCTTGAGGGATGGCTTATCTCATTTAAAACCATGATAAAGTTATACTGTTGCAATTAAAGGCTCGGTGGACTAATTGAACGCCTGTTGAAATATTTGGCATTACTCTCCAATTGCCCATATGAGCTACGCTCATAACATCCGTAATGCAACCTGCAACGCGTTCCTCTTTATAGTTGTTTCTATTGCGGATGGCCTTCATAATTCCTCTCGTGCCGGACGGCGCGTTACACCTTCCCCCTGGGGCGCTGTTCTGCACTCGCGCCATCCGGCCATTCAGTCAAATCTCTTACTACGCAGTTTCATCAATCAGACTTCAAATTTAAAAATGGCGATATGCAGCAAATCATTAGAGGCGGGGTTAGCTGCATAGAGGCGCTGGCCTGCTCTCGGTAAACTAACATTCCATGATGCAAGCAACGTCCGCTTTTGGCACCAAACTGCTGTAGGTGAAGCCCATCAGGCTGCTTCGAGCGAGCAGCGGATCTTTGACACTGAGATATTCAGCTTCTACTGGCATTTATTTTGTACCAGCCCTTTTCGGCCTAAATACGAACCGGACATCCCATATATATTTTATTTCAGACGGGTGACTCGCCCAGCACCCAACTGGGTCCGGTATCGGTAAAGCCCGCAGGGAAACGACTCGCGGCATTATATGACTGTATCCAGCCCGGATAACGAATCCCTGGATGACTGACCTCATCGAGCATTCCTTTTTCTTCTTCACTGAGCTCAACAGACAGTGCGCAGAGGTTGCCCCTGAGTTGCTCCACATTACGCACGCCCGCTATAACGCTGGTCACCTGCGGTGACGAAAGCAGCCAGGCGAGCGCAATGCAGGCTGGTGTGGTGTTGTGTTTTTCAGAAACTGCTCTGAGCACATCCACGATATCCCATGCCTGGTTCTTGTCGACGGGTGGAAATTCGATCTTCGCGCGCCTGCCCGAAGCGTCATGATTGCCGCTGCGATCAAACTTGCCTGAAAGCAGCCCGCCTGCCAGTGGACTCCAGCACAGAAGTCCGCTGTGGCTGTCCTTGATTGCCGGCAGGAGTTCATGCTCAATGTCGCGGCAGGCCAGCGAATAAAAAGACTGTACGCTGACAAATTTCTCAAGCTTATGTTCAGCCGAGACACCCAGGGCTTTGGCAAGCTGCCAGCCCGCATAATTCGAACAGCCGATATACCTGACCTTACCCTGTCGCACCATATCATCCAGTGTCCGTAAAACCTCTTCAGGCGGCGTTGCAGCATCAAAGTTGTGAACCTGATATAAGTCAATGTGATCGGTTTTAAGCCGCCGCAGGCTGGCTTCAAGCGCCTGCATCAAGTGATAGCGCGACTGGCCTGCATCATTTGGGCCCGCATTCATTCTGCTGTGCGCTTTTGTTGCAAGGAAAACCTGACCGCGGCGCTGCGCCAGCACTTCGCCCAGCACGCTTTCAGAGCCCCCCGAACCATAGACATCGGCGGTATCAATAAAATTGATGCCGGTGTCCAGCGCCTCACCAACGATAATATCCGCCTCTTTGCCCGTCAGACGGCCGATGGCATTACCGGCGGCATTATCCGCCCCGCCAAATGTCATCGTCCCGAGACAAATGCGTGAAACATAAACCCCTGTTTTACCCAGTTCTGCGTATTTCATTTGGTTTTCTCCGTTAAGCTCCAAATGATAATGACGCAGATAAAAGCTTTCTTTTATTATAGAAATCCCTTTTTTATTATTCATTCGTCCAGGATGTTATGGATCCGCTGTCTGATATTCTTTCACTCCTGAAGGTAGAGGCCATTCTTACGGCCCGTATGGAAGCACGTGGCCCCTGGGCAATGCGGTTTCCCTCTTATAAACACATTAAGTTCGGCACTGTGCTTGAGGGGAACTTCTGGCTCTGGATGGTCGGAATGCAGCCTCTGCTGCTTGAAAAAGGGGACTTCTATCTTCTGACCTCGGGTGACGCTTACTGCTGTGGCTCAAGTCCGGCATTGATGGTGAGTGACGGACGGCAGATATTCTCTTCTCACCGTGAAGCGGATGGCGTGGTCCGCTACGGCCAGGGAGAACTTATCAGTGAGGGGATTGGGGGAAGATTCGTATTTGAGGAGGCTTCCAGCCCGCTGCTTTTAAAACATCTGCCTCCGGTTCTGGTTTCACGACGAGAGGAAAGTTCTTCTCCTGCACTCACCGCCCTTATCACTTTGCTTTCGCATGAAACATCAGCGCTTCGTCCCGGACACGACATTGTGGCCAGTAGCATGGCAATACTTGTTCTGGTGCAGATGCTGAGGGAATACTTAGAGGGTAATCAGAAAGGGACATCCTGGCTGAAAGCGCTCGGTGACAGGAAAATAGGAACCGCACTGTCACTGATACATTCTTCTCCATCTGCAGACTGGACGCTGGCAAGTCTGTCTGCTAAATCAGCCATGTCCCGCAGTGCGTTCGCTAGTCGGTTTCACCAGCTTACCGGTTCAACGCCCGGGAATTATCTGACGTCATGGCGAATGGAGCTGGCATGCGCTGAACTCAGGAAACATCACTTAAGTATTAGTGAGATAGCAAGATTAACCGGATATAAATCTGTTCCCTCTTTTTCGCTGGCATTCAAACGTCATACCGGAAGAACGCCAGGAGGCTACCGCAATCTGCATAAGAACACTTAAGAGGCCACTCTGATAATTGTCTTTTTAATGCGTTTGCAAAATTATCAAAAAGTTATCGCAGCGTGCAAAGATACAACGTCCGCTTCTGGCACAGAGCGGACACGGCATCAACATTCTGCAGATTTCCTCTGCCTCCCTGGCAAGCCAAATCAGTGCGATAGCTTAACCAGTACAGCCGCTAGGCTCTGCCGAACTGTCGGAAGCTAGTTTACGCAGGAGTTCACCATGAAGATAATAATTCACAATACCGTCATTTATTGTGCCCCCTAAAGACTGATAAAAACGGTTTGCTCCGGCGTTTGATTTCTCGGCATTCCAGCTGAGGCTACGACACTCATGTTCAAGAGCGAGTTTCGCCATAAAACGCATTATGGATTCCCCTATGCCTTTACCTCTCTCACTCTGGGAGACATAAAGCTCTTTGATATGCAGCTGGCCACTGTACCGGGGAGAAGGGTAGAGAATACTGCAACACGCCAGCCCAACGATATGAGCGTCGTAGCGAGCCCTGAGCACCAGAGTACCGGAGAGCTGACTGAACAGTCGATTGCGGAGGTAATTCTTCAACAGTGGTTCCTGAATGATGCCCTTACCATAATAGTGTTCTTCCATTTCGGTAAAAATTTTCACCATGGATTCCCATTCATCTGGCGGACACAGTTCTACCCTTACTTCCATGTTTACTCCTTTTAGCTAACAAAACGCTACAGCTGAGGTAGGATTTAGTATCATTGCAGCCATTAACAATTCAGCCCGATTCTTGGATTAAATCTGCCGACACACCAGAAGCGTCGTTTCAATCGTGTCTTATAGCGTACAACTTGGTCAATCCTGCGCTTTTCAGATGTTAACACTCACAATTAAGGAATTCAGATATGTACGCTATGAGCGAGGAGCGGACGTTGTATTACTAGTATCATTGCACTCTTCGAGCATTCCACTCATCGCGGGTGATTTCCCAAAGCTCAGAATCCAGAAGGCCGCTGACATACTCCTTCTTAACAGTTTTGATAAGCCGCATTCCGCTAGTGACCGAAATACGTTGAGAGCGGCTATTAAGGGCTGCTTTAGGTGCGCGTAACACCGGCTTATTCAACACATTGAACCAGTAATCTGTAGCCGCAATACTAGCCTCACGCATATAGCCCTGACCCTGATATTTCGGTGCGAGCCAGAATCCACGATTGTTATCTTCTTCATCGTAAAGACAGATCAAGCCCATGACTTTATCTGGTATCTCACGATTTCTGATAGTCCAGAACCATGCAATTCCTCTCGCCATGTCAGGCATAGCAACGTTATTGACGTAATTCTCTGCACCATTCTCTGGATAAGGCCAGGGGACCGATGCCACCATATAGCGGACTATTTCCCAGCGGGGATAAAGCGTCTGGATCTGCTTAGCATCTTCGGCGACTAATGGTTTCAAAAGCAACCGATCTGTTGTAAGTGTGGGGGTTGGCATGGGCAATTATCCTTGGTGGTTGATGAATTCCCGATCAGATTTTGTTTACCTTACGAAAAATATGCACATACCGTCATCTGTTGCATCATGCAAAGATGGTATTACGGCTTCAGCGTCCGCTACTGGCACGGAGCGGAATTAGATCAAGCCTACAATGCTAGTTGCAACAATCTCTTTACAACATCAATTTTTAAGCAGCCCATTCGTGCAGCTGCATCGATTTACCCGTTTAATGGGGCTTGCTCCACATACAAGATCAGGCCTTCAGCACTTTCACTCCCTGTTGCAGCAGGGCCGTTTCATCGTTCAGCAACAGTTGGGCATCGGTGATCACCGTATCGATGTCGCTGTGCTTCGCAACGTTATAGGGGAACAGCTTGCCGAACTTCCCCGACTCGGCAATCACAAAGTTTTGCACCCGTTTCTCAATCGCCAGGCGGATATTCTCCGCACGCATGATATCGCGCCCGGTAAAGCCATAGTCCGGGTGATAGCCATCAATACCGATAAACACCTTATTGAAATTGATGTTATTGATGCACAGATGGGTAAGCGGCCCCACCAGACACTCGCTGCGCTTTTGCAGCACCCCACCAATCAGCACCACGTCCTGATAGCAGTTTTTCAGCTCGTTAGCGACGTAAACGCAGGGTGTTACCACGGTGACATCCAGACCAGATCGGCCAATTTCACGGGCGAAATGGGCATTGCTGCTGCCCGCTTCGATAAACAGCGTATCCCCTTCCGACAGCAGCCCCAGCGCCCGCTTGGCCATCATTTCTTTGGTGGAAAAGTTGCTGCTGACACGCTCAGAGAGATCGTTGAGCGACACCGCAAAACCGTGGATCCGGCTGAGATAGTGCAGGCTTTCCAGCTCCGCCAGATCCTTACGGATCGTGACGCCGGAGACCCCGGCGATCTGCGCCAGCTCATGAATACTGACCTTGCCCTTCTCCTCTACCCGATCGAGGATGCGGCGGTGTCGCTGTTTCATATTGACCTTATATCGTGACGGAAACTTTCATTCGTAAAACAGAATTTTCATATTAGGTAAGTGACCGGCGGATAACAATCTGCGGCGACAGAAAATCACTGCCTCTTTTCCAGGTCGGTTTTTCCCTGTAATGAAGGATTCAGCACCTTGGCGTCAAAAAAGAGTGCCGGGAGGGGAAAACGCGCTGGCTGTGCGGCAAAACAGAGCAAAAAAGAGGAACCCATGGGCAAAAGTTGCCTCTTTTTTCGTTCACTGTTTCCAGGGATGATGGGGACTGTTTTTTACTTTTTTTATTCAGGGGACCTGATGATTAAAATGATTGCTGTCGATATGGACGGCACCTTCCTCGATGACAATAAAAGCTATAACAAAACGCGTTTTCTGGCGCAGTACCAGCAGCTTAAACAGCGGGACATTAAGTTTGTCGTCGCCAGCGGCAACCAGTATTACCAGCTGATCAGCTTTTTCCCGGAAATTCGCGATGAGATCGCCTTTGTTTCTGAAAATGGCGCGAATATTGTCGACCGGGGCAAAACGCTGTTCTGCGGCGAGCTGAGTGATGAACATCTGGCGAAAGTGCTGGAAGTCCTGGCCGGGCTGCCCTACGCCCATACCGTGGTCTGCGGCCCGCGCAGCGCCTATATGCTGAACAGCGCGCCCGATTCGCTGCGCGATCTGATGTCGCAACACTATCATCGCCTGGAAATGCGCGACGATTTCAGCGCGCTGAATGACACTATCTTCAAATTCTCACTCAACCTGGCCGACGAGAAGATCCCGGAACTGATGGCGCACATTGGTCATGCGCTGGACGGCATCGTCACGCCGGTCTCCAGCGGCTTTGGTTTTGTTGACCTGATTATTCCCGGCATTCACAAGGCTCACGGGCTGGCCCTGCTCCAGCGCCAGTGGCAGATTGCCGATGACGAAGTGGTCGCCGTTGGCGACAGCGGAAATGACATTGAGATGGTGGCCCACGCCGGTTTTGGCTTTGCGATGGCTAACGCGCAACCCGCCGTGAAGCAGGTGGCGCGCTATCATACCGACAGTAACAATCATGAAGGGGCGCTGAACGTTATTGAGGGCGTGTTAACCGGTCGGATAGGTTAAACGCAGGGGCGATCATCCCGGCCGGCCGAAACAGAAGGTCGGCCCCTACGGGAACAGGCGGTCGAGCGAGTCCTGCTGCAGCTGCTGATACAGGGCGAATTCATCAATCACCGTGGTGCCCAGCGCCTGCTCAAAGGCCGCCTGGCTGGGGCTGCCGCTGCCCACCTGCTGGGTATCACCGCCGAGGTTAGACTGGAAAATCCCTGCCGCACTGACCGGCAGAAAATCTTCGTAGATAATCGGTTCGGCAATCACCGCACCGCGCGCAATCAGGCTTTCCAGATCTTCGCCCGCGGCGGCGGCCTGCTGCGGATTGCGGCGATAGCGGTAAAACGCCAGCTGCTGCTGACGCAGCCGATCGGCATCGTCCGGGAAAGCCGCAAACACCGCGCTCAAATGCCGCTGGTGGCTGGCATTATCCGCATGTTTCTCGCCGGAGGCTTCACGCAGCAGCTGGTCATACAGCTCACGACCTTTGCGCGTCAGCGCCACGCCGCGCTGCTCAATTTCGCCAAAGCGCGCCGTATGCATTCCCCCCGTCTGGTCGGTAAAATCAATCGCCTCATTCAGCGCTTTAAAGCTGGTCTGCCGCAGCAGGATCGGGCAGCGCCGCGCAGGCGGACCTTCGATGGTCTCTTTCGGCGTAATGCCATACTCCGGCATCAGCTGCTGTACGCGGTCGATATCCAGCGTGCGCGGCGTCAGATGGTTGATGTGCGGCCCGTGAAAACAGACGACATCAGCGATCAGCCGGTGCTGGGCCAGCAGCGCGTTGTAGGTCGCGAGATCGACCGAGGCCTGATGATGCCAGCGGAAGGTTTCCAGCGCCTGCTGCACAAATTCATCCGCCTGCTCATCATCCAGACCGCCCTGCTGCTGCCAGAGCGTCAGCAGTTCGCGCAGCCGGGGGGTAAAGATGTCGCGCCGCGCCAGAATATCGCTGACCCGCTCGCGCAGCGCCGGGTCGTCAATCAGCTCCAGACGCAGCAGTGAGGTAAAGATGCGGAACGGGTTAATCTGCAATGAGGCTTCCGCTACCGGGCGGAACGCCGTGGAGTGCACCGGCACCCCGGCGGCCGACAGATCGTAATAGCCCACCGCCGACATGCCCATGACCGCAAACAGCTGACGCAGAGTGGACAGCTCCTGCGCGGTGCCCACGCGGATAGCGCCGTGGCGCTCCACGCTCAGGCGGTTCACCTCCTGCGGCCACTGCGCGGCATCCAGCACCTGCGGACTTTGCGCCAGCACCTGCTGATTCACCTCGCGCACCAGCTGTAACAGCGTGCCATATTGAGGAACTTCCTTTTGATACATCGCCGACATCGCTTTAGAAAAGCGGTCACGAATATGGTCTTCGCTGATAAATCTGTGACTCATTGCGGCTCTCCTGAATGGCCCTGTTCAACTTCCCACAGGGAGGATAGTCATGCCTGCCATCGGTAAGTGTTAGTTTCATCACAGATTGTAAACAGAGAATGAAAATCTCATTGCAGCCCCGGACGCAACTGATACAGAATCTTCTTATTACGAAATATTTCACCCTGATTTTCGTTAATCTACACTCCGGATTGTTACTGTTTGCCAGCCTGCTGGTAACAGGCAAAACCTGAACCGTTTTTCTCGCCGTTTTGTCACGGTCGAAGAAAAACGTTTCAGGTTTTTTTTTGCCTGCGGAAAAGCGGATTGCGGAAAAATTTAAGGAGAACAGCATTAAAGAAAACAAACGATAAAAATAACCCACTGATTTAAAGAGTGTTGTCTGCACCGGCACCCGCTCTTCATTTTATGCCCGTTAGCGCTACGACTGGCAGGGATTCCGCATGCCTTTTATTTATCATGCCACACCAGGGAAACGAAAAAGTGAAAACACACTCATTAAAAATAATAGCCGTTCTTATGACTTCTGCACTGTTTCCAAACCACGTTCTTGCCGCGAAATTAACGCTGGAACAGCGGCTGGAATTACTGGAAAAAGAGTTACAGCGGACTCAAACTGAATTCCGCGAATATAAAGCACAGCATCAACAGCCTGCTATAGCAAAACGTGCGGCACCGGTCAGTGCTGCGGATACGGCCCCTGTCGCGGTCAGCGCCAGCTCAACGGTTGACGTCGCCAGCACCTCTACCGGTGGCGAAAGCCGCCAGCCGGTCAGCCTGAAAGAGATCAGCCAGTACGTGAAAGAGGATATTGGTTTCACCTACTCCGGCTACCTGCGCAGCGGCTGGGCGACCGGTAACAACGGTTCCCCGCAGTCGTATGCGATCGGCTCTGTCGGGCGCTTTGGCAATGAACACAGCGGCTGGTTCGACTTGCTGCTCAAGCAGCGGGTCTATAATCAGAACGGCAAAACGGCCGAAGCCATCGTCAAACTGGATGGTAACGTCAGCCAGCAGTATGGATCAGGCTGGTTCGGCGATAACAACGGCAATGAAAACCTGCTGCAGTTCTCCGATATCTATCTGACCACCAAAGGCTTCCTGCCGTTTGCGCCTGAAGCAGACTTCTGGGTCGGGAAGCACACCCTGCCGGTGTATGAAATCCAGATGCTGGACTGGAAGAGCGTGCGCACCGACGTGGGCGGCGGTGTCGGCATCGAAAACCTCGCCGCCGGGCCGGGCAAGGTTGACCTGTCACTGACGCGGGAAGATATCGACGTTTACTCGCGCGATCTGGCGAATAAGACGCAGATGAACACTAATTCTGTCGAAGTCCGCTATAAAGACCTGCCGCTGTGGGACAGCGCCACGCTGACCGTCATGGGCAAATATTCAATGGCGAATAAAACTGACGAACAGAAAAGCAATGAAGACAGCAGCCGCTTCTATGCGCTGAAAGATGCGTGGCTGGGCACCGCCATTGTTCGCCAGCAGCTGAGCAACAAAGGTTTTAACGACTTCAGCGTTCAGGCCGGTAACAACTCCTTCGCCAGCAGTTTTGCCAATTACAACGGGGCCAGCTCCAATGTCAGCTACAACGGCACCTACTATGGCGACCACACCAACGGCACGGCGTTCCGCGCCATCTCACAGGGTGAAATGTATCTGAGCGATAAGATCATTATGGCGAATGCGCTGGTTTACTCGCGCGGCAGCGATGTCTACAGCTACGAAAGCGGTTCACACAGCGATTTCAACAGCCTGCGAACGGTGGTGCGTCCGGCCTGGATCTGGGATAGTTACAATCAGACCGGCGTCGAGCTGGGCTGGTTTACCCAGACCAACAAAACCCAGTCAGGCGAAAAGCTGAAAGAGTCCGGCTATAAAACTACGCTGTATCATGCGCTTAAAGTCGATACCAGCATCCTGAACTCGCGTCCGGAGATCCGTTTCTACGGCACGTATCTGCATGTACTGGATAATGAGCTGTCGAATTACCGCTTCCAGGACAGTAAAAACGACCAGCTCTCTCTGGGCGTGCAGGCGGAAGTGTGGTGGTAACCGGCCCTGATTTTCTTAACCGATAAGGAAGTAACTGATGAAGAAGTCTGCTGTTGCACTGCTGCTGTCCGGGCTGGTACTGGGGGCGTCGCTCCCGGTATTTTCCGCGACGCTGCCCGCTGATTTCCCTGTGCTGCCGCCCCAGGACCGGCCGGTGAATCAGTACGTAACCCAGGTTAACGCTGACCGTACAATCACCTTCCGGCTGTTTGCCCCTCAGGCAAAAAAGGTCTCGGTGTTTACCGGTGCCACGCCGGACAGCTACGTTTCGCATCCGATGGTGAAGGATGCCAGCGGCATCTGGAGCTTCCGTTCGGCGGTGCAGGCCCCTAACCTGTATGAATACTTCTTCAGCGTCGATGGCTTCCGCAGTATCGACACCGGTACGGCGTATGCCAAACCGCAGCGCCAGGTGAACACCAGTCTGATTCTGGTGCCGGGCAGTATTCTGGACGTGCGTAACGTGCCGCACGGTGAACTGCGCACGCTGACCTATCACTCGCCGCAGCTGAAGCGGGAGCGCCAGGTGGCGGTGTGGACGCCGCCGGGTTACGACGGCAAAGGTGCGCCGCTGCCGGTGCTCTACTTCTACCACGGCTTTGGCGACAGCCTGCGTTCGGCTATCGATCAGGGCCGCGTACCGGAAATGATGGATAACCTGCTGGCAGAGGGAAAAATCAAGCCGATGCTGGTGGTGATCCCGGATACGGAAACCGATACGGCCACCACCACCCCGGAAGAGTATGTGCCGCAGGATCGCCGCAAGCTGTTCTATCCGCTGAACGCGGCGGCGGCCGATCGCGAACTGATCCACGATATTATTCCGCTGATTAGCCAGCGCTTTAACGTGCGTCATGATGCCAACGGCCGCGCGCTGGCGGGCCTGTCGCAGGGGGGATATCAGACTCTGGTGTCCGGCCTCAGCCACCTTGATTATTTCAGCGCGCTGGCGACCCTGAGCGGCGTCAGTACCACCACCGTACCGAATGCTCAGGTGGCGGCGCAGCTGGATAAACCCGACCAGATTAACCGCCAGCTGAAAAACTTTACCGTGGTGGTGGGCGAAAACGACACCATTACCGGGAAAGATATCGCCGGGCTGAAGCAGACGCTGGAAGAAAAAGGGGTGAAGTTTGATTATCACGCCTGGCCGAAGCTGGGGCACGAAATGGATGTCTGGCGGCCTGCCTATGCTGAATTTGTGCAGAAGCTGTTCCGTTAAGCCGCAGCGGCGTTTCTTTTGACTCAGTGAAACGCCGTTTATATCATTCTGCACTATCCGGCGGGTCGCAGGACCCGCTTAATCAGATGAGTGATGGAGAGGTCAATGTCACAGCCACGTATTGGCGTCGGGGTATTAATTTTCCGCGACGGCAAGCTGTTACTGGGGAAACGTAAAGGCAGCCACGGTGCCGGACACTGGTCGGCCCCCGGAGGGCATCTGGAGTTCGGCGAAACGCCGCAGCAGTGTGCGGCACGTGAAACGCAGGAAGAGTGCGGATTAGTTACCGGAGAGTGCATCGCCGGGCCGTTTACTAACGATCTCTTTCAGGCCGAGCAGAAACACTACGTCACGCTGTTTATGCTGGCTTACCACGCCAGCGGCACGCCGCAGCGCTGCGAGCCGGACAAATGTGAAGGCTGGCAGTGGTTTGACCCGGCGGCGCTACCGCAGCCGCTGTTCGCTCCGCTCAATTCACTGCTGAAACAGGTGGATCTGTCAGCCCTGAGCGCCCTTCACTAGCGGACGGCGTGCGCGGCCAGCCAGGCTGCATCCAGCCGCGTTGCGGCGGCGGCATCAAGATACAGCGTGCAGTTTTCATGCCGCTGTAACACTGAGGCAGGCAGGGCTTCGGTCGGGGCGTCCATCAGCATGCGGCGCACCACTTCCGCTTTATTCTCGCCGCTGACCAGCACCATCACCTGTCGCGCCTGCATAATGGTCTGAATGCCAAAGCTCAGGTAGCTGTCGGGTACCCTTTCTTCCGCACCGACCTCATGCACCAGCGCCGCCATCAGCGCACCGTTACAGCGGTCGATCTCGATTTCGCGCGTCTGAGTGTCAAAAGGCGTTCCCGGCAGGTTCGCCGCAATATGTCCGTCCTGCCCCACGCCCAGCAGCAGCAGGTCCAGCCCGCCATCAGCGGCAATGGCCGCATCAGCCTGGGCGACATTGGCCAGGGTTAACGGATGGATGCGCGATGGCGGGATCCCGGCCGGGGTAAACAGATGGCGGTCGATATGCTGATAAATGCAGCCTGGCTGCTGTTCTTCACCGCGAAACGGAATGTCGTCCTGCAAATAGTAGTGCACCTGCTGCCCGGCATTTTCTGCCTGTAATCGCGCCACCAAGAGCGGGTACAGGCGCAGCGGCGACGAGCCGCCCGTCGGCGCAAAGTTAACCCTTCCGCTGCGCGTCATCTGAGTAAAAATATCCGCTGCGGCCTGCTGGCTGAGGGACTCCATGTCCTCAAATAACCGAATTTTCATTATTCATTCCCTTGTTATTCGTTTAATTACAATACGCTATTCGTTTAAAAAACCGCCACGATTATAGCCGTGTACCGGATGATTAAGTAGCAATTTTTCGGCTAAAAAGCGTGCAAAATCAGTAGCGCACAGTGCGGCGACATCGTACAGTGGAACCTTCCCTTTCTGTCCGTGAGAACCTGATGAATCCTCTTGCTTCGCTGCTTAACCTGAGTGCTCACCCGATTACGAATGCCGCTTACACCGCCCAATGTCAGCAGCAGCTTGCTGCAAGCGGCGCGCTGGTGCTGCGTGGTTTTCTCACCCCTGCCGCACTGGCCGCGATCAAGCAGGAGGGGGAAGATAACCAGCATCTGGCGTTCTATGCCAGCAGCCAGCACAACGTCTATCTGCAAAAAAGCGACGAGGCGTTTGCTGCCGACCACCCGCGTAACCGCCAGGTGGTGTCATCAAAAGGCTGTATTACCGACGAAGAGATCCCCGCCGCCTCGCCCCTGCGCGCCATGTATGATTCGGCCGAATTTAAAGCGTTTCTCTGCGGTGTGCTGGAAGAAAAACAGCTGTTCCCGTATGCCGACAGCCTGTCGTCGATCAACCTGCACTACGCCCACAGCGGCCAGGAACTGGGCTGGCACTTTGATAACTCCTCGTTTGCCATCACGCTGCTGATCCAGAAGCCGCAGGCGGGCGGTGTTTTTGAATACGTCAGCCATCTGCGCAATGCCGAAGCGGGTGAGATGAACTACGACGGCGTGGCAGCCGTGCTGGACGGTGAGCGTGCGGTGGAAAAACTGGCGATTGAGCCGGGGGATCTGGTGCTGTTTCGCGGGCGCAATGCCCTGCACCGCGTCACGCCGACGGAAGGGGAGATCACCCGGATGCTGGTGGTGCTGGCGTACAATGCTCAGCCGGATGTCGCCCTGTCAGAAAGCGCCCGCATGACCTTCTACGGGCGCCTGTAAGGTTACTGCTGTAGCGCCTCCCAGCCGCGCTGGAAAACCTGCCGGGTGCGCAGTGCCGTCAGCGCCCGCCAGTCCGGATCGGCCGGGTAGAAACCCTCAAACAGCTGCTGTTTCACGCGCAGCGCCTGCTCGCTGTTCAGGTCTCCGTAGAGGTGCAGCCAGTGGTCGTCACGCACGCGGCGGTGCATCTCGCGGCCGTCGTACGTCCCACACTCTACCACCAGCTGGATCAGGTCGGTTTCAGGCAGCTGGTCCAGCATAAACTGCGACAGGTAGCCCGTGGCGGTGGCCGTCACGCCGGTATCACTCTCGCTGCTGGCCCCGGTAATAATCACCGTCAGCCATTCGCCAAACAGGCGTTTCGCCTCATCCAGCGCCGGGTAAGCACGTTCGGCAATCGCCAGCAGCATCGGATGGCCCCAGGCACCGGCCCCGGTATGCAGGTCAAAGCTGATAATCCGCCGCGCCATTTGCAGATGATTGGCGATAATCTGCCGCAGGATCTGCTGCGACCAGCTGGCCTGACTGCCGCCATAGAAAATACCATCGGCAAACTGATACTGTCCCGCCTCTACAATACGCTTCACGCCGTTCCAGCCGATGTCGGCACACTTCAGCGCCATCTGCACATCGGCCTCTGCACGCTCTGGCCCGTCAAGATCGCGACAGGTGTAAAGGCTGTGCAGCGCCGGGTAGGCGGCGTTGTGCGGCACTTCAGCGCTGAAATCAACGAAGTTACGATTCAGATCGGCATTGTCTTCATTCACCCGCCGCAGATGCGCCGTCCCCCACGGGTTAATCAGATGCACCAGCACCAGCGCCACATCCTGCGGCAGCGTACTGCCATCCAGCCCCTCCAGCCAGGCGATCTGGCTGTCGGAACCATAGTAGCCCTCGACGCCGTGGGTGCCGGACACCACCAGCATCACCTGCGGCGCATCGGCACGCCCTATTACCGCCACATCGGTGGAGAGCGCTTCGCCCTGCGGGCCGCTCAGCGGGTGCGGATAGCGGGTGACCGCGCCACCCCGCTTGCCAACCGCCGCGAGAAAGCGGGCGCGCTGGGTTTGAAAATCAGGCAGTGTGATCTCCGTCATGACTTACTCCGGGCGGTGATAGACATCGAAGCTGAAGTATTTTTTCGCCAGCTTGTCGTAGGTGCCGTTTTTATGCAGTTCCGCCATCGCCTGGTTAATTTTGGCGATGCGCGCGCCGTCGTCTTTACGCAGGCCAATGCCCACGCCTTCACCGAAGTATTTCGGGTCATACAGCGGTTTTCCGGCAATATGGTAATCCACGCCCTGCGGCGTTTTCAGGAAGCCCGATTCCGCCGCAGCGGCATTGGTAAAGGTGGCATCCAGGCGGCCTGACGCCAGGTCCGGGTAAATCTCCGACTGATTGGGATAGCTCACTACCTGAACGCCCTTGCTGCCCCACATGGTCTGAGCAAAGCCCTCCTGGGTCGTGCCCTGCGCCACGCCGATCGTTTTGCCTTTCAGCGAGGCCAGCTCCGGCAGCAGTTTGCTGTCTTTACGCGTCAGCAGCGCGCTGGGGGTGTTGTAGAGCATATCGGTAAACGCCACCTGCTGGCGGCGCTTGTCGGTCATCGCCATCGCCGAGAGGATGGCATCAAACTTACGCGCGTGTAAGGCCGGGATGATGCCGTCATAGCCGGTCTGCACCCAGACGCATTTGACCTGCATCTGCTGACAGATAGCGTTGCCCATATCAATATCAAAACCCTGTAACGATCCGTCAGCGGCTTTCGATTCAAACGGGGGGAATGTCGGGTCAACGCCGAAGCGCAGCTCTTCTGCCGCCAGGGCGGAAGCGCTAAACCCCGCCAGTAAAGCCAGCGCGGTCAGGGTCAGTTTTTTCATCTCACGTACTCCGGATCATCATGCGGGTTAACCTCAAGTAATAGCATGATTTTTCATGGAGAAATAAGGCTTTTGTCTTATGGCAGACGGGGATTAATAAGCCATTTTTATAATGCGGAGTCTGGTCTCAGAGGTGGCCGGGTGGCCACCTCCTGTGGGATTAACGCTGCGGGTACATCTCCAGCAGGCGGCGCGTCACGCCGTTGGTCCAGCCGAAGCCATCCTGTAACGGATACTCGCCGCCGCCGCCGAGCAGCGCGGCATCGCCGCTGATGTTGTATTTCTCCACCAGCTTGTGATGCTGCTGCCAGGTGCTGTCAACGGTGGTTAACCAGCGGCAGGCGATCTCCTGCGCCAGCTGCTCTTCGCCATAGCTGTTGAAGCCTTTGACCGCCAGCCACTGCATCGGTGCCCAGCCGTTCGGGCTGTCCCACTGCTCGCCGGTGACTTCCATGCTGCACAGCATGCCGCCGGGTGCCAGCAGATAGTCACGCACGGCTTTCGCGGTGCGGGTCGCCTGATCGAAGCTCGCCATACCGACATACACCGGGGTCACCGCCGCCGCAGAGAACACGGCTTTCTCACCGTCACGCCAGTTGTAGTCACGGTAAAGGCCGGTCTCTTCTTCCCACAGATATTTATCCACCACCTCGCGGCGGCGCAGCGCCAGCTGCTGGTAGCGGTCTGCGGTTTCCTGTTCACCTTTACTCGCAGACAGGCGGGCAATGGTGGTTTCCAGCTTGTAGAGGAACGCATTCAGGTCGATCGGTACAATGCTGGTGGTCTGGATGCTCTCCAGACGACCAGGTTCGGCCAGCCAGCGCGAGGTAAAGTCCCAGCCGGAGGCCGCTCCGGCACGCAGGTCGCGGTAGACCTCGCTCGACGGGCGTGACGAATGACGTGCGGTTTCGACGTCTTCCAGATATGACTCGTCGCGCGGGGTATCGCGGTCATCCCAGTAGCGGTTCAGCACCGACCCGTCGGGCAGCATCACCACGTGGCGATAGGCCTGATTCGGCGAGAGATCGCTCTGCCCATCCATCCAGAATTCGTATTCGCTTTTCAGCTGCGGCAGGTAGTGCTGCGCCTCATGGATGTCATTTTTCTCAAACAGCTCCACCATCATGGCGAACACCGGCGGCTGCGAGCGGCTGAGATAATAGGTACGATTACCGTTCGGGATATGACCGTATTTATCGATCATCCACGCAAAGTTGTCGGCCATATTACGCATCAGATCGCAGCGCCCTGCCGAAGCAAAGCCCAGCATGCTGAAGTACGAGTCCCAGTAATAGGTTTCACCGAAGCGCCCGCCCGGCACCACGTAAGGTTTAGGCAGCGGCAGCAGCGAGGAGAACTCACAGTGCTTTTCAGGCTGGCGGGTTAAGACCGGCCACAGGGCGTCGATGTGTTGTTCAATGGTGTTGTTCGGATCGGCGACATAGCGGCTGTCATGCACCTGCGGCAGATCGAAGTTCTCCAGCACAAACTCCAGCAGGTTAAAATCTTCCTGCTCGCGCGCCAGGTAGTAGCGGTAAAGAATACGCTCGGGTTCGTGTTTTGGCGCACAGTCCGCGAAGGTTTTGCTGTCGGAAAAAATACGCGCCATCTGCACGGCTTCGAACAGCTCCTGATAGCGGTCAGAAGGGGTAAGAATGTCAGGCGCGGGCAGCCCACGGATGGGCTCCGGCTGCGGCTCGACCGCCGATTCGGGGCCTGCCTCATAATCGTCATACCAGGCTTCATATTCAGTAGGGTTATTGTCAATCATCGCTTCATTTTGGTTAAAAGTGATAAGAACCTCCTGATGCCAAAAGACTCTGGCAACGTCGCTTGGTGAATAAGGGAACCAGTATAGTACCCCAGTCTCAGCGCGCAACCCGATGTTTCCATTACGCTTAATGAACAGATATTTCAAAAAATAAACAACAGGATAAATAAGCCAAATTTATTGACATAAAAAATGAATACCCGGAGTGATTAACGCTGACGTCACCCGGTTATTTTTAGAAATAAAGGCCAGTTAATTTCTAAATTACAGCACATTAGCCGACTTTTTCCCGTGGCGGTTCAACCCGCTGCCTGGGGGCGGCGCCTCTCACGAGGTTGGCGCGTTGTAAACGTTAAAAAAGGGCGGCATTTCCCCCGAATTAGGACAATGCTCAAATATCATCGCGGGGTAACGGCTGCCAGGAATGAGGCTGGCAGGAATATTTCCCGACTGTGATTTACTTCTCACTGCCGGGAAAATAAACTACGGCGCCTGAGTTTTCATCAGACAGAACAGACTTCTCCCCCCTCAGGCTGAGGGAGGCAACCTGAAAGGAACGACCATGACGCTTCAACTCTGGCTGGCTTATACCGGCGTGATCGCCGCACTGATTGCCATCCCCGGCCCGTCGGCCCTGATCAGCATGACCCACGGCCTGCGCTATGGCCGCAAACAGGCTCTGGCGACGGTGACCGGCGGCGTGCTGGCCGCGATGGTGCTGATGACCGCTTCCGCACTCGGTCTGGGGGCGATCCTGGCCGCATCGACCACCGCCTTTACCGTGCTGAAAGTGGTCGGTGCCGCGTATCTGATCTGGCTGGGCATTGCCGCCTGGCGCGACAGCAGCGAACCCGCAACGGTCAATGCCGCAGAGCTGGAAGAGGCACCGGGTGCCCTGCGCCTGTTCCGTAAGGGCTTTATGGTCGGCATCAGTAACCCGAAGGACCTGCTGTTCTTTGCGGCACTGTTTCCGAACTTTGTCGATGCCAGCCAGCCGCACGCCATGCAGTTTGCCACGCTGGCTGTCACCTGGGCGGTGCTGGATTGCAGCATTATGTTCGGCTATGCCTGCGCCGGACGCCGCCTGTCGGGAGTCTTTTCCAACGCGCGTCGCCTGCGTATTCTCAACCGTTCTACCGGCAGCCTGTTTGTTTTCGCCGGGGGCGCACTGGCGATCTCTGCGAAGTAATCCGCTGACCTCACGGCGAACCTTTCTTCCGGGTTCGCCCGCTGTTCTCCCCTCAAGACACCCGGGATCATCATGAGCGATTTTGAAAACCTGCACGGGATGATTATTTTTGCCAAAGTGGTGGAAACGCTGAGCTATACCGAAGCAGCAAAGGCGCTCGGGCTGGCAAAATCTTCGGTGAGTAAAGAGATCTCGGCGCTGGAAGTGCGCCTGGGGGCGAAACTGCTGCAACGCACCACGCGACGCATTCAGGTGACGGAAGTCGGCATGACGTACTACCACTACTGCTACCGCATCCTGCATGAGGTCAAAAGCGCCGACCTGTTTATCCGCCAGTTCCACGAAGAACCGACCGGCAGCCTGCGCGTGGTGGCACCGGTGACCTTTGGCTGCCAGTGTATCGTTCCGGCGCTCAACGGCTTTGTCGCCAGTAATCTCCACGTCAGCGTCGATCTCGATCTGACCGATCGCGCAGTCAATCTCGAAGAGGATGGCTTTGATATCGCCATCGCCATCACCCGCGAACTGCCGGAACACCGCCACTATCGTCCACTGATGGATATTGTCTGGGGACTGTATGCCGCCCCGGATTACCTGAATAACCTCGGCCCGATCGCCAGCCCGGACGATCTGCCGCGCCATGACTATATTCTGTTTCGCGGTCCGGCCCACACCATTTCATTGCCGTTTCGTAAAGAGAAGCAGAAAAAAGATATTGAGGTGCGCAGCCGCTTTCGCGCCAACAACAGTATTGCCCTGTTAAATTCAGCGGTGGCGCAAACCGGCATTGCCTATCTGCCCAGCTATATTGCGCAGGAAGCCGTGGCTCGCGGGGATCTGGTGCAGCTGTTACCTGAGTGGGAAATGGATATTTATAAGTCCTACGTGTTGGTGAAAAGTGATAATTTCATTTCACCGCGCGTCAGGTTATTTATTGAAGATTTACAGAAGGCGTTGCAGAAATAACATCGATTAAAAGGGCCGACCCTTTTTCCGGTCGGCCCCTATTAAATTAATAATAATTGCCGTGGCGGTAATCCCAGGTGGTAAAGATATCCGACATCATCGACATAATCTTATCCACATCCAGACCTTTACGGATCAGCACCGGGCACGGCGTGATATTACGCTCGCCTTTCTGCTCCGGCACCAGCTTGCCGCTGTCGTCAACCATCGCCACCATCACACCCTGCTCGTAACGGGTCTTTTCTGACTCATTTGGCTGGATAGATTTCACGTAGTCGTTGGCGGCGATAATCAGGTCAGCGTGCTGCTCAATGCGCTCGCCGATGCCTTCAACCAGGCCACGGTTGCCTTTACCTGACGGGTTCGCCGAGCTGGCGAAGGAGAATTTACCGTGGTTTTCCCACAGCTCTTTCGCCAGATTTTCACCGGGAACACCGAACTTGATCACGAAGCAGCTGGTCTGACGGCGGTCCATCATCAGATCTTTCGAGCCGTCATCCGGGATACGCGCTACCGCTTCTTCTTTCCACGGCAGGATGCAGCCCAGCAGCACGTCTTTGTCCCAGTGCTGCTGATACAGCGCTTCGATTTCCGGGTTCAGCTGTGCCAGCTCTTTCAGCTGTGCCAGGGAACCACACAGCACCACGCCCGGCTTGTTGCGGTTGCGCTGCTTGGCGTCAAATTTGCGCTCCAGACCTTTGGCGTCAGAGGTCATGATGATGTAGCCCACTTTGGTCGGGCAGACGATCATGCCGCCGTCCGCAGACAGGATCTTCACGGCTTCTGGCTGTAAGCCACCATTCCAGTTAACAACTTTATCGTTCATAGCAGCACCTTCGGTTCAGATTCGGTTCAAATTAAGAGGGTCATCGCCCGTTGAAACCATCCTGCCACAGCCAGTTTTTAGCGCAACAATAAACAAATAAAAGCCACGATTGTTTCCCACAGGAAACAATCGTTGCCTGTCAGCGCGGGATTAACTGCTCTGCTTTCAGCCGGTCAAACAGCGCAAAGAATGCCTCGCGCGTGGGCTGATAGCCAGTAAAACCGGCCTTGCGGCTTTTGCTGATGTCGGTAAACACCTCCATCGGGCGACCGAGGTCGGCATCGGTATGCCACCAGGAGGCCAGTTTAGTCACGTCGCTCTCTTTCAGCCCGAACTCACCGGCAATCTTCTGCCACTGCGCCGCTGCGCCATCCATACGCCCTTCCAGCGGCTGCTCGCCGTTGAATGGCGCAGCCTCTATGCCGAAGTAGGCAGCGATTTCGCCCCACATCCACTGCCAGCGGAACACGTCGCCATTGACCACATTGTAGTCCTGATTTTGCGCAGCAGGCGTGGTGGCGGCCCAGATCAACTGGTCGGCCAGCAGGCGGGCGTCAGTCATATCGGTCACCCCTTCCCACTGCGCTTTCGAGCCAGGGAAGACAAACGGCTGACCGTTCTGTTTGCACAGCGTGGCGTAAACCGCCAGCGTCTGGCCCATGTTCATCGCATTACCGACGGCGAAACCAATCACCGTATGCGGACGGTGCACGCTCCAGCTACAGCCATATTTTTCTGCGGCAGCAAACACCTCATCTTCCTGCGCATAGTAGAAGTTCTCTACCGGCTGACGTCCCTGCTCTTCGCGGAACGGAGTGACCGGCACAGCGCCCTTGCCGTAGGCATCGAACGGGCCGAGATAGTGTTTCAGCCCGGTGATCAGCGCAACATGTCCGCCTTTCAGCGTATCGCCCAGCGCATCCAGCACGTTGCGCACCATCGCCCCGTTGACGCGAATGTTCTCTTTCTCATTTTCCTGTCGTGCCCAGGCGCTGAAAAAGACCTTATCGACCACAACGTCCTTCAGCGCGGCCTGTACGGACTGCGCATCGGTCAGATCGGCGGTCAGCGAAGTCACGCCGGCGACCACCGGGGTACGGCCGCGTGACAGACCCGATACCTGCCATCCCTGCGCCATCAGGCGCTCTGCCAGGGCACTTCCGGTGACGCCGCTGACGCCCACAATCAAAGCTCGTTGCTGCATAATGTCTCTCCTGTTCAGTGAATACCTTCAGCTTAATAGAGAATTAAATTCTCATCTCAGGTATAAATTCACAGCATTAATGAACAGGAGGAACGAATGGCGGCATCTGAAGATCGTCTGAAAGGCATCACGGCGTTTGTCGCGACGGCTGAGAGCGGCAGCTTCACCGCCGCCGCCGAACGCCTGCACCTGACCAGCTCCGCCGTGAGTAAAAGCGTGGCGCGGCTGGAGGCACGTCTCGGTTCGCGGCTGTTTGAGCGCACTACCCGGCGTCTGGCGCTGACCGACGCCGGGCAGGCTTATTACGACACCTGCACGCGCGTGCTGGGCGAGCTGACTGAAGCCGAATCGGTGCTCGCCGCCCAGCGCACCATTCCGGTGGGCCGCCTGCGCGTGGCTGTCCCGCACACCTTTGGTCGCCTGCACGCGATGCCGCTGCTCAATCACTTCTGTCAGCAGCACCCGGACATGCAGCTCAACCTGTCGTTTTCCGACCGCTTTGTTGACCTGTTTGAAGAGGGAGTGGACGTCGCGGTGCGTATCGGCGGGCCGGGTAATTACCCGGAGTCGCTGGCGGTACGTTACCAGGGTTGCGAACAGCTGATATTTTGCGCCACCCCCGACTACCTGGCGCAGCACGGTACGCCGCAGTCGTTAGCGGAGCTGGAACAGCACCGGGCGATTGTTTATGACCGCATCGACGGCAGCACCAGTCCGTGGCACGTCACCTCGCCGGACGGCCGTATCACAACGCGCACCGTGCCGCACCGTATGGCGCTGGGCGACGGTGAAGCTCAGCGTTCAGCGGTGCTCGCCGGGCTGGGGGTGGCGCAGATGGCGACATGGCTGATGGAGGAGCAGCTGGCACGGGGGGAGCTGGTATCGTTTTTACCGCAGCTGACCGTGCCGGGCCTGCCGCTGTACGTGGTCTGGCCGCGCAGAAAGCAGCTGACGCCGAAAGTCGATGCGCTGCTGAGTACGCTGGAAAAATTGAGGATTGAATAGATAAGGTATTCATCACGGCTGGTGCAAAACCACGGCACGGGGCGACCGGAAAAAAAGGTCGCCCCCTACATACCGGGGGCACACGCACGGTGCGGGGCGACCGGGAAAATGTAGGGGCTGACCTTCTTTTCCGGTCAGCCCGCGGGTTAACCGTGGAACCCCAGCTCGGCAGAAATGGCTTTTGCCGTGGCGACCACCGGGGCCATCAGCTTTTTCACACCGATCTGCTGCATTTTTGCCGTCGGTAACGACACCGATACCGCGAACGGCACCCGCTGCTGAATATCAAACACCGGGGCGGCAATGCAGGAGACGCCCAGCTCGTTCTCTTCGCGATCCATCGCCGTCTGTTGCTGGCGAATATTTTTCAGCTCTTCCAGCATTTCCGGCAGCGTGGTGATGGTGTTTTTTGTCAGAGGCTGGATGGTCTCCTGATGGCTCTGCCAGTACTGCGCCGGGTACTCTTCACTGCCCCAGGCCATAAAAATCTTACCCATTGCCGAGCAGTACAGCGGCATATGCTGGCCGATGTAGGCGCGGGTGCGCATCATTCCGGTGGTCGGTTCCAGCTTGTAGATCAGGATCACATGGTCATCTTCCCGGCTGGAGAAGTTCACCGTCTCGCCCACCTCAAGATTGAGCTTTTCCAGGTGCGGAGCCGCCACGTGGATCACATTCAGCGAGGAGAGCGCCTTCTGCCCGACGGAGATAAATTTAGTGGTCAGACGATAGCTGCCCGGTGACGGGGCCTGAGTGACATAGCCGCTGCTGTGCAGCCCCTGCAACAGGCGATGTACCGTACTTTTGTTCATCCCGGAGAGTTCAGACAGATGGGCCAGCGGGCAACCGTTCGGATAGTTGCTTAACAGTTCAATCAGCTGCAGGCCACGAAACAGGCTCTGCGTCCCCAGCGGCTTATCCTTCTTATCGTCCTTCACGCTATCCGCTTTTACGCTCATCCACGCTTCCTCATTTTTCCAGCGCCCCACTGCGGAGCGTTGCCCGATGGTAACCCATGCATCCCGCACTGTGAATATGGAACGACGTTTCAGTGCATTTTCTGAGGGTGCGTTCGGCCAAAAACCCCTGTAACAGAAGTGAGCTGTCCATCACAATTCCACAACATTAAAAATAACTTATTGTTTTTAAATGATAAATAAAACACTCACTCCTTTGCTTTCCGTCCGAACTGAGAATAGTATTTTTGAAACTTGATTTCGCATATTGAAATATTGCGGTGTTTTTTTCCCAGACTCACCGCTGTTGAAGTTCACCAGGCGTTGCAGGAGACCGTCATGCAGCATACACCCGGAACACCGGTTCTAACGCTGAGCCACATCACCAAACGCTTTGGCGGCAATATCGCCGTCAACGATGTCAGTCTGGACGTTTTCCCCGGCGAAGTGGTCGCTCTGTTGGGGGAAAACGGTGCCGGAAAATCCACGCTGATCAAAGTGCTGGCCGGGGTTTACAGCCGCGACGAAGGTGACATTCGTTTTCAGGATGCCAGCATCGCCTCGGCCGCCAGTTTAAAAACCACCCGCCAGCAGCCCATCGCTTTTATTCATCAGGACCTCGGACTGATTGAGTGGATGACCGTCGCGGAAAACATGGCGCTGGTGATGGGATTTACCCGCCGCCTGGGGCTGATTGACTGGCGTGCAGTACGCGAACGCTCCCGCGCCGCGCTGGATGAAGTCGGTATTGCGCTGGATCCGGATGCCCGCGTATTTGAACTCTCGCGCACGGAAAAATCCCTGCTGGCCATTGCCCGCGCCGTGGCGGTGAACGCCGAGGTGCTGGTGCTGGATGAGCCGACCGCCTCGCTGCCCGCCAACGACGTGCGCCACCTGTTCAGCGTCATCAACCGCCTGAAGAGTAAAAAGGTCGGGATGATTTACGTCACCCACCGTCTGGATGAAGTGATTGAGATTGCCGACCGCGTCTGCGTGATGCGCGACGGTAAACGCGTGGCGGGCGGCATGACGGCGCAGTACAACCTGCGCGACCTGGTGGAGATGATTGTCGGTGAGGCTATCGACGGCGACCAGCGCGAGCCGCTGCCGGAAGCCCGCCACCCGGTGCTGACGCTCGACAAGCTGTGCATTGATGAAGTCGGCCCGGTCTCCTTCAGCCTGCAACCCGGTGAAATGCTGGCGCTGGCCGGTCTGCGCGGTGCCGGGCAGGAAGAGATTGGTCGTCTGCTGTTTGGCCTGCGTCAGCGCAGCGGCGGCGACATTCAGTTCCGCGACAAGGCCTATCACGCCCGGTCGCCGCAGCAGGCGATGGCGGCGGGCGTCTCGCTGGTGGCGGGCGACCGCACCGGAGAGAGCCTGGTGATGTCGATGAGCGTGCGCGAAAACCTGTTTATTAACCCCTGCGCCAGCGGTCACTCCCTGCTGTCGCGCTACGGCCGCCGCGCCGAGATCGGCGCCAGCTGGTGGAAGGTGCAGCTCTTCGACGTGCGTCCGAAAGACGTCAACCTCGATATCAGCGCCCTCTCCGGCGGCAACCAGCAAAAAGTGGTGATGGCGCGCTGGATGCACCTCAATGCCCCGCTGCTGATCCTCGAAGATCCCACCGCCGGGGTGGACGTTGGCGCGCGCGAAGAGATCTACCACCTGCTGAACAAGGCGCTGGCCGACGGCATCGCGGTGCTGGTGATCTCCAACGATTTCGAAGAGATCGCCCATATCTGCAACCGCGCGCTGGTGTTTAACCGCGGCCAGGTGGTGGGCGAACTGAAAAATGAACACGTCACCTTTGCCAACCTGCTCGAACTCGCTTCGGCCAGCCAGGAAACCCCTGTCGCCACCGTCTGAATCATTAACGCCACCGTTCGACGGTGGCAGGAGAAGCTGTTATGTCCAAAACATCCGTGAAGTCTACCGCACTGGAACAGCGGGTCAGTCTCAGCGAGCACGGTGCCGCCGCGTGGTCGATGCAGATCGTCACCCGTTACGGCCTGCTGCTGCTGTGCGTGCTGCTGACGATCCTGTTTTCCCTGCTGTCGCCGTCGTTCGCCAGTATGCTGACGTTACAGGCCATTCTCGCCAGTAAGGCCAAAATTGCCCTGCTGGCGCTGGCCGCCACCATTCCCATGATTGTCGGCAAAATCGACCTGAACGTCGGCTTCGGCATCGTGCTGTGGCATATCCTCGCCATTACTTTGCAGGTGGAGTATGGCTTCTCCTGGCAAATGGCGGTGCTGACGGTGCTGGCAATCTCTGCCGTCTACGGCCTGCTCAACGGTATTCTGGTGGCGCTGGCGGATATCGACAGCTTTGTTGCCACGCTGGGGTCAGGCACCGTGCTGTACGCCGTAGCGCTGTGGCACTCCGGAGGACGCCAGATCGTCGGCGACCTGCCCGATGCGTTTATCGCCCTGCACCATACCGAAATCTTCGGCATCCCGATTGGCGCGTTCTACGTGCTGGCCGTGGCGATCATCCTGTGGCTGATCACCGAACACACCCCGCTCGGCCGCTGCATGTATGCGGTCGGCGGTAACCCGGCGGCGGCGCGGCTGAACGGCATTGCCGTCAATAAATTCACCATCGGCGCGTTTATCGCCTCCAGCGTTCTGACCGGTTTCAGCGGCGTGCTGATTGCCGCCGAACAGGGCGTCGGCCAGGCCAGCGTCGGCATGGATTATCTGCTGCCTGCGCTGGTCGGCGCGTTCCTCGGCAGTACCACCATCCGTCCGGGGCGCGTAAACGTCTGGGGCACCGTGGTGGGCATCGCTATTCTCGCCATCGGGATTGCCGGTATCCAGCAGTTCGGCGGCGATTTCTGGGTAGAACCGCTGTTTAACGGCGCGACGCTGCTGCTCTCCATTACCCTTGCCGGTTACGCCCAGCGCCGCCGGATGCTGAATCAAAAGGCCGTGGTACGCTCGCAAAGCACCCCGGCTAGCACTCCTGACAATAATCAGAACACCATCACTCCGGGGAGTACCTTATGAAACGTCATCTTCTTGCTCTGACCCTTGGCACCCTGCTGGCAGGTTCGCTGCCCGCCTGGGCCGACAGCTACCTTGACCAGGCCACGGCGGCGGTTAACAAAGCCACCGCCAGCGTCACCCAGTGGGACGGCCCCACCACCGGGCCGACGCTGCAAAAGAATAAGAAGGTGATTTTCATCGCCTCAGATATGAAAAACGGCGGCGTTCAGGGCGTGCAGCAGGGGATGAGTGAAGCGGCGGCAGCGGCAGGCTGGAAGCTGGAAACCCTCGACGGCGGCGGCTCGGTGAAAGACCAGCTGGCGGCGCTCAATCAGGCAATAGCCCAGCGCCCGGACGGCATTGTGATTGGCGGCTGGAACCCGAACGTGGCGAAAATCCCGCTGAAGAAAGCCGTACAGCAGAAAATCGTGCTGATGGCCTGGCACGCCGAACCGCAGCCGGGGCCGATTGCGAAATACAACGTGGTGACCAACATCACCTCCGACTCTACCGAAGTCGCCCGTCTGGCGGCGCAGTATGCGGTAGTGCAGTCCGGAGGCAAGGCGCAGGTGCTGATTTTCACCGATTCGCTCTATCAGATTGCGCTGGATAAGGCCAATACGATGAAGCAGGAAATTGAGAAGTGCAGCGGCTGTAAGGTGGTGGAATTTATCGATACGCCGCTGGCCGATACCGCCAACCGCATGCCGTCAATGACCTTCAGCCTGCTGCAAAAGTATGGCGATAAGTTCCAGTACGCGCTGGCGATCAACGACCTCTACTTTGACTTTATGGCTCCGGCGCTGAAAACGGCGGGTAAAGGCGGCAAAAATGCGCCGTTTAATATCTCCGCCGGGGATGGATCGATTTCCGCCTTCCAGCGCATCCGCAGCGGCGACAGCCAGATCGGCACCGTGGCGGAACCGCTGAAGCTGCACGGCTGGCAGCTGCTGGATGAGTTTAACCGCGCCTTCGCCGGCCAGCCGCCGTCAGGCTATGTGACCCCGGCGCACCTGATCACCAAAGAGAACATCGGCAGCGACGGCGGACCGCAAAACCACTACGACCCGCAGAATGACTACCAGGGGCACTACAAAACCATCTGGGGCGTGAAGTAGCGGAGGGGTTATGCAGAGTAACGACAATCTGACGCTGGAAAAACTCTGCTCCCCGGCAATCTGGGCTGAGGGGCCGGTATGGCTGCCGGAGCAGGATGCCGTGGTGTTCAGCGACGTCAAGGGCAACCGCATGTTCCGCTGGCAGCGCAGCGGCGAGCTCAGCCTGTGGCGCTCGCCGTCGCACTATGCAAACGGCAACGCCCGCGATGGTGAAGGCCGGGTGGTAAGCTGCGAGCACGGTCGCCGCGCCATCAGCCGCACGGAGCATGACGGCAGCGTGACGCTGCTGGTAGAGAAAGTGGACGGCAAGCGCTTCAATTCGCCCAACGATGTGGTGGTGCGGTCCGACGGCACCGTCTGGTTCACCGATCCGCCCTACGGGATCGTCAGCGACGACGAAGGCTATCACGCGCACAGCCAGGTGATCGGCTGTTACCTCTACTGCTTCGATCCGCGCAGCGGCCAGCTGACTATTGCCGCCAGCGATCTGCAGCGCCCAAACGGGCTGGCTTTTTCACCTGACGAAAGCCTGCTGTATGTGGCGGATATGTCGGTTGTCGATTTCCCGACGCTGGGCCGCCGCCAGCTGCGGGTCTATCCGGTGGACGGCCACGAGCTGGGCAGTGGGCGGTTGTTTGCTGAAGTCGCCCCCGGTTTCCCGGACGGTTTCTGCGTCGACCGGCGCGGCAACCTTTACTGTAGCTGCGCCGACGGGGTGATTATTTTCGACAGCAAAGGCGTGACGCGCGGCAAAATTCCGCTGCCGGAACGCGTGTCGAACTGCACCCTCGGCGGCCCGCACGCTAACGAGCTGTATATCACCGCCACCACCTCGCTGTACCGGGTGCAGCTCCCGCACTAGCGAGACACGCGGTTCACCGACGGCCGGGGAAACCCTGCTGTCGGCTTCTTCACGGCTAAAACCTGCCGGATGTGCCAGCGATCACAGAACCCAACACTATTTTTATCTAACTGTTTTATAAAGAAAAAATAGCACCTCATTTCTTTGACTTGTTCCCTCCAGGCGCATAGGATTTATTTGGAACGACATTCCATATATTGAAATAACGCCACCTCCGGGGAGAAACAGCAGTATGAGAATCAGCTATCAGCAGTTGAAACAGGAGTTCCTGCGGGTGTTACTGGCACGCGGCGTCGCGGCAGATAAAGCCGAAAGCTGCGCCACCCTGTTCGCCGACACCAGCGAGAACGGCGTTTACTCCCACGGGGTGAATCGTTTTCCCCGCTTTATCCAGCAGCTGGACGCCGGCCACATTGTTCATCAGGCCGAAGCGGAAAAAATGCTCTCTCTCGGCGCCATCGAACAGTGGGACGCCCACCGCGCCATCGGCAATCTGACCGCCCGCAGCATGATGGACCGCGCCATTGAACTGGCCGACGGCCACGGCATCGGGCTGGTGGCGCTGCGCAACGCCAATCACTGGATGCGCGGCGGCAGCTACGGCTGGCAGGCGGCAGAGAAGGGCTATATCGGCGTCTGCTGGACCAACTCCATCGCGGTGATGCCGCCGTGGGGTGCCAAAAACTGCGCCATCGGCACCAACCCGCTGATCGTCGCCGTGCCGGGCGATCCGATCACCATGGTCGATATGTCGATGTCGATGTTCTCCTACGGCATGCTGGAAGTGAACCGCCTGGCGGGCAAAACCCTGCCGGTCGACGGTGGTTTTGACAATGACGGGGAGTACACCCGCGATCCCGCCACGATTGAAGAAAATCGCCGCATTTTACCGATGGGCTACTGGAAAGGCTCCGCCCTGTCCATTGTGCTGGATATGGTCGCCACCCTGCTCTCTAACGGCGCCTCCGTTACCGAGGTCACCGAAGATAACGGCGACGAATTCGGTATCTCCCAGGTGTTTATCGCCATCGACGTTGACAGCCTGATCGACGGAGCCACCCGCGACAGCAAACTGGCGCGTATCCGCGAGTCCATCACCGGTGCCGAACGCGCCGATGACCAGCAGGCGATCCGTCTGCCGGGCCATAAATTCCCCGGTATCCGCGCGGAAAACCAGCGCCTGGGCATTCCGGTCGATGAACGCGTCTGGGCACGTATTCAGGCGCTGTAACGGGAGCAGAGATCATGATTTTTGGCCATATCAACAACACCGACGCCCACCACTACCCGCCTGCGATTGCGCGCGCCATTGCCTACTTAGCCACGCACGATCTGGCCGGTATGGCAGCCGGGCGCTATCAGGACAGTGAGACTGGCTGGCAGGTGCAGGTGCTGGATCTGCACACCGCCCCCCACGGCGATAACTACCCGGAGGCGCACCGCCGCTTTATCGACGTGCAGTACCTGGTGTCCGGCAATGAGCTGATGGGGGTCGCGACGGAGAAAGCCGAACCGCCCGTCCACCAGCCCTATGACGATGAGCGCGACATTATCTTTTATCAGGATGTGCCCAACGAAACCCTGATTCTGATGCAGCCGGGCCATTTTGCCGTGTTCTATCCGCAGGACATTCACCGCCCCAACTGCGCGCTGGACGCTCCCGAAGCGATCCGCAAGGTGGTGGTGAAGATCCCCACGGCCGATCTCGCTGACTAAAAGAGGATCACGATGAGCCTGACTTCCACCACCGTCACCCATGACAGGATCCCCGCTCTGCGCTGGCTGCGGATCATTCCCCCGATCCTGATCACCTGCATTATCTCCTACATGGATCGGGTCAATATTGCCTTTGCCATGCCGGGGGGAATGGATGCTGATTTAGGTATCAGCGCCTCGATGGCCGGACTGGCCGGAGGCATCTTCTTTATCGGCTACCTGTTCCTACAGGTGCCGGGCGGCAAGCTGGCGGTGTACGGCAACGGCAAGCGCTTTATCGGCTGGTCGCTGCTGGCCTGGGCAGTGATTTCCCTGCTGACCGGTCTGGCGACGGATAAGTATCAGCTGCTGGCGCTGCGCTTTGCACTGGGGGTGTCCGAAGGCGGGATGCTGCCGGTGGTGCTAACCATGATCGGCAACTGGTTCCCTGATGCTGAACGCGGGCGCGCCAACGCGATTGTGATCATGTTTGTGCCGATCGCCGGGATCCTCACGGCCCCGCTCTCCGGCTGGATCATCACCGCCTGGGACTGGCGCATGCTGTTCTTCGTTGAGGGCGTGCTGTCGCTGTTTGTGATGGCGCTGTGGCACTTTACCATCAGCAACCGCCCGCAGGAGGCAAAGTGGATCTCCCCGGCGGAAAAACAGTATCTGATCAAAACCCTGCACGACGAGCAGCTGCTGATCAAAGGCAAAAACACCCGCAAAGCCTCGCTGCGCCAGGTGATGCGTGAGCCGGTGATGTGGCGGCTGATCCTGGTCAACTTCTTTTATCAGACCGGGATCTACGGCTACACCCTGTGGCTACCCACCATTCTTAAAGGGCTGACCAACGGCAACCTCGAACAGGTTGGCTTCCTGGCGATCCTGCCTTACGTCTGCGCGATTTTTGGCATGTTCCTGTTCTCCTCCCTGTCAGATGCGACCGGGCGGCGCAAGCTGTTCGTCGCCCTGCCGCTGGCCGGGTTTGCCCTGTGTATGGCGCTGTCGGTGCTGCTGAAAGCACATATCTGGTGGTCTTACGCTGCGCTGGTCGGCTGCGGGTTCTTTATTCAGTCGGCGGCCGGGGTGTTCTGGAGTATTCCTCCGCGCCTGTTCAATGCCGAAGTGGCCGGCGGCGCGCGCGGGGTAATTAACGCCCTGGGCAACCTCGGTGGCTTCTGTGGCCCGTATATGGTCGGCGTACTGATTGTCGCTTACAGCAAAGACGCCGGGGTTTTCAGCCTGGCCATCTCCCTGGCGATTGCCTCACTGCTGGCGCTGACGCTCCCTGCCCGCTGTGACGCGCAAAATAAGGAGGCAGCATGAGCTACTGGTTAGGACTGGACTGCGGTGGCACCTTTATCAAGGCCGGGCTGTATGACGCAGAGGGGCGCGAACGGGCGGTGTCACGCCAGACGCTGCCGGTGCTGGTGCCGGAACCGGGGTGCGCCGAGCGCGATATGCCGCAGCTGTGGCAGCAGGCCGCACGGGTGATTGCAGACGTATTAAAAAGCAGCGGGCTGCAGGCCGCTGACGTGGCCGGTGTCGGCATTTCGGCACAGGGCAAAGGGCTGTTTCTGCTGGATAAACAGCGGCAGCCGCTGGGCAACGGCATCCTCTCCTCTGACCGCCGGGCGCTGGCGCTGGTGCAGCAGTGGCAGCGCGACGGCATGCCGCAGACGCTGTATCCGCTTACCCGACAGACGCTGTGGACCGGGCACCCGGTTTCGCTGCTGCGCTGGTTAAAACAGCATGAGCCGCAGCGCTATGCTGCCATCGGCAGCGTGCTGATGGCCCACGACTATCTGCGCTACTGTCTGACCGGAGAGCTGGCCTGTGAAGAGACCAACATCTCCGAATCTAATCTTTACGACATGCAACAGGGCGGCTGGTCTGCCGCGCTGGCCGACACCCTCGGCCTCAGTGACATTCTCCCGGCCCTGCCGCCGATAGTCGGCCCTACCGACATCGCCGGTCATGTCACCGCTGAAGCGGCCGCACTGTGCGGGCTGCGCGAAGGGACGCCGGTAGTGGGCGGGCTGTTCGATGTGGTCTCCACTGCGCTGTGTGCCGGGCTGCACGATGACACCCGGCTGAACGCGGTGATGGGCACCTGGTCCGTCACCAGCGGTATCACCGACCGCATCAGCGACGAAACCGGCCACCCGTTTGTCTATGGCCGCTACGCCATAGACGGTCAGTACATCATTCACGAAGCCAGCCCGACCTCGGCGGCCAACCTGGAGTGGTTCTGTCAGCAGTGGGGCATTGACGACTATGCGCTGCTGAATCAGTGGGTCGCAGCGCTACCGCCTGCGGCAAGTTCTCTGCTGTTTCTGCCGTTCCTCTACGGCTGCAACGCCGGGGCCGACCTGCACGGCAGCTTCTTCGGCATACAGGCCGGCCACCAGCGTGGTCACCTGGTGCAGGCGATCTACGAAGGCGTGGTGTTCTCGCACCTCACGCACCTCAACCGCGTTCTGACACGCTTCCCGCAGGTTACTGCGCTGCGTCTGAGCGGCGGGCCGACGCGCTCCGAAGCATGGATGCAGATGTTTGCCGATGCCAGCGGCCTGCCGGTGGAGATCCCGCAGATTGAAGAGAGCGGCTGCCTGGGCGCAGCGCTGGCGGCGATGACCGGCACCGGGGCGTATACCTCGCTGCAACAGGCGCAGCAGGCGCTGCAACCGGCCATCGTCAGCTATCAGCCCGACGGCGAACGCCACGCGCTGTACCAGAAAAAATACCAGCAATATCAGCAGCTACTGACGGCGCTGATCGCCGTACAAGGAGTCAAACCATGAGCCATTCACGGGTTCCTCAGCTTCAGCTGGCGCTCGACCACACCCGGCTGGATGCCGCCCTGGAGACGGCGCAGCGCCTGCATCAGCAGGTCGATATTGTCGAAGCGGGCACCATTCTGTGCTTCAGCGCCGGAATTGACGCCGTGCGCCAGCTGCGCCAGCAGCTGCCCGGCAAAACCCTGGTGGCCGACTTTAAAGTCGCGGACGCCGGGGCCACCCTCGCCACGCTGGCGTTTGAGGCCGGAGCCAGCTGGATGACGGTGATCTGTAGCGCCCCGCTGGCGACCTTTGCCAGCGCGCTGGAGGTGGCGCATCAGCATCAGGGCGATATCCAGATTGAGCTGTTCGGCCACTGGACGCTGGACGATGCCAGGCGCTGGCGCGAGCTGGGGCTGACGCAGGCGATCTACCATCGCGGACGGGATGCACAGGCCAGCGGCCAGCAGTGGAGCCATCAGGATCTGGACGCGATGAAAGCGCTGTCCGATCTGGGCTTTGCCCTGTCGGTGACCGGCGGCATCACGCCAGATGAGCTGCCGCAGTTTAAAGAGATCGACGTGAAGGCGTTTATCGTTGGCCGGGCGCTCAGCGAAAGTGCTGACGGGCTGGCGACGGCTGCCGACTTCCATCAGGCCATTGCCAACATCTGGGGACACTAACCATGCGCCAACACCCGCTGGGAATTTATGAAAAAGCGCTGCCTGCGCACCTGAGCTGGCCGGAACGTCTGGCCCTGGCGAAAGCCTGCGGCTTCGACTTCGTCGAGATGTCGGTGGACGAAACCGATCTGCGCCTGTCGCGCTTACAGTGGAGCAAAGAGCAGCGCCTGTCGCTGGTCAACGCGATGATGGAAACCGGGGTCACCATCCCGTCAATGTGCCTGTCCGGTCACCGCCGTTTCCCGTTTGGCAGCCGCGACCCGGCCACGCGCCAGCAGGCCTATACCTTGATGGAGCAGGCGATCCAGCTGGCGAAGGACGTCGGCATCCGCACCATCCAGCTGGCGGGCTATGACGTTTACTACGAACCGCACGATGAGGGCACGGTGGCGCGCTTTGCCGAAGGGCTGGCCTGGGCGGTCGATCGCGCTGCCGCCGCGCAGGTGATGCTGGCGGTCGAGATTATGGACACCGAATTTATCAACGCCATCAGCAAGTGGAAACTGTGGGATAAGCAGCAGGCCTCGCCGTGGTTCACCGTCTATCCCGACGTCGGCAACCTCACCGCCTGGGGCAACGACGTTGCCGCCGAGCTGGCGCTGGGCATTGACCGCATCGCCGCCATCCATCTGAAAGACACCCAGCCCGTCACCGCCAGCTCGCCGGGGCAGTTTCGCGACGTGCCGTTTGGCGAGGGCTGCGTCGATTTTGTCGGGGTGTTCCGCACGCTGAAACAGCTGAACTACCGCGGCGCGTTTCTGATTGAGATGTGGACCGAAAAAGCCGAGGAGCCGGTGGCCGAGATTGTGCAGGCCCGGCGCTGGATTGAACAGAAAATGAAGGAAGGAGGTTTACAGTGAGCTTAACAACGCTGAAACAGCAGGTTTTCGAGGCCAATCTGGCGCTGCCGCGTCACCGTCTGGTGACCTTTACCTGGGGCAACGTCAGCGCTATTGACCGCAGCCGCGGGCTGGTGGCGATTAAGCCGTCCGGGGTGGAGTACGAGGGTATGACGGTTGACGATATCGTGGTGGTAGAGCTGGAGAGCGGCCGCACCGTGGAGGGTAGCAAGAAGCCGTCGTCCGATACCGCCACTCATCTGGCGCTGTACCGGGCGTTTGCCGATATCGGCGGCATCGTCCACACTCATTCGCGTCACGCGACTATCTGGGCGCAGGCCGGGCTGGATCTGCCCGCCTGGGGCACCACCCACGCCGACTATTTTTACGGCACCATCCCCTGCACCCGCCTAATGACACCACAGGAGATCGCTGAAAATTATGAACACCATACCGGCGAGGTGATTATCGACACCTTCCGCTCGCGCGGCATCAGCCCGACGGCAATCCCGGCGGTGCTGGTCAACGCCCACGGACCGTTTGCCTGGGGCAGCAGCGCCGACAACGCCGTGCATAATGCGGTGGTACTGGAAGAGATTGCCTATATGGGGATTTTCTCGCGCCAGCTGACGCCGGGGATGCAGGATATGCAGCAGGTGCTGCTGGATAAGCACTATCTGCGCAAGCACGGAGCGGGGGCGTACTACGGGCAGTGATTGCCTGTTGTCGGGCCGACCGCAACAGAAGGTCGGCCCCTACACGCACCGAACATCCCTGCTGACCAGTTAATTCTCATAATAATCTCCCGCCTCGTCTGAGAATATTAACTTTTCTGTTCATTCCACCTGAGAAAAAAAACGCCACTTCATAAGAAAATATAACCAATAAATTCCAGAAATCATTACTTATAAATCAATAATTTACATTTTGATCGTGAGAAAAATCTTAGTTATTGTAAAGAAATCATTGTTTAATCAGCTTTCCAATAAGATAATGTAAAGAAATGTTAATGTTTAGTGCGTTATTTTCTTGTTATCTTAAAGGGATTCTATGAAACGTTGTTTACTTGTTGCGCTCATTCTCGCCTGCCCGACCCTATCATATGCAACCTCAGTGGAATTAAGTGACGCTGAGCTGTCTGTGGTGAACGGCAAAGGCAATGGTCTGATCACCCCTCCAATTATTATCCCTACAAAGCCATGCGGCATCGCAGGAATAGGTTGCGTTAAATTCCCTAAATATTCCACCCTGAATCTCACCAGCAGCACCACGTTTAAAAAACCGCTTGAAGGCTTTGAGTCAATGCCGGTGGGAGATAAATTCCAGGGTATCCATACCATAAACTTAGTTCATAACTTTGGCGTAGATGAAGATTACCGAAACTACGTCATGCACAGTGAATTCTTTGATAACGGTCCAAAGACCATTACCGACAGCGGCGATGGGAAGAAATATTCTGTTATCGGGGATATATGGCGTTCGTCAAAAAGTACACATGGCGAATTTGACACGGTAAATAACACCGTTGTCGAAGAGTATTATCGTGTAATGAATGCTGATGGTACGGCTTCTGCTAAAGCACTGCGCTGGTCGAACTGGAATCGTGACATTAATATGACCAAGTGGTAACAGGCTTTTAAAAATGAAATTCAGGACGATTAGCGCGTTTGCACTGCTTTGTATGTCTTCCCTGTCTTATGCTGACGTCCTTAAACTTGAAAACGGAGACATTATTACCGGTAATATTGTCTCCTTCAAGGATGGACTCTGCGTATTCAGCACCCCTTATGGTTCAAGCTTAAGAGTCGCCGCCTCTGATATTAAAGAGCTGCTGACTGAGACTCAATATGCCGTCACCCTGAACAATGGCGATCGTGTCACTGGCCAGCTTAAAACCAGTGCGTCGGGTCAGGCGAAGGTGATTCGTGATGGGTCTGTATCCTCATTCAGCTTCAGTGAAATTAAAGACTTTTCGATAGTCAGAGAAGATAACAGCGCACTGGCAAATGTAGAAAAGAAAAAAGAGAGCTATTCCTCCCCTCTTAATTATCTTTCTGATTATACCGTTCTGCTCAATCCCGGCGAAGTGGACCTGGATTTTGGTTTTAAATACCGAACCTATAAATCTTCGGCCTCACTGCCGCAGGAAGGCCCTTACCAAGTTTCCAGTTACTCGGTTAAGAAGCTGTATCTGTATATGACACCGCGTTTTGGCATCACCGAAAACCTCAGCGCCTGGTTTACCCTGCCCTGGACTTATACCCGAATAGAAGATGTTTCAAGCAATGCCTACACCCGTGATGCGGCGCAGGGTCATATCGGCGATATTTCCGCCGGTGTGCAATATAAGCTATTAAAAGAGACTGAATCACACCCATCTCTGACCGGCTCACTGGCCGTGAATGCACCGACCGGTAGAAAAAAAGCTGTCGCTGTCCTGGATTCATGGAAGCAGCCGCTAAACAATAGCGAAGGCTACTGGAGCATCACGCCAGCGCTGAATTTTGTACGTATCAGCGACCCGGTGACCGTGTACGGTGGTATTTCCTACGAAAAAATCTTTGAAACCAGTAAGGGTGGCGAGCGGCTGAAATATGGTGATATTGCCTCACTGACTTTCGGCACGGGCTATTCTCTCAATGATGTCAGTTCTTTCGGTACCCAGTTCCAATACGCCTGGAGCGATAACCTGAGATATGACGGCCGGGAGATGAAAGGGACCTCGACGGAAGGCGAAATGCTTCAGTTCTATTTCTCATATCTTCTCAGTCATCAGCTCACCGTAACGCCAGAAATTTCGTTCCCGTTAGATTCAAGCGGCGCAACGGTAGGTGTTGGTTTTAGCAGGAACTTTTAAATGAGGATGACCTTCGGATTTTTGGCACTGCTTTTGTCGGCTCAGGTGAATGCTCATAACCTGACGCTCAAAGGATGGAACAGTTTAAAAACGGAAGGCATTGTCAGACAAACGACCGACTTCTCCTGTGGACCTGCGGCACTATCCCTGTTACTCAAAGAGAAATACGGTGTGACGATCGGTGAGATGGAGATCCTCTCCGATATTATCTACCGCTCAGCAAGAGGCACTGAGGGTGAGAAAATAAAGCTGGGATTTTCGCTGCTGGATCTGAAAAACGAAGCTCAACGACTGGGATTCCGCGCTAAAGGGGTGAAGTTCACTGATATCAGTGATTTAACGGTCAATACTCCGCTGCTGATCCTGCTGGAGTCTGAAAGCTATTCACACTTTGTGGTCTTAACCGGAATGAAAGAGGATTACGCGGAGATATCAGACCCGGAAAGAGGTCACTGGCATATGCCGCTGTACCTGCTGAAATCTCAGTGGAAAGGATATGCCCTGGTAACCGGAGGCGCTTATCTGTAGCCGTAGCCGTTAAATGCCGGGGCGACCAGTAAAACGTCGCCCCGGCATTTTAGCGGGAGTACAGAAGTGCCGTTATGGCGTCAGCTTCTCCACGTCGGCGTTCCCCTGCTGATGAACCACTGCCTCATCCTTGCGCACTTCCGCCACATCGCTGGCTGACACCACAGACGTTGCGGTGTTGCCCCAGCTGGTACGGATAAAGTTCACCACATCCGCCACCTGCTGGTCGTTCAGCCGCCAGCCGAAGGCCGGCATGGTGATGGCGGTCGGCGCACCTTTCATACCCGGCAGCTGCGCGCCGCTCAGCACGATATGGATCAGTGACGTCGGATCTTCTGCCAGCACCACCGGGTTACCGCGCAGCTCCGGGAAGAAACGCGGGTAACCGCTGCCGTCGGTTTTATGGCAGGCCGCGCAGCTGTCCACATATACCGAGGCACCGGTTTTACTGTCATCGCCTTTCCACAGCGCTTTCGCCACCGTATCGTCCGGCGTAAAGCCGACCTGATTCGGATCTTTCGCGCCCAGCGACTTCAGATAACGGGCAATCGCTGTGGCATCTTCTGGCGTCAGGTGTTGCAGGCTGTGCTGCACCACGTCGGTCATGCCGCCGAATACCGCCGTATGGTCGTTACGCCCCATGCGCAGGAACTGCACCAGATCATCCTCGCTCCAGCGTCCCAGGCCATCGCGCCCGTCGCCGCGAAGATTGCTGGCGGTCCAGCCGTCAATCGGCGCATTGCTGCCGGACAGGAAGTCGCTGCCCTCATCGTTGTTCAGCGCTTTTTCCTGCATGGTTATGCTGCGCGGCGTATGGCAGGCCCCGCAGTGGCCCAGCCCTTCCACCAGATACTGGCCGCGAGCCAGCACCGGGTCCTGACCTTTGATCGGCTGGAAAGCTTTCACATCCGGGGCAAACACGCCGCGCCAGATCGCCAGCGGCCAGCGCATCGACAGCGGCCAGGGAATATCGCTCTCCTGGTTCGCACGGTTCACCGGCTTCACGCCGTGCATAAAGTACGCGTACAGCGCCTGCATATCCTCGTCGCTGACCACCGCGTAAGAGGGGTACGGCATCGCCGGGTAGAGCGTATCGCCATTTTTCGCCACGCCGTGACGCACCGCTTTCTGGAAGTCGTCATAGCTGTAGTCGCCAATCCCGCTCTGCTTATCCGGGGTGATGTTGGTCGAGTAGATCGTTCCGATAGGCGTCGCCATCGGCAAACCCCCGGCAAACGGCTCACCGCCCGCTTTGGTGTGGCAGGCCACACAGTCCCCGGCGCGCGCCAGATACTCACCGCGTGCTATCTGCGCGTCCGCGCTGTCCTCTGCCAGCGCGTTAAACGCCATCATGCCCGGCAACAGGGCAACAAGAAGTAACTTTTTCATCTGCTTATCCTTATGCCTGCACCAGCGGACCGGGGTTTTTCAGGTACTGTTCGCGAATGGCCTTTGCCGACCAGTAGGTCAGCGCGGCGACCATGCCGGTCGGGTTGTAGCCCAGCCCCTGCGGGAAGGCGGAGGCACCGGGAACGAAGACGTTCGGCACGTCCCAGCTTTGCAGATAGCGGTTAATCGCGCTGGTTTTCGGGTCTTCACCCATGATCGCCCCGCCGTTCATGTGCGTGGTCTGATACACGGTGGTGTCGAAATGCGCCCCCGGCATTTTTGGCGCGCCGCTGATCAGCTTCGGATTCATCGCTTCGGCGATCTTGTGCATACGGCCGTGCATGAACTGCGACATTTTGATGTCGTTTTCCTGCCAGTCGAAGGTCATACGCAGCAGCGGCTGGCCGTGGATATCCTTGTAGTTCGGATCGAGATCGAGGTAGTTATTGCGGTACGACTGGTGCGCACCGTGGGCATCCATCGAGACGTGGTGAGTGTAGTGATCCGCCACCGCGGCTTTCCATTTGCTGCCCCAGTTCGGGGTGCCCGGAGGCGTCGGCAGGCCGGAAATCGGTTTCACACCCGCCTGGTTGACCCACATCGGGGAGCCACCGACAAAGCCATATTTCGCATGGTCGAAGTTATCGGCGTTGAAGTCATCAACCCCTACGCCCGCCCCGCCTGCGCCAATAAAGTTGTTGGTGAACACGTCTTTATCGAAGAAGGCTTTAATGGTGGACAGGTTCTGGTAGGCAAAGTTACGCCCGACGGTGCCCTCATTGGTCACCGGATCGTAAGGCTTACCGATGCCGGACAGCAGCATCAGGTGGACATTGTGGAACTGGAAGGCCGAGAGGATCACCAGATCCGCAGGCTGCACCTGCTCGCGTCCCAGCCCATCGACATAGGTCACGCCGGTGGCACGTTTCTTATCGTCGGTCAGGTTCACGCGCAGCACGTAAGCGTTATTGCGCAGCTCAAACTTCGGCTCCTGGCGCAGGGCAGGCAGAATGTTGACGTTCGGCGAGGCTTTAGAATACATGTAGCAGGCATAGCCGCTACAGTAGCCGCAGAAGTTGCACGGCCCCATCTGTGCGCCGTAGGTGTTGGTGTACGGGCCGGAGGTGTTGGCCGAGGGCAGATCGTAAGGATGATAACCAATACTCTCCGCCGCCTGGGCAAACAGCTGCGCCGAGTAAGTGCGCTTCTGCGCGGGCAGCGGGAACGGGCTGGAGCGGTCAGGAGCAAACGGATTGCCTTTGCCGCCCTGACCGACCACTTTACCCTTCACGCTCCATGCAGAACCGGAGGTGCCAAACACCTTCTCAGCCTGGTCGAAGAACGGCTCCAGCTCGTCATAGGTGACGCCAAAGTCCTGAATGGTCATCCCTTCCGGGATAAAGTCTTTGCCGTAGCGCTCTTCATAGTGGCTGCGCATGCGCAGCTCCATCGGGTCAACGCGGAAATGCACGCCCGACCAGTGCAGGCCCGCCCCGCCGGTGCCGGTGCCCGGCAGAAACGCCGCCAGCTGACGATATGGCTGCGCGGTCTGCGCGGCGTTATGACGGATGGTCACGGTGCTTTTTGACAGATCCTGGAACAGCTTTTTACGGATGTTATAGGTCAGCTCGTCAATCACCTGCGGATAGGCGCCGTCAGGATAAGTGTCACGGTGCGGGCCACGCTCCAGCGCCACCACATTCAGACCGGCTTCGGTCAGCTCTTTTGCCATAATCGCCCCGGCCCAGCCGAATCCGACGATCACTGCATCTACTTTTTTCTGTTCGTTAGCCATGATTAGCTTCTTTCCCCGCGAATTGATACCGGCGGCAGCGTGTAGCGCTCGCCGCGTTCCACCCAGTCCATAAAGTCGGCGCGTGCGCCTGGGAAGTTGATCAGCTGCCAGCCGACCAGCCCCTGATTCCCGCCGTGGATCGGGTCACTGAAAAAGCCTTCGCGGGTGTTCTGTAACAGGAAGGAGAAAAAGGTTTTGGCCGGAACCTGGGGCAGCTCAACGCTGCCAGCTTCCAGCGCCTGTAGCAGCGTGTCCTGCTGTTCGCCGCTCAGCTGCGCAAAGACCTTGCCGTGCTGCTGTTTTGCCAGCGCGTCAGCATCGGCCAGGCCCAGGCGGTAGATATCGCGCGGCGTCAGCGGCAGCTGGTAGCCCAGCGCTTTGTCAGCATCCGGGTGGAACGGCCCCTGCATGTACCAGTTGCTGCCGGTGGCGTAAGGGGTGTTCATCTGACGGTCAATGTATTCGGGAACGCCCGCTTCCAGTGCGCCGGGGCCGCGTTCATCGGCCGGGATCAGGCGCGCCACGGCGGCCTGCAGAAACGCATACTCTTCCGGGGTAAACCAGGTGGGCTGGTAGTCACGCGCCTGTTGCGGACCGGTGGCCGCAGCCTCTTTCGCCACGGCGGGGGCGACGGCGGCCAGTGAACCCAGCCCGGCGGAGCCAATCGCCATCGCCGGGGCGAGGGTGATGGTTTTCAGCAGAAAATCCCTGCGTGTACTGCCTGTTTTTTGCTCTGACATGACATTGCCTTCTCAAGCGTTCGCGCGTGCGATCGCAAAAATGGGGGTCGGATGAATGCTTAAACACATTAAGTGTAGGGGTATTTTCATTATTCCGGTGATTTGGTGTCGTTATTGTTACCGGTAACAATGACACATACTTTAACAGCAACAGGTCAACAGCGTGAGGGGATAGAAACAAAAAGGCACAATTTCATTAACAATTTACGTGGCCACGGTGGGCGAGGCGTACCTCGCCCGTTCGGGACCTGTCCGGCCCGGAGAGATTAAAACGTCTGTAAACGACTTTCTGACGGCTGCGGGCGACCGAAATAGTAGCCCTGGAACAGCGTGCATCCTTCGGCTTTCAGACGTTCAAACTGCTCGTTGCTTTCCACCCCTTCGGCGGTGATCTGAATGTCCAGGCTGCGGCTCATACCGGTGATCGCGCGGATGATCGCCAGCGCTTCACGGCTGTCGTGCATATCGTTAATAAACGATTTGTCGATCTTGATCTTGTCGAACGGGAAAGAGCGCAGATAGCTGAGCGACGAATAGCCGGTGCCGAAGTCATCCAGCGCGATGCGCACGCCGAGCGCCTTGAGCTTCTGCAGGATATGGATATTCACCAGCGAATCATCCAGCAGCACGGACTCGGTGATTTCCACTTCCAGGCGATGCGGTGCCAGGCCGGAGTCCTTCAGGGCCGCTTCTACCACCGACACCAGGGCGCTGTTTTTAAACTGTAAAGGCGACAGGTTCACCGCCACGCTCTGGTCGCCCGGCCAGGTGGCCGCTTCACGGCAGGCCTCGTGCAGTGCATAGGCGCCCAGGCTGTGGATCAGTCCGGTCTCTTCTGCGATGGGGATAAAGTCCAGCGGCATGATTAACCCTTTCTGCGGGTGCTGCCAGCGCATCAGCGCTTCATAGCCGATGACCTCCCGGTGTTGATGGTCGGTGATCGGCTGATAATAGAGCTTCAGCTGGCGGCTGGTGATCGCCTCGCGCAGGTCGTTTTCAATTACGCGGCGCTTCTGCGCCATATCGCTCATTGCCGGGGTGAAGTGTTCATAGCGGTTACGTCCGTTACGCTTGGCTTCGTACAGTGCCATATCCGCACAGCGCAGCAGCTCGTCCGGCGTGGTCATGCCGCTGTCAGCGATGGCAATCCCCACGCTCAGACCCACGGACAAATTGTGCCCATCCACGCTGAACGGGGGGCGAATGGTTTCGATCAGGCGGCTGGCGACCGCTTCCGCTTCCTGCTGGTGCGTCAGCCCCGGCAGCACGATCGAGAACTCATCGCCGCCGCTGCGGGCCAGCGTATCCTGGTCACGCAGCACCGCGCGCAGGCGAACCGCCACCGATCGCAGCAGCTCGTCTCCGACCTGATGGCCGAGCGCATCGTTAACATTTTTAAAATTATCCAGGTCGAGACCCAGCGTCGCCGTCTTGCGCCGTGCATCACGGTCTTCACGCAGCGCCTGGGTCAGACGCTGGCTGAACAGTACGCGGTTGGGCAGGCTGGTCAGATTATCGTGATGCGCCATATGATGAATCTGAGCATCTGCTGCCCGTTGGTCGGTGACGTCATCGGCAATCAGCAGCACGTAGTTATGATGTTCATCATTGCCGCGAATGATCGACGCACTGGCACTGATGATCCGCTCGCCGCACGGCGTGGCCAGCAGCCGTTCGTTACGCTGCATCCCCTCTTTACGCTGCGCGGCGTCCGATAGCTGCATAAAATATTCGCCCATCGCCGCCGTCATGCACTCTGGCGCACGTTTGCCGATAAAATCACGCTGCGTACCGCCCAGCAGCTTTTCCGCCTTACTGTTGATCAGCAGGATCTCACGCGACACCACATCTTCAACGATCACGCAGGAAGGGATATTGGCAATGATGGTGTCGAGGAATGTCGACAGTGACGCCGTTTGTTCACTGTTCTGTTCGGCCAGATCTTTGGCACGCAGGATCTGCTGTTCGTACTCGCGCACTTCGGTGCAGTCGCGGGTGATTTTGGCGTAGCCGATCAGCTGACCATCGTCATTGCGGATCGCGTCGATCATCACGTGCGCCCAGAAGGCGCTGCCGTCTTTACGATAGCGCCAGCCTTTGGTCTCATAGCGGCCGGTGTCGCAGGCGATCTGTAAACCGCGCTGCGGTACGCCTTTGTGACGATCTTCTTCACTGTAGAAACAGCTAAAATTCTTCCCGACGATCTCCGCAGGCAAATAGCCCTTGGCGCGCTGTGCCCCTGGGTTCCAGTTAGCGACGGTTCCGTCAGGCGTCAGCATATAGATCGCATAATCGACCACGCTCTGTACCAGCAGTCGGTACATAACATCAGAGTTTTCATTCATTATTATTTCGCCTGAACGCTGGCGGTGACTTTCCCCGTAATGGGAAATACTGTCAGCGCTGCAATACGCCGTTAGCTGGCGCAATATAACCCGCTCCCGCTGCCCCGGAGGCAGCAGGATTCCTGTCTTTCTGTGTGCTTAAACCACACGGGTATAAACCGAAAACATCAGTCAATTCAAGCAATTTCAATCTATTCACAGCAGTTCATTGATCCTTACAGTCTTTGATCAAAAAACAATCAGGATAAATTTTTAACCGTAAACGCGATGCAGGGTGGCATTAAAGGAAATTTCTCCCTTTCGCTTCCATAAAATAAAGGTTACCCCCCAATTAACGGCATAAATAACCACAGGAAAGCGTGGTTAACGGTGACGGACATTAATAGATACAACCGTAATGAGATTACTCACAGCTAATCGCGGTATAAACAGCGAACATTGACTGTGGAGTACGTATGTTTAAATCTTTTTTCCCCAGGCCGGGGCTGTTTTTCACCAGCGTGGTGGTCTGGAGCCTGCTGGCGGTAATGTTCTGGTTTGGCTATGCCAACAGTAAATTAGCTCAGCTGATAGTCCATTTTTCCTGGTTCTCTCCCGGCGCGTTGCCGAACAATGCTCTGCGGTTTATCTCTCCCGGTGAGCTGGGCTTTTACAGCTATTATCTGCTGGCAACGCTGTTGTTTGCCGGCTTCTGGTTTGTCTTCAGCCCGCATCCGTGGCAGCGCTGGTCGATACTGGGCAGTGCGCTGATCATCTTTGTCACCTGGTTTTCCGTGCAGGTGGGCGTGGCGATCAACAGCTGGTATGAACCGTTCTACGACCTGATACAAAAGGCGATGACGCATCCCAATACGATTCAGATCTCATCGTTTTATCACCAGATTTACGGCTTCCTCAGCATTGCGATGATTGCTGTGGTGATTGACGTGCTGAATCTGTTTTTTATCAGTCACTATGTGTTCCGCTGGCGCACGGCGATGAACAACTACTATATGGCGCACTGGCAGCGTCTGCGCCATATTGAGGGGGCCGCGCAGCGCGTGCAGGAAGACACCATGCGCTTTGCCTCCACGCTGGAGGATATGGGCGTCCGGCTGATTGCCGCCGTGATGACACTGATCGCCTTTTTGCCCGTGCTGGTGGTGCTGTCAGCACATGTGAAAACCGTGCCAATTCTGGGCAGCGTTCCCTATGCGCTGGTAATTGCCGCCGTCGTGTGGTCACTGCTGGGTACCGGGATGCTGGCGGTGGTGGGGATTAAACTGCCGGGGCTGTCGTTTCGTAATCAGCGGGTGGAAGCCGCCTACCGTAAAGAGCTGGTCTACGGTGAAGATGATGCTCAGCGTGCCAGCCCGCCGCAGGTGCGTGAGCTGTTCTTCAACGTGCGTAAGAACTATTTCCGCCTCTATTTTCACTATCTCTATTTTAATATTGCGCGTATTTTCTACCTGCAGCTGGATGCCGTCTTTAGTATCTTTGTGCTGTTTCCGTCGATTGTTACCGGGGCTATCACCCTCGGTCTGCTGACGCAGATCACCAACGTCTTTGACCAGGTGCGCGGCGCGTTCCAGTATCTGATTAATTCCTGGACCACGCTGGTTGAACTGATGTCGATCTACAAACGTCTGCGCAGCTTCGAGCAGGCGCTGGATGTTGCGGGCTGACCAAAAAAGAAGGTCAGCCCCTACGGGGAAATGCAGATACGTAGGGGCCGACCTTTTTTTCCGGTCGCCCCATGACGATACGCAGATACGTAGGTGGCGACCTTTTTTTCCGGTCGCCCCATGACGATACGCAAATACGTAGGGGGCGACCTTTTTTTCCGGTCGCCCCGTGACGGTACGCAGATACGTAGGGGCCGGCCTTTTTTTCCGGTCGCCCCGTGCCGGTACGCAGATACGTAGGGGCCGACCTTTTTTTCCGGTCGCCCCATGACGATACGCAGATACGTAGGGGGCGACCTTTTTTTCCGGTCGCCCCGTGCCGGTACGCAGATACGTAGGGGGCGACCTTTTTTTCCGGTCGCCCCATGACGATACGCAGATACGCAGGGGGCGACCTTTTTTTCCGGTTGCCCCGTGCCGGTACACAGATACGTAGGGGGCGACCTTTTTTTCCGGTCGCCCCTGATTTCCACCGGTCGTCATCCAGACGCGTTTCCCGCCTTTACGCCCGGTGGCCAGCCGCCAGCGCGGCGAACACCTTCTCTACCGCACAGGCACCCGGATCTTTCACCCCGTCCAGGCTCTCCTGATTAAGATAAGAGGAGCGCCCGGCACGTGCGCTGCGCATGGTGCAGGTGCTTTCGGCCCCCTGTCTGGCCGCCGCGGCTACCGCGGCCAGATCTTCACCGTTCAGCAACGCGGCAAAGGCAGGATGCAGCGCATCAATCATCGTGCGATCCCCGACCTGTGCCCCACCGTAATGCTGCATACGCTCCAGGCCTGTGCTCAGCGCCTGTGCCAGCGATGCCCCCTGAGTCAGCTGCTGTCCGGCAGCGGTAAACATAATCGACATCAGCACGCCGCTGGAGCCGCCCATTACGGTCGCCAGCTTCTCCCCCACCACCGTCAGCAGCGCATCCGGCTGGTTGAGCGGCAGCTGCTGCGCTTCGCTGGCCTCCAGCACGCTGCGCGCACCGGCTGCAAAGGTGGAGCCGGTATCGCCATCGCCCACTTTGGCATCCAGCTGGTTCAGTTCGCTCTCCAGGTCCATCAGCGTCTGACACAGCGTTTTAAGCGTCGCCGCCACCGTCGGGTTAGCGGAAGGCGTAAAGGTCTGCTGCTGCGCCGCGCGTTTCGCCTCAACCTCGGTGACCGCTACCGGCGGGATGGCGTTCGCCCAGCCGCTGGTTTCCACCGGGGCCAGCAGCGCAGTTTCAAGTTCATCATCGAGCTGCATTATCGACAGCGAGAAACCTTTCATATCCAGCGCGCTGACCAGCGTTGCCGGGCCAATCAGTAACTTCACCTGTTTGCCCAGCGCCGAATGCAGGGTTTCCCGCGTCAGAAGCGCCATCTCCAGCGCTGAAAATCCGCCCAGATTATTGACCATCAGCGCCAGCGAACGGCCTGTACTTTTCGCACAGAGCCGCTGCACCAGCGCTGTCACAATCTCGCGGCTGTTCTGTGTATTCAGCGTTGAAGCCCCCGGTTCCCCGTGGATCCCCATGCCGAGTTCGCTGCCTCCCTGCGGTACACGGCGATCGTCTCGCGCTTCGCCAGGGACGTGGCAGGTCGTAAACGCCAGCCCGATGGAGGCGGTCGCCTCACCGGCCCGCTGCGCCAGAGCGGTCACCTGCTCCAGCGACTGCCCCTGTTCGGCAGCATAGCCTGCCACTTTATGCACCATCGCCGTCCCCGCAATGCCGCGCGGCTGTGGATTGTCCGGCAGCGCAATGTCGTCACGCACCATCACCATCGCGACCCGGTAGCCGAGCTGTTTGGCTTTTTCCGCCGCCAGACCGAAGTTCAGGCGGTCACCGGTGTAGTTTTTGACGATCAGCAGGCAGCCCGCCTCTCCGGTGACATTAATAATCGCATGCAGGACGGCATCCACGCTGGGCGAGGCGAAGATATCGCCGCACACGGCCGCCGTCAGCATGCCTTTACCGACAAAGCCAATGTGCGCAGGTTCATGGCCCGATCCCCCACCGGAGATCAGCGCAACGCGTGATTTATCCCAGTCGTTACGCACGATGACGCGCATCTGCGGCCCCAGCGCAAGGCGGGAAAGATTCGCGTGAGGAGAGCTGAGCAGGATCCCCTCGATCGCCTCGTTCACCACATTCTGCTTCTGATTCATAAAGAACTGACTCATGACAACTCCTCATCCATAGGTGAATAATTGTTACCCTTTCGCATATTAATAAAACCTTAACAGAGCAACATTGTTACTGCATCTCTATTTACAGGTTCAGGTAAAATATTGACTATCGGATTACACGTTCAACTAATTACAGCCAGAAAAAATTATAAGACAATGAAATTTAAGTATTATTTATCAATGTAATATTTAAATACATATTAACCGTTCCAAAAAATGCTAAATGAAATTGCAGTATCAATCACAATTTGCTATTAATTTAATTGTAAAAGTAAAAAGGTAACTTTATGATTACCTGTGGCTGATAAAGCCGTAAAAATAGAACAGCCACTTGCTTTTACACAATCAAACGGTGCTTAGCAAGAGACGCTTTTTTTCCTTTTTTTAGCGTTCTCTGCTACCCGTGCAGTACGTAAGACCAACGCCAACACCAGGGCGGTAAAAGGAGCAGAACTTCCATTCTGCTCCTTTTTTTTCATCTTCTGCTGTCACTTTTTCACCTCAGGTTGTCAGTTTTGCGCCAGCCAGGGGCACGGGCACCCGTCAGAATAACGGCTCACCTCACAAGGAGCCTGACCATGCTGCAACAACCTGCCGACAAATATCATCCTTTCCCGCCCGTGCAGTTAACCGACCGCCAGTGGCCCGGCCGCACGCTAAGCCAGGCACCGCGCTGGCTCTCTACCGATCTGCGTGACGGCAACCAGTCGCTGGCGGAACCGATGGATGCCGCGCGTAAGAAACAGTTCTGGCAGCTGCTGTTGCAGTGTGGATTTAAAGAGATTGAAGTGGCGTTCCCCTCGGCTTCACAGACCGATTTTAATTTTGTGCGCGAGCTGATTGAAGAGCGCATGATCCCCGATGACGTCACCATTCAGGTACTGACTCAGGCGCGCAGCGACCTGATTGACCGCACGTTTGTCGCGCTGGAAGGCGCACACAGCGCCTGCGTGCATCTGTATAACGCCACCGCGCCGGTGTTTCGTCGCCTGGTGTTCCGCCAGAGCAGAGAGCAGATTATCGAACTGGCGGTCAACGCCACCCGGCTGATCCGCCAGCGCTGCGAAGAGCAGCCGCAAACTCGCTGGACCTTCGAATATTCACCGGAAACCTTCTGCTTTACCGAAGCCGATTTTGCACTGGAGATCTGTGAAGCGGTGGCAGCCGTCTGGCAGCCCTGCGCTGCCCGACCGATGATTATCAACCTGCCGGCCACCGTTGAGGTCAGTACGCCGAACGTCTATGCCGATCAGATTGAATACTTCTGCCGCCGCTTCTCACAGCGCGCGCAGGTGTGTATCAGCGTACATCCGCACAACGATCGCGGCACCGGAATTGCCGCTGCCGAACTGGCGCTGCTGGCCGGGGCAGACCGCGTGGAAGGCTGCCTGTTTGGCAACGGTGAACGCACCGGTAACGTCGATCTGGTGACCATGGCGCTTAACTTTTACACCCAGGGGATTGATCCCCGGCTCAACTTCAGCCAGATGAAGCAGGTGGTGGATGTGGTAGTGCAGTGCAACCAGCTGCCGGTGCATCCGCGCCATCCTTACGCCGGAGAGCTGGTGTTTACCGCGTTCTCCGGTTCCCATCAGGATGCGATTAAAAAAGGCTTTGCCGCACGTCAGCAGCAGGAAGACAGCCGCTGGGAAGTGCCCTATTTGCCGCTCGACCCGGCGGATATCGGCTGTAGTTATGAAGCGGTCATCCGCGTGAACAGCCAGTCCGGGAAGAGCGGTGCGGCGTGGATGATCGAGCAAAATCACGGCCTGAGCCTGCCGCGCACGCTGCAGCAGGACTTCAGTCAGCAGGTGCAGCAGGTGGCCGATCGCGAAAACCGGGAGATGACGCAGGCGGCTATCTGGCAGCTGTTCCGCCGGGTTTACGGCATTGAAGCGCCTCAGTTACAGCTGGGCGAGTACCGCAGCGAGAGTGACAGCCAGGGCCAGTTACGCTTTGATGCGGGTATCCGCCAGGGGGAGCAGCACCACAGCATCAGCGGACGGGGGAACGGCCTGCTGTCGGCAGCGGCGGATGCGCTGCGTCAGACACTGGACGTGTCGTTTACCATTCAGGACTATCACGAACACACGCTCGGCCAGCGCAGCGACAGCCGCTCCGTCACCTATCTGCGCTGTATTTTTCCCGGCAACCACAGCGCCTGGGGCGTGGGCATCGACAGCGATGTGTCACGCGCCTCGTTGCAGGCGCTGCTGAATGCCGTTGCCCAGGCTCAGCCGGGCGGGAAATAGTCGCTGGGCGCAACGCCGAGAATACGGCGGAACATGGCGCTGAAGGCACTCTGGCTTTCATAGCCCAGCTCCAGCGAGACCGTCAGCACCGACTCCCCGCGGGCAAGGCGCGTCAGGGCTTCCATCAGCCGGGCGCGCCGCACCCAGTCGCTGAACTGCAATCCGGTTTCCTGATAAAAACGCCGCGCCAGCGTGCGGCTGCTGACGTTGATGCGCCGGGCGCTGTTTTCCAGCGTCCAGCTCTCACCCGGCGCCGCGCGCAGCGCCTGGCAGAGCCCCAGCAGCGCCTCGCTTTGCGGTTCTGGCAGGCTGAAGGGAAGTTCGGCCATTACGCGGATTTCATCGAGGATCAGCTCATAAATCCGCTCGGCGCGGCTGGCAGGCGCATAGGCTTCCGGCAGGTCAAGGGCAGTAACGATCAGTTCGCGCAGCAGCGGGGATATCTGCACCACCTGGCAACTGGCAGGCAGATCGGCGCGCGCCAGCGGATCGACAAACAGCGTGCGCGCCGCCACCTCTCCGGTCATCTGCAGGGCATGTTTCATCCCGGCAGGCAGCCAGACGCCGCGCCCCGGTGGCACAATCCAGTGTCCCAGCGGCGTTTCAACCCGCACCACCCCGGTCAGCGTATGGACCAGCTGTGCGCAGTTGTGATGATGCAGGGGTTCGACGTCGCCGTGATGATAGTCATGCGCATAGGGGACCAGCGGGCGATGAGCAAAGGAGAAATCGAGAATGGCTGACATGGGATTCTCGTGGATTGACGGAGAACCAGCATAGCAAATATCCGGCACGGGGCGACCGGAAAAAAAGGTCGCCCCCTACATATCGATGGTGCAAACATCCGGCACGGGGCGACCGGAAAAAAGGTCGCCCCCTACATATGGACGGTGCAAATATCCGGCACGGGCATCCCTGCAATGCACCTCTGTCCTGTAGTGGCTGACCTTTTTTTTCGGTCAGCCTGCAGTTTCCCGCGGTTAGCGGAATACGCTGATCGCTTCAACCAGCCGCGTGGCCTGGCGCGTCATGCGCCCGGACGCCTGCGCGCCCTCTTCCACCTTCGCGGCGTTCTGGTGGGTTATATTGTCCAGATCCTCTACCGCCAGGCTGACCTCACCGAGGGCCGTTGCCTGTTCGGCAGTCGCCGCACTGATCTGGGCAATCAGCGAGGTCACGTTCTGCACCTGGGAAACAATGCCCTCCATCGTTTTGCCTGCGTCATTAACATGCAACGTACCGGATTTCACTTTGTCGGCGCTGCTTTCCACCAGTGCTTTGATTTCGCTGGCCGCTTTGGCGCTGCGCTGCGCCAGGCTGCGCACTTCACCGGCGACCACGGCAAAACCTTTACCCTGCTCACCGGCGCGGGCCGCTTCCACCGCAGCATTCAGCGCCAGGATGTTGGTCTGGAAGGCAATCCCGTCGATAACGCTGGTAATATTGGCTATTTGCTTCGAACTTTCGGTAATTTCTGCCATCATCTTGACCATATCGGTCATCGCCTCGCCGCCCTGCAGCGCAGCACTGCTGGTGCTGACCGACAGGCTTTTCACCTCGGCAGCAGTTTCCGTATTGCTCTTCACCGTGGCCGTCATTTCATTCATGGTCGCAGCGGTTTGCTGGACGTTCGCCGCAGCCTGTTCGGTACGACGGCTCAGCTCGCTGTTGCTCTGCGCAATCGCATCACTGGCGCTGAGCACATTAATCGCCTGACCGCTGACATCATCCACCAGCCAGCGGAACATCAGCCCCAGCTGACCAATCGCCCGCAGCGTGGTGCCGACCTCATCTACCCGGTCCATCTGCTCGACTTTATGATCGGCCCCGGTCGCCACGCGCAGCGCCTGCTGGCAGACCCGTTCGATCGGCCGGGAGATCTGCATCTCCAGCCAGGCCGAGGCCAGCAGCAGCAGCAGCGCCATACCCGCAGCAAACATGCCCAGTGCGCCGTGGCTCAGCCCCAGCGCCCAGACACCCAGCGTGGCCAGCGGTAACAGCGCCAGCAGCGCGCTGCGAATGCGCCAGCGCAGCGGCAGGGTTTTGAACAGGGAACGCCAGCTCATCAGCCCGGTACGTACAATCAACCCTTTATGAAAACGCTTGCCCTTGGCCTTACCGCTGCGGAAATCCTGATACAGCCGTTCGGTAGCGCGGACCTCCTGCTGGCTCGGTTTGGTGCGTACCGACATATAGCCCTGTACGTTGCCATTACGCACAACCGGGATGGCGTTAGCGCGCACCCAGTAGTGGTCACCGTCTTTACGGCGGTTTTTCACCAGCGCCGTCCAGGGCTCGCCTTTTTTCAGCGTGGCCCACATGTCGGCAAAGGCTTCCGGCGGCATATCCGGATGGCGCACCATATTATGAGGCTGGCCGCTAATCTCCTCCGGCGTGAAGCCGCTGACCTCCATAAAGGCATCGTTGGCATAGGTGATATAGCTGTTGGTATCGGTAGTAGACATCAGTGTGGCGTCATCGCCAAACACATACTCTTGCTGTGTAACGGGCAAATTATTGCGCATGAGTTAAATCCTTTAATGGATCAACGGGAGTTGGACCAGGAAAAATTAGTAACGTTTTTTTATATTTTCGGCGCGAAATAGCGGATCTTTAGCCGGGCTTTTGCGAATTCCGTGATCGGGGCTGCAAAGCAGGTAACATTCAAAACAATCCAATACGCAGCAAATTTTTATTAATCTGTGAGGCAGGAGACAGACTTTGACGGGGGAGAATGACGGGGGAATGGGCTGGCGATCGCTCACCAGCCCAGAGGACTTATCTGCCCGCAGGCTGTGCTTTTAACTCTGCCTCATAGGCGAGAGCCTGTTTAGCGTCGAACTGGTCTTCCCATTTGGCAATCACCAGCACCGCCAGTGCATTGCCGACCACGTTCAGCGCGGTACGCGCCATGTCGAGGATGCGGTCAACGCCGGCAATAAAGGCCAGACCTTCCAGCGGGATGCCAACGCTGCCCAGCGTCGCCAGCAGCACCACGAAGGAGACGCCCGGCACCCCGGCAATGCCTTTCGAGGTCACCATCAGCGTCAGTACCAGCACGATCTCCTGGCCCAGCGACAGGTCAATACCGTACAGCTGAGCGATAAAGATCGCAGCAATACTCTGGTACAGCGTCGAACCATCAAGGTTAAACGAGTAACCGGTCGGTACCACAAAGCTGGTGATCGCCTTCGGTGCGCCGTAGGCTTCCATCTTCTCCATAATCCGCGGCAGCACGGTTTCGGAGCTGGCAGTGGAGTAAGAGAGGATCAGTTCATCCTTGAGGATGCGGATAAGCGTCGTAATACGCAGCTTACAGAAGCGTGCCACGCCGCCCAGCACCACCAGGGCAAAGAAGGCGATGGCGGCATACACCAGCACCACCAGCTTGGCCAGCGGCCACAGCGAGGCGAAGCCGAAGTTCGCCACGGTCACGGAGATCAGTGCAAACACCCCGATCGGCGCATAGCGCATGATCATGTTAGTGACTTTGAACATCGCTTCCGACGTTGAGCGGAACACCTTCACCAGCGGATCGCGGTGTTCCGACGGCAGAGAGGAGAGGCCGAGGCCAAACAGCACCGAGAAGAAGATAATCGGCAGCATGTCACCTTTGGCAATTGCCGCAAAAATATTCTGCGGGATCAATGACAGGATGGTAGTGACCAGGCTGTGAGGCTGACCCTGAACCTGCGCCGTTGTCGCTTCATACTTAGAGATGTCCACCGTTGCCAGCGTCGACATATCAATGCCGGAGCCGGGTTGAAACACGTTCGCCAGAGTAATACCTGTCACAATGGCAATGGTGGTAATCACTTCAAAATAGACGATGGTTTTAACACCGATACGCCCGAGTTTTTTGGCATCCCCCACACCGGCAATACCGACAATCAGGGTGGAAATAACGATAGGTACAACAATCATTTTGATCAGGTGGATAAAGATATCCCCCGCCGGACTGAGAACATTGGCGACTAACCATTCACGATTCTCCGGCTGGTTATGCAATATCGCACCCGCGATGATCCCCAGAACCAACGCAATCAAAATTTGCCAGGCAAGGCTGAATTTTATGGCTTTCATAACGTGTATTTTTCCTTAACAAAACCTGCTTCCGCGTACTGCTTGCGGAGTGAATAACACTCAAGGGAGGCTGACCGGGATCGGGCAATTCGCAGGTAATGGATGGTTGAACCCTGTTTTACAGGCGCGTAATCAGTACCATTTTCACCCCCCGAAATGCAACCCTACGCGAGATGTGGCTACTTTAACCTCCAGCCACAGGATAAAGCGCTGCTTTACCCGTGTTAAAATAACTCTTTGTAATAGTTAGAAATATCTCTACCTGCCTCAGCATAGCTATGCAAAAAAACTCACTTTCCCTCAGAAACAAAATGGTCTATGTGCGCTTTTTTTGCGCGGTAATACATGCGTTTTTCAACGATTATTACGATTTATTCCTATCTTTAAAGCAGGAGTCACACCCCAATCCATCACATTCGGTTATGACGTGATCTGCCGCCCAAAAAGAAAACAAAGCCAAACCAATATCTTCACTTAACCTTTGATTGACATATTATTAACAATCTTCAAGGAGGCCAGCTATGAGCCAATCACATACGTACCCGGTTCCCGCGAATATTGCGGAAAATACCCTGATCAATGCTCAGCAGTACCAGTCGATGTATCAGCAGTCGGTGCAGGACCCTGAAGCATTCTGGGGTGAGCAAGGCAAAATCCTGGACTGGATTAAGCCCTACACCACGGTAAAGAACACCTCTTTTGCCCCAGGTAACATCTCGATTCGCTGGTTTGAGGACGGCACGCTCAACCTGGCAGCCAACTGCCTTGACCGTCACCTGCAAACGCGCGGCGACCATCCGGCGATTATCTGGGAAGGCGATGACAGCAGCGAAAGCAAAACCATCACCTATCGTGAACTGCACCGTGACGTCTGCCGCTTTGCCAATACGTTAAAAGAGCTGGGCATTAATAAAGGCGATGTGGTGGCTATCTATATGCCAATGGTGCCGGAAGCCGCCGTGGCGATGCTGGCCTGCGCCCGGATTGGCGCCGTGCATTCGGTGATCTTCGGTGGATTCTCACCTGAAGCGGTGGCAGGACGCATTATTGACTGTAACGCCCGTCTGGTGATCACCGCCGATGAGGGGATACGCGCGGGCCGTGCTATCCCGCTGAAGAAAAATGTCGACGATGCGCTGAACAACCCGAATGTTACCAGCGTCGGCAACGTCGTGGTATTCAGGCGTACCGGCAAGGACGTGGGCTGGAACAGCGAGCGCGACCTGTGGTGGCACGAGCTGGTGAATAAAGCCAGCGCTCACCACCAGCCGGAAGAGGTGAACGCGGAAGATCCGCTGTTTATCCTTTATACCTCCGGTTCGACCGGCAAACCGAAGGGCGTCCTGCACACCACCGGCGGATACCTGGTCTATGCCGCCACCACTTTTAAATACGTCTTTGACTATCACCCGGACGATATCTACTGGTGTACCGCCGATGTCGGCTGGGTCACTGGCCACAGCTATCTGCTGTACGGCCCGCTGGCCTGCGGAGCCACCACCCTGCTGTTTGAAGGGGTGCCGAACTGGCCAAAACCAAGCCGCATGGCAGAAGTGGTTGATAAGCATAAGGTCACGATCCTCTACACCGCCCCGACCGCCGTGCGTGCGCTGATGGCCGAAGGGGATAAAGCGATTGAAGGGACTCACCGTTCCACCCTGCGTATTCTCGGATCCGTCGGCGAGCCGATTAACCCGGAAGCCTGGGAGTGGTTCCATAAGAAAATCGGCAACGGTAAATGCCCGATCTCTGACACCTGGTGGCAGACGGAAACCGGTGGCTTTATGATCGCTCCCCTGCCCGGTGCCACGGCGTTAAAACCCGGATCGGCCACCAACCCGTTCTTTGGCGTACAGCCTGCGCTGGTCGATAACGAAGGCAATGCGCTGGAGGGGGCCACCGAGGGTAATCTGGTGATTGTTGACTCCTGGCCTGGCCAGGCGCGTACGCTGTTTGGCGATCATGACCGCTTTGAACAGACCTACTTCTCCACCTTTAAAAATATGTACTTCAGCGGTGACGGCGCGCGCCGTGATGAAGATGGCTATTACTGGATCACCGGACGTGTCGATGACGTACTGAACGTCTCCGGTCACCGTCTCGGCACGGCGGAAATTGAATCTGCACTGGTTTCTCATCCAAAAATCGCTGAAGCCGCGGTCGTCGGTATTCCGCACGGGCTGAAGGGCCAGGCGATTTATGCCTACATCACGCTGAACAGCGGGGAAGATCCATCGCCGGAGCTGTACACCGAAGTGCGTAACTGGGTGCGTAAAGAAATTGGCCCGATTGCCACGCCGGACGTCCTGCACTGGACCGACTCCTTACCGAAAACCCGTTCCGGTAAAATTATGCGCCGCATTCTGCGCAAAATTGCCGCCGGTGATACCAGCAATCTCGGAGATACGTCCACCCTCGCCGATCCTGGCGTGGTCGAGAAATTACTCGAAGAGAAACAGTCGATTAAAATGCCATAATCTGATGGGGGCATCAGTGCCCCCGTCACTCTCTTAAATAAAACATCTTTCTCATTTAATTATCAGTACCAGGAAATTATAAAAATTATATTTCACATTTCCCCAAAATAACTGGAGTTTCATCTTCAGACATTCAGGGGGAATACCTCTGGAGATGCTGCAATGAATGATGTCCTTTATCAAAGAATAGAAAAGAGCGCTCGCTTTAAAGAGCTGGTGAGAAAACGCCAGAGCTTTGCCACCCTCCTCTCCGTTATTATGCTGGTGCTGTATGTCGGCTTTATCCTGCTGATCGCTTTCGCTCCCGCCTGGCTTGGAACGCCGCTTTATGAGGGGACGAACGTGACGCGCGGTATTCCGATTGGTGTTGGCTTAATTGTGGTTTCCTTCCTGCTGACCGGTATTTACGTCTGGCGTGCTAACGGTGAATTCGACCGCCTGACCCGCGAACTGCTGAATGAGGTGAAAGGATGAAATCACGCCATCTGTTATTTGCCTTTGCGGCCATGATCCCGTGCGGGGTGCTGGCTGCCGATGCGATCGGCGGTGCCGTCGAGCGCCAGCCTACCAACGTTGAAGCGATTATCATGTTCCTGATTTTCGTCGCCTTTACGTTGGGGATCACCTACTGGGCGTCAAAACGCACCCGTTCACGCAGCGACTACTACACGGCCGGCGGTAATATTACCGGCTTCCAGAACGGCCTGGCGATGGCCGGGGACTTTATGTCTGCCGCCTCGTTCCTGGGGATTTCCGCGCTGGTGTACACCTCCGGCTACGACGGGCTGATCTACTCGCTTGGCTTCCTGGTCGGCTGGCCCATCATCCTGTTTCTGATTGCTGAACGTCTGCGCAACCTCGGCCGCTACACCTTTGCCGATGTGGCCTCCTATCGCCTGAAGCAGAAACCAATCCGCACCCTTTCCGCCTGCGGTTCTCTGGTGGTTGTGGCGCTGTACCTGATTGCGCAGATGGTCGGCGCGGGCAAGCTGATCCAGCTGCTGTTCGGCCTGGACTATCACGTTGCGGTGGTGCTGGTCGGTATTCTGATGGTGATGTACGTTCTGTTTGGCGGCATGCTGGCCACCACCTGGGTACAGATTATTAAAGCCGTGCTGCTGCTGTTTGGCGCCAGCTTTATGGCAATTATGGTGATGAAGACCGTCGGTTTCAGCTTCAACACGCTGTTTACCGAAGCGATGAAGGTCCACCCGAAAGGGATTGCGATTATGAGCCCAGGCGGGCTGGTACATGATCCGATTTCAGCGCTGTCGCTGGGGCTGGGGCTGATGTTCGGTACTGCCGGGTTACCGCATATTCTGATGCGCTTCTTCACCGTCAGCGATGCCCGCGAAGCGCGTAAAAGCGTGTTCTGGGCGACCGGCTTTATGGGTTACTTCTACTTCCTGACCTTTATTATCGGTTTTGGTGCCATTCTGCTGGTCGGGGCCAACCCGGCGTTCAAAGACGCCACCGGTGCGCTGATTGGCGGTAATAATATGGCGGCGGTGCATCTGGCCGATGCGGTTGGCGGCAGCCTGTTCCTCGGCTTTATCTCTGCCGTGGCCTTCGCCACCATTCTGGCGGTGGTTGCCGGTCTGACGCTGGCGGGTGCTTCTGCGGTATCTCACGACCTGTATGCCAGCGTGTTCCGCAAGGGTCAGGCCAGCGAGAAAGATGAACTGCGGGTGTCGAAAATTACCGTGGTGCTGCTGGGTATCGTAGCGATCCTGCTGGGGATTATGTTCGAGAAACAGAACATCGCCTTTATGGTCGGGCTGGCGTTCTCGATTGCCGCCAGCTGTAACTTCCCGATTATTTTACTGTCGATGTACTGGTCGAAACTAACCACGCGCGGAGCGATGATTGGCGGCTGGCTGGGTCTGCTGACGGCGGTGCTGCTGATGATCCTCGGTCCGACGGTCTGGGTACAGGTGCTGGGGAATGCAAAAGCGGTGTTCCCGTATGAGTACCCGGCGCTGTTCTCGATGCTGGCGGCATTTATCGGGACCTGGCTGTTCTCCGTGACCGATAGTTCCGCGTCCGGTGCTGAGGAGCGTCAGCGCTTCCAGGCGCAGTTTGTGCGTTCACAAACCGGGATTGGGATTGAGGGAGGGAAAGGGCATTAATTGATGCATTGAAAAGGGCCGACCAGAAAAGTGGTCGGCCCCTGGAACGACCTCACAGGGGCGGACCCTTTGGTCCGCCCGCGCTGTCAGAAATGAACAGCAGCACCCACGTATGGACCATCAGCGACGACGTTATCTTTACGGCCATCTTTGCCGTTCAGTGCCATATATTTGTAGCCCACGCTCACATCGACCAGGGAAACTGGCTGGAAGCTGACGCCCGCAGAGGCTTCCTGATAGTTGTCGATATGGCTGGAGAACGAATCCGGCGACCAGAAGTATTCACCGTAAACGTTGAACATGTTTGTTACCGGCACTTTCACGCCGCCACCGATTGCCACACCGTAGCCATCTTTGGTGTCTTTCGGGTTAGTTGACATCGCTTTAACGGTTGGAGACAGGAACACATCACCGACTGCCACGTTGTAGCCCAGACCCAGGCTTTCTACATTGCCATCGTGATCGCTGCGCAGCCAGTCACCTGAAAGTGCAAAACCAGGGGTATTAGTACCCAGGCCTACGTGTACGTCTGTGTAATCTTTGCCCACATTCACGCCACCTTCGATAGCCTGAGCAGAGCCTGCCAGCGCCAGCAGCGCCAGTGCGCCGGTTGTCATTGCCACTCTTTTCATTTTTTTCTCCTGATTAAATTTTACTCACGCCGAAATGCGGCGGCGGTGCAGAGTAAACCAAGAGAATTAAGATTTATATGAGAAAGAAAGCAATTAATAAGAATTTGAGTAACATTACAAAACAGCGCCCGGCGCGCCTCTCAGGCTACGGTCCACATAATATGTCCAATCGCGGGCGCGATCACCACGGTCACCACCCCGGACAGCATCATCACTAAACTGGAAACCACGCCCTCCTGCTGCCCCAGCTCATAGGCCCGTGCGGTTCCTGCCCCGTGCGATGCCGCACCGAACCCGGCCCCTTTAGCAAGACCCTGCCTGATGGCCAGGCGCAGAAACAGCAGGTCGCCAACCGCCATGCCAAATACCCCGGTGATCACCACAAACAGGGCCACCAGGTCCGGCTGCCCGCCCAGCTGTTTCGCCGCCGCCAGCGCAAACGGCGTGGTAATGGAGCGCACCGCCAGACTGCGCTGGATGGTTTCTGGCAGGGCCAGCAGGCGCGCCAGCCACACCGAGCTGCACACGGCGACCGTCGTGGCGGTGATCACCCCGGCGCTGAGAGAGAGCCAGTGGCGGCGAATAATCGCCATGTTTTCGTACACCGGCACCGCAAAGGCCAGCGTGGCCGGACCGAGCAGCCACAGCAGCCAGCGGCTTTCTCCGATATAGTCCTGCCAGGAGATATGCGCGACCAGCAGCAAAGCCACCAGCACCATTGGCGTCATGACCAGCGGCATCAGCAGCAGACGGTGCCAGCGGCGATAGAGACGTTTATTCAGGAAATAGACCATCAGCGTGGCGAGCAGACAGCCGATACTCAGAACAAAATCACTCATCTTTTTTTCCCTGCTGACGCTGCGCCAGCCAGATCTCAAAGCGGTAGACCCGCTCCACCACCAGCGAGGTGGCGGCCAGCACCAGCAGCGTACTGAGGCCGATCACCAGCAGAATGCGCCAGCCCTCAACCCGCAGCAGATCGCCGTAGTTGACCACCGCCACCACCGCCGGAACAAAAAATAGCAGCATTTCCGCCAGCAGCCAGCTGGCCCCCGCCCTGACCCAGCCGAGCGGCATCACCCGCAGCATAATCATCGCCAGCAGCAGCAGCATGCCGACAATATTGGCCGGGAGCGGCAGATGTAGCCAGTTCACCAGCTGCTCCGATGCCAGAAACAGTCCAACATAAAGCGCCACCTGTAGCGGAACCTGAGCCCGCTGCCGCCAGGCCAAACCCTGTGGACGTAATGCCCATGCCATGCTGTTTTCCCCTTTGGTGAATGTTTTTATGGGAAAGATTATAAAGCGGTAACGAAGGGTGAAAAAAATGACTTAATATTATCCAAACTATGCCAGACAGGAATGATTATGGATGTTCGCGCCCTGCGCTATTTTGTGGAAGTGGTTCGCCAGCAGAGCTTCACCCGTGCCGCCGAGCAGCTGTACGTCACGCAGCCGACCATCAGCAAGATGCTGCGTCAGCTGGAAGATGAGCTGGGCTGTACGCTGTTGATCCGCGAGGGGCGCAAGCTGCATCTGACGGATACGGGTCAGGCGGTCTATCAGCGCGGACTGACTATTTTGCAGGAATTTAAGCAGCTGGAAGCCGAAATCAGCGACATCAACGAGCTGAAAACCGGCGAGCTGCGGCTGGGCATTCCACCGATGGTGGGTATGCAGATCGCCGGTTCCATTTCGGCCTTTCGTCAGCGCTATCCCGGTGTGGAACTGAAAATATCGGAGTTTGGCGGTCTGACCGTGCAGCAGGCCGTGCTGTCGGGTAGCCTGGATATTGCGATGACCGCCCTGCCGGTGGCCGATGACCTGCCGCTCAACTCGCTGGCGCTGATGAGCCATCCGCTCTGCGTGCTGGTGCCGCGCACCGATGCCTGGCTGCGCCGCAGCCATATGCCGATCAGTGAGCTGGCCGGGCATCCGATTTTGATCTACAACGAGGAGTTTTCCCTTAATCGCCAGTTGATGCGGGCGTTTCAGGCCAGTGGATTTACGCCGCAGATTGCGGTACGCAGCGGGCAGTGGGATTTTCTGGCGGCCATGGTGCAGGCGGGCATGGGCATCGCCATCCTGCCGGAACCTATCTGTCAGCGGCTGGATAAGAGCCAGCTGCTGTGGTTGCCGCTGGAGTCAGAGCTGGTGTGGAAGCTGGGGCTGATCTGGCGGGAAGGCAGTTATCTGTCGCGCAGCGCCCAGGCGTGGATTACCTGCTGCCGCGAGTTCTGGCCGGGCGAAACACCGCGCATCTCGCTGTAATCGGTCTGACGTGGGGGTCGACCTTCTTTTCGGTCGACCCGCCGGGGGAAACCTGCTGCCGCGAGTTCTGGCCGGGCGAAACACCGCGCATCTCGCTGTCACCGATCTGACGTAGGGGTCGACCTTCTTTTTCGGTCGACCCGCCGGGGCCAGTCATCGGCGCGGGGGAAATATAACGATGGTGCAAACCTGCGGGACGGGGCGACCGGAAAAGAAGGTCGCCCCCTACGCGGGAAATATAACGCCGGGGGAAACCTGCGGCACCGGGCGACCGGAAAAAGGGTCGCCCCCCCACGGGGGAAATGTAATGCCGGGGGAAACCTGCCGCACCGGGCGAAACACCGCGCATTTCGCTGTCACCGATCTGACGTAGGGGTCGACCTTCTTTATTGGTCGACCCGCAGGGGGAAATATAACGCTGGGGGAAACCTGCTGCACGGGGCGACCGGAAAAAAAGTCGCCCCCTACGGGGGAAATATAACGCCGGGGGAAACGTAACGCCGGGGAAACCTGCTGCACGGGGCGACCGGAAAAAAAGGTCGCCCCCTACGAGAATAACCGCGCGCGGTTATTCTTCCTTTTCAATCAACAGGGTTTCCAGCAGGTCGAGATCGTGCAGGAGCTTCTGCATGGTTTCATTGCTGATTTTTTGCGTGGCGCGCAGGTGATACAGCTCGGCACGCTCCGAACGCAGCGCGCTCAGACGGAAACGACGCTCCAGGTTTTCCGCAAACAGCGCCCGCTCCAGATCGTCTTTACCGTCCACACGGCGACGCAGATTGCCAATCACGCGTGAACTGACCTCTTTGATCAGCTCAGGGTCAATGTTCTCTTCCGTATCATTGGTAAGACGCTCTTCCATTTTGTACAGGCTTTCAATCGCCGTACCAGCCATCACGGCACGTGCCATCTGCAGCTCGCGACGGTGCACCGTTTTATCCACCCCTTCGACGCCGCGCAGCAGCAGCGGCAGCATCACCACCCCCACCAGCAGTGAGAACAGAATCACCCCGGTGGCGAGGAACACCAGCTCATAGCGCGCCGGGAAGTCGTTGCCGTTGCTCAGCAGCAGCGGAATGGAAAGGACACCGGCCAGCGTAATCGCCCCGCGCACCCCGGCAAAGGAAGCGATCAGCAGCTCGCGCGTTGAGTAGCTGGAAAACTCCATCGGACGCTTCTTTAAGGCGGTGCGGCTGATAAAGCGCATGGTCCACAGCCAGCCGAAACGCACAATCATCAGCGCCAGATAGATCAGTACCACCGAGGCAAACAGCACCCACAGCTCAACGTTCGGATCGGCATCGGCCTGGCGCACGGAGATTTCCAGAATGCCCGGCAGTTGCAGGCCCAGCATCAGGAACACCATGCCGTTAAACACAAATTCCAGCATCTGCCAGACGCTGTTAGCACGCAGGCGCATCGCCAGCGGGGCCTGGCGAATAATGCCAGAGCGCGAGATAGTCATGCCGGCCGCGACCGCCGCAAGGATACCGGACACGCCGATATGCTCAGCAATCAGGTAAGACGCAAACGGCAGCAGCAGCAGCAGCACGGTCTGGGTCGCCGGGTCATCCCCGCTCCAGCGGCTGAACAGGCGCAGTGACTTGCCGTACAGCCAGCAGATGGCGATACCCGCCAGCAGCCCCCCCACCGCGACTTTGAGGAACTCCAGCGAGGCACCGGAGACGGTAAATACCATCGTCCCCATCGCCACGGCCACGGCGAACTTCAACGATACCAGACCCGACGCATCATTCATCAGGGCTTCGCCCTGCAGGATCGCCATGATTTTTTTCGGGATGCGCCCTTCCCCGACGATGCCGGACAGCGCCACGGCATCGGTCGGTGACAGCACCGCCGCCAGCGCAAACGCAGACAGCAGCGGAATGCCGGGCACCAGCCAGTAAATCAGGTAGCCGATCCCGACGACGGTGATCAGCACCAGCACCAGCGCCAGACCAAGGATCTCGCGCCCGTGATGCAGAAACTCACTGGTCGGGGTTTTCCAGCCGTCCGCAAACAGCAGCGGCGGGATAAACAGGACTAAAAACAGCTCCGGGTCAAAATCAACGTGCAGGCCAAAGGTCGGCCACGCCAGCAGCGCCCCCATGGCGATTTGGACCAGCGGCAGAGGAATTTGAAAGGGAATGATACGTGCTGCGACGCCCGACAACGACACAACCAGCGTCAAAATAAGAATGGTGAAGAAGATTTCCATGCGTTCCTTTTTATATGTCTTCCGAATGGCTTAGAACAGTAACGGGCACAGGAATTTGTAGACCCTGAAGGATAGTAAAGCAAATTAGGAAAGTGTTTAAAAACAGGATGTGCTTTAACAGGAGAAATTCAGTGACATCTGAAGGTGGGGCCAGAAATTCTGGCCCCGAAACAGCATTAAATCGCCCAGCCGCAGGCATAGAAAGCGACCAGCGCCACCGCAATAAGTACCGTGCCAACGTTCAGCTTGCGCCATTCCCCGGCGAAGATACGGCCAATCACCAGCGAGCCAAAACCGAGCATGATACCGGTGACGATGTTACAGGTCAGGACGATAAATACCGCCGCCAGCAGGCCAGACATCGCATCCACGAAGTCGCTGAAGTCAATTTTTGACACATTGCTCAGCATCAGCAGGCCAACGTACATCAGCGCGGGTGCGGTCGCGTAGCCCGGTACCAGGTACGCCAGCGGCGACAGGAACAGGATCATCAGGAACAGAATGCCGACCACAATCGCCGTCAGGCCGGTTTTACCGCCCGCCGCCGTCCCGGCCGCAGACTCGATGTACACCGCCGCAGGGGCTGCGCCCACCAGCCCGGAGAAGATGCTGCTCAGTGAATCGCTGGTCAGTGCCTTACCGCCGTTGATGATCTGGTTGTCTTTATCCAGCAGGTTGGCCTGACCGGCCACCGCACGGATGGTGCCCGTCGCATCGAATACGGCGGTCATAACCAGCGCCAGCACGCTTGGCAGCACGGCGGGTTTTAATGCGCCGAGAATATCCAGGCTGAACAGCAGCGAATTGCCCTGCGCGTCGCTCAGGCTTGGCATGGCGAACAGCCCCTGATAGCTCACCGCCGGGTCAAAAATCAGGCCGATCACCGAGATGGTAATAATGGTCAGCAGAATACCGCCCGGCACGCGCAGTTTCTCAAGGCCGAAGATCACCGCCAGGCCCAGCAGCGTCATCACCACCGGGAAGGAGGGGAAATGACCCAGCGCAACCGGCAGACCCGGTCCCGGATTTTTTACCACCAGGCCAACGCCGTCTGCGGCAATCAGCAGCAGGAACAGGCCGATACCCACGCCGGTGCCGTGCGCCACGCCCATCGGCAGGTTACGCAGGATCCAGGAGCGAATACCGGTGGCTGAAATCAGCGTGAACAGAATCCCCATCAGGAACACCGCGCCCAGCGCAACCGGCACGCTGATCTGCTGGCCGAGCACCAGACTGAAGGCGGTGAACGCCGTCAGTGAAATGGCACAGCCGATTGCCATCGGCAGGTTTGCCCACAGCCCCATCAGCAGTGAACCAAACCCGGCGACCAGACAGGTGGCAACAAACACCGCCGTTGGAGGGAAACCTGCTTTACCCAGCATTGAGGGCACCACGATCACGGAATAGACCATGGCAAGGAAGGTCGTCAGACCCGCCAGGATTTCCTGACGCACGCTGCTACCGCGCGCAGAAATTTTGAACCAGGCGTCTAAAGAGCCGCTGGCAGGTTGAGAAGGCGTCGACATCGTAATCCCCTGAAATTTCTTATGAGTTATCGCTGCATGGACCCGCTGCATCCCAGCGGTAGCCAACGTTTGCATCCCTGACGCCATATTCGCGGTTGAAAAAACCTCAACGTGAGGCACCGACCGGATAAAGGCAAACGTTTACCATTCCACGCAAAAAACGTGCTATTGCCATGCTAATACTCTGAATACTTCAGCGCGCAGAAAGGCGGTAAGCCTGAGACCACCGACCGCACCTGAGCACTATGTGACCAGGAAGAGCCAGTGCCGCTAACGTAGGTGCGCCCTGAAGTGTGACAAGTATCTTAACGCAAACGATTATCCGGTGTTTAACGGTGCATATTCAACACCTGTTAAGCGGATCTCAGCAAAATTGTAGCGGGGAGAGCTCCTGCATCGTCATAGTGCTTTCTTATGGCACGATAACGATGCAGGGAACGTGAAACGTTTGTCACTCAGCGGGGGATATTCCCTCAGGAAAAGCTGATTTCCCCGCCCTGCTGCAGGGCACGCTGCCAGGCGGCGCGGTTTTGTACTTTTTGCAGCCACGCCTGGATGGCCGGGCAGTCGGCAGCGCCGCCGCGCGCGGTCAGCGCCAGAAGCGGGAAGCTCATCTGTACGTCGGCAATGCTGAAACGGCTGCCGGCAAACCATTCGTGGCGCGCCAGGTGCTGTTCAATAAACTGACGATGGTTGGTGATTTGTGGATCCAGGTAGCCTTTCTGTACCCCTTTACCGAAGGCGCTGCCGATCGGGCGCAGCAGCCAGGGCACCGGCGCTTTTCCCATGCGGCTGAAAATCAGCTTCATGACCAGTAACGGCATCAGCGATCCTTCAGCATAGTGCAGCCAGTAGCGCGACTGGATCACCTCTTCGTCAGCGAAAAGTTTCAGCCGCTCTTCTGTATCGTAGTGCGCTTCCAGATACTCCAGAATCGCTCCGGATTCGGCCACCACGCGATTTTCATCGGTGATCACCGGCGCTTTGCCCAGCGGATGTACTTTTTTCAATTCTGGTGGGGCCAGCAGGGTCCCCTCACGCTGATAGCGTTTAATCTGGTACGGGACTTCCAGCTCTTCCAGCAGCCACAGCACGCGCTGCGATCGTGAGTTATCCAGGTGATGCACGGTGATCATGACGCTTCCTTATCTTGTTCGGCAAAACCTGAGTATAGAAGATTAAGATCCTTTCACATCCAGCAGAATTGCGCCGGTCCCCTGCTCGCTCAGGCGGTCGTTCGGATTACGCAGCGGGCAATCCTCCATCGACAGGCAGCCACAGCCGATACAGCTGTCCAGATCATCGCGCAGGTGCGTGAGGGTTTCTATGCGCCGGTCCAGCTCGTCGCGCCACTTCTGCGACAGTACCGCCCACTCTTTCGGCGTCATGCGCTTGCCGGGGGAGTACTGCATCAGGCTGTCACTGATGGTCGCGAGAGGGATGCCAATGCGCTGCGCGATTTTAATCACCGCCACGCGCCTCAGGACGTCACGCGTGTAGCGCCGCTGGTTTCCGGGGTTGCGAAAACTGCTGATAAGCCCTTTGCTTTCATAAAAATGCAGCGTGGAGACCGCCACACCGCAGCGCTGCGCAACATCGCCGGGGGTCAGTTCCCGCTTGCTGGAGGGGCTGAGATTTTTTTTCATTTAGCGCTTTACCTCAAGTTAACTTGAGGAATTATACTCAGCAACCATTGAGTTCGCGACCTGTTTACGCAGCAAACCGGGAGAAAAGTGTATGCATGACGACATCATCAGCACCCTGACAGAGTGGATCGACAGTAATCTGGAAAAGACACTGTCGATTGACGAAGTGGCGGCAAAATCGGGCTATTCGAAGTGGCATCTGCAGCGGATGTTCCGTTCCGTCACGAAACAGACGCTGGGGGGATATATTCGTGAACGCCGCCTGACGCTGGCCGCTGAAGCGCTGCGCGCGACACAGCGCCCGGTATTCGATATTGCCCTGCAGTATGGCTATGACTCGCAGCAGACCTTTTCCCGCGTGTTTCGCCGCCAGTTTGCGCAGACGCCGACCGCCTATCGCCACAGTATGCGCCGACAGATGCTTCAGCGCCCCAACTGGAACTTTGACTGTAACGACTACGCTTCGAGCCGTTTCAGCGTGCGCAGCAGCGAAAAAAACTGCCCGACCTGTAGCTGAAGGTTAACGCGATGCCATCAGCAGCGGCGTTGGCATCGCTAAGGGTTCCTGATCCCAGTATGACGGTGATAAATACCACCCCCCGCCCAGTTCTTTGATGTGGTACATCGCCGCATCCGCCTGGGCAATCAGGGCTTCCGGCGTGCGGTGATGTTTCGCCAGCGCTGCACCCACGCTTAACGACTGCATGATGCGGATGCCCTGCGGCAGCAGGATCGGCGGCCGCATCGCCTGAATAATCTCGCGTGCCACCTGCGCGACCTCTTCTTCATCCTTCGCTGCGGTCAGCAGCACGGCAAATTCATCGCCCCCGATTCGTGCCACCACATCGCCCTCATCCAGCAGCGCCCGCAGCCGGTGTGCGGTCACGGTAAGAACGTGGTCACCCGCCGCATGACCATAGCGGTCGTTCACCTGCTTAAAATGGTTGCCGTCTAAAAACAGTACGCCGACGTGCTGGCGGCGGTGAGGATCGTTCAGCAGGGCCTGAAGCTGATGCTCAAACGCCTTTCTGTTCGGCAGCCCGGTCAGTCCGTCGTGCAGAGCCTGATGGGCCAGCGAATCATTTTCACGCTTCAGATGACGCTGCCACTGGTCCAGCTCGTCGAGCAGGCTGTTAAAATCATCGCTCAGTTTATCCAGCTCGGCAATGGATGCGGAAGGCACGCGCAGCGAGAACGCCCGTCGCAGACGCACATCGTGCGTTACGGAGGCGATATTCTTCAGCCCCTGTAATATCCCGGCGTGCATCCGGTGCGACAGATAAAATGCCAGCGCCCCTGTCACCAGCAGACTGCCGCCCAGCCACTGCAGCGCCTGCCATAAATAGCGCAGCACGCGCGTGGCATCGCCGTGGATCCACACCCGGCCAATTTCCTGCTGCTGGTAGAGAATCGGTGCGCTGACAGGCTCAGGGAACAGCCAGGTAGAGATGGCGGCGCTGACGCCGCGGTGGGTTTCCTTTCCCGGCATCTGCCAGCTGACCAGCAGTTGTCGTTCGGCGTTGTAAATGCGCGCAGCAGAGAAGTCGGTGTGGGTGCCGATATCATTGAGAATATTTTCTGCCATTTCTGCATCGTTTTTCAGCAGCGCAGTGCGGGCACTGTAGCTGACGCTGGTGGCGATGAGCTGGATATTATTTTCCGCATAACTGCGCAGCACAAACATCGACAGCGCCGACAGAGAAAGCCCGCTGAATAACAGCGATACCAGGATAATAACCAGGTGGATGCGTTGAAATGACTGGCGCATGGTGGGGAGTTCGCGCGCAGAGGGCGCCGTCCGCGACGTTCTGTTTTTCATCAGAAGGTCAGCGGGTACGTAAGGCACAAAAGCCAGAAGTGACCATGAAATGACATACCGTCTCCGTTAATCATCGCCGCTGTATGCAGGCTGGCCTTTCTATTAATAATTCTTATCATTCTTGTTTTTTGCCGATAGCGGCCATCTCCCAATATTGAAAATGGGAAGGTGATGACAGCTCAGTGAGAATAAGCGTTAGTACAAAAATCCTACAGATCAATAACCGTGTGTACAACTTTTAACAGCGTCGGATTCATCTTAAACCGATAAATTTGACTTAATAGAAAACCAGATGAGTAGAGAACAAACCCGTCGCCGGAAGCATGACGAGCCAGGCTGAACACCCTTTATTGCCAGGGTAAAAAAATCGCCCTGCCGGGTATAAATTTTGTTCAACTTTTAAAATCGAATGATATAATGTGACCTTCATCACACTTTCATGACCTGTTTCAGAGCGGTATCGCGCATACCTGGCCGTTCGGGTTCCGCTGCCGGTGATGATGTACCCCGTTTGTCAGGACCGATCGCCCCGGAGTTTTTAGAACATGGCTACGATTACCACCAGCGTTATTCTCATGAGATGGGAACTGCTCAGTGCAGTGATGATGTTCCTTGCCAGCACCTTCAACGTGCAGTGCCGTAAAGCCAGCCGCAACGTGATGGCGTTTGCGTTTACCGGCATCGGTATCGGCATGTCATGCTGGTTTGTTACGGGTCTGCTGGGCATTACGCTGAGCATGGATAATCTGCACAATTTCTGGAACATCACCAAAGATGTTTTTGTGGAAGTGATGAGCCGTACCCCTACCGACTGGCCAATGCCCTAAGCGACACCTGCCCGGAGAACTGACCTGACTCACCGGGCAGGAGGTTATTTGCCACTCTTTAAATCTTTTTTAGCACCGCCGGTAACGGCACATCGCTGGAAGATTTCACTTCCGGCAACACCTGCGTTTTACGATCCTGCAACCACATATCCCCCATGATCTGATTCAGACCATTATCCAGTCCGGTCACCATGCCTGCGCCTGGCGTAAACGTCAGTTCACCGAAGTAGATATTGCCTTCATGGATATACCAGTCCACGCGCACATAGTCGAAATCTGTCGCCAGCTGCTTACTGAGTTCCAGCGCACGTTCAAGGGTTTCCGCTTCCGCACTGATATCGAAACCCGTATCACGAATCTTATAGAAACTCTGCTTCAGATTATTGACGTAGAAGCTCATCGACAGCGCTGAATTGCCCACACGGTTATAGATCACCTGCAGCACGTACTCGAAGTTGCCATCCTTCTTATTGAACATGTGAAACTTATAATCAATCGCGGCAAATTTGCCGTCCCCGACATACTGCTCAACCAGAATGCGCGGTTTGATGTAGCGGTAGTGGATCTCACGCGCATGGTGTGAAAAGTCCTTATGCAGCCACTCATCACAGCGGCGGATCAGCAGCTGTTTCTGGATGCAGTCCGGCTCTTCCAGCACGATCTCAACCATGCCGGAGCCATGATTCGGCTTGATCACCGTATTTTTCAGGCTGGGCAGGTTGAGCAGCGAGATCGGATCGTCCGTCTGATGAATCAGTGGAATCAGATACGACTCGCCGATGGTGTGGGCGATATACTCTCTGACCAGTAATTTATCGGACAAATTCGCATAGCGCACATGATCACCTGTGACATATTTACGATACAGAACTTTCTCATTGAATAGCTTTGGTTCCCGAATATTGGGTATTCTTTTGAATTTCTGATAGTAATAAACTTTATCCTGATACGACCAGGGCATTTTCTTAAACAGGTAAACAAAACCTTTTTTCAACTCGGCTTTGAGCTTGAACATGGTTTACCTCATCTGTAGGTTTTGTAGTTGAGTGAGGAAAGCTGTATTTTAAGAATGACGCCATTCTTAAAGAAATAGTTCATTATCGTCAGGGAAAGGAGTTCGGTGATAAACACGCTCCAGGCTGCGCCTGTTAATCCCCAGGAATGGATAAAGAAGTAAGATGTTGCCAGACCAATAACCACCAGCAGAATAACTTTCACCAGTAAGTAATTGAAGCCACCCTCTTTAACCATATAGCGATAGGCTACTGTTCCCATTGCCGAAAAGCAGGTTGCTAATGACAATAACGTAACGAGGTTTCCCGATTGTGTGTAGTCTTGCCCATACAGGCTGTTAATGATCCTGTCGCCAAACAGCGCGACAACGGAGAGCATTAAAAGTGAAACGGCCATAACATAACCATTGAGTCGTGATGCCAGTTTTACTGCCACATCCCCACGTTGCCTGAAAATTTCAGAAAAACAGGATGTAATGATTGCCACCGGAATAAAGATCCATGAGGCAGAAATCGTATTTGCTGCGGTAAATAATCCCAGGTCATGGGCCGAGCTCACGCCGAGCAAAAAGAACTGTGCGGTTTTCACCTGAATCGCGATAAACACGCTGGAGATTGCCAGTGGCAGCCCCGCATGAAGTAAATAGCGCAGATAATTCTTACGCTTATGGCGCGGCGGCGGGCTGATGGTATTGGTCTGATAAAAGCGGCTACGCTTGATCAGATAGGGCACCAGCGTCACCGCGACTATCGACAGGGATAGCCAGAGTGGGCTGAGTTTGCACCAGGCCACCATGAAGCTGAGGGTAAAACTCAGTATCATTCCAATGGCATTAGCGACCGTATTCCTGCGCGATTCGAGGCGCGCGTTATTGTAGACGCTAAAAATATCCTGGGTCACAAACATCGCGGCTAAAAATGAGGCGACAGCAAACACCATAAAATTTTCGCGCATGGTCAGCCAGACGTAGAGCAATACCGGCAGTGACAGCACCAGTAATAAACTCAGACGCAATGTTTTTGCCACCGCCATCAGCCGCATACCTTTAGGCGTACTTTTGCTGATGCTCTTAAAGAGAATCGTCTCAGTGCCAAAAATGGCAATAGTCTGAATAATTGAAAACAGTGAGGCAGAAAATGCTATTTGCCCAAATATAACCGGGCCGAAAGATTTAGCTACGTATGAAGTAACAAAAATCACACCGAAAACAGACACTACTTTTTCGGACATCATCCACGCCGCATTTGACATGACACTGTATTTCATCGAAGCATCCTTTGTGTTTCCAACTAACTTAAAACCTCAAACCAACACATCCGTGTCCACAACTGATTCAATAACGCACAGTGAAGCCCTGGCGAGAAGGTGGAAATAAAATGTTTTTTAATTGCAGGCATCGCTGTGCCCTTCAATTTTTGAGACTATTTTTTAACCGAAACAGACTTTTATTTTTGTGATTATGGTTTTATGTGGTCTTATTTTTTGCGTGTTCTTATCCACTCATCCCTGTGACCGGGATTAAAGTTAGCACACATTTTTTTCCCTGCACGCTGGAGTTTTCCTAATTACACCGTGGCCTTGAACTGGCATGAGACGAATCTATATCAAAAAAACCAATATCGAAAGCTATCAGAACCCTTTTGAAATAAAATAGGAGAAATCCCATGATGTTATTTCTTCATAATCCCTTAACTTAAAGCCTGCCATTCCAATCGCGTACTTTTAAACACTGCGCTAATATTCGTACAAAACAGATCCATCGATTAATGCAGTTATTCTCATCCCATTATTGTTAAGAAAGGTAATAGCATTCATGAGAAAGTCACGATATACCGAAGAGCAAATCACCAGCGCCATTAAAGCTTCTGAGAACGGCATTAAGGTGAAAGAGATTTGTGATGAACTCGGCATTTCTGAAGCCACATTCTATAGCTGGAAAAAGAAATATGCCGGTCTGTCCTCAGAAGAGGGAAGGAAAATCAAAGAGTTGGAAGAAAAGGTTCACAGCATGGAACGCGAGCTTCAGGCTCTGTCATCTGACAAAGAGATGCTACAAAGTGTCCTGAAAAATTTCTTCACCACCCATGATAAACGACAAGCCGTTAATTTCCTGCAGGATACCTATGACATTGGTACACGCCGCAGCTGTCGTCTGCTGGATATCAGCCGTAGCGTCTACCATTACCCCTATAACCTGGAAAATTAGCTATTACTCAAACGACGTCATTATGATATGCGATAGTACCAAATTAAAATATTCTCAGAGCTTATTGAAAAGTTCAGATCGATTTTTTTGCGCGGATGTTTACTAATGTTTTATTTGAAACCCCGCCCAGTTATTTGGCTGTAACTTACTCAGGCACCAGCTAAAACCTCAATAGCATCAAGGCGTTCAATGCGCGTTTATCTTTGCAGGCAAAGATAAACGCGCCTAAAGAAATCTTATAGATTCTGATAAACACTTCCCCTTCCGACAGAAAAACGTTAGTCCCCGTCATGCTTCTCTTTTTTTTAATGGTTCAATAATGACGTCCATTTCTGATGAATGGCGGGAGCACACCAGAGGGAATTTACATTGCTTTACGCACTATGACTGCCTGCAGCGCGGCACGCCAGTATACAGCCTGAGGTAAATACATTATCACTACTTATCACTGCATTGCTCCGGCCAGGCAATATGATGTTTTTGAGACGCCCCGGCTTATCATTAGCTAATCTGTTCCTTCACAGGGGCTGTCCACAGCATCGCTTTTTTCGTCGGCTAATTCGAGTTAAGTCTGGTCTCTGATAGAGAAAGTCGTCTCAAAAATGGAGATTTTGACATTCAGTAGGCGGGATTCACTGTACAAAAAAAAGGTTATCCTGATTAGCGATTATTCTTATAGCCGAACAATCCCTGCCTGTGCCAGGCGATTGGGTGACGTGGTGATGAATGAAGCGGATATCATGCCGGAGAAAAAGTGACTGATATCACATTATCACGATTAAATGTCTCACGATCGGACCAGGCGGGAATGCGCCGCCCTTGCGGCCAAATCCGGCTTTTTCCAGCCGGAATGGCGCACGTTTAATCGCTTACTTTCAGGGACTTTACTACCGGCTCTGGCTTGATACGCATCGCCCCCACTACGCCCAGCATCAGGCAGATAATGCCTGCCACGGTGAGCGACGGCGGCCACGCCTGACGTAATAAGAAGGTATAGGCCAGCCCGGCGAGGATTTCGAAAACAATCAGCGGCCCCACCAGCACCGTAGGTAAACGCTGACTGGCTTCGTTCCAGCACAGTGACCCCAGCCAGGAGCATAACAGGGCAATCGCCAGCATCAGCGCAATAAATACCCCTGGTCGGGGCCCAAACGGCAGCGTAAAGTCAGCCTGGCTGAAATGCAGCTGCCCCATGACCAGCAGGTAGCCCAGCAGTGCCATCGGCAGGGTAACCAGCCCCTGCGCGGTGGCCCAGGTAGCAGGGCGTATCGCATGCTGCCGAAGCCAGCGGGCATTACGTAACGGATACCACGTCCAGCACACGACCGCCGTCAGCGCCAGAGCGATGCCGCTCAGGTAGCGCCACAGGTCAATCTGCTGCTGTGCGGCTTTCAGTTCCGCGACGTTGACACATATCAGCCCGGCGACAATGAAGATCAGGGCCGGGCAGAGCTTTCTCCAGCGTAAATGCCCTTCATCTTTACCGTAAAACAGATTGGCGCTGACGGAAATCACCACCGGCAGCGTACCGATAATCATGGTCGAGATCGGTGCACCGGTGCGCTGGATCGCCGTGGCCAGGCAGGCGTAGTAGAGCAAATTGCCGACCAGCGTCAGCTTCAGCGCCTCCTGCCAGTCCCGGCGGGTCAGCGCGGCCAGCCGCCGCCGATCCTGCCACGCCAGCGGTAGCGCAATCAGGCCAAACGCAGCATAGCGCCCCATCGATTGTAAGGTTCCGGGATAATCCGGCACCAGCAGCGGCCCGACAAAGATCAGGCCCCACATCAATCCCGCACTCAGGGCGAATAAAATACCGGTTAACATCGACAACTCCAGACAGAGATAAAACGCCATTATGAGGGGATATGGAAAGGAGTGATTGTAGCAAGTTGCGGTCAGCGCGAAGGCGTGATGCCATAACGCCCGGGGCTAAATGCTGCACGCCCCGGTAACGAAAACGCCCGGCACCGCGATCGATGATGCCGATGCCGAACGCTTCATGGGTGTGAGGCTCAAAGGCGTAGCGGGTGATGTGGGCACGATACAGCTCATCGCTAAACCGATCGGGAACCCCTTCCACAGCCAACTCCGTAAAAAAATGATCAGGGAGTCAGCTTACGATCTTTACCTGTCGCGATCCAGCCGCCTTAAATCAGGCCTTCGGCCTTCAGTGCTCTCTGCACCGCAGGGCGAGCTGCCACGCGGCCAGCATATGCCTGGAGATCGGGCCAGGCGTCAAGACTGAAGCCTACGACTTTAGTCCAGCCCAGCACGGTAAACAGATAGCCGTCAGCGATGGTGAACTGCTCGCCCTGTAGCCAGGTTTTCCCCGCCAGCGCAGAAGAGAGCCAGTCGAGGCGTTTATTCAGCGTGGCGACGGTCGCCTGCTTCCAGTCAGCACTTTGTGCAGGGTTAAACATCGACCCCACTGGCTTGTGCAGCTCGGTTGAGATGAAACTCAACCATTCGAGCACCTTATAACGCTCAGCCGTGCCTGCCGCCGGGATCAGCCCCGCTTCGGGCTTCAGGTCTGCAACATACTGCGCAATCACCGTGCCTTCCGTCAGCAGGCTGCCGTCATCCAGCAGCAGCGCGGGAATATAGCCTTTACTGTTGATGGTAGTGAAGTCAGCGCCAGATTCCGTTTTTTTAGTTTTCAGATCGACTTTTTCCAGCGTGAAGGTCGCATTAATCTCTTCCAGTGCAATATGGGGGGAGAGCGAACAGGCACCTGGGGTATAGAACAGTTTCATCAGACTTAATTCCTTTAAATGAGGGGGTTCAGAGTACGCGAGTCAGTCTACGCCTTCTTTAGCGGTTGATGCCACGACATCCCCTCTTTTGACCCCCAATATTAAACGCCATCTCAACCACCGCACGAAGGGGTGGCCTCGCTCATCTGACATTGACGTCCCATTTATTTTCAGCGTGTTCAAATACGCTTCTATTAACCGGGATGGGTTAACCACAACATGTCAGACACCTTACTTATCACACGTCCTGAGAGTGGTCTTGCGCTCTTTCTGTCTCTGCTGAACGGCAGGGTCGTCCCCAGTGCTGCATGGAAAAGGAGTTCCTGCCGCCTGAAGTTCCTCCTGCGGGCGCTCGCCTGGCCTGTCGCGACGGCACACCATATGCAGCACATCGCCAGCCAGCCTGCGATGCGCCAGGCCCTGAACGTGCAGCCGATGTTGCCGGGTAAGATCCACCGCCCTTATCTGTATCTGGGGTTATCGGCCAGCCAGCGCGTGCAGGCCCTGAGCCAGCATTATCTGTTCCTGCAACAGCTCAACAGCATCGCTCTGCGCAACGCCATGCTCTCTTCGCAGCCGACGGAGCTGACTCGTTTCTGCGGGAAAGACGGTGAGGAGTTCAGGATAACCATGAACTGTCGCGGACGCTGCGAGCGCGAGGGGGAAGTGAATATGCTGCTGGACTGCGATGGTAAAACGCTGGCGATTGTGACCTTTGCCGTGGTTGAGCAACAGGGCCTGCCGGTGATGATCGTCGGCGGAATGCAGGGCGCGGATGCGTCAACCCCGCATGAGCTAATCCGCACCGCGACCAAGTCCTGCTACGGGCTGTTCCCTAAACGCGTGCTGATGGAGGGCGTTTCGCTGCTGGCGCGCGCTATGGGCATCCAGGCGATTCAGGCGGTGAGCGATCGCAGCCATACCTATCGCAGCGTGCGCTATCGTTTTAAAAAGAAAGCGGTGTTCCTCGCCAGCTATGATGAGTTCTGGCAGTCGCTGAGTGCTGAACCGGTTTCTGAACAGCTCTGGCAGCTACCGCAGGTCTTCAGCCAGAAACCCATGGAGGAGATCCCCAGTAAAAAACGTGCGGAGTATCGCCGCCGCTATGAACTACTGGAAAACATCCGCGAGCAGTTCAGCCGTTTTCACTGAGGCGCAGCAGACGGAGTGGACTCCGCTTCCACTTCATCAATCTTCCAGCCTTCGCGTTCGTGAACCAGAGAGACCAGCAGATGCTGCTGGTCAGCGGGGTCGCGACCGAGGATCACCTCTCCCGTTGCCCGGTCGCCGTTCAGCGTAAAGCGGCTGGCGCTGACGTTATTCACCCAGCCGTCGCTGTAGTCCTGATCCTGCAGGAAGTAATCATCATCCATACCATCGGGACTTTTGATCAGCAGGTTAATTTTTTGCAGCAATCGCTCGGTAACGTACTCATTTAATAGCGGGTCATGTTCATCGATCGGGCTTTCTTCTTTATCCAGCGCCGCCAGGTACCAGCTGTAAAATGTCAGGCTGGTGCCCTGAGGATCGTCATTATGTGCTGCCGCCGCTGCCTGAAAAGCAACGAACGAAACCACCAGCATCAGCAACCACTTTTTCATGCAAACCATCCCGAAAAAAACACCCCTTTCACTCCCGGCGCAGGTCATCCTGGCCGACAGTGATTGTATTGAATTTATCCGGCTAATCCAGCGTCTGCGGCTCTGTGCAGCGGTTTTTTTAGTAACTGTTTATGCCGCGTTGCGCGGCACGTCCTGCAACCGTTGCACAGGCAACGCCCGCAGCAGGTTCAGGCCCAGTGCTTCTTCTTGCTGGTTTTGCCAATGCCCGGATTGCAGCTGTTGGTCGGGTCAAGCTGATGGAAGTGGCGCTGATGCGCGTCGGAGGCGTGATAAAGGTGGCCAATATTGTGTTCGGCCGGATATTTCGCCCCGCGCTGGTCAAGATAAGCCAGCACATCCGCTTTGAACTGTGCGCCATCCACGCCCGGCTTAAGAATGTAGTCCTGATGGTTTACCAGGCAGAAAAAGTGCCCACAGCAGGAGTCTTCCAGCACCTGCGCCTGCAGTTCCGGCGGCAGGCGGATCAGCCACTGGTCATCGTTACGGCGCAGCGCCACATCGAAGGCGATTAGCCGCTCATCGGTGTTAATCCCCGCACGATCGCAGTAGAACACCGTGCAGGCCCCGACGCCAAACCGCACCAGGAACGCATCTTTTTGCTCTGCCTCTGTACAGTGGAACCAGTCACCGTTGCGTGCAGCGAAGAACGCCGTCAGCAGGCGGCTCATTGCCGCGACCTCATCACGCGCCAGTTTGATCATCAGATGATGCTCATAGCGACGATGATAAGAGAGCAGGCGCGGTGCCACGGTGGACGGTGTGATGCGGTTGCCCCACTGGATCAGCCGGTCGATGGTATTGGCCGGCAGCAGCCGCAGCTTCTTCACCCGCGCATCCCACGCCGCTTTTTTTCGCATCAGCTCCGGCAGCGCCGCAGGTCCGAAGCGTTTGATCGACAGGAACATATGGCGGGCATAGCGCAGGGTCAGGCGGAAGGCGTTGCGATGGATATATTCCGCCTGAATCGGCAGCGTCTCCAGCTGTTCAATCAGATAGCGACGCAGGTCAAGCAGCACCTGCTCATCGTTGGTGCCAATATAGAAGGTATCTTCCTGCGGCGTGGCGTCGAAGGTGGCGAGACGGACGGCGAAAACGATCACTTTCCCGGCGCAGCCCGCGCTGTCATGCAGATACTGCGGATTGCCGTTGAAGCGCGTCGGGGTGGTGGCATCGACATCTTTGATCACCGCCGCGTAGTCATCGGCCCAGATTTTCCCTTCCCAGTCCGGCGTGGTGCCGGTGGTGTAGTCTCCCGCTTCCAGCCGGGTGAGGATCTCTTCCGGGGTCTGCCCCAGGTCAATGCCGAGATGGTTAATCAGGTGCAGCTGGCCGCGATCGTCGATCTGCGCAAACAGGGATTTTTCGGTAAACGCCGGGCCGCGCTGCAACAGCGACCCTCCGGAGTTATTGCAGATCCCGCCCACCACCGACGCACCGATGCAGGAGGAGCCGATCACCGAATGGGGTTCTTTATTCCACGGTTTCAGGCTCTCTTCCAGTTCAGTCAGGGTACTGCCGGGGAAGGCAATAATCTGCCGGGCATCATCGATCACCTGCACGCCTTTAATCCTGCGCGTGCTGACAATCACCAGCGGCCGGTCATAGTCATCGCCGTGCGGCGTGGAGCCGCCGGTCACCCCGGTATTAGAAGCCTGCATCAGGATAATGGTGTCATTTTGCTGGCATACCCTGAGCACCTGCCACAGTTGCAGCAGCGTTTCCGGCAGCACCACCGCCAGCGCATCGCCGTGGCCCACGCGGAAGCCTTTGCAGTAATACGCTTTCTGATAGCTGTCGGTGATCAGATTGTCTGAGCCGACAAGATCGCCCAGTTGTTGCAGGGTCAGGGTGTGTTGCATCTTATGACTGCCTCTCCATAGCTCATTTTTTTAGCAGCGGCGATTGTACCTGAGGGGTCTGCGCCAGGGCCAGCGCCGGGTTATGAAAAACCGTCAGGTTGTGACATGAACAGCGATGCCATAACGGACAGGGCCGTTTATTCCAGCCTGCGAATCTTTTTTTTGTTCGCGACGGCCGGGAAAAATGAATAAATATTTAACTTTTTATTAACCTATAGGAAAAGCTTATCTATGCATTCTTTATTCACTCAGCGTGCATATAAAAATATTTTCCTCTGTTTTTCAAAAAGTTGAATGCGATCAAAAAGTGAATAAATGAGGATTTCAGCGTGTTGACATTGTTACAGCGCAGCGCCAGCATGAACGCCAGTTGCCCATTACCCCTTGACGTGTCGCCCTGATCTTTATCCGGGTCAGGGAGGTTTTGCCTGCTAAAAAGACGATGTTGAGAGGAATGCTATGTCTGACCAAACAGATGCACCGCAAAATTTGCATCGTGGCCTCAGTTCGCGCCATATCCAGCTGATTTCCCTGGGGGGTGCGATTGGCACCGGGCTGTTTATGGGGGCGGGCAAAACCATTGCCGTCTCCGGCACCTCGATCCTCATCACCTATGTGGTGGTGGGCTTCTTTATGTATATGGTGATGCGCGCAATGGGTGAGCTGCTGCTGACCCGGCTGGATTACCGTTCCTTCGCCGATTTTGTTTCCGACTACCTTGGCCCGAAGGCCAGTTTCTTCCTCGGCTGGTCTTACTGGCTCAGCTGGGTGGTGACCTGCATTGCCGATGTGGTGGTGTGCGGCGGCTATATGCAGTTCTGGCTGCCCGAGCTGTCACCGTGGATCCCGGCGCTGTTCACCCTCGGGCTGCTGTGCCTGTTTAATCTGCTGTCGGTGAAAATGTTCGGCGAAGCCGAGTTCTGGTTTGCGATTATTAAAGTGATCGCCATTGTCGCGCTGATCGCCACCGGCATCTGGATGATTGCCAGCGGCTGGACCTCGCCGGATGGGGTGACCGCCTCGCTGAACAACCTGAGCGACCCGGCGGTATTTATGCCGCACGGTATCGTCGGCTTTTTCGCCGGTTTCCAGATCGCTATTTTCTCTTACACCGGCATCGAACTGCTGGGCACCATGAGCGCGGAAACCCGCTCGCCGGAGAAGGTGCTGCCGAAGGCCATCAGAGCAATCCCGCTGCGTATTATTATCTTTTATGTTCTGTCGATGGTGGTGATTATCGCCGTCACCTCATGGCAGCATATCTCGCCGGAGACCAGCCCGTTCGTCACGCTGTTCGCCAAAGCCGGGCTGCCGGCCGCCGCTGCGGTGATTAACTTCGTGGCGCTGACATCGGCGATGTCCTCCGCCAACAGCGGGGTCTACTCCAGTACGCGTATGCTGTACGGCCTGTCGCTGGAGCAGCACGCTCACTGGCAGTTTCGTATTCTGTCGCGCACCACGCGCATTCCGGTGCGCAGCCTGCTGTTCTCCTGCTGCTGCATGTTGAGCGGGACGCTGCTGCTGTTCCTGGTGCCGAACGTGATGACGCTGTTTACCGTGGTATCGACGCTGGCGGCGATTCTGGTGATTTATACCTGGGGGATGATTCTGGTGGCGTATCTGGTGTACCGCAAACGCAGCCCGGCGCTGCACCAGCGTTCGACGTTTAAAATGCCCGCCGGGATTGTGATGAGCTGGGTAACGCTGCTGTTCTTTCTGTTTTCACTGGTGGTGATGGTGTTTGACCCGGATACCCTGACCGCACTGTGCGCGATGCCGCTGTGGTTTATTCTGCTGGCATGGGTCTGGCGGGTGAAGCAGCGCCGTGAACAGCACGCAGTCGTTACGGTTTCGTAGGGGGCGACCGCCGGGGTATCCCGGCAAATTTTTATCGGGAGTCATCAGGGGGCGGACCCGTACAGAAGGTCCGCCCATAAAACACCTGACAATACCGGCGTTACAACACGCCCTGTGCCAGCATCGCATCGGCCACTTTCACAAACCCGGCGATATTCGCACCGTGGACATAGTGGGTCTGCTTCCCTTCCCCGCCGTGCTCAACGCAGGCGTGATGGATATCCAGCATGATGTGTTGCAGACGAACATCCACTTTCTCGGCCTTCCAGCTCAGGCGTGCTGCGTTCTGCGCCATCTCCAGCCCGGATGTGGCGACGCCTCCGGCATTGGCCGCTTTGCCCGGCGCAAACAGCACGCCCGCATCAAGGAACGCATCGGTCGCCTGGATAGTGGTCGGCATGTTGGCCCCTTCAGCGACGGCTTTCACGCCGTTGGCAATCAGCTGACGGGCGGCCGGCAGGTCCAGCTCGTTCTGGGTCGCGCACGGTAAGGCGATATCCACCGGCACGCTCCACGGCTGCTGCCCGGCAAGATAAACGAGGTGACGTTCACGCGCGTAATCTTCCACGCTGCCGTAACGCACGTTTTTAATCTCCGCCAGATGCGCCAGCTTTTCCGGGGTAAACCCGGCTTCATCCACCACAGTACCGCCGGAATCAGAGGCAGTCAGCACGCGCGCGCCCAGCTCCATGGCTTTTTCGATGGCGTACTGCGCCACGTTGCCCGCGCCGGATACCGCAACGGTGCTGCCCTCAAAGCCGAGGCCATGACGTTTCAGCATCGCATCGGTGAAGTACACCAGGCCGTAGCCGGTGGCTTCCGGGCGGATCAGGCTGCCGCCAAACGACAGACCTTTGCCGGTAAACACGCAGGCGGTGTTATTCGACAGCTTCTTCATCATTCCGGCCATATACGCCACTTCACGGCCACCTACGCCAATATCACCGGCAGGCACATCGGTATCCGGCCCCAGGTGACGATACAGCTCCGTCATCAACGCCTGGCAGAAGCGCATCACTTCCGCGCTGCTTTTCCCTTTCGGGTTGAAGTCAGACCCTCCTTTACCACCGCCCATTGGCAGGGTCGTCAGGGCATTTTTAAACGTCTGCTCGAAGCCGAGGAATTTGAGAATCGACAGATTCACTGACGGATGGAAGCGCATGCCGCCTTTATAGGGGCCAATGGACGAGCTGAACTGCACGCGCCATGCGCGATTCACCTGCACCTGCCCGCTGTCATCCGTCCAGGCTACGCGGAACTGGATCACACGCTCCGGCTCTACCAGACGCTCCAGCAGGCTCTGCTGCTGATACTGCGGGTGACGTTCCAGGAACGGCCACAGAGAGGTGAACACTTCACGCACCGCCTGCAGATATTCCGGCTGGTGCGGGTCGCGCTGCTGAACGGAGGTGAGAAACGACTCCAGAGAGTGAAACGCTGTCATGACTGATTCCTTGTGCGAAATGATCTAACCCTGATGTTGTTAAGTATTGTTAGGGTAATCAGAGGGATGATGTTGTACCTCAGCGACTATATCACTGGCTTTTATGTGTACAACAAAAAACTTATGACCCGTAAAGTTTCGGGAAAAGCGGCGGACAAGTCGCCAGACAGCATAAACACTGCGCTGACGCGCAAAAAAACCGCCACCAGGTCATAAGAAAAAGTTATCACCCGCGCATCGTCATAACCGTTGATGATTGCCGCCCGCGCCAGTAAGAGGCCGGAAAATAGAAAATAACATTCAGCGGCAGCCGGAAAATATGACAGATTTATTACAGAAAAAACTCTCATCGGTTTTAGGTTTTATTTCGCGCGTGACCGGTGCGGCGGCGTCATTATTTATCTATAAATGTAAAATTAAGAAATGCGGATTGCCTCGTCGTAATTTTTTGTGATTTCATCAACCCTCCACAAATTGTGCTTCACCACCTGAGAAAATAACGATGAGCATTAACAACGAAAATATTCAGGGAAAGCCAATCGGATTGTTACTGATTAATGAAAATTCCCGCAATGGAAAGGCGAATAAACAGCAGGCAATATCACAATTAATCGCACAGGGAATTCAGGTGATTGAACCTGAACCCGGCGACAGGCGTGACAGCAGCGAGATAATACTCGACTACGCTGACCGCATCGATCTGGTGATTGTCGGCGGCGGGGACGGCAGCCTGAACGCCGCCGCGAAAGGGCTGATGCACAGCGGTCTGCCTCTGGGTGTGCTGCCGCTGGGCACCGCCAACGATTTCGCCCGCACTCTTGGCATCGCCAACAACCTGACCCAGGCGGTCAGCGTGATTGCCGCCGGGCATCAGCGCCCCGTCGACCTGGGCGAGGTCAACGGCCACCTGTTTTTCAACGTTTCCAGCATCGGCTTTTCCGCCACGCTGGCACACCACTTAACCGCAGAATCCAAGAAACGCTGGGGCACCTTTGGCTATGCGCTGGCGGCGTTCAGGCTGCTGAAGCAGAGCCGCCCGTTCAGCGCCACGCTGGAGCATGACGGCATCGTTGAGAGGGTGAAAACCGTGCAGGTTTCCGTCGGCAACGGCCGCTTTTACGGCGGCGGTATGACGGTGGAGCAGAGCGCAGCCCCCGACGACGGCCGCCTGGATGTGTACAGCCTGGAAGTGGCGCACTGGTGGGAGATGATTGCTCTGCTTCCCGCCCTGCGGCGCGGCACCCACGGCCGCTGGCGCAAAGTGCGTACGATATCCACCACCGCCATGACGCTGAGTACACGACGCCCCCATGATATTAACGCCGATGGCGAACTGATCGGGCAGACGCCTGCCCGGTTTGCCATTAAAGCACATGCAATTACTGTTTTTGCCCCGTCCTGAGCGGCATCTGACTAAGGTTTAATAAAGGTTAATATGATGAATAAGTTTGGCATTCTCGCCTTAACGGCAATGATGACATTAATTTCAGCCTGTGATGACGCAACAAAAGAGAATATTAAAGAAGAGGCGGACAAGCGCACTTCCAGCCTGGTGGAATCTGCGCAAACCCAGTGGGATGAAACCAGAAAACAGGCGACGGACCTGGCCGATGCCAAAGTCGCCGAACTGAATGCGGTACAGCCGCTGGAAGACGCAAAGAAAAAGATGAATGAGCTGGGCGAGATGAAGCTGTCTGATTTTATTTCGGGCGGCGGTGAAGAGCAAGAAGGTGAAGAAGCACAAGAGAAAGAGAATAATTAACAGCCTGTAAAAAATGAGTTTCCCCCTTAACGCTGCCAGAGATATGACGGACAGGTTAAGGGGTGAGTCTGCCGCCCCGCTAAAGAGTTCGGTGTCGCGGCCCCACTTCACCCAGATACCAGTGTTCTGAACAATACACGTTCCCCTCTTCAGTCACTTCGGTTCTCAGAACACCCAGCTCGGAAAAGCCATCAGGAAGATGCAGAGACCACTCTGTCGCCAGGCTGCGATCGTGAAGTAATGTGATTTCACCAAACCGGCTTGTTCCTACCGTGGTATGCAGGTTGTAATACTCTTCGGCTGTGAACAGGCATAATTCACTGGCAAACATATCGGGTAGCACAATACAGCAGGTCACCCTGACATCATCATCAGCAGGTTTGGCGTGATAAATCTTATAAGCAGCATCAATCAGGGCCTGTGCGCAAAGCGACTGGATGCCGGCATGAGTCTGTTTTCCCTGTACCAGGGCCATATCCACTGGAATTTTCTCGTTCCAGTAACCGGCCTTATAGTCATCGTCAGAAATATCAGGAAAGAAAGATTCGCAGGATTCCGTCCATCGTTTCAATGAGCGTAACCGGCGCGGGATGCCCCGCAATTTCTTATTTGTGAATGCAAATCTTCGGGTCATATCAATCCTCTACTCCGTTCTGCCCGCTAAACAACGCATTATTTCCGTTGCTAGCGGATGGCACTCAGCAAGATTATACCTTCTTCTTAACAGACTGACTGTCGTGCTGTCGTGATTTTTCCGCTATAACAACAAGGGCTTATGCTGTCTGATACGGACAGTACGCTGGGCGGGGTTTTTATTTCAGATTATGGGTTTATCCCTAAACAAAACATGTCAGTGGGGAATAAAGGTTGTATGATCATTTTCGATATGATATGCGCTCAGCAGAGCATTAATACTCTCATAATCTGAATGTTTTATTGCTGACCACGTAACGCTTCCTTTTGTCATCGGGTATTTATTTAAAATATCAATAGCTTCCTGCTGAGCTATTTCAGGGCTTAATCATTGCATCCGTTAACCGGGGTTATACTACATTTGTAATTTCCAAAAATTCATACCATCAATCAGCCAGTATTGTTCTTTATCTGGAATGAATAAACCAAAATCACTCTTAGCCTGAGCATTCCAGTCTGATGGTACAGATGTTTCGTGACTTCGCTCCCCATCAGTATGACGATATATTCTTTTATCAAAATTAATATAGAACTTAGGTAATCGCATTTTCCACTGATCCCATTCATCTGAAACAGGATCTGTTAACACTGATAAAAACCTTTCAACATAATCATAAAAATTACATAGATAAGATTCTGACTGCCCTGATATAAAGAACCTTTTCATGTCTTCAACTGAATAAGTTGCGACATTGTTTTTCATAATATACTCATGAAAATTATCTTCTGTCAGAACAGGCACCCCATTCCTGAACAGTCTTATAGCTTCATCATAAAGAGATTCACTCATAAGCCCCTTTTCAATATAGGACTTATATTCCGGCCTCACATCGATGCAATAATTTTCTTTATTATCAACAACATAATAGTTATTTCCTTTAACCACAAAAACAGCTATTGCCTTTTCACCATCAAAAAGCGCTCTGAGCAACCCCTGATAATTATTTTCCAAATTCATTCATGAACTCCTCTTTTGTTTGCACACGAGCTTTTGATGAGTTCTGCTCTGTGAGTCACGCACTTTCGGGACCGCTGCTTTTGCCCAGACGCGCCTTTTCACCCCCGGACACGCTACCGCCCCGGTTAACATCACCGCGCACAGTCATCAGCACAGTACTTTGCTTAACATTATCATCGCGATGCCGGACTGCATCGTGATCACCACCAGGAAATCCACGAGCTTTGGGGCTGCATCGAGGGCCTGAACGTGGTGCCGATTAACCGCAGGAAGGTGGCGCAGTGGCTGAAGGAATTTCCGGGAGCGTTACACAACACCTGTGACGTGCCGAAGTTTAAACGCAACAGCGGGTATCATGCACGGGAACTGAAGTAGCGAAGATCCCGCCTGATAAGGGCGGGATTTTCTTTTAATTATTATAAGTGATTATGAGTTTGTTTATTTCATGCCGAAGCTGCTCTTCATTAAACTCATACTCTTCACGATCATCATCTTGATTATACATATCAGCGATGCAAAATACGCTGGATAACAATTCGCTTAAGTTATCATCATCTTGTACAAGTAAATTACTATCGCGTTCTATCTTCCACTTCATCATATAAGCGTCTGCAAAGCAGTCAGCATTTATATCCTTGGAGATAAAACTATCAATATAGTTCTTAAGTGATTGGCTCATCTTAATGTCCCGTTATTCATGAAGTTTTCATACTGTTTTGTTTGGGGGTCAAGTTTCCACCCGCTGACAAAATTACCTTTTTTATCAACCACAACGACATTATTAGTTTGCGGGTTAAAGAACACTTTCGAATCTGGAACTGACAAGTATGTTCCGTGTTCATAAGTATTTTTATTATCTAAGTGTGACTTGATCGCTGTTTGATATTGAGTAATGGTATCACCATTTTTTTTAGTAGTTACCACGCCAAAATCAGAAGCATGTTTAAACTTCTTATCTAACTGTTTGGCACTAAAGGCGATACTATCAGAGACAATAACGGTTCCAATATTCGGGACTTTCTTACCTGGCAGGAATATACCCGCCACCATCCCGCCTGTGGCTTCCAGCGCTGCCTGATTGCCTTCAGACGCCTGTTTGATTGTGTCGGCGACTGCTGACCAGGTTTCGCTTTGCATCAGCGCTTTCACGCTGTCTGCTACCGTCTGATTCTTCCCGGCCAGATCATTAAGAGCTGTACCACAGTAACTGTCCCCG
>NZ_JBDFQT010000009.1:0-137587 GCF_039675725.1 Erwinia sp. Eh17-17 | reverse complement strand
CGTCATAATGAATTTCATTATGTGTTCACTCTTAAGACTTGATATTTTTTGTCACCCGGAGGTGACTGATATCAATCCTGCGAGTGCCCACACAGATTGTCTGATAAATTGTTAAAGAGCGTTGCGAACAGTGCCGGAGCTTCCTGTCGCGAGGTGGCGTATATTACGCTTTCCTCCTTCGGAGTCAACTTCTTTTTGAGAAGTTTTTCCGGCGCTATCAGTTACCTGACGCTGCTGACCCGGTGGCCTGTAAGCCGTTGTTCCGTGTCAGTGGAGGCGCAGTATAGGGATTTTCTGGCGGCTGACAAGGGCAAATTGCAAAAAACTTTCTGAGTGGCGTTTTTTTACGCTAAAGTCCCTGGAAGGGTCAGTTTTTCGAGCTTTCCGAAGCCATAGCGTTGTAAAACGGGCATTAATTGTACTGCCTGTTCCGTGATGTCCATGCAAAACGCCATATTCTCATCCGGGGAAAAAGCCTCAGGGGACTCATTTTCCAGCAACCACACAGTACGACGGGCAATAGCTGCACCAGAATCAATTAAACGGGTACCTTCCGGGAGCACCTGCTGCAGCTCCTCACTGATAAGCGGAAAGTGTGTGCAGCCCAGCACTACGGTATCCGGCGGCTCCTGCATACGCAGCCACGGTTGCAGAATACGTTTTACGTCTTCTATAGCTACAGGCTGACCATGCAGCTTAGCTTCCGCCAGCTCCACCAGCTCAGCCGACCCCAGCATCTCGGTCTTACACTCACTGCCAAAACGCGCCACCAGCTCATGAGTATAAGGACGCTTTACCGTACCCCGCGTCGCCAGCAGGCCCACCACGCCGTTGCGCGTCAGACGCGCCGCGGGCTTAATCGCAGGAACGACACCGACAACCGGAAACGCAAAGCGCTCACGCAGAGCAGGTAACGTCACGGTACTTGCCGAGTTACAGGCAATCACCACCAGAGCAAGGGGATAGCGACGGGTGACCGCTTCAACAATGGCCACCACGCGCTCAACGATAAATGCTTCCGACTTTTCGCCATAAGGGAAAGCGACGTTATCGAAAGCGTAGAGATAATGGAGATCCGGCAAAAGTTTGCGGATCTCATCATAGACTGAAAGCCCACCGACGCCGGAGTCAAACACCAGCACGGTGGGGCGGCCTTTAGAAGTTGTAGCTGCCGCTGAGGTAGTATTCCCGTCCAGGGGTTTCATAGCCATACGCTGTCTCGTAATCTTTATCGAACAGGTTGGCAATTCTACCACGAACGGTGAGATGGGATGTGACTGGATACGAAACGGCGAGATCCACCGTGCTGTAACCCGGTAAACGACGTTGCTCCGACGTGAACTCACTGGTGTTGTTATCAAAGCGTTTACCAACGTACTGATAAATCGCATCCACATCGAAATCGTAAACGTTGAAACCGATCTGATATTTAGCCTGCTGCTTAGCACGGCGTCCCAGAACTTCATCGTCAGAATCACGACGCGCATCCAGGTATTCCAGCGTAATCTGATGATGGAACAGGCCAGTATCAAACTCGCCCGTCCACTCCACCCCTTTCAACGTGGCGGCCTTAATATTGTAATAGCCGCCAGCGAAAGTGACCGGATCGGAAGCATAATCAATAAGATTGTCGATCTGGTTACGATAGGCCGCCAGGCGCCAGCTTAACGGCCCGGTCAAACCTTCCAGCCCGGCTTCCCACTGTTTTGACTCTTCCGGCTTCAGATTGCGGTTCGAGGCAATATCGTAGCGCGTCTGTCCATAGAGCTGGGCCAGCGTCGGCGCCTGGAAACCCGTGCCATAAGAGAGCGTAACTTTATAGTCAGGAACAAATTCCCAGCCAGCCGCCGCTTGCCAGGTACCGTGTGTGCCAAAGTCCTGGTTATCGTCACCGCGCACGGAACCTTCTAACGTGACTGTCCCCAGCTGCTGCTGAGCCGTTAAGTAAGCCCCGGTGTTATCCTGCTTATAGTCATCTGAAACCTGTTCTGCCGCACCGAAAGGTAAACCTTTAGAGGTCAGCTTTTGCTGCTGCCAGTCCAGACCGGCGCTGACCATACCCTGCCCGACGCGTAAGGAGTTGCCCCACTGCAGGTTGCGCTGCTCCATGTCATCAAGACTGTTGTTGTTACCATAACGCCCTTCACTGCTGACATAGTTCCAGACTTTGTACTTCTGATAGCTGGCGATCAGCTGCGAAGAGTAGTCACCAAGATTAAAGCGCAGACCGGTATCGTAGCTGTGATTATAAATCTGCTGCTCATCCTGACCGGTCGGGGCACCTGCATCATAATCGCTGCCCGCACCGTAGCCGTAGCCGCGGAAAAAACCGGAGAAGTTCTGGTTAAACTGGTGCTCGACCCCGGCCCAGAACGATTTATTGCTCCAGCCATCACGATCGCGGTCCGTCGCATAAGCGGTGTCAGGCTGAATGTTATAACCCCTGGTGTCCTGATAGGACCCCGCCACCGTCACACGCGTTTTATCCGTCACATTCTGATTGAGGCTGCCGCTGTATTCCTGATAGTGGTTTGAACCCAGACCAGCAGTAATACTGGCGGCGTTCTCACTATTTTGTGTAATGACATTGATGACGCCCCCGATCGCATCAGCGCCGTATACCGCTGAACGCGGGCCACGAATAAACTCAATACGCTGAATAAGAGAAATGGGGATTTGATTAAAATCAGGGTTGCCGGTAATCCCCGGTTTAGCCATCGGGATGCCATCAATAAGGACTAAAGTGTGGCGCGCTTCCGAACCACGGATATACATTGAGGCACTCTGACCAATACCGCCATTCTGAGCAATATTGACACCCGGCAGGCGACGCATGACCTCTACCAGGTTTTTGGACTGCCAGAGGTCAATTTCTTGTTTCGTCACTACCGTGGTTGACGCCAGCACGGTCGAAACCGGCTGAGCAAAACGGTTCGCCGTCACTACCAGTTGATTATCACTGTCCTGTGCAAAGCCGTTTTGCGCCCAGAGGGAAATAGCCGTGGCGCTAAACGCCAGCAGCGTGTTTTTTGTTGTAAGCATGAACTAGCATCCGAAAGAGGTGCAGGATGCCGCAGGCATACGATCGATAGCACGCGATGATCGTAAGAAATGCGACGTTAACCGGCAGGTCTTCGGGCTCAGAATCGTTGAGTGGCAATGACTTCCCGTCCAGAGACAGTGTCTGCGTTACGCTATTGTCACGACATTCTATACCGCTGCGCGTCAGCTCCAGATTTACACTGGATTCCCTTTTAACTCGTTGGGAGGCCGGAAGCGGCATTTTATGTACAAATATGTTAGAAGTCCAGATATCCAGACATCCATAATGGACGAATAGTGAACAACGCTGGACATGAGTTAAAGAATCCCTACAATCGCCCGGCTATTATCGCCAAATACTCAGGAATGACCATGACACCCGAACAGCTGCCAATTGAACAATACGATGACCAACTCGCCGAGAAAGTGACACGACTGACATCCATGATGTCTGCGTTTAACGCTCCCGATGTCGAAGTCTTCCGTTCACCGGTCAGCCACTATCGGATGCGTGCCGAGTTCCGTATCTGGCATGACGGTGATGACCTGTACCATATTATTTTCGATCAGGAGACGCACAACCGCATCCGGGTTGATAGTTTCCCGGCGGCCAGCGAACTGATTAACCGCCTGATGCCCCGTATGATTGAGGCGGTACGCGACCAGCGGACGCTGCGCTTTAAACTTTTCCAGATCGATTATCTCTCCACAGTCAGCGGCCAGGTAGTGGTCTCGCTGCTGTATCACCGTAAGCTGGATGAAGAATGGCAGCAGGCAGCCACGCTGCTGCGCGATGCGCTGCGTGCGGAAGGTTTCGATCTGCATCTGATTGGTCGCGCCACCAAAACCAAAATCTGTCTCGATCAGGATTTCGTCGATGAGCGGCTGACCGTGGATGGCCGGGAGATGACCTATCGCCAGGTGGAGAACAGCTTCACTCAGCCGAACGCGGCGATGAATGTGCAGATGCTGGAGTGGGCGCTGGACACCACGCGCAATTCCAGTGGCGACCTGCTGGAGTTGTACTGCGGCAACGGCAACTTCTCGCTGGCGCTGGCGCGCAACTTCCGTCGGGTGCTGGCGACCGAGATCGCCAAGCCGTCAGTCGCCTCGGCACAATATAATATCGCCGTAAATCAGATCGATAACGTGCAGATTATCCGCATGGCGGCAGAAGAGTTTACCCAGGCGATGAACGGCGAGAGAAGCTTCAGACGACTGGAAGGCATTGACCTGACCAGCTATGAGTGTGAAACCATTTTCGTCGATCCGCCGCGCAGCGGTCTGGATGACGAAACGGTGAAGATGGTACAGGCTTACCCGCGCATCCTTTATATCTCCTGCAACCCGACAACGCTGTGCGATAACCTCGCCACGCTGTCAGCCACCCACGAGATTACGCGCCTGGCGCTGTTCGACCAGTTCCCGTACACGCATCATATGGAGTGCGGCGTGTTACTCACCCGCCGCTAGCGCAGGCCCGGGCGATACTCGTCGTCCGGCCTTGTTTTACTGGCTATTTTTGCGCGCGCGCCATTTCATCGCAATCCAGAATACCACCACCACCATCAGGATGGTCGGCACAAAGTTGGAGCCAATGTCCGGATAGGCCGCCCGAACGATGGCGCTGTACACCAGAATACCCAGCAGGAAAAAAGCGGCGGCCAGCGAGGGCATGCCGTCAGGCATCGCTCGATTCAGGTAACGCTGATGCAGACACCAGACGGCAAGGCCGAGTGTAATCAACGGGAAAACTGAAAACGGCACCAGTGAACTAAACAGGACAGAAAAGGAACCGTTGATCGAAAGTCCGGTAATAAAGGTCAACAACAGTGTTCCCTTGTCCCGGCCCGTAGCTAAATTCATGTCACCACCCTTTTAAAGCCTATCCCATCAGGCTCTTAGTCTTTGGATTCCAGCGTCACCGCCAGCCTCTCCTGCTCGCGCCGATACCAGTAGTATGCCCCTTTCGAGATCATACGTAGCTGCAAAACCAGTCGCTCTTCAAGCTGACGTCGCTGTCCGGCGTCAATATCCAGCGCTTCTGCACCGGCGTTAAATACGATGATCACCATCGCTTCTGCCTGCGCTTCCGTGAAGCTGCGCGGCATACGGTTTTCAACTTCCAGATAATCGGCCAGTTCGGCAATAAAATGCTGAATTTCACGGGCAACAGCGGCACGAAACGCGGCTGAGGTTCCGGATCGCTCACGCAGTAAAAGGCGGAAAGCGTTGGGATTATCGCCAATAAATTCCATAAAAGTAGAAACCGACGTGCGGATCACGCTGCCACCTTTGGCAATCCGCTGGCGTGCCTGGCGCATCAACTGGCGCAACATCAGGCCGCTTTCATCCACCATGGTCAGCCCTAACTCATCTACATCACGAAAGTGACGATAAAATGACGTCGGGGCGATACCGGCCTCCCTGGCAACTTCCCGCAGACTGAGGCTGGCAAAGCTACGCTCGGCACTGAGTTGACTAAATGCCGCTTCGATAAGTGAACGTCGTGTACGTTCTTTTTGCTGCGCTCTGACGCCCATAATTGTGCCTGTTTAGCCTGCAAGTGGGCACTATAGCAAAAATTTCAGCGTACAGTGGGTCAAACTTTGTGACCGCCTGTGAACTCCCTATTTTGCTAATTGATGGCAAAAAGTACGGTTAGAATTGGGAACTGAGCCGCGAGATGTTAGAATCTCGTTGTAAAATTGTATAAGAAATAGGACGTATTGGTATGCAACAGTCTTATGATTACGACGCCATTGTTATTGGTTCAGGTCCTGGCGGTGAAGGTGCCGCAATGGGTCTGGTGAAACAGGGAGCGCGCATTGCCGTAATTGAGCGTTACCACAATATCGGCGGCGGATGTACGCACTGGGGAACCATCCCTTCAAAAGCACTGCGCCACGCTGTCAGCCGCATTATTGAGTTTAACCAGAACCCACTGTATAGCGACCATACACGTCTTCTGCGTTCTTCTTTTGCCGACATTCTTAACCACACCGAAAACGTCATTAGTCAGCAAACCCGCATGCGTCAGGGTTTCTACGAGCGTAACCACTGTGAACTGTTCCAGGGTGACGCCCGCTTCATTGATGCCAACACCATCGAAATTGAAAGCCACGATGGAACCGTTGAGCGCCTGACTGCCGGCAAATTCGTCATCGCCTGCGGTTCACGCCCTTATCATCCGCCGGATGTCGACTTTACCCACCCGCGCATCTATGACAGCGACTCTATTCTCAACCTGCACCATGAACCGGACCACGTGATTATCTACGGTGCCGGAGTGATCGGCTGTGAGTACGCGTCTATTTTCCGTGGTCTGTCGGTCAAGGTTGATCTGATCAATACCCGCGACCGCCTGCTGGCGTTCCTCGATCAGGAAATGTCAGACTCACTTTCCTATCATTTCTGGAACAATGGCGTGGTTATCCGCCATAACGAAGAGTTTGAGAAAATTGAAGGGGTGGCAGATGGCGTGATCATGCATCTGAAATCCGGCAAAAAACTCAAGGCAGACTGCCTGCTGTACGCCAACGGACGCACCGGGAATACCGACTCGCTGTCGCTGGAAAACGTCGGGCTGGAAGCGGACGGGCGTGGCCTGTTGAAAGTGAACAGCATGTACCAGACGGCACAGCCGCATATCTACGCGGTGGGTGATGTCATTGGCTACCCAAGTCTGGCGTCTGCGGCTTACGATCAGGGCCGTATTGCCGCACAGGCGATGATTAAAGGTGAAGCCACCGCACACCTGATTGAAGATATCCCAACCGGCATCTACACCATTCCGGAAATCAGCTCTGTGGGTAAAACCGAGCAGCAGCTGACGGCGATGAAAGTGCCGTACGAGGTGGGGCGTGCGCAGTTCAAACACCTGGCGCGCGCGCAGATTGTCGGAATGAACGTCGGCAGCCTGAAAATCCTGTTCCACCGCGAGACCAAAGAAATCCTCGGTATTCACTGCTTTGGTGAACGTGCTGCGGAAATCATCCACATCGGTCAGGCGATTATGGAACAGAAAAACGGTGGCAACACGATCGAGTACTTCGTAAATACCACCTTTAACTACCCAACGATGGCGGAAGCCTACCGGGTCGCAGCGCTGAACGGCTTAAACCGCCTGTTTTAACGCATCGCGGTTCATCACGCCCTGCATATGCTCACGGATCTCCTCTGCCAGCTGCTCATAGCGGCCGCGCAGGGGTGAACCGGGGCGATACACTAACGCGATGGTGCGCTGTGGTACTGGCTTATAACAATCCAGGTAGCACACCCCGTCGCGTACTCTCTCCTTCGGCACTGCCAGCGATGGCAACAGCGTAATTCCGCTGCCCGCCGCCACCATATTGCGCAGCGTTTCCAGACTGGTCGCACGGAAGTGCGTGTCTTCATCGGCTCCGGCCTGGAAGCAGAAGCCCATCGCCTGATCGCGCAGGCAGTGACCATCCTCCAGCATCAGCAGTTTTTCGCCGGAAAGATCGGACATCGGCACGCGATCGCGCTCGTGCCACGGATGATCGGCGTAGATCGCCAGCTTCATCGGCTCGTCAAACAGCGGCACTTCAATAAAGGCTTCCGACTCTTTCACCAGTGCAAGAATGGCGCAGTCCAGCTTGCCGCTGTCGAGCTGCGCCAGTAGCTGCTGAGTCTGCGCTTCGTGCAGATACATCTCCAGCTTCGGGAAAGTTTTATGCAGCGTGGGAATAATCTGCGGCAGCAGGTAGGGACCCACGGTCGGGATCAAACCGATATGCATCGGACCCGACATCGCCTCGCCCTGCTGACTGGCCATCTCTTTCAGCACTTTCACTTCACGCAGCACGGTACGCGCCTGATCCACCAGCAGCAGGCCCGCCTGGGTGAATAACACTTTGCGGCTGGTACGCTCCAGCAGCATCACACCCAGCTCATCTTCCAGCTTGCGGATCTGTCCGCTCAGCGTTGGCTGACTGACATGGCAGGCATCGGCTGCACGACGAAAGTGGCGATGCTCCGCCAGCGAAACCAGATACTCCAGATCACGAATGTTCATCTTAACCCTCTGTTGCACGATAGCCCGTGACGATAGATAGCATAGCAACCAACGATTATCCCTATCAAGCCTGAATATGAATAATGTGCCCGTGCCGAAAACCGGCGATCCATTCCGCTAACAAGAGGTCTTTTATGTTTGCAAGTCAGGAAGGTAAATCTATCCCGCAGGTCACTTTTCACACGCGTCAGGGCGACAGCTGGGTCGACGTCACCACTGATGAGCTGTTTAAAGACAAAACGGTGATCGTTTTTTCACTGCCGGGTGCCTTTACCCCTACCTGCTCTTCCAGCCATCTGCCGCGCTATAACGAGCTGTCGGACGTGTTCAGACAACATGGCGTGGACAGTATCCTTTGCGTATCGGTCAACGACACCTTTGTGATGAACGCCTGGAAAGCCGATCAGCGCGCCGGGAACATCACCTTTATTCCCGATGGCAACGGTGATTTCACCCGTGGCATGGAGATGCTGGTCGAGAAAGCCGACCTCGGCTTTGGTCCGCGTTCATGGCGTTATTCAATGCTGGTGCGTAACGGCGTGGTTGAAAAGATGTTCGTCGAACCAAACAAGCCGGGCGACCCGTTTGAAGTCTCCGATGCCGATACCATGCTGCGCTATGTCGCGCCGGAATATAAAGTACAGGAATCCGTTTCTCTGTTCAGCAAACCGGGTTGTCCGTTCTGTGCGAAAGCCAAACAGATGCTGATCGATCGTGGAATTCAGTTTGAAGAGATTGTGCTGGGCCAGGATGCAACCACCGTCAGCCTGCGCGCCGTGACCGGCCGGGCCACCGTGCCACAGGTGTTTATCGGCGGGCGCCACATTGGCGGCAGCGATGATTTAGAGCAGTTTTTCGCGGCATAACAAATCCAGGGGCGACCTTTTTTCCGCTCGTCCCCTGCACGCATGACGGGCTGACCGGAAAAGAAGGTCAGCCCGACAACACCATCACGCCAGGCGCTGTTTCGCTTCGGTAATCGCTTTCGCTACCTGATGTGGAGAAACGCCGCCCTTCGCATTACGCTTATCAAGGCAGGATTGCAGTGACAGGATCGGGTAAACATCCTCGCCAATCACGCTGCTGAACTTCTGCAGATCGGACAGCTTCAGCGCTTCCAGCGCCACGCCCTGATTAATCGCTTCCACTACCGTTTCACCGACAATATGGTGCGCTTCACGGAACGGCACGCCTTTGGCGACCAGGTAATCCGCCAGCTCTGTTGAGTTAGCGTAGCCCTGCTCGGCCGCTTCCTGACAGCGCGGGCGTTTCACCTGAATACCCTCCAGCACCAGCGCCGCCATATGCAGGCAGTCAGACCAGGTGTCGAGTGCGTCGAACAGCCCTTCTTTGTCTTCCTGCATATCTTTGTTATACGCCAGCGGCAGACCTTTCAGCGTCATGCTCATCGCGGTCAGCGCACCCTGTACGCGGCCCACTTTGCCACGGATCAGCTCCAGCGCGTCCGGGTTTTTCTTCTGCGGCATCAGTGAAGAGCCGGAAGTAACCTTATCGGACAGCTCAACAAAACCGGATTCGCCAGTGTTGAAGAAGATCAGATCTTCAGCAAAGCGCGACAGGTGCACCATGCCGATCGACGCGTCAGACAGCAGTTCCAGCACGTGATCGCGGTCGGAAACGGTATCCAGGCTGTTACGGGTGGCTGAGGCAAACCCTAACCACCCTGCCAGCTGCTCACGGTCGATTTCATAGGCCGTTCCGGCCAGTGCGCCACAGCCCAGCGGGCTGACGTCAAGGCGCTTCAGCGTATCCTGCAGGCGGCTTTCATCGCGTGCCAGCATCTCAACGTAAGCCAGGCACCAGTGCGCAAACGTCACCGGCTGAGCGCGTTGCAGGTGGGTATAACCCGGCATCACCGCATCCTGATTCGCTTCTGCGGTGGCGATCAGCGCCTGCTGGAACTGGCGCGTGGCGATCAGCAGTTCGCTGACCTGCAATTTGCACCACAGTTTCAGGTCGGTGGCGACCTGGTCGTTACGGCTACGGCCGGTGTGGAGCTTTTTGCCCAGCGAACCGACTTTGTCGATCAGCTTGCCTTCCACCCAGCTGTGAATATCTTCAGCGTCGCTTTCCAGAATTTGCTGTGGATTCGCACGCACTTCTTCCAGCAGAACATTCAGCGCGCCTTCCAGCTGCTGCTGCTCGTCTGCGGTTAACACATTGACCGTCACCAGCGCTTTGGACCAGGCAACGGAACCGATGATGTCCTGCTCTGCCAGACGATAGTCGAAGCGCAGTGAGTCATTGAATAGCTTGAAACGTTGATCTGCTGCCTGCGTAAACCGTCCACCCCAAAGTGCCATGTTGAGTACTCCATTCAAAAAATGTAATAAGGGCGGCACAGGTGCCGCCCCTACGAATGCCTGTAGGAGCGAGGCATGCCTCGCCCGAAAGTCTTATTTTTTCTCGTTCAGCGCGCGAATGCGTGAAGAGAGCGAGAACAGACGGATAAAGCCGCCCGCGTGACGGTGGTCGTAAACCTCGTCTTCACCGAAGGTAGCAAACTCTTCAGAGTACAGGCTGTTAGCCGATTTCTTCTGAATCGCCGTCACCTGGCCTTTGTATAGCTGCAACACCACTTCACCGTTCACTTCTTCTGCCAGCGCAGCGGCGGATGCCTGAATGGATTTACGCAGCGGTGCGAACCAGCGGCCGTCGTAAACCACATAGGACATTTCCAGGCCCAGCTGCTCACGCCATTTGAAGCTGTCACGGTCCAGAACCAGCTGCTCAACCGCACGCAGCGCATTCACCATGATGGTGCCGCCAGGGGTTTCGTAACAGCCACGGGACTTGATGCCGACCAGACGGTTTTCCACAATATCGATACGACCGACGCCGTGACGGGCGCCGATAGCATTCAGTTTGTCCAGGCAGCCGAACGGGCTTAACGCTTCGCCATTGACGGCAACCACGCGGCCTTTCTCAACGGAGACAGTCACCTGCTCAGGCTGGTCCGGCGCTTCCAGCGGATCGACGGTCCACACCCAGCAATCTTTGTTCGGGGCATTCCACGGGCTTTCCAGCACGCCGCCTTCGGTAGAGATGTGCCACGCGTTTTCGTCGCGGCTGTAGATTTTTTCCAGCGACGCGGTGGTCGGGATATTACGCTCTTTCAGATAATCCAGCAGGGCTTCACGGGAACGCAGGTTCCACTCGCGCCACGGGGCCACCACTTTCAGCTGCGGAGCCAGCGCGGTGTAGGTGGTTTCGAAACGCACCTGGTCGTTACCCTTGCCGGTTGCGCCGTGGCACAGAGCATCAGCGCCCACTTTCAGCGCCAGTTCAACCTGGGCTTTCGCAATGATCGGACGCGCCATAGACGTTCCCAGCAGGTAGGTGCCTTCGTAAAGGGCACCGGTCTGCAGCACCGGATAAACGTACTCGCTGATGAACTCTTCACGCAGGTCCACCACGTGGCATTCTGACGCACCGGACTGCAACGCTTTCTGCTCAACGCCTTCCAGATCGCCACGCTCCTGGCCGATATCCGCCACAAATGCCACCACTTCACAGCCGCCGTAGTTCTCTTTCAGCCATGGAATGATGGCCGAAGTATCCAGACCGCCGGAGTAAGCCAGTACGATTTTTTTGATGCTTTTGTCTTGCATGATAATCCCTTGAAAACGTTTCTGATTAAGCGAGGATACGGGTGCCGATGGACACCCCGTTAAATAAGGTCGGCAGCTGTTCAGCATGGCGCCAGCTGGCGATATCCACCGGGCGACCCAGCGTGCGGGCGGCTTCCAGTGCGGCATTCACTTTAACAATCATGCCGTCGGTGATCACCCCGTCGGCGATCAGCTGCTCGGCTTTCTCGGCCGTCATCTCTTCGATACGCTGTTTGTTGGCATCGAGAATTCCGCTGACGTCAGAGAGCAGGATCAGATCCGCACCCAGCGTGGCGGCCAGTGCCGTCGCGGCCTGGTCGGCGTTGACGTTCATCAGCAGGCCATCGGCTGTAATGCCAATCGAACTGACTACGGGCAGATAGCCCGCGCCCAGCAGCGTATTAATCAGGCGTGGAGAACCCGGTGTTGCCAGCCCCACGTGGCCCAGTTCATCATCAAACTGCGCCACCTCAACACTGCCGCCGTCGCCCAGGCACAGGCCAACGGCGTCAATGCCATGTTTTTTCGACCAGGCCAGCAGCGTTTTGTTCGCTGTACCCGCTAACGCGCCGGTGATAATGTCGATCTGATCGGCGGGCGTGACGCGTAATCCGTTTTTCTTCTTCACCGGGAGCGACAGCTTGCTCATCAGTTCATCGACCAGGCAACCGCCACCGTGAACGATCAGCAGCGGGCGCTGATGCGTGGTACGGTAGCTGACCAGCGCAGTAAACAGACGCTCCAGCGCCTCTTCACTGTCCAGCAGCACACCGCCTAACTTGATAATTAACGGATTGGTCATTAACTCAACTCGCTCTCTGTGATAGATAGAATTTTCGGTTTCCATCTGGTCGCTGATATTGTATTTTTATTCACTATTAGTGCATGAATATTGATACTATCCTAACCCAAGGACTGTCAACAGTGAAGACAAAATTACCGCCTTTTATTGAGATTTACCGCCAGTTGATTGCAACGCCATCAATCAGTGCCACCGACAGCGCACTCGATCAGAGTAATCAGACTTTAATCAATTTGCTCGCCGGCTGGTTCCGCGACCTGGGCTTCAGCGTAGAAGTTCAGCCGGTGCCCGGCACACGTAACAAATTCAACATGCTGGCGAAGAGCGGCGCGGGTGCCGGTGGCCTGCTGCTGGCCGGTCATACCGATACCGTTCCCTTCGATGATGGCCGCTGGACGCGCGACCCTTTCACGCTGACCGAACACGACAACAAGCTCTACGGTCTGGGAACCGCCGATATGAAGGGCTTCTTCGCCTTCATTTTAGACACCCTGCGTGATATTGACGTGTCAGCCCTGAAAAAGCCGCTCTATATTCTGGCGACCGCCGATGAAGAGACCACCATGGCCGGCGCGAAATTCTTCTCGGAATCGACATCGCTGCGCCCGGACTGCGCGATTATCGGTGAACCCACCTCACTGAAGCCGGTGCGCGCCCATAAAGGCCACCTTTCCAACGTTATCCGCGTTCAGGGCCAGTCCGGCCACTCCAGCGATCCGGGGCGCGGCGTCAACGCCATCGAGCTGATGCACGAGTCAATCACCCAGCTGATGGAGCTGCGTAACACGCTCAAAGCGCGCTACCACCACGACGGTTTTGCCATTCCCTACCCGACCATGAACTTCGGGCATATCAGCGGTGGCGATGCAGCCAACCGCATCTGCGCCTGCTGTGAACTGCATATGGATATCCGCCCGCTGCCGGGCCTGACGCTGAGCGACCTTGACGAGCTGCTGAATGATGCGCTGGCCCCGGTCAGTGCACGCTGGCCGGGTCGGCTGACCGTCGGGGAGCTGCATCCGCCTATTCCCGGCTACGAGTGCCCGCGCGAACATCAGCTGGTGCAGGTTGTGGAAAAACTACTGGGTACGGAAACGGAAGTGGTGAACTACTGCACCGAGGCCCCTTTCATCCAGCAAATCTGCCCGACGCTGGTTTTAGGACCGGGGTCGATCGACCAGGCGCATCAGCCGGATGAATTTATCGATACCGCGTTTATTAAACCGACCCGCGAATTGATCGCCCAGGTGGTGCATCATTTTTGCCATCACTAAATGAAAAACCGAACAAACGGCTGTGAAAACAGCCGTTTGTCCCTGATTTCAATTATTCTTGATGATAAGAATAACTTATCTCACTCAACTGTAATTAAATTTCATAAATTCCCGCTAGTTAGCGGCACGTTACGGCCAATTTAAGTCAATTGACGAATGGTTCTTTACGTGGCTAGATAAAAGGCTGCGTTATGCCCATCAGGGTGAAATAGAGTGACAAATACAAGAAGGGTGTCAGGGATCATATGAACGAACAATATTCCGCAATGCGAAGTAATGTCAGTATGCTCGGCAAACTGCTCGGGGATACTATTAAGGATGCACTGGGAGAGAACATCCTTGACCGGGTAGAAACCATCCGTAAGCTCTCTAAGTCATCACGTGCGGGAAATGATGCCCACCGTCAGGAACTGCTCACCACGCTGCAAAACCTGTCCAATGACGAACTGTTGCCGGTTGCCCGCGCTTTCAGCCAGTTCCTCAATCTGACCAACGTGGCCGAGCAGTACCACACCATTTCACCCAAAGGTGAAGGTGCCAACCACCCGGAGCTGCTGGCAAAGACCTTTGACCGCCTGAAGCAGCAGCCAGACCTGACCGAAGCCGACGTTCGCGAAGCCATTGAATCCCTGTCGCTCGAACTTGTCCTCACCGCGCATCCAACTGAAATCACCCGCCGGACGCTGATCCACAAGCTGGTGGAAGTGAACAGCTGCCTGCAGCAGCTGGATCACAACGATCTGTCCGACTATGACCATGGAAAAATCATGCGCCGCCTGCGTCAGCTGGTGGCTCAGGCGTGGCATACCGATGAAATTCGCAAATACCGCCCGACACCGGTTGATGAAGCCAAGTGGGGTTTTGCTGTGGTGGAAAACAGCCTGTGGGAAGGCGTACCACAGTTCCTGCGCGAGCTGAATGAGCAGGTAGAAGCGGCCTTCGGTTACACCCTGCCGGTTGACTTTGTGCCGGTGAAATTTACCTCCTGGATGGGCGGTGACCGCGACGGCAACCCGAACGTCACCGCCGATATCACCCGCCATGTACTGCAGCTCAGCCGCTGGAAAGCCACCGATCTGTTCCTGCGTGATATTGCCGTACTGGTTTCCGAGCTGTCGATGTCGGAATGCACGCCGGAAGTACGTGAGCTGTGCGGCAATCCGGAAGCGCTGGAGCCTTACCGCGAAATCATGAAAAATCTTCGCGGTCAGCTGATGAGCACTCAGGCTTATCTGGAGCGTCGCCTGAAGGGTGAACGTCTGCCGCGCCCGGCCAACCTGCTGATCTCTAACGACCAGCTGTGGGAACCGCTTTACACCTGCTATCAGTCCCTGCAGGCCTGCGGCATGGGTATCATTGCCAACGGTCAGCTGCTCGACACTCTGCGCCGCGTGAAGTGTTTTGGCGTACCGCTGGTGCGTATCGATATCCGTCAGGAGAGCACCCGCCACACCGAAGCGATCGCTGAAATTACGCGTTATCTCGGCCTCGGTGATTACGAAAGCTGGTCAGAAGCTGACAAACTGGCGTTTCTGATCCGTGAGCTGAGCTCCAAACGCCCGCTGATGCCACGTCAGTGGGAGCCAAGTGCCGACACCAAAGAAGTGCTGGATACCTGCCGTGTGGCCGCCGACGCGCCGCAGGGTTCGATTGCTGCCTATGTGATCTCAATGGCAAAAACGCCGTCAGACGTTCTGGCCGTTCACCTGCTGCTGAAAGAAGCGGGGATCCCCTATGCCATGCCGGTAGCGCCGCTGTTTGAAACGCTCGACGACCTGAATAACGCCAACGATGTCATGAGCCAGCTGCTGAATATCGACTGGTATCGCGGCCTGATTCAGGGCAAGCAGATGGTCATGATTGGCTATTCCGACTCCGCGAAAGATGCGGGCGTTATGGCGGCAAGCTGGGCGCAGTACCAGGCCCAGGACGCGCTGATCAAAACCTGCGAGAAAGCCGGTATCGTTCTGACGCTGTTCCACGGACGCGGAGGCTCCATTGGTCGCGGCGGCGCGCCAGCTCATGCCGCACTGCTGTCGCAGCCTCCGGGCAGCCTGAAAGGCGGCCTGCGCGTAACCGAACAGGGCGAGATGATCCGCTTCAAGTACGGTCTGCCGGAAGTCACCATCAGCAGCCTGTCGCTGTATACCGGAGCGATCCTCGAAGCCAACCTGCTGCCACCGCCTGAGCCGAAGCCTGAGTGGAACAGCATCATGGACCAGCTTTCTGAGGTGTCCTGCAACATGTACCGTGGCTATGTGCGTGAACACGCGGACTTCGTGCCGTACTTCCGTTCAGCCACCCCGGAGCTGGAGCTGGCTAAGCTGCCGCTGGGTTCGCGCCCGGCAAAACGTCGCCCGACCGGTGGCGTTGAGTCGCTGCGCGCCATTCCGTGGATCTTCGCATGGACCCAGAACCGCCTGATGCTGCCCGCCTGGCTGGGTGCCGGTGCAGGGTTACAGAAAGCGATGGAAGATGGACACCAGGAAACGCTGGAAACCATGTGTCGCGACTGGCCGTTCTTCTCGACCCGTCTGGGCATGCTGGAAATGGTGTTCTCGAAGGCTGACCTGTGGCTGGCGGAATACTACGATCAGCGCCTGGTCGACAAATCGCTGTGGTCGCTGGGCAAACAGCTGCGTGACCAGCTGGACTCCGATATTAAAGCCGTGCTGACCATCGCCAACGACTCTCATCTGATGGCCGACCAGCCGTGGATTGCCGAGTCGATTGCCCTGCGCAACGTCTACACTGACCCGCTGAACGTCCTGCAGGCCGAACTGTTACACCGTTCACGTCAGCAGGAAGCCGCCGGTGATGAACCGGATGCCCGCGTTGAGCAGGCGCTGATGGTGACCATCGCCGGCGTAGCCGCGGGGATGCGTAACACCGGTTAACCCGGCGTAGGGGCCGATCGGAAAAAATGATCGTCATCATGGCCGGTGGATACCATCAAAACGGGCCGATCGGAAAAAATGATCGGCCCCTACGATCCGCCCTTCAAAACAAAAAAGGACGCTTACGCGTCCTTTTTTTCTGCTGACCTTATCAGGCGACGGCCACACCCGGACGCACGCCCAGCGTATGGCAGATGGCATAACTCAACTCGGCGCGGTTCAGCGTGTAAAAATGAAAATCTTTCACCCCTTCACGGCTGAGAATTTTCACCATGTCCATCGCCACGTTGGCACCGACCATTTTGCGGGTTTCCGGATCGTTATCCAGCCCTTCAAACATGCTGGTCATCCAGCCCGGTACGCGCACGTTAGTCATAGCGGCAAAACGCTGCAGCTGCTTGAAATTCGATACCGGCAGAATGCCCGGTACAATTTCAACGTCAATACCGGTTGATACGCAGCGGTCACGAAAGCGCAGATAACTTTCCACATCGAAGAAGAACTGAGTGATAGCGCGGTTCGCGCCCGCATCAATTTTACGCTTAAGGTTGATCAGGTCCGCCTGCGCGCTTTTTGCTTCCGGATGCACTTCCGGATAGGCCGCAACGGAGATATCAAAATCGCCGACCTCTTTCAGCAGCGCCACCAGATCCGCACCGTACATTTCCGGCTTACCACTGCCCGGCGGCAGGTCACCGCGCAGCGCCACGATATGACGGATGCCGTTGTTCCAGTAGTCCTGGGCAATGTTACGCAGCTCATCGCGGGTAGCATCGACACAGGTCAGGTGCGGAGCCGCTTCCAGACCGGTGCGGTCCTTAATACCTTTGATGATGCTGTGGGTACGGTCACGCTCACCGGAGTTAGCCCCGTAGGTCACCGAAACAAATTTCGGTTTCAGGCTGCTGAGGCGGTCGATCGAGCTCCACAGGGTATCTTCCATTTCACTGGTGCGCGGCGGAAAGAACTCAAATGAGACATTAATCTGCCCGCTGATTTCGGCAAGACTCTGGTTCAATGCTTCGCGCTGATTTGCATGGAAAAAACTCATACCCGTTTACCTCATCGATCGCTGCTTAAAATGGCTTACCGCCTTGAACGTCTATCCGTTTAGACGTCCAGACATTCAAAATGACGCAAATCGGTTATTCAGTCAACAGATAAATGATGGGCTGACGTGACAAATGCTCAAGAAAGATGAATAAAATTCATGCAGGAAAAAAACGACAGGGGCGACCCGTGTGAGAGACGGGTTCGGAGGGCGGACCGGGCAAAAGGGTCCGCCCCTCCAGTTACAGCAGCTGTGCGAGGCGGTTAAGGTCGGACTGTATCGCCCCGGCCGTCACATCACGCCCGGCACCCGGCCCGCGGATCACCAGCGGGTTATCGCGATACCAGCGGCTCTCGATGGCGAATACGTTGTCGCACGGCAGCAGCGCGGCCAGAGGGTGATCGTCGCGCACCGCTTCCACGCCGACGCGTGCTTTACCACTGGCATCGAAGCGCGCCACGTAACGCAGCACCAGACCCAGCTCCTGAGCCGCCTCAAAACGCTGAACCATCTGGTCATTCAGCTCGTCAGCATTCTCAAAGAAGTCATCGACCGATCCGGACTGATAGCTGGCCGGGACCAGTGACTCAACGCGCACCTGGCCTGGTTCAATATCGTAGCCCGCTTCGCGTGCGAGGATCACCAGCTTGCGCATCACATCCTGACCGCAGAGATCGACACGCGGATCGGGCTCGGTCAGCCCCTGCTGCCAGGCCTGATCCACCAGCTCGGTAAACGGCACCGTACCGTCGAACTGCAGGAACAGCCACGACAGCGTGCCGGAGAAGATACCGCTGATCGACAGAATGCTGTCTCCGCTTTCACGCAGGTCACGCACCGTATGGTTGACCGGCAGTCCGGCCCCGACGGTGGCATTATACAGCCAGTGACGCCCGGTTTTAGCGAAGGCATCGCGGATCTGGCGGTAGCTGTCGCTGCTGGCCGCGCCCGCCACTTTATTTGCACCAATAACATGGAAACCGTAGCTGGCGAAATCCAGATACTGCGCCGCCAGCGTTTCACTGGCGGTCACATCCAGCACCACCAAATCGTCAAACGGATGGGCGCGCATCCACAGGAACAGCGACTCCTGGTCCTGCTCCACGGCTTCATCTTCAAAGAAGGCCAGCGCACGGCTGGCATCCAGCCCGTCATAGCTGAGCAGGCTGCGGCGGCTGTCCACGACTCCGGCGAGAATAAACTCGAACCCGGTGCGCGCCGAAAGGGTTTCCTGTTCACGCGCAAACAGCTCCAGCCAGCGGGAACCGATATTGCCTTTACCAAACAGCACGAGGCCGACCTGCTTTTCCGCCCGGAACAGCGTCTGGTGCAGACCGCGGATCAGATGCTCCGTGGGCCCGACGCGCAGCACCGCCACCAGGCTGATGCCCTCCTGCGACTGGCAGATAAACTCCACCGGCTGGTCTTTCATCTGCTGCCAGAAACGGTGGCTGTGTAGCGGATTGCGGCAAACGCCTGCACCCACCATCGCGACCATCGCCATGCCCTCACGCAGCTGTAAACGGCCCGGTAGCGCCGCATCCTGCAGCAGGATCAGCGCACTGTTTACCACTTCCGAGGTGTAACAGAGCTGGAGCAGATTACGATCCGGATGCACACCGGTAGCCAGTGGACGAACCTGAGCGCGCGTCAGCAGCTGGTCGATCTCTTTATGCAGCGTGGCAAAATCGTGCTGCGCGGGCACCTGGAACTCAATCAGGCAGACATCATCGTGGCTGGTGACAATCCGCGCCCCGGTGCCGGAAGCCAGCACGCGTTCAATACGGGTTGAGCCCTGCTCCGGCTGATAGCTGCAACGCAGCTGCAAATCAATATCGCTGCCGGACACCGGCTGTAGCGTGCGCGAGTGCAGCACCGGTGCCGCCAGGCGCGCCAGTTCACTGGCTTCATCCAGACGCAGCAGCGGCAGCAGACAGGCATCTTTCACCTTGCGCGGATCCGCACTGTAGACCCCGGCAACGTCACTCCAGATGGTCACGCGCGTCACCCCGGCCAGCGCACCAATCTGCGTCGCCGAGTAGTCACTGCCGTTACGCCCTAACAGTACCGTTTCACCCGCATCATTAGCGCAGATAAAGCCGGTCACCACCAGGCGCTGTGCCGGACGCTGCGCCATCAGCTGCTGCAACAGCGGCAGGGACTTCGCTTCATCCACCTGCGGCTGCGCGGCGCGCTCGGCACGTAAAAAATCACGCGCATCCAGGAAGCTGGCATGGATATCACGCTGGTTCAGTACGGCCGACATCAGCCGCGCTGACCAGATCTCACCGTGCCCGACCACCTGCGCGTACACCGCATCCGTGATGGGGTTATCCAGCAGAGCCGCCAGTTTCTCAAGATCATGAATAAATTCAGCAATCAGCGGGCTGGCCACGTCCGGGGGTAACAAACTGCTAATCAGCTCAGTCTGATAGCGACGCAGCGTCTGCTGCACCTGGTGCGCAGACAGGCGATCGCTCTGACTCAGCTTCAGCCAGCTAATCAGCTGGTTAGTGGTGCTGCCCGCGGCCGAAACCACCATCAGATCGCCAGGATGGCTGTACTCCGCCATAATTCCGGCCACGCGCTGATAGCATCTGGCATCAGCCAGACTGCTGCCGCCAAATTTATGCAACTGCCGCGAACTCTCTGCCCCTGCCACTGCTGAATAACTCATGCTTACCTCTTGGCCGCAACCTGGAATGCATTATCCAGATCGGCGATTAAATCTTCGTGATCTTCAATTCCCACCGAAATACGCAGCAGCGTTTCCGAAATTCCCGCCGCCGCACGAGCCTCAGCAGACATGCCCGCATGTGTCATGGTCGCCGTGTGGGAAATCAGGCTTTCAACGCCGCCCAGCGATTCCGCCAGGGTAAATAATTCCAGCGCTTTCAGGAAACGACGCAGCGTCGCCTCGTCACCATCCAGCTCAAAACTTAGCATGGCGCCAAAGCCTTTTTGCTGACGTACCGCAAACTGGTGACCGGCATTTTCTGGCAACGAAGGATGATACAACTTTTTCACCAGCGGTTGTTGTTTCAGATAATCGACAATCGCCAGCGCATTGCGCTGTGCCGCCGCCATACGCGGGGCCAGTGTGCGCATTCCACGCAGCAGCAGGTAGCTGTCAAAGGCACCGCCGGTGACGCCGATATTGTTCGCCCACCAGGCGAGATCGGTCACATTCTGCGGGTCTTTAGCCACCACGGCACCGGCCACCACGTCAGAGTGGCCGTTCAGGTATTTGGTGCAGGAGTGGATCACCAGATCGGCCCCCAGCGCCAGCGGGTTCTGCAGGGCCGGGCTGAGGAAGGTGTTGTCCACCACGCTGACCGCCCCGGCCTGTGCTGCCGCCTGGCAGATCGCCGCAATATCCACGACGCGCAGCAGCGGGTTACTTGGGCTTTCAATCAGCACCAGCTTCGGTTTTTCCGCCAGCGCGGCCTGCAAGGCCGCGTCATCACCCTGGTCAACAAACTTCACGCGATAGGCACCGCGTTTGCTCAGGCTGTCGAACAGACGGTAGCTGCCGCCGTAACAGTCGTGCGGGGCCACCAGCAGGTCACCCGGCTTCAGGAATACCGTACACACCAGATGAATGGCCGACATCCCGGTGCTGGTCATTACCGCACCGGCGCCCCCCTCCAGCTCGGCCAGCGCACGCTGCACCACGTCACGCGTCGGATTGCCACGGCGTGAATAGTCATGAGCGCGTGGCTCATTGAAGTCGGTAAAGTTATAAGTGCTGGAAAGGTGGATCGGGGGGACAACGCAGCCATATTGCTCGTCATCATTCAAACCGCTGCGTACTGCGATGGTTGCCTGTTTACGTGTCATGGTGCATAAGTTCCTGCGGGAGAAGAAGAGAAGACAGATAGAGTAAAACGGGGAGATATAGACGTCAATACATCTGGACATCTAAATGTCTTTGCGTATAGATTGAGCAATGCAATAATAACCGTTAGAATTATGTCGCAATACCCCAGAGAAAGTTGTGCCTTCCCGGTGTGATGGGCACAAACTTCGGGCATAATTAGCCGGATTTCGGCATTTCTAATTTTACTATGATTAAGGTAGCCCATGGCTGAGTGGAACGGCGAATATATCAGCCCTTACGCTGAACACGGTAAGAAGAGCGAGCAGGTTAAAAAAATTACGGTATCCATCCCGTTAAAAGTGCTTAAAATTTTGACCGATGAGCGCACCCGCCGTCAGGTTAATAACTTGCGTCATGCCACCAACAGCGAGCTGCTGTGCGAAGCATTTCTGCATGCGTTTACCGGACAGCCCCTGCCGGACGACGTCGACCTGCGTAAAGAGCGCAGTGACGAAATCCCCGAAGAAGCGAAAGCGATCATGCGGGAAATGGGCGTCGATCCTGAGACCTGGGAATACTAAGCTGTAAATAATTCGGTTATCCGGTCGAGCACCTGATTGAGTATCGGGTGCCCGGCCTGACCGGGTTGCCAGATAGCCACGATCGTCTGCACCATCCCGCTGTCCCCCATCTCCGTCACTATCCGCTCTATCGCGCTATTCTCTTTTGCTACGGCATGAACCGGCAGCAAGGCCCAGCCCTGCCCGCTCGCCAGCAAGGGTTCCAGCAACGCCCGGTCATTCACAAACTGTACGCGGTCGGCAATCTGAATACGACGCGCCAGAGAGGCCTCCAGACCATTATTGGCGATCAGCTGGTTGCAGGACGCCAGCGTCAGCAGGCTGACGGGACGCAGACTGAATAATGCCGGGCTGGCATAGACCGCCAGCTCAACGCTGCCCATCGCCCGCCATTTGAAACGTTCGCTGACCGACTTGTTGACCGGCTGATACAGCCCGAGATCGACCTCTCCCTTTTCCAGCGCCTGTTCCGCCTGCGTACGGTCCTGATAGCGCAGGTTAAGCTGAATACCCTGCTGGTAAAGCTCACTCGCCAGCCGGGCCAGCAGGTGGCAGGGCGTAAAAATATCGTAGCTCAGCGTCAGCGACTGCGGCGCAATGGCTTGCTGCCGGAGCGCAATGTGGTTAAACGCCTGCGCTTCATGCAGAAACAGCCGCGCCTGGCGATAAAGCAGATTACCGCGCTGCGTCAGAGCGAACGGCCGGCAGTGGCGCTCAAACAGCGTATAGCCGAGATCCAGCTCCAGATAATCCAGTAGCTCACTGACGGTAGTGCGGTCCTTACCCATTTTTTTGGCGGCGCGCGTAATGCTGCCGCACTCGACGATGCTGGCAAAAGCCTCTATCTGCACCAGTGAAAAAGATATCGTCATGCGCTTCCCTGCATAAATAAGGGGGGAACTTCCCCCAATCAATGACTCTTTCATCCTGAATCCACAGGCTAAGTTAGCCCTCCGTGACCCATAAGGAGAAAGACGATGAAAACCCAATTATCCACCCTGAGCGCCGTGGCCATCGGTGCCGCACTCGGTATCACTGCAATGGGCAGCGCCAGCGCGTGCACCCGCGCCTTTCTGAATACCTATCCGGGCTATATGGTCAGCGCCCGCAACCTTGATTTCTTCGGTCCGGTGGATCCGTCGTTAGTCATCACCCCGCAGGGGATTGAACATACCGGTAGCGAAGGTGCCCAGGCGAAACGCTGGAAGACCCGCTACGGCAGTGTAGTGATTTATGCCGACGGCGTTTTCCCGATGGATGGCATCAACGAAAAGGGCCTGGCAGGACACACGCAGTACTATACCAACGGCAGACAGGTGCAGCAGGACAACAAAGATAAGCCGGAATTAGACAGCCGCGCCTGGCTCAGCTACCTGTTAGACAACTATGCCACCGTCGACGAAGCGCTTCAGGGACTGAAAGACGTGCGCCTGGCAGCGAAAAAAATGCCGATTGATTATGCCTCGGATACCAAACATATCGCGCTGGAAGATAAAAGCGGTGACTCTGCAATTATCGAAATTGACCATGGCAAAGTGAATATCTACCACAACCGCGATTACCGGGTGATGACTAACCCGCCGTCTTACGATCGGCAGCTGAAAAATCTGGCGAAGTTTAATCCTGCTGATGCCGAACATATTCCCGGCACCCAGAGTGCCGAAGACCGCTTTGTGCGCACCAGCATCGGCCTGAAGAATATTCCGCAGCCGGACAGTAAAGCGCAGGCGCAGGGCTTTGTGCTGTCAGTCATTAATAACGCTGCCTTCCCGATTAACTACCCGGATGCCAGCGATCCGATGGTGAAAGCGGTGACTGAATCCTATGAAAAATACTCAAAATATCCGCTGGAGAATAAGGGCATCGCGACCTACTGGACGACGCTGGCCGATCTCAGCAACAGTGAGTATCACTTCAAATCGGTGTCTGCGCCTTCCGACGTGATGGTCAGTCTGAAAGAGATTAACTTCGCGGCCGGGCAACCGGTGAAACGCATCGACCATCTGCAAAACTATGCGGAGAAAGGCTGGCAGGGTGACGTGCTGAAATACGCCAGCGCCTCCTGAATCGCAGACATAAAAAAACCCAGCCGAAGCTGGGTTTTTTCTTACATCTTACAGGGTGCTTATTTAGCGCCTGGGATGCTGAAACGCTTGTTGAAGCGATCCACACGACCACCGCTTGCAACGTCACGCTGCTTACCGGTGTAGAACGGGTGGCAGTTACCACACACGTCCAGGTTCAGGTCGTGACCCACGGTAGAGCGGGTTTTGATTTCATTACCGCAAGAACATTTAGCAGTAACTTCAGCGTAATTAGGGTGAATACCTTTTTTCATGGGAAAACCTCAGTTAAGGCCGTGTCGCTCTCCCGCGCCAGGATCGCTCCTGCACCGGCACCACACGAAGATTAATAGTTAAGTTTGTGCTGATATAAAAATCCCATACCAACGGCGGCGGACTATACAGAAATTAACCACTCACCGCAATCGGATCCGCACATTGAGCACGACACAGTGTACACTAACTGGCTCAATTTTTCACCCGGATGAATCCATGCCCGTTGTTCAGGTCGCGCTACCCGTTCCGCTTGCCCGCAACTTTGACTATCTGTTGCCTGACTCTCTCAGCCACGCAGTGGTCGGCGGCCGCGTCACCGTGCCGTTTGGCAAGCGCAAAGCAACTGGCGTGGTGGTGGCCATTGTCGGGCAGAGCGACTTCCCGCCCGACCAGATGAAAAGCGTGCTGGAGGTGCTGGACAGCGAATCTCTGTACCCCGCCTCCCTGTGGCGCATCCTGCTGTGGGCCGCCGAGTATTATCACTATCCGCTGGGCGAAGTATTGTTTCACGCCATGCCGGTGCTGCTGCGCCAGGGAAAAGCGGCTGAAGAAGCCCCCATCTGGCAGTGGCTGATGACCGAAGAGGGTAAAGCCACGGCGCCGGAAAGCCTGAAACGCGCTCCGAAGCAGCAGCAGGCGCTGGCTGCACTGCGTCACGGTGGGCTGTACCGCCATGAGGTCAGCCAGCACGATATCACCGAAGCCACGCTTCAGGCGTTACGTGCCAAAGGTCTGTGCGAGCTGCGTGCACAGCCCCGAGCCCGTGAGGACTGGCGTGAAAGTTTCGCGGTAAAGGGCGAACGTCTGCGGCTGAACACGGAGCAGGCGACGGCGGTGGGTGCGATCCGCAGCGCGGACGACCACTTTTCTGCCTGGCTGCTGGCGGGGATCACCGGCTCGGGGAAAACTGAAGTTTACCTGAGTATGCTGGAAAACATTCTGGCAAATGGCCGTCAGGCGCTGGTACTGGTGCCGGAGATCGGCCTGACGCCGCAGACCATCGCCCGTTTTCGCGAACGCTTCAGCGCGCCGGTTGACGTGCTGCATTCGGGCTTAAACGACAGCGAACGCCTGGCCGTCTGGCTGCGCGCCCGCAGCGGTGAGACGGCGATTGTCATTGGCACCCGCTCCTCGCTGTTTACACCGTTTACCCGTCTGGGCGCGATCATCATTGATGAAGAACACGACAGCTCCTATAAACAGCAGGAAGGCTGGCGCTACCACGCGCGCGATCTGGCGGTGTTTCGCGCCCGTCAGGAGGATATCCCGATCGTCATGGGATCGGCCACCCCGGCGCTGGAGACACTGCACAACGTACAGTCGGGTAAGTACCATCAGCTTAACCTCAGCAAACGCGCCGGTAACGCCACCAAAGCCACGCAGCTGCTGGTGGATTTGAAAGGCGTTAAGCTACAGGGCGGCCTGTCACCGATGCTGATCAAGAAAATCGGTCAGCATCTTAAAGCCGATAACCAGGTACTGCTGTTTCTTAACCGCCGCGGTTTCTCCCCGACCCTGCTGTGCCACGAGTGCGGCTGGATTGCCGAATGCCAGCGCTGTGACCGCTACTACACGCTGCATCAGAACCAGCGCCAGCTGCGCTGCCACCACTGTGACAGTCAGCGTCCCGTACCGCATCAGTGCCCGCAGTGTGGTTCCACCCACCTGGTGCCGGTCGGGCTGGGCACCGAGCAGCTGGAACATAATCTGGGCGCGCTGTTCCCCGACGTCCCGCTGACGCGTATCGACCGTGATACCACCAGCCGTAAAGGCGCACTGGAACAGCAGCTGGCGGAAGTTCACCGCGGCGGAGCGCGTATTCTGGTCGGCACCCAGATGCTGGCAAAAGGTCATCACTTCCCGGATGTCACTTTGGTGTCGCTACTGGATGTGGACGGCGCGCTGTTTTCTGCCGACTTCCGCTCCGCAGAGCGTTTTGCCCAGCTCTACGTGCAGGTCGCGGGCCGCGCCGGGCGCGCCGGGAAGCAGGGGGAAGTGCTGTTGCAGACTCACCACCCGGAACATCCGCTGCTGCAAACGCTGCTGCATCAGGGCTACGATGCTTTCGCCCATCAGGCGCTGAGCGAGCGGAATAGCGTCTTCCTGCCGCCTTTCACCAGCCACGCTCTGTTTCGGGCAGAGGACCATGATAACCAGCAGGCCAGCCTGTTCCTGCAACAGCTGCGTAATCTGCTTGAAGCCAGCCCGCTTAACAGTGAATCCTTCTGGGTGATGGGTCCGGTACCCGCACTACAGGCTAAACGCAGCGGACGATACCGCTGGCAACTCCTGCTTCAACACCCTTCACGTGCTGTTCTGCAGCGCCTGATTAAATCCAGCCTGCCGCTGATTGCGACCCTGCCACAGGCACGTAAAGTGAAATGGACTCTGGACATCGACCCGACAGAAAGTTGAGGACGTAATCGTTTGCATAGCAAAGATGCGTATTCGATCGAAAAAAGTCGCACAAGTCACAATTTTTATGCAAATTAAGTAACAGCCCCCCCTCTTATCTGTTAAGAATGCGGGGTTATCAGCAGCGAGAGCGATAACCTGAGTCTGTGGATTAAAAATTGTCATGAGTTGTTCAGGCCAGCTCAGGCTGGCGTGAGGAGAAAAGGGTTGGAGCACAATCAAGAGACAACAGTGGCGACCATGAAGGATGTGGCTGAAAAAGCAGGCGTATCGACGGCAACGGTCTCACGCGCCCTGACAAATCCGGAAAAGGTCTCCGCAGCAACACGCTACAAGGTTGAGCAGGCGGTGATCGCCGTCGGTTACTCTCCTCATTCAATGACGCGCAGCGCCCGACGCAGCGAATCACGAACGGTGCTGGTGATCGTACCGGACATCTGTGACCCGTTTTTCAGCGAAATTATTCGCGGTATCGAAGTGGTCGCCGCCGCTGAAGGCTATCTGGTGCTGATTGGTGACTGCGCACACCAGAATCAGCAGGAAAAATCTTTCCTCAATCTGATGCTGACCCGTCAGATCGACGGCATGCTGCTGCTGGGATCCAGCGTACCGTTCGAGACCGGCCTGGAGGAACAGCGTAATCTGCCGCCGATGGTGATGGCGAACGAGTTCGCTCCGGAACTGGAGCTGCCGACGGTGCATATCGATAACCTGACGGCCGCTTTCGAAGCCGTCAACCACCTGCAGAAGCTCGGCCACCGTCGTATTGCCTGCATTTCAGGCCCGGAAGAGATGCCGCTGTGCCAGTACCGCCTGCAGGGCTATATTCAGGCCCTGCGCCGACACGGCATGACGGTAGACCCGACCTATATCGTACGCGGTGATTTCACCTTTGACGCCGGATCGCAGGCGATGAAGCACCTGATGACGCTGCCCAGGCCACCTGATGCCCTGTTCTGCCACAGCGATATTATCGCGCTGGGTGCCATGTCGCAGGCGAAGAATATGGGTCTGCGTATTCCGAGAGACCTGTCGATTATTGGCTTTGATGATATTGAACTGTCGCGCTACAGCGACCCGCAGTTAACCACCGTAGCCCAGCCGCGTTTCAACATAGGTCGCGAAGCAATGCTACTCTTGCTGGAGCAGTTACAGGGCAGGATGGTCAGCAACGGTTCACGCCTGCTGGACTTCGAGTTAAAAATTCGTGGCAGCACCGCGCCTTCGCTGCGCGACGAGGACTGACGGGCCGATAACGGCATAACGAACAGCCGGATTAAAGAAAATCAGCGGATTCTTAGTAAGATCGCCGCTGGTCAAACTTCCGACCCTTCAGTAACATGACGGGCACTCACCGGGCACCGATCGTCGCCTCCATAGCCCGGACTTACCTTCATCGATTATTAGCGGAACGATAGTGGCACAAAAAGATTATGTAGGCCGCGGGCGTTCGACAGGGACGCGTCGCAAAAATACCAACAGTCGCAGCAAAAAGCGCAGCAGTGGGTCGGGTGTATCAAAAATCATGATAGTGCTGGCAGTTGCCGTTCTGGTCACCTTTGTGGGTGGCCTGTGGTTTATTGCGCACCATAAAAAAGAAGAGACCCCGGCGATCCCGGACCATAAGGCCACCGGCAATGGCCTGCCGCCGAAGCCTGAAGAGCGCTGGCGCTACATTAAAGAGCTGGAAAATCGCCAGCTTGGTGTCCCCTCGCCTACCGAACCCACGTCAGGCGGTGAAGCCCATTCACAAACGCAGTTAACCGATGAGCAGCGCCAGTTGCTGGATCAGATGCAGGCCGATATGCGCCAGCAGCCGACCCAGCTCAACGAAGTGCCGTGGAATGAACAGACGCCAGCCCAGCGCCAGCAGACGATTCAACGTCAGCAGCAGCAGAGCCAGCTTCAGCAACAGTCGCGTATGCCGCAGCAGCAGCAGACTCAGCCACCGTCGCGTACGCAGCAACAGCAGCAAACTCAGCCACAGCGCACTCAGCCTCCGGCTCAGACGCAACATGCTGCACCGATCACGCCTGTCACCCGTGAGCCGGTCCGCCAGACGAAACCGGAAACAGCCGCCCAGCCGAAAGTAGAAAGTAAGCCGAAAGAAGCTGAAAAACAGAGCAGCCAGCGTTGGATGGTGCAGTGCGGATCGTTCAAAGGCACCGACCAGGCCGAGTCGATTCGCGCCCAGTTAGCGTTTGAAGGTTTTGAAAGCCGTATTACTACCGGCGGTGGCTGGAATCGTGTAGTTATCGGCCCCTATAACAGCCGCAGCGGAGCTGACAGCACGCTGAAACGCCTGCGTGGTTCCGGCCACTCAAATTGTATTCCTCTCTCTGTGGGGGGTTGAAACCCTCCAATCCCGCCCCATATCTGATTGCATCAGTGCCCCGTATACCTTGTACGGGGACATCTTCCGACTGCAACAAGGGGTCTGCCCGTGACAACAATAGTAAGTGTACGACGCAACGGCCAGGTAGTAATTGGCGGTGATGGCCAGGCTACCCTCGGCAATACCGTGATGAAAGGCAACGTCAAAAAAGTGCGTCGTCTCTACAATGACAAAGTCATTGCCGGTTTTGCCGGTGGTACCGCAGATGCCTTCACCCTGTTTGAACTTTTTGAACGCAAGCTGGAAATGCATCAGGGCCACCTGGTGAAAGCCGCCGTTGAGCTGGCGAAAGACTGGCGTACCGACCGTATGCTGCGTAAGCTCGAAGCTCTGCTGGCCGTGGCAGATGAAAATGCCTCACTGATCATTACCGGCAACGGTGACGTCATCCAGCCAGAAAACGACCTCATTGCCATCGGTTCGGGCGGTCCTTACGCTCAGGCAGCAGCCCGTGCGCTGCTGGAAAACACCGATATCGGCGCGCAGGATATTGTGGAAAAAGCGCTCGGTATTGCAGGCGATATCTGCATCTATACCAACCACAATCTCACCATCGAATCACTACCGTCTAAAGCGTAAGGATCCTAATTTATGTCTGCTATGACTCCGCGCGAGATTGTCAGCGAACTGAACAGATTTATCATCGGTCAGGATGGTGCAAAGCGCGCCGTGGCCATCGCCCTGCGTAACCGCTGGCGCCGTATGCAGCTTGATGAAGAGCTGCGTCACGAAGTGACCCCAAAAAACATTCTGATGATCGGACCGACCGGTGTCGGTAAAACGGAAATTGCCCGCCGTCTGGCAAAACTGGCCAACGCGCCGTTTATCAAAGTGGAAGCCACCAAGTTCACCGAAGTGGGCTATGTCGGGAAAGAGGTGGATTCAATCATCCGCGATCTGACCGACTCTGCGCTGAAAATGGTACGTTCACAGGCGATTGAGAAAAACCGTTACCGTGCCGAAGAGATGGCAGAAGAACGTATTCTCGACGTGCTGATCCCACCGGCTAAAAACAACTGGGGTCAGAACGAAACCACAGCGGAGCCGTCTGCGGCACGTCAGTCGTTCCGCAAGAAGCTGCGCGAAGGCGATCTGGATGACAAAGAGATCGAAATCGATCTGGCGGCCGTATCGGCCAATGGCGTCGAAATCATGGCCCCTCCGGGTATGGAAGAGATGACCAGCCAGCTGCAGTCAATGTTCCAGAATCTCGGCGGGCAGAAGCAGAAACCGCGCAAGCTGAAAATCAAAGAAGCGATGAAGCTGCTGATTGAAGAAGAAGCGGCCAAACTGGTCAATCCTGAAGAGCTGAAGCAGGACGCTATCGATGCGGTTGAACAGCACGGCATCGTGTTTATCGACGAGATCGATAAAGTCTGTAAGCGCGGTGAGTCCTCCGGCCCGGACGTCTCACGCGAAGGTGTTCAGCGTGACCTGCTGCCGCTGGTCGAGGGCTGTACCGTCTCCACCAAGCACGGCATGGTGAAAACGGATCACATCCTGTTTATCGCCTCCGGTGCGTTCCAGGTGGCCAGCCCGTCTGACCTGATCCCTGAGTTGCAGGGTCGCCTGCCGATCCGCGTTGAACTGCAGGCGCTGACCACGCACGACTTCGAGCGCATTCTGACCGAGCCAAGTGCGTCTATCACCGTACAGTACAAAGCGCTGATGAACACCGAAGGCGTGGAAATTAACTTTACTGAAGACGGCATCAGCAAAATCGCTGCGGCAGCGTGGCAGGTTAATGAAACCGCAGAGAATATCGGCGCGCGTCGTCTGCACACCGTGCTGGAGCGTCTGATGGAAGAGATCTCCTATGACGCCAGCGACCTGAGCGGGCAGTCGTTCACCATTGATGCGGAGTACGTGAGTAAACATCTGGATGAACTGGTTGCTGACGAAGATCTCAGCCGCTTTATCCTGTAAAACGCTATTCGCGATAAGAAGGAGGCTGCGGCCTCCTTTTTTTATGCGTGAGCACTATCCTTGACCGGGATTAACATCCACCGCGGAAAAGCGCCTTACCATGGCGCTGATACCGTGTGGCACTTGCCACACTCCACCTGAAGCGGACCGGAGGCGTTACCTGTCATGGAAAATAGCCAACTGGCTTCTCCCCTCTCAATGCCCCAGGCCTGGCTGGAAAGTTTGCGCCTGCGCACGCTGCCGCTGGCCTGTGCTTCGATTATTACCGGCAGTGCACTGGCGTGGCATCAGGGTCATTTTGACCCCGCTATCGCCCTGCTGGCGCTGCTGACCACGATCCTGCTGCAAATCCTCTCTAATCTGGCCAACGACTATGGCGATGCGCTGAAAGGAAGTGATACCCCGCAGCGGATTGGCCCGCTGCGCGGAATGCAAAAAGGCGCGATAACAAAAGAACAGATGCGCATTGCCTTGATACTCACCGTCGTCGTCACCACCGGCTGTGGCCTGCTGCTGATCCTGCGGGCCTGCCGGTCCCCTGCTGATATCCTGGGGTTTATCGCGATGGGTACGCTGGCAATGGTGGCGGCGATTGCCTACACCGTGGGGAAAAAGCCCTATGGTTATCTTGGCCTCGGAGATCTGTCAGTGATGATTTTCTTTGGCTGGCTGGGCGTCATCGGCAGCAATTACCTGCAAACGCACCAGATCGCTCTGTTACTGCTGCTTCCTGCCAGCGGTTGCGGGCTGCTGGCAACGGCGGTGCTGAACGTCAACAATCTGCGCGACATCGACAGCGATCGGCAGAATGGCAAATTTACGCTCGCCGTCCGCCTGGGCGCGCACGGTGCCCGCTGCTATCACGCGCTGCTGTTGAGTGCTGCACTGGCCTGTTTCGCGCTGTACAGCGGCGCGGCGGGCCTGCCTTTAACAGGCTGGCTGTTCCTGCTGGCTGCGCCGCTGCTGTGGCAACAGGGCCGCTTCATTCTGCGGGAAAACAGTGCGCTGGCGATGCGCCCGATGCTGGAGAAAACGGTCAAAACGGCGCTGTTAATCAACGTCCTGTTTGCCGCAGGATTGCTCTTAAGCTAGTTGCGATATACCTGACCCATCGCAACTTTTAACAATTGATGATTTTGCCAACAGCGGCCTTTAAGCGATATACTTCAGGCCTCAGTTGCCAACAGACGAAACCTCCTATGAAATACGATACGTCAGAACTGTGCGACATTTACCATGAAGATGTGAATGTCGTTGAACCGCTTTTCTCAAACTTTGGTGGGCGTGCCTCGTTTGGCGGGCAGATCACCACGGTAAAATGTTTTGAGGATAACGGGCTGCTGTATGATTTGCTGGAGGAGAACGGCCGTGGCCGCGTTCTGCTGGTTGATGGCGGCGGGTCGGTGCGCCGTGCGCTGGTTGATGCTGCACTGGCTGGGCTGGCGCTGCAAAACGAGTGGGAAGGCATCGTGGTGTATGGCTCCGTGCGCCAGGTCGACGACCTTGAAGAGCTGGATATTGGTATCCAGGCGATTGCCGCGATCCCTGCCGGTGCCGCTGGCGAAGGGATTGGCGAAAGCGACGTGCGGGTGAATTTCGGCGGGGTGACGTTCTTCTCTGGAGACCACCTGTATGCCGATAACACCGGTATCATCCTGTCTGAAGACCCACTCGACATCGAATAAATACGAACATAAAAAAGGGTGCCCCAGGGCACCCGTCTTCTGCTTGCTTCCTGCTTTTTACGCCAGGCGCAGCATTACACCTCTTCCATTTTTCCCAGCAAAGCCCGCAGACGTTCCTGCCAGACATGCTGTTCTTCCTTTAACTGCTGATTTTCACGCACCAGCGCATCGCTGCTGCCTGCTGCCTGCTGAACCTGCTGGTTCAGATGACCGTTTTGTTCTTTAAGCTCTTCGATTTCCATCTGCAACAGCGTGATGGTATCAATCGCCTGCTGCACTTTCGCTTCCAGTTTCTCGAATACTTCAAATGACATGTCTATAACCTCTCCTAATCGCAGGGCGTTGATGATGCTAGCCGCAGGGGTGAGGAATGAACCGGCATTCCGCGGATAACAACGATGCTCCGATTGTAAGTAGAGCGGAAGCTCAAGTCCAGCAGCGAACCCAACCGGGCCGCAGTCTGTAACAATTTTCAGTCTAGACCTGGTTTCAGTAACATCTTACTCACCCGCTTGTAAGACCGTGGTTAAATAATTGCGCATTTCACACGCGATGAAACGCGCATATCGCCGTTTCCGGAAAGCAAAAAGACGCGAAAACGCTCATTTTTATGACGGAGAACACAAATTTCAAGTTCGCTATTTCTCGTTTATGCTCGTTAACGATAAATTCACATCAGTCCTACATTAGATTGGGCTGGTTCATGGAAGAAGCAAAACTAAGATCGTTGACACTTAACCTCGCCTTCAGGAATTTCATCATGAGTCATGCTACAAGCACACTAAAAGGGCAGTGCATCGCTGAGTTTCTCGGCACCGCCACGATTATCTTTTTTGGCGCTGGCTGTGTTGCCGCCATGAAAGTCGCTGGCGCCAGCTTCGGCCTGTGGGAAATCAGTATCGTCTGGGGCCTGGCCGTTGCGATGGCGGTCTACCTCACCGCAGGTATTTCAGGTGCTCACCTTAACCCTGCCGTCAGCGTCGCTCTGTGGCTGTTCGCCAATTTCGAAGGCCGCAAAGTACTGCCTTATACTCTCGCGCAGGTTGCCGGTGCATTCTGCTCAGCGGCACTGGTTTACGGCCTTTATCACAACCTGTTCCTCGATTACGAACAGACGCACAACATGGTGCGCGGCAGCGTTGAAAGCCTCGACCTGGCGGGCGTCTTCTCCACCTACCCTAACCCGCACATCGGCGTAGGACAGGCGTTCCTGGTAGAAATGGTGATTACCGCTATCATGATGGCCCTGATTATGGCGCTGACCGACGATGGTAACGGCCTGCCGCGTGGCCCGATGGCACCGCTGCTGATTGGTTTCCTGATCGCCATTATCGGTGCAGCGATGGGTCCACTGACCGGCTTCGCCCTCAACCCGGCGCGTGATTTCGGACCCAAACTGTTCGCATGGGTGGCTGGCTGGGGTAATGTTGCCTTCACTGGTGCTCGCGATATTCCTTACTTCCTTGTTCCGATTTTTGGCCCGCTGGTCGGTGCAAGCCTCGGTGCCTTTGGCTACCGCATCCTGATTGCCAACAACCTTCCGGGTAAGGTTGTGGAAAAACAGGAAAAATCAGCACCACGCGGCACCACACAGCGTAAAGCGTAATCCTGCTCACTGTTAACACCATCAGGAATTGATTATGACCGTAGAAAAAAAATATATCGTCGCACTCGACCAGGGAACCACCAGCTCCCGCGCCGTGATTCTGGATCATGACTCCAACATCGTTGCGGTGTCTCAGCGTGAGTTCCAGCAAATTTACCCGAAAGCGGGCTGGGTTGAGCACGACCCGATGGATATCTGGGCCTCGCAAAGCTCAACGCTGGTTGAAGTGCTGGCGCATGCAGATATTAACTCTGACGAGATTGCCGCTATTGGTATCACCAACCAGCGTGAAACCACTATTGTCTGGGAAAAAGAGACCGGCAAGCCGATCTATAATGCCATTGTCTGGCAGGATCCGCGCACCGCTGACTACTGTGCAAAACTGAAAAGAGAAGGCCTGGAAGAGTACATCCGCCACACCACCGGGCTGGTGATTAACCCGTACTTCTCCGGCACCAAAGTGAAGTGGATCCTCGACCACGTAGAAGGCTCGCGCGAGCGCGCACGCCGTGGTGAGCTGCTGTTCGGCACCGTCGACTCCTGGCTGGTGTGGAAAATGACGCAGGGACGGGTTCACATCACCGACTACACCAACGCCTCACGTACCATGATGTTCAACATTCACAAGCTGGAGTGGGATCAGCGCATGCTGGAAATCCTTGATATCCCGCGTGAAATGTTGCCTGAAGTGAAATCTTCTTCAGAGGTGTACGGCCAGACCAACATCGGTGGTAAAGGCGGTACGCGTATCCCTATCGCCGGTATTGCCGGTGACCAGCAGGCAGCGCTGTATGGCCAGCTGTGCGTCCAGCCGGGAATGGCGAAAAACACCTACGGCACCGGCTGCTTTATGCTGATGAACACCGGCACCGAGGCCGTGACCTCGACACACGGCCTGCTGACGACCATTGCCTGCGGCCCGCGTGGCGAAGTGAACTATGCGCTGGAAGGCGCCGTGTTCATCGGCGGTGCGTCGATTCAGTGGCTGCGTGATGAGATGAAGCTGATCAATGACTCTACCGACTCTGAATACTTCGCGACGAAAGTGAATGACACCAACGGCGTGTATATGGTGCCGGCATTCACCGGCCTGGGCGCGCCATACTGGGACCCGTATGCCCGTGGTGCTATCTTCGGCCTGACCCGTGGCGCTAACGCCAACCACATCATCCGCGCTACGCTGGAGTCAATTGCCTATCAGACTCGTGACGTGCTGGAAGCAATGCAGAACGATGCCAACACCCGCCTGCAATCGCTGCGTGTGGACGGTGGTGCCGTTGCCAACAACTTCCTGATGCAGTTCCAGTCTGACATTCTGGGTGCGCGCGTTGAGCGTCCTGAAGTACGTGAAGTCACCGCGCTGGGTTCCGCTTATCTGGCGGGTCTGGCAGTGGGCTTCTGGAAAGATCTGGACGAAGTTCGCGCTAAATCAGTGATTGAACGTGAATTCCGCCCAAGCATCGAAACCACCCAGCGTAACGTGCTGTACGCGGGCTGGAAGAAAGCGGTCGCCCGTGCGCAGGCATGGGAAGAGGCCGACGATAAGTAAGCCCTTCAACCCGTGGTCGCCTGACCACGGGTATCTCCCTTCCCCGATCGGCTCCCTGTGATAAACTTCCCGCCTGATTAGTTTCCTAAAGGCATGTCATGAAACGAGAACTGGCGATTGAATTTTCCCGCGTCACTGAAGCGGCGGCACTGGCTGGCTATAAATGGCTGGGGCGTGGCGATAAAAACGCCGCAGACGGCGCGGCCGTGCATGCGATGCGCATTATGCTCAACAAAGTGGATATCGACGGTCAGATCGTGATTGGCGAAGGGGAAATTGATGAAGCCCCGATGCTGTACATCGGCGAGAAAGTCGGCACAGGCAACGGTGATGCCGTTGATATTGCCGTTGATCCGATCGAAGGTACCCGCATGACGGCGCTTGGGCAGGCTAACGCCCTGGCCGTCATGGCGGTCGGAGATAAAGGAACTTTCCTGCACGCACCGGATATGTACATGGAGAAACTGGTGGTTGGTCCGGGGGCCAAAGGCGCCATTGACCTCAATCTGCCGCTGGAAGAGAACCTGATTCGTATTGCCGCAGCACTGAACAAACCTCTCAACGCGCTGACGGTCACGCTGCTGGCGAAGCCACGCCATGATGCCATCATCGCCAGCCTGCAACAGCTGGGCGTACGCGTATTTACCTTCCCGGACGGCGATGTGGCGGCCTCAATTCTGACCTGTATGCCAGACAGTGAAGTGGATGTCATGTACGGCATTGGCGGCGCGCCGGAAGGCGTGGTGTCGGCAGCGGTGATCCGCGCGCTCGATGGCGATATGCAGGCCCGCCTGCTGGCCCGTCACGACGTCAAAGGCGATACCCCGGAGAATCGTCGCCTGGGTGAAGAAGAGCTGGAGCGCTGTCGTACCATGGGGATTGCTGCGGGTCAGGTGCTGAAGCTGGAAGAGATGGCGCGCAACGACAACGTGATCTTCTCTGCCACCGGGATCACCAGCGGCGATCTGCTAAAAGGCATCACGCGTCAGGGCAATATGGCGACCACCGAAACGCTGCTGATCCGCGGCAAGTCGCGCACCATTCGTCGCATTCAGTCGATTCACTACCTCGATCTGAAAGACGAAAGCCTGCATCAGTATATTTTGTAAAACCCGGGTCGGGCATGCCCGCCCCCTACGAGATCCTGTAAGGGCGGACCTGTTTTTGCGGTCCGCCCTTGCCAATAATTTGCACAATTATACCGCGTGCGCCTGCGGGCGCTTCGACAGCGGCAGCCAGCACAGCAGGATCAGCAGCGCCGTCGCAAACATCAGCATGCCCAGGCTGAACTGCCCGGTCTGCGGCAGCAGAGCTGACAGCCAGGCGATCAGTCCGGAGCCGAGGTTCTGTAACCCCCCCACCAGCGCCCCGGCGGTGCCCGCCATATAAGGCCAGGGTTCCATTGCCCCCGTCGTTGCCAGCGGAAACAGCATCCCGGCACCGAAGAAGAACAGCGACGCAGGCACAATTAACGTCCACAGATTCATCACCCCCAGCCAGCCGGGGATCCACATCATCACTCCCGCCAGCAGGCAGCTGTTAACCGCATACCACATCACGCTGGTGAACGGTTTATCACTGCGCCCGGCAAACCAGGCACCGAAAAATGCCGCAGGCAGGGGCAGAATGAACAACACGCTGACGGCCAGGCTACTGTAGCCGAGTACGCCACCCATCAGCACGCCGCAGCTGGCCTCGAATACCGCAATCCCGGCCAGCGCGCCAATCAGTATCACCAGATAACGCACAAAGCTGCTGTCGCCCAGCAGTGGGCGGTAGCGGGAAAACAGCGGGCGCGTCTGCTGACCTGGCGGACGGGTTTCCGGCAGCCAGCGCAGCATCGCCGCGCTCACCATCAGGCACAGCAGCAGTAAAAAGGCGAAGCAGGCCTGCCAGCCAAACAGGTGGGTCAGCCCGGCCCCGATCAGCGGGGCGACCAGCGGGCTAATCAGGATGCCCATATTCAGCAGGCTGTTGGCATGGCGCAGCGCACTGCCGGAATAGAGGTCACGCGGCATGGTGCGAGCCATCACCCCGGCCACCCCGGTGCCCATCCCTTGTATAGCGGCTCCCAGCACCAGGCCGTTCAGACTGCTGGCCAGCAGCGCGGTCAGCGACCCGACAATAAACACCGCCATTCCCATCAGGATCACCGGGCGGCGACCAATGCTGTCCGACAGTGGACCATAGAACAGCTGCGAGGCACCGTAGGTCATCAGGTAGGCCGCCATCACCCGCTGTACCGCACCGTCTTTCACATGAAAGACGTCAGCGATGGTCGACATCGCCGGGACATAGATGGTCTGAGCCATCTGCCCGACCGCCAGTAAAGCAATCAGCATCACTAACAGATGCCCGTTTTCTAATTTTTTCATCGCTCAGCGTCAGTATAAATCAGGGAGAAAATCACTCAGTGAAGAGGATCTGCCGGACAGAACGGCATAATGGCGCTGAAAATATCAGAATTACGTAACAAAGCGAGGGGGCGGCACTAAATAGCGCACGTCCGGCTGTCAGCAAAAGCGATGGCAACTGTAAAACAAATTTTACGCTACGTTTAAATAGTGCGCATACTTTGTCGATATGAGCTTTCACCCGTGCCACTGGCTGGAAAAAAGCCCGATGGCTGGCGAAGATAGCCGCAGAGACGCCAATCAATGTCGCAAGCGAATAAAGGAGTTTTTTATGGCCGTATGGGTCAATGCCCGTGTTAAACAGATCACCCACTGGACTGATGCCCTGTTCAGTCTGACGGTGACAGCTCCTGTCGATCCGTTTACTGCCGGGCAGTATGCCAAGCTGGCATTAGAAATTGACGGAGAGCGCGTGGTGCGTGCCTATTCCTTTGTGAATGCACCCAGTAACGAAAATCTGGAATTCTACCTGGTGACCGTCCCGGAAGGAAAACTCAGCCCGCGTCTGCATGCCCTGAAGCCGGGTGATGACGTGATGATTACCCAGGATGCTCAGGGATTCTTTGTGCTGGATGAAGTGCCTGAGTGTGAAACCCTGTGGATGCTGGCAACCGGCACGGCCATTGGCCCTTATCTGTCGATTTTGCAGGAAGGAAAGGGACTGGAACGCTTCAACAATATCGTGCTGGTACATGCTGCACGCTACGCACAGGACCTGAGCTACCTGCCGCTGATGCAGGAATTACAGCAGCGTTATAGCGGGAAATTACAGATCCAGACGGTAGTCAGCCGCGAAGAGAGCCCTGGCTCACTCACCGGCAGGGTACCGGCGCTGATTGAAAGTGGCCAGCTGGAAGCCGCCACCGGGTTAACGATCGATGCGGAAAACAGTCATGTGATGCTGTGCGGCAATCCGCAGATGGTGCGTGACACCCAGCAGCTTTTAAAAGAGAGCCGCGGGATGCGTAAACATCTCAAGCGCAAACCCGGACACATGACCAGCGAGCATTACTGGTAATCAGGGGTACGGCGGCGCAGAAAAGCCACCGACTGCGTCGCTTTACCAAAGCGGTTGTCCCCGGCGGTGCCGGAAAAACCGCCCAGTTCGACGACCATGCTGACCATGATTAACGTCGGAATAAAACGCCCCACTACCCATTGCGCATCTCCGGGCAACATCGCCCAGTGGCCGGCCATCAGCATCCACGCCAGAATAAACAGCAGCGCCCACTGGCCGCCTTTGTTGCGGTCATGCAGGCGCTTCACCAGCACCGCGCTGGTGGGCCACAGCAGGGCGACTACGCAGAACGCCGCGGTCTGATTATCCAGCCAGCCATTGCCCGCTAAGGTGAACAGCAGCACCAGCATCAGCATCCAGGCTGCCTGCCAGATCCAGAAATCACGCCTTCCCAGGCGACCACGAAAAGAGAAACACCATTGCTGTAACGTCATTATTTTTTATCTCAGAGTCCAGGTGCCTTTGACTTTTCCGGTCATTGTCCGTTCTAATCTTGGGCTGAGTTTACTGGTTAGGGCCATTGACATGAAGAACGCGATTTGGGCAGGGATTGTACTGCTCGCCACAGTGACTGTCGCTGTAGTCCATGCGGCACCAGAGCCACAAGACCGATCTGAACATCTCCCCGCTGCGCCTTACCTGCAAGCTGGTGCCCCCACCTTTGATATGACTATCGGCCAGTTTCGCGAAAAGTATAATGCTGCCCACCCAACGTTACCGTTGAGTGAATATCGCGCCATTGACGGTCATGGTGATAAGAGCAATCTGACGCGTGCGGCCAGCAAGATCAACGAAAATATTTATTCGTCGACGGCGCTGGAACAGGGCACAGGAAAAATTAAAACATTACAGATCACCTGGCTACCGATACCTGGCCCAGAGCAGAAGGCTTCCCGCGATAAAGCCGTGGCGTATATGGCCGCGCTGATTCATTACTTTGAACCGATGCTCAGCGATGAACAGAGCCGGAAGCGGGCAGATGACCTGCTGGCCAAAGGAAAAGGCTCACGCTTTTACCAGCAAACTGAAGGGGCGTTACGTTATATCGTCGCTGATAACGGTGATAAAGGCTTAACATTTGCCGTCGAGCCGCTGAAACTGGCGTTAAGAATGCCCTGAGCCGACAGTCCTAAAGGATGACGAAAAGCAAAGCCTTTCCGGTGTTTGATCTCTATACTGTCTGGCAGACAATGCTGCCTGCTGGCAGCTTTAATACTCTCTAAGCGTGGAGGATACAATGCGACATCCATTAGTTATGGGTAACTGGAAACTGAACGGCAACAAGCACATGGTCAACGAGCTGATCGCCGGTCTGCGTACCGAGTTGAGCGGTGTTGATGGTTGTGGTGTGGCGATTGCCCCGCCAGTGATGTACCTGGATCAGGCAAAACATGCCATTTCCGGTAGCCATATCGCACTGGGTGCGCAGAACGTTGACGTTAACCTGTCCGGCGCGTTCACCGGTGAAGTGTCTGCCGACATGCTGAAAGACCTGGGAGCCCAGTACATTATCATCGGTCACTCTGAGCGTCGTACTTACCACGCTGAAAGCGACGAGCTGATCGCAAAAAAATTCGCCGTGCTGAAAGCTGCGGGTCTGATCCCGGTGCTGTGTATTGGTGAAACTGAAGCCGAAAACGAAGCGGGTAAAACCGAAGAAGTTTGCGCACGTCAGATCGATGCCGTACTGAATACGCAGGGCGCTGACGCTTTCAATGGCGTGGTCGTGGCCTATGAGCCAGTGTGGGCTATCGGCACCGGCAAGTCTGCCACCCCGGCTCAGGCTCAGGCGGTTCACAAATTTATTCGTGACCACATCGCTAAGAAAGACGCTGCGGTGGCCGCTCAGGTCATCATCCAGTACGGCGGTTCTGTCAATGATAAAAATGCGGCAGAGCTGTTTGCTCAGCCAGACATCGACGGTGCCCTGGTGGGCGGCGCATCACTGAAAGCTGACGCTTTCGCGGTGATCGTTAAAGCGGCTGCTGCTGCGAAAAAAGCCTGATGATGCCCCCTGCCCCTTACGGGGCAGGGTTTAACCCCATTCATCGACCAGCGCTTTCAGACGCTGCGCACTCTTCACAAATCCCCCAGACGGCATATTCGTCACGCTCAACACCAGCCCACAGCGACAGCGCTTTTCATCCTGATACCAAACCGACAGTGGCGTTGGCGCCATGCCATACGCCAGCGCTTTCTGCGCGATACGCGTATCCTGAGTGCCTGCCGGCAACACAATAATCACCGCCAGCGCCGCCCGCGATGCCTGCGGGAAAAAAGGGTGCAGCGCGGCCAGCATCGCCAGCAGACGTTCGCTATAAAGACGCTTCATACGGCGTAAGTGACGCATAAAGTGTCCTTCGTGCAGAAATTCAGCCACCGCGTTATGCAGCACAAAGGATGAGGCCGGTGCCAGCAGGGCCGCCGCCTCGCCAAAATGCGCCGCCTGAGCCGCTGGCACCACCAGATAGCCCAACCGCAGTGAGGGGCTGAGGTTTTTACTGAAAGTGCCAATATGCAGGACGCGCCCCCCGTCCAGCGCCGCCAGCGCCGGTGCCGCCCGCCCCTGAAGCTGTAGCTCGCCGAGATAGTCATCTTCAATAATCCAGCCTGCACGGCGCTCCGCCCAGGCCAGCAGCGCGGCCCGACGCTCCAGCGACAGCGTCATCCCCAGCGGGGCCTGCTGACCTGGCGTGACCAGTACGGCAGCGGCATCGGCCGCCAGGCGCATCCCCTCCTCCACGCACAACCCCTGCTCATCCACCGGGATGGCAACGGCTTCCACCCCGGCCATTTCCAGCGCCCTGCGCGCCAGCAGATAGCCTGGGTCCTCTGTCCACACGCGCTGACCACGCAGGCCCAGCGCCAGGCAGATTAGCCCCAGCGCCCCGGCATAGCCGTTGGTGATGATCACCTGAGATTCCTGGCAACGCATACCACGCGCCATCGACAGATAGCTGACAAGCTGCTGACGCAGTGCCCGGCTGCCTCGCGGGTCGGAATAGCCGATCGGTTTGCTGACCATTTCGCGCGCATGGCGCGTCAGAATGCGCGACCAGACTTTGGCGGGAAAGGCATCATCGGCCGGAACGCCCATCTGGAACGTCAGCGGCGGGCGGTCAAAAGCATGAACAATCGCTGCCAGCGGGGCGATCGCCGTCGCCTCCTGCCCGTCGTTCCGGGCCTGGGGCTGCGGGATGTCGCTGACCCAGGTGCCTGCGGCCCCCTTTGCCACCAGCAGCTGGCTGTCGACCAGCATATCGTAAGCCGCCCGCACCGTTCCCCGCGCCACGCCAAGCTGAGCGGCCAGATCCCGGCATGAAGGCACCCTGGAACCCGGTGACATGCGCCCTTCGCCGATCGCCTGCGCGAACTCCTCACGGATTTGGTCACTCAGGGACCGGCCCGAATGGCGCAGCAGCGTCATAGCGGGGACAGATGGACCATTAATTTTGTTATTTCCTGGCACTTTAAGCAGCCCATAAAACGGATGAAAATAGCGTCTGAACCCATCAAAGGACAAGACCATGAGCGAACGTATCGACTTCTACACCACGGTTCCGGCAGGCATGAAAGCCCTGGCCGGTGTCAGCAGTTATGTAACCCAGAGCGGCCTGCCACACGAGATTATCGAGTTAGTTTTTCTGCGCGTGTCACAAATTAATGGCTGTGCGTACTGTATCGATATGCACACCAAAGCGTTACACAAAGACGGCATGCCGTGGGATAAAATCGTGCTCACTCAGGTATGGCGTGAGGCCGGTCACTGGTTCTCGACGCGTGAGCAGGCCGCGCTGGCCTGGGCGGAGTCGCTGACGCTGATCGCACAGACCAATGCTCCGGACGAGGTTTTTGCTCAGGCGCAAGCGGAATTTAGCGACAGGGAGATCGCTGACCTGACAATCACCATCGGATTGATGAATGCCTACAACCGGCTGGCGATTGGTCTGCGCAAGCTCCCCGACAGCGCTCCGCGCGGCTAATAGCTGACGGTTCAACGAGTTACCCCCTGTTTAGCCAGGGGCTCCTGCCTGAGATCACGGGCCGTTAAACGGCTCGTATAAATGTTACTTATTTTATAAGACCTATCATTCTCATTTTTAATCTTTAAACACTTTTTTAATTACCCCGTAACAATGTTATATTTCTGACGCTTTTGCACAGCAATTAAACACATCCGGTTGGTGTGGTTTTTTGCCGTCAGCAATCCTTACCAGGGCAGAGCAGTCAGACGGGGTGCAGAAAACTCAACCCTGCCTCTCTACTTAACATGTTGATTTCCTTTATCACACGGAGATGTCGTCTCATGCGCAAAATGGCAGTAGAGAAGCACGTCGATGTATTACTGATCGGGGGTGGCGTGATGAGCGCCACACTCGGAACCTACCTGCAAGAGCTGGAGCCAGAATGGCGTATCGGCATGGTAGAGCGTCTGGATGGTGTGGCCGAAGAGAGCTCAAACGGCTGGAATAATGCCGGTACGGGCCATTCAGCCCTGATGGAGCTGAACTACACCCCGGAGAACGCTGACGGTTCTGTTGATATCAAGAAAGCGGTGGAGATCAACGAAGCGTTTCAGATTTCCCGTCGCTTCTGGGCGCACCAGGTACAGCGCAATGTGCTGCGCGACCCGCGCAGCTTCGTCACCAGCGTCTCACATATGAGCTTCGTCTGGGGTGAGGATAACGTCGCTTTCCTGAAGAAGCGTTTCACTGCCCTGCAGCAGAGCACCCTGTTCCGCGGCATGGAATTCTCAGAAGACCCGACGCAGATCAGAGAGTGGGTTCCCCTGGTGATGGAAGGTCGTGACAGCACGCAGAAAGTCGCGGCGACCCGTATTCCTACCGGCACCGATGTGAATTTCGGTGAAATCACGCGCCAGCTGGTGGCCTCCCTCGAAAAGAGCCCAAACTTTGAACGTCAGACCCGTCATGAAGTCCGTGCGATTAAACGCAACGACGACAATACCTGGAGCGTTACCGTATCCGACCTGAAAAACAATAACGAAAAAACCGTCATCAGGACGAAATACGTGTTTATCGGTGCCGGTGGCGCAGCGCTGACGCTGTTGCAGGAGTCCGGTATTCCGGAAGCGAAAAACTATGCCGGCTTCCCGGTCGGCGGTGAGTTCCTCGTCACCGACAACCCGGAAGTGGTACAGCGCCATCACGCGAAGGTCTACGGCAAAGCTTCGGTTGGCGCACCGCCGATGTCCGTTCCCCACCTGGATTCCCGTACGCTGGATGGTAAACAGGTGCTGCTGTTCGGGCCATTCGCCACGTTCTCCACCAAGTTCCTCAAGCAGGGTTCGCTGTGGGATATGTTCGGCTCCATTACGCCATCAAACCTGATGCCAATGGTGCGCGTCGGCCTCGACAACTTCGACCTGGTGAAGTATCTGGTCGGTCAGGTGATGTTGAATGAAGATGACCGTATGAATGCCGTACGCGAATATTTCCCGGAAGCGCAGAAAGCAGACTGGCGCCTGGTGAAAGCCGGTCAGCGCGTGCAGATCATCCAGAAAGATGCTGAAAAAGGCGGTGTACTCAAGCTGGGTACGGAAGTGGTCACCTCCGGAGATGGCACCATCTCTGCCCTGCTGGGCGCGTCTCCGGGAGCCTCCACTGCCGCGCCAATCATGCTGGACCTGATGAGCAAAGTGTTCAGAAAGCAGATGGTGTCGCCGGAATGGCAGAGTAAACTGAAGGCCATTATTCCGTTCTATGGCCAGAAACTGAATGGTAACGTTGCCGCAACCGAACGTGAGCTGGCCGAAACCAGCCGTATACTGCAGCTGGACTATGCGCCAATGAACCCGGCCGCCAATGACGAACCCGCCGTAGTGGTGGATTCCGTGGTCGGTAAATAAGCCCACCGGGCCGATCGCCCACCGCGATCGGCCCGGCGTTTTATGCCATCTGGACCGCTTCCACCACCATCCACAGCGTCGTTGCCAGCAGCGACAGCGCCATCAGGCTGTTAAACAGCTGGAGTTTCCAGGCGACCTGCAAATGTTTCCCCAGCCGATCGCCCATCACCGCCCAGATCAAAATGCACGGCAGGTTCAGCACCATAAAACCGAGCATTACCGTCAGAATATTGCTGTTCACCGTGTACATCAGCGCCACGTTGATCGCCATCAGCCACGCTTTCGGATTCACCGCCTGGAATAACACCCCGCCGATAAAGGTCATTGGCCGCGCTTTCTCACGCATCTGCGGCGCGCCGGAACGGTAAATTTTCCACGACAGCCACAGCAGATAGGCACAACCGACCAGCGTCAGCGGCAGGCGGATGGCGCCCATCCACTGCAGCAGAACCTCCAGCAGCGACCCCGCCAGTGCCGTTTGCAGCGCACAGCCAATCAGAATACCGCTCACCATCGGCAATGTGCGGCGGATGCCAAAGTTCACCCCTGAAGTAGCCAGTAGCATATTGTTCGGACCCGGAGTAATCGACATCACGGTAACGTAGCTGATAAAAGAGGGATCGAGCATGATTTCTGTCCTGCATTTCAAGTAAGAGACTCAGTGTAATCAGCCGCGCCCGATGGTAACAGATGCAGAAACGAGCTATTGTAATGAGCACAATATTACTAAAACCCTCACTGTACCCATTGCCGGAGGAGCACACTGTGTCCATCGTTGAACCCCAGACCACGCTCTACTCTCAGCTGGCTGACACGCTGGCAGACGCCATCCATCAGGGCACGTTTATGCCCGGCAGCCGCCTGCCCGCCATCCGCCGCTGTGCCAGCAGCCATCAGGTTAGCGTGAATACGGTACTCACCGCCTACGGCATCCTTGAGGATCGCGGGCTGATCGAGGCACGGCCTCAGTCGGGGTATTATGTGCGCGATACGCTCCCGTCGCTGACTCGTCCGACTTTCGAGCACGCCAGCGTGCGTTCTCCCAGCAGTGAAAAGCTCGATCTGATTGACGCCGTGTTCGCCGCTCAGAACCACAGTGATTACACCAATATCTCGCTGGCCTGCCCGCAGAGCGGTGATTTTTTCCCGACGGCAAAAATCAGCCGCATCATTGCCTCACTGCTGCGTCGTGAACCGGAGCTGATTGGCCGCTATGCGCTGCCGCCCGGCAGCCTGCGCCTGCGGCGGGAGATTGCCCGCCGCTCGATGGCGCTGGGCATCACGCTGAGCGCCGAAGATGTCACCCTGACGCACGGCTGCATGGAGGCGCTCCAGCTCGGCCTGCGCGCGGTCACCCGGCCGGGCGACTGCGTCGGCGTCGAGACGCCTACCTATTTTTACCTGTTCCCGCTGCTGGCCAGCCTGGGCCTGAAAGTGGTGGAGATCCCGACTGACCCGCAGTACGGGCTGTCGCTGGATGCGCTGGAGCTGCTGCTACAGGAAAAACGTCTTCAGGCCCTGATTGCTATGCCTAATGCGCAGAATCCGCTGGGCAGCAGCATGACCCTGGAGGGCAAAAAGCGCCTGGCGCGGCTGGTGAACCACTATCAGGTCCCGCTGCTGGAGGATGGGTTGTACGCCGAGCTACAGTTCAGCTGGCCGCTGACCCCGGCGGTGAAAGCCTTTGATGAAGGAGGCTGGGTGATGTTCTGCACCAGCTTCACCAAAACCGTCGCGCCCGACTTCCATCTTGGCTGGATAGCCGCCGGGCGCTTCAGCCAGCAGCTGGCGCGCCTGAAGGCCGTCTCTTCACTGGCGGAATCGCGCCTGCTGTCGGAAGCTCTGGGACATTTTCTGGAATCAGGTGGCTACGATCATCATCTGCGCTCGCTGCGCCGTCGCTATGCGACCCAGCTTGAGGAGGCGCGCGGAATTATTGCCCGCCACTTCCCGCAGGGAACGCGCGCCACCCGTCCCGCAGGCGGTTTCGTCTTCTGGGTGGAGCTGCCGGGCAACGTCGACAGCGTGGAACTGTTCCATCGTCTGCTGCAGGAAAAAATCTGCCTGACGCCAGGCGCGCTCTATACGTTATCCGAACGCTGCAACCACGCGCTGCGTCTCTCCTGCTGTTACCCGTTTGATGAACGTTACAAATGGGCGTTGCAGCGGACAGGGGCGCTGGCCTGCGAAATGAGTGGGATAGCGGCCGGAGGTTGACGTGTCTGGTTCAGAAGGAAGGACCGGGGCAATCATCCCGGCCCGACCGAAACAGCAGGTCGGGCCCTGGGATCGAACGCAATGCCGTGGCGGTTTCAAACCTACGGCGGGCACGATGATTGCGAGTTATGGTGTGCCGTTACGGCCCCAGGTAGCGTAGCCTTTGCGCGTCGTCAGGCGTTCATAATAGGCGCGAACGGCTGGCAGGTTGGGATGGTCCAGCGGGGTTTCGTACCAGCGATTCACCGAGAGACCAATGGGAATATCAGCCAGAGAGAATGACTGCCCGGCCACCCAGGCCCCGGTGCGCTCCAGCTGCTGGTTAAGAATGCCCATGGTGTACGCCCAGCCCTTGCTCGCTGCGGCCAGCAGGCGTGGATCCTGATGAGCCGGAGAGTGGCGTACCAGTGACATAAACGCATAACGCCAGGCAGTATTCAGCTCCGTAGCCTGCCAGTCAATCCACTGGTCGACCCGGGCGCGGGCCTGAGGCGCGGTGGGGTAAAGGGCTTCGCCACCAAAGGCATTAGCCAGATAGCGAATAATGGTGTTCGACTCCCACAGAATAAAATCACCGTCCTGAATCACCGGGATCAGCGCATTAGGATTCAGCGCTTTAAATTCGGCTTCCTGCGGTGACTTAAAGCCATCGCCCCACTCTTCCCGGTGAAAGGGGATCTCCAGCTCATCGCACAGCCACAGCACTTTCCTGACATTGATAGATGAAGCACGTCCCAGTATTTTCAGCATAAAATCATCACTTTTTTAACCACTGTGGTTTATTAATACCCATAATAACCGAAACTGACAACCGCCTTACGGAAGGTCAGCCAATGGAACCTTTAGACTGACAGGATAAGTTATGACGCAATTACGCCCTTTTAAGCAGGTCGACGTATTTACTTCCACACCTTACAACGGTAACCCACTGGCGGTCATCATGGATGCCCGCGACCTGAGCGACGAGCAGATGCAAGCGATCGCCCGCTGGACCAACCTGTCAGAAACCACATTCGTGCTCCCGCCGACGGATGAAGCGGCCGATTATCGTGTGCGTATTTTCACCCCGGACACCGAATTCCCGTTTGCCGGCCACCCGACGCTGGGTACTGCTCACGCCCTGCTGGAAGCCGGAGTGGCGCTGAAAACCCCCGGCCAGATTGTGCAGGAGTGTGGGTTGGGGCTGGTGCGCGTCAAAATCAGTGATAACGGCGCGCTGGCCTTTGCCGCACCGGAAGCGACCCTCACGCCGTTCAGCGATGCCCCTATCACCAGCGCCCTCAACAGTGACAGCCTGGAAGAACAGCTGCCGGTGATGATTGCCGATATGGGTATACGCTGGCTGCTGGTACCGATGACCTCTGCCGAAGCCGTACTGGCAGTGAAGCCAGATGTGGTCGAATTTGCCCGCCTGGTGCGCAAAGCCAACGTCGATGGTGTGGTTCCTTTTGGTCCGCTAGCGGGTGAGAACGAACAGTATGAAGTCCGTGGCCTGCTGATTGAACAGGGCGCACTGACGGAAGATCCGGTCACCGGCAGTGCTAATGCCTGCCTGGCACGTTATCTCCAGGCACGCGGCGTGGAGCTCGATTACCGGGTTCGGCAGGGTACGGCGATGCAGCGTGCCGGTCGCCTGAGCGTTACCTATGCCGCTGACGGCGTCTGGATTGGCGGCCAGACCGTCACGGTGATCGACGGCACGGTGCGGGTATAACAGTTAATCCTCAGGGGCTGACCGTCTCTTTCGATCAGTCCCCCTCCCCGATTACAGGAACATCCCGCCCGATGCCTCAATACGCTGGCCATTCACCCAGCGGCACTCTTCGCTGAACAGCGCGGCGACCGCATGGCCAATATCATCCGCCAGCCCGGCGCGGCCCAGCGCCGTCTGCGCCGCCACAAAGGCATTCATCGCGGCATCATCACGCACCCGACCACCGCCGAAGTCAGTCTCTATTGCCCCGGGCGCGAGGATATTCACCGTAATGCCGCGTGCGCCCAGCTCTTTAGCCTGATAGCGCGTCAGAACCTCCATCGCCCCCTTTACTGCCGCATAAGCGCTGGAACCCGGCAGGCTGAAACGCGCCAGACCGCTGGAAACATTGAGGATGCGCCCGCCGTCAGCCATCAGCGGCAGCAGTGTCTGCGTCAGGAAAAAAGGTCCTTTAAAATGGATATCCACCAGCTGGTCAAACTGAGCTTCCGTCGTCTCAGTAAACGGGGCATACAGAGCCGTCCCCGCGTTGTTCAATAAATAATCAAAGGTTGTACGCTGCCAGGTGGTTTTCAGCTGCTGCGTGACCTCATCGGCAAATGCGCTGAAGCTGTGGCTGTCTGCCACATTTAACGGAAGTGCCACCGCACGGGCGCCCAGCGCCTGAATGCGCACAACAGCGGCTTCGGCTTCCTGCTGCTGGCTGCGATACGTCAATATCACATCCACCCCCTTTTCAGCGAGTTTCAGGGCAGCATTCTGGCCTAAACCACGGCTGCCGCCGGTAATCAGTGCTATTTTCTGGCTCATTCTCTTCTCCGGTGAGTGGGCTGTGGACAAAAAGCAGGATATTACTGGCCAGCTGATCTATAAAGGTCTTCAGATACGCTTCACTGTTCCATTTCCAACAACAATGGGTTCAGCAATGGATAAAATTCACGCAATGCAGGTGTTTGTCAGAGTGGCGGAAATGCAGAGTTTTACCAAAGCTGCGGAGAGTCTGGGTCTGCCAAAAGGCAGCCTGTCGCGCCAGATTCAGGCGCTGGAAAACAGCCTGGGTTCGCGTTTACTGCAGCGCACCACGCGTCGGGTACAGCTGACCCACGACGGGCAGGTTTACTTCGAACGCTGCCGTGATGTGCTGGCCACGCTGGAGGAGATGGACTCCCTGTTTCAGCACGACCCGGCGACCCTCAGCGGCCGGCTGCGGGTGGACATGCCGGTCAGCCTGGCCAGTAATTACCTGATCCCTTTACTGCCCGACTTTCTGCAACACTATCCGGGGATTGAACTGGAGCTGAGCAGCAGTGACCGCCGGGTGGATGTGATCCGCGAAGGCTTTGACTGTGTGGTACGTGTCGGCGTGCTGGAAGACTCCGGGCTGATTGCCCGCCATCTTGGGTATCTGCCGCTGATCAATTGTGCCAGCCCGGACTATCTGGCACGTTTTGGCACGCCGGAGACGCTGGAAGCCCTGTCGCAACATGCGATGGTGCATTACAGCCAGCACCTGGGCAGCCAGCCGGCCGGATTCGAATATGATGACGGTAAAACCACGCAGTTGATTAAGACTGGCGGAGTGGTGACGGTTAACAGTACAGACACTTACCGCACCGCCTGTATCGCCGGGCTGGGGATTATTCAGGTTCCGCGCGGCGGTGTCTTACCGGCGCTGAAAGAAAAAAAACTGATCGAGATCCTGCCGCAGTTTCCGGCACGCGCGATGCCGGTATCGCTGCTGTATCCGCACCGCCGCAACCTGGCACGCCGGGTCAGGGTGTTTATTGAATGGCTCAGCCAGGCGCTGGCACGTTACGTCACCTGACCAGCAGGCTATAATCAGTAGCAGTCTGAAACTTATAAAAGGATGAAGCCGGATTCATGGCAGATAATCAACAGCATACGACCCAATCGACAGAGCCGGCGGAAAAGAAGCCGCTGATCACCCTGAAAACGGGAAATCACACGGTGGATAAATCGCTGACGCGCGTGTCACGACTGGTCGAGTGGTTCCGCGCCATCCCGGCGGTGGCGCATTTTATCCGTGCCGGTGAACGCTTTAACGATCGTCTCGGCAGTCAGTTCGGCGCGGCCATCACCTACTTCTCTTTTCTTTCGCTGATCCCGATCCTGATGGTCTCTTTTGCCGGCGTCGGTTTTGTGCTGGCTTCCAACCCCGACCTGCTGGCCAGGCTGATCAATTCGATCGTCAGCAATATCAGCGATCCCTCGCTGGCCGCGACGCTGAAAAGTACGGTCAACACGGCTATTCAGCAGCGTACCACCGTGGGTCTGACCGGCCTGCTGGTAGCGCTGTATTCCGGGATTAGCTGGATGGGAAATCTGCGTGAGGCGATACGCGCCCAGTCTCGCGATGTCTGGGAACGCACCCCGCAGGATCAGGAAAAAATCTGGTTTAAATATTCGCGGGACTTTATTTCACTGACCGGCCTGGTGCTGGCGTTGATTATCACGCTGTCTCTGACGTCGATTGCCGGTGCCGCCCAGGCGGCGATTGTACGCGCCCTGGGGCTGGAGGGCATTGAATGGCTGCGCCCGGCAATGACGCTGATTGCGCTGTCGATCTCGATTTTCGCTAACTATCTACTTTTTCTGTGGATATTCTGGATACTTCCGCGCCACAAACCGCGCAAAAAAGCGCTTTTTCGCGGCACTCTGCTGGCCGCCATCGGGTTTGAAGTGATTAAATTCATCATGACCCTGACCCTGCCGAAGCTGGCCTCTTCGCCGTCCGGCGCGGCGTTCGGCTCGGTGCTGGGACTGATGGCATTCTTCTATTTCTTTGCACGGCTGACGCTGTTCTGTGCCGCGTGGATTGCCACGGCCCGTTATAAAAATGACCCGGAGCTGGAGCAGAAATAGCCGGTGACGACAGGGGGGTGTGGATCGACCGTGGCGAACTGACGGGCAGGCTTATTTCAATAATGCGCAGCTGTGATCCTGCAACTCCTCTGCCGATGCACGATTGAGCAGCAGCAGATTACGTTTCACCACCATCAATACCCGCCGGCCATCCGCTAACACCGCAATAGCGATGCCGTAACTCCCCATATCCTCACGCGCACCAGGCAGTTCATTCGCGATACGGATAAACGGACTGGTACGCTTAAACTCATCGCGCGTGATGGTTCTGACCTGATAATCATGACTGCCCAGCTTCAGGCTTTGCCATCGCGCATTGAGCCGGGGACTCAGCGCATCCAGCTGTTGACGAATATCTGCACGCAGGCACGAGATATGGATGTGCAACTGATTCTGAGTACGCCCCAAGCGCGAATTAATCGCCAGCGAAAACACCCGGTCATCAATAATAGCCCCGCGTTTCTCCTCCATAAAATGTCGCGCCCGCCAGGCTTCTGCCAGGAAATTTGACGTAGCAGGATTGAGTAATTTCTGGCTCTCAACTCCGGTAATTTTCGCTACCGGTATCAGCAAAAACTGCAAAGCACCGTTGCGGTCCTTTAATACCACATACCCGTCCTGCATATTGACCAGGCGGCAGGGAGCCGGACGACTTTTTTGTTCCTGTCCAGGGACACATTGCTGGCTGACAATCCTCCACAGGGCATCCGAATTTTTATTAAAATTCAGCGCGATAGCAATACTACCGACGGTTACCAGCACCCCTAATGCCACCAGCGTGATAACAAGCCGCCTACGTCCCAACATCTTTTCCACACCTCTGACCACTCATCGCTCACAATGTATGCTAAGCCGGGCAGGAAATCATGCGAATTTATCTGTAGGTCACCGGTTAACAGAAATTATTTAATACCGGTAAAGACTTAAAGCAAATAACGTGAAAACAAAAAGGGCCGACAGTGTCGGCCCTCGTAAAATCATCGTCTGCTGGCTTAGCGCTTCATCACCTGATCGTAGGTGCCACCTTCAGCAAAATGGGTTTTCTGTGCCTGTGTCCAGCCACCGAACTTACTGTCGATGGTAAACAGCTTCACCGGCTGGAAAGTGTTGGCATATTTCTTCGCTACGGCCGCATCTCGCGGACGGTAGAAATTCTGCGCCGCGATGTCCTGCCCTTCAGGTGAATACAGATACTTCAGATATTCATCGGCAACTTTACGGGTGTCACGCTCATCCACCACTTTATCAACCACCGATACCGTCGGCTCCGCAAGGATAGACTCACTCGGGGTGATGATATCAAACTTATCTTTACCCAGTTTGTTCACCGCCAGATACGCTTCGTTTTCCCAGGCGATCAACACATCTCCGATGCCGCGTTCAACGAACGTATTCGTCGCGCCGCGTGCGCCGGAATCCTGTACTTCAACGTTTTTGAATAGCGCTTTAACGTATTCCTGTGCTTTGGCCTGATCGCCATTATTCTGGTCCAGCGCCCAGCCCCAGGCCGCCAGATAGTTCCAGCGGGCACCGCCAGACGTTTTCGGGTTCGGGGTAATCACCGACACGCCAGGTTTGATTAAATCAGGCCAGTCATGAATTTGCTTCGGGTTGCCTTTACGCACAAGGAACACGATGGTGGAGGTGTAAGGAGCAGAGTTATCCGGCAGGCGTTTGATCCAGTTTTTATCAATACGGCCGCGTTCGGCAATCGCATCAACATCTGACGCCAGTGCCAGCGTCACCACATCGGCTTTGATACCGTTGATCACCGAGGTAGCCTGCTTGCCGGACCCCCCGTGCGACTGGCGGATCACCACATTGTCACCGGTTTCCTGCTTGTAGTGCGCGCTGAAGGCTTTGTTGTACTGCTCGTACAGCTCACGAGTTGGATCGTAAGATACATTCAGCAGCTGAATATCCTTTGCCAGCACGCTGGTTGAGGCCAGTAACAGGGTAATTCCCACGCTCCACTTCTTCATTGCACACACTCCCAAAGGTTTTATCTGTGAAGGAGCGTGACACAAAGTATTCAGTGAATTAAAGAATTAAAAATTAGCTGTAATAACTATATGGAATAACGATTTGCATAAAAAAGGCGCTGACCCGCAGCGCCCTGTTTTTTATCAGTAAAGTTTCTTGGCGGTTTCCAGCCAGTCACCTTTAAACGGACGCTTCATGTTTTCAATCGCGTCGATAATGTCATGGTGCACCATCTTCTCGTTCTGAATACCGACGCAGCGACCGCCGTAGCCCTGTAACAGCAGCTCAATGGAGTAAGCCCCCATACGCGAGGCAAGAATACGGTCATAGGCAACCGGCGCACCGCCGCGCTGAATATGGCCCAGCACCGTCGCACGGGTCTCGCGCTTGGTTTCTTCTTCGATGTATTTCGCCAGATCGTCGATGTCACAGATGTGCTCGGTGATCGCCACGATGGCGTGTTTTTTCCCTTTGGCGATACCGGCTTTAATCTCGCTCACCAGCTCTTCACGGGTGTAAGGATATTCCGGCAGCACGATAAATTCACAACCGCCCGCAATGGCGGCCGCCAGAGTCAGGTCACCGCAGTAACGCCCCATCACTTCGACGATGGAAATACGCTGGTGCGAAGAGGAGGTATCGCGCAGACGGTCAATGGCTTCCACCACGGTTTCCAGCGCGGTGAAATAACCGATGGTGTAGTCAGTACCGGCGACGTCATTATCAATGGTGCCCGGCAGGCCGATGCACGGGAAGCCCATCTCGGTCAGACGCTTGGCCCCCATGTAGGAACCATCACCGCCGATCACCACCAGCGCATCAATGCCGCGCTTTTTCATATTTTCGATAGCCACCGTGCGCACATCATCATTACGGAATTCAGGAAAACGTGCGGAACCGAGGAAAGTACCGCCACGGTTAATCATATCCGACACGCTGTAGCGGTCGAGGTTAACCATACGATCTTCATACAGGCCCAGATACCCATCATAAATGCCGCAGACTTCCAAACCTTCACTGAGCGCGGCGCGAACAACACCCCGAATCGCAGCATTCATACCTGGGGCGTCGCCGCCGCTTGTCAGTACACCGATTTTTTTAATCATGACAACCTCTGAACTTGATGATGCAAATGATGAATTCTGGACGCCGGAGCGGATCGACGCACGCTAAATTAATGGCAATAGTATATCAAACCCTGCCGGCTGAATTGATTCAGGTCAGGCAACTTTCGGCTAATTTTTTTGCGGTCTGTCACGTTTAGAGCAGTGTAAACGCTAAGCATTTCATTTAAAAACGCTTTACAGGTCAAATTTGCCCTGCGGCCTGTCGGGGACCACAGAGCAGGGATCCTGGTGAATAATCACATCCGACCCGGGGAACTTGTGCAGCAGCGCCAGTTCAACCTGTTCGGCTATCTGATGAGCCTGGTACAGGGGGAGGTGATCGTCCATTTCAAGATGCAGTTGAATAAAACGCGTCGGCCCCGACTGACGGGTGCGCAGATCGTGAGCGCCCTGAACGCCGGGCCAGGCCGACACGATATCAAAAATAGCCTGATGTTCATCGGCAGGCAGTGCACGATCAAGCAGCGCCTGAACGGCCTCGTAGCCCATGCGCAAAGCACTATACAAAATCCACACGCCGATCCCTAGCGCAAACAGTGCATCAGCACGATGAAAACCATACCAGCTTAATGCCAGCGCCAGTAAAATCGCGCCGTTCATTACCACGTCAGACTGATAGTGCAGCATATCGGCACGTATGGCCTGGCTGCGCGTGCGCCGCACCACCCAGCGCTGGAAGGTCACCAGTACCAGCGTAGACACCAGTGCAACCACGGTGACGACCATCCCTACCAGCGGCGCTTTCATCGGTTCAGGAGAGGCGAGGTGCTGCAGACCGGTGAGGAATAAAAACAGGGCGGAGCCAGAGATAAACATGCTCTGTGCCAGCGCGGCGAGAGACTCTGCTTTGCCGTGGCCAAAGGTGTGTTCGGCGTCGGCGGGTTGCAGCGAGTAGCGCACGACCAGCAGATTAGTCAGCGAAGCGGCAATATCGACCAGCGAATCCACCAGCGCAGCCAGTATGCTGACCGATCCGGTGTACCACCAGGCAAAAATTTTGATCATCAGTAACAGCGAAGCCAGCACCGTGGCCGCGAGGGCCGCCGCATTAACCAACCGGGCATAATCTGCATTCATCGCGCGTTTCCACTGTATTCAGTGGGCTTGAGTATACTGATTTTCAGGCAAAAAAAACCCCCACCATCATGGCGGGGGAAGACAGGGATGTGTCTATGGCAAGGAAAAACAGGGATACTATGTTACTGGGTACTGCCGGTACTACTTGCTGCCTGCAGCGGTGAAGACTGCTGCATATTCGTTAGCCTGCGCATTTCATCAAAGCGCTGCTGGTGTTTCTGTGCCAGAACGTCCTTCTGCTGCGGTGTTAACAGGTGATACATTTGGTTGCGAACCTTAGCCATCTCGACCTGGCGCGCCACTTCAGCCTGTGCAATTTTTTCCGCCTGAGCCTGATAGGCCGTCTGGTCAAATTTATCTGCAATAATCAGTTCGTGTAGTCGCTCTAAATCGTTAATACTTATAGGAGAACGATCGTGTCGTGCCTGCTGCATCAGATCTCGTAGCTGCTGACGCTGCTGTTCCGTCAGATTAATGCCATCAAACATGTGGCTCTGCGGAACCTGCCTCAGTGTACGGTTTGCTCCGTCATCCTGATGCATCTCGTCAGTCGTCGCGACGTTGTCAGCCCATGCGGCGGAGAGAGTGAGCATCAGCGCCGGAACCACAACGACGGCGGTAACTTTACGCATCGTTTACTCCCAGGTTTGTTTCCGTATTTCGATTCAACGAGAATGAGTCTACGGTGCCCGCTGCAAACATGCGTCAGGGGGTGTAAAACTACGTAAAGTCATGGATTGAGCGCATTCGTTCACGGTATTTTGCCTGCGGAGGGCAATAAAAAATGAATAAAATCCTGTTGGTTGACGATGACCGCGAATTGACTTCGCTACTGAAAGAATTGCTTGAAATGGAAGGATTCAACGTGCTGGTTGCCGGTGACGGCGAGCAGGCACTGGCGCTACTGGACAGCACTGTCGATCTGTTATTACTTGATGTGATGATGCCAAAGAAAAATGGCATTGATACCCTGAAGGAACTGCGTCAACAGCATCAGACACCGGTCATTATGTTAACCGCACGCGGGAGTGAGCTGGACCGTGTGCTTGGCCTTGAACTGGGGGCTGATGATTATCTGCCGAAGCCATTTAACGACCGTGAACTGGTCGCACGTATTCGTGCCATTTTACGCCGTTCTAACTGGAGCGAGCAGCAGCAACAACAGCATGACAACAGCTCACCGACGCTGGAAGTGGACTTGCTGCGGCTGAATCCAGGCCGCCAGGAAGCCAGTTTCGACGGGGTGACACTGGACTTAACGGGTACCGAGTTTACGCTGCTCTACCTGCTGGCGCAGCACCTCGGCCAGGTGGTCTCTCGTGAACATCTCAGTCAGGAAGTGCTGGGAAAACGTCTGACACCGTTTGACCGGGCGATTGATATGCATATCTCCAACCTGCGGCGCAAATTGCCGGAGCGCAGAGATGGCCATCCGTGGTTTAAAACGCTGCGCGGCCGGGGATACCTGATGGTGTCGGCAACATGATATCCAGCCTGACCACCCGCATCTTTGCCATTTTCTGGCTGACCCTGGCACTGGTACTGATGCTGGTGTTAATGCTGCCCAAGCTTGATTCCCGTCAGATGACCCCGCTGCTGGACAACGAGCAGCGGCAGGGAATTATGATTGAGCAGCACGTTGAGGCGGAGCTGAGTCAGGACCCGCCCAATGATTTAATGTGGTGGCGCAGGCTGTTCCGCGCCATCGATAAATGGGCTCCGCCCGGTCAACGCCTGCTGCTGGTCACCAGCGAAGGGCGGGTGATTGGCGCACAGCATAACGAAATGCAGGTGATCCGTAACTTTATCGGCCAGTCCGATAACGCCGATCATCCGCAGAAGAAGAAATATGGCCGGCTGGAGATGGTCGGGCCGTTTTCCATCCGCGATGGGGAGGATAACTATCAGCTGTATCTGATCCGTCCGGCGGGCAGCTCACAGCTCGATTTTATCAATCTGCTATTTGACCGTCCGCTGCTGCTGCTGATTGTTACCATGCTGATCAGCTCACCGCTGCTGCTGTGGCTGGCGTGGAGCCTGGCAAAACCCGCACGTAAGCTAAAACACGCGGCGGATGACGTGGCTGCCGGTAACCTGCGTCAGCGGCCAGAGCTGGAATCGGGACCGCAGGAGTTTCTTGCCGCCGGTGCCAGCTTTAACCAGATGGTGAGCGCACTGGAGCGGATGATGACCGGTCAGCAACGGCTGCTGTCGGACATCTCACACGAGCTGCGCACTCCGCTGACGCGCTTACAGCTGGCGACCGCGCTGATGCGCCGCCGCCACGGTGAAGGCAAAGAGTTGGGTCGTATTGAAATGGAGGCACAGCGGCTGGATGGGATGATCAATGACCTGCTGGTGCTATCACGCACTCAGCATAAAAATGCGCTGGTCAGCGAAGCCATTAAAGCCAGCCATCTGTGGTCAGATGTTCTTGAGGATGCGCGCTTCGAAGCCGAGCAGGTGGGGAAAACCCTTGAGGTTCCTTATCCGCCGGGTCCGTGGCCGCTGTACGGTAACCCCAGCGCGCTGGAGAGTGCTCTGGAGAATATCGTTCGCAATGCCCTGCGCTATTCGCACAGCAAGATCTCTGTCAGCTTTGCCGTCGATAAAAAAGGCATCACCATTCACGTCGATGACGACGGCCCTGGCGTCAGCCAGGAAGATCGCGAGCAGATTTTCCGCCCGTTCTACCGCACCGATGAAGCGCGTGACCGTGAATCCGGAGGGACAGGACTGGGGCTGGCCATTGTCGATAATGCCATTCAGCAGCATCGCGGCTGGGTCAAAGCCGACGACAGCCCGCTCGGAGGCCTGCGTCTGACCCTCTGGCTGCCGCTGTATACCACTCAGAGTGAATAATTTGCTATCCTTCGGCCCTCGTTCCTGAGGGCCGTAACATGCTAAATATCGTTTTATTCGAACCTGAAATTCCACCGAACACGGGTAATATTATTCGCCTGTGCGCCAATACTGGTTTTAAGCTGCATTTGATAGGGCCGCTCGGCTTTGCCTGGGATGACAAACGCCTGCGCCGCGCCGGGCTGGATTATCATGAGTTCACCGCGATCAGCCATCATGAGAGCTATGCGGCGTTTACAGCGTCAGAAGCGCCACAGCGCGTGTTTGCCCTGACGACCAAGGGAACACCCGCCCACAGCGCTGTCAGCTATCAGGAGGGCGACTATCTGCTGTTTGGCCCGGAAACACGCGGCCTGCCCGCCACCATTCTTGATGCCCTGCCAGCACAGCAAAAAATCCGCATCCCGATGATGCCGGACAGTCGCAGCATGAATCTGTCGAACGCGGTGTCGGTGGTGGTGTATGAGGCGTGGCGGCAGTTGGATTACGCAGGGGCGTTAATCCGTTAACACGCCGGAATGGCGAAATACGCCGGGGTCGATCCACGATCGACCCGCAAAATCAGATTCCGTCACCAAACTCAAAGCCTGGCACCATGCCATTGAAGTGCTGATCCATATCCATCGACGGCTTATCGCTGCCCGGTTTGCCAACAATACGTGCCGGTACGCCCGCCGCCGTGGTATGCGGCGGAACGGGCTGCAACACCACGGATCCGGCCCCGATCTTCGCGCCGCGCCCGACCTCAATATTACCGAGGATCTTCGCCCCCGCACCGATCATCACACCTTCACGGATCTTAGGATGGCGATCGCCGCTGGTTTTTCCCGTACCACCGAGGGTAACAGACTGCAGGATCGAGACATCGTCTTCAATAACGGCCGTTTCACCGACGACAATGCCGGTTGCATGGTCAAGCATGATGCCACGACCAATCTTTGCCGCCGGGTGAATATCAACGGCGAAAGAGACCGAGATTTCATTTTGCAGATAGACCGCCAGCGCACGACGTCCCTCATTCCACAGCCAGTGGCCAATACGATAAGCCTGCAACGCATGAAAGCCTTTAAGGTACAGCAGCGGCGTAGAGTACTTATCGACCGCCGGGTCACGCTGACGTACCGCCTGAATATCACAGGCCGCAGACACGATCATCGTCGGGTCCTGGCGGTAAGCATCCTGAATAACTTCACGAATGGCGATCGCGGGCATGATGGGGTTAGCCAGCTTATTCGCCAGCATGTAGCTTAGCGCACTCCCCAGGTCGTCATGCTTGAGCAGAGTGGCGTGGTAAAAACTGGCCAGCATTGGTTCACAGTCGGCCAGCGCACGCGCTTCCGTTTTGATGTTATCCCAGATCAGTTCAGGCTCTACGCACGGCATGGCTCTCTCCCCATTAAAAATGGCGCCCGATTAGACGCCATAGGCTACAACGCTGTTCGTCCGCTTCAGCTACCGCTGTTTTCGTCCTTCCTTGTGCGCCCGAGCAGACTCAATGCTGCCTCGCGTGCATTTTTTCCGCAATAGAGCACCTGATAAATCTGCTCGGTAATCGGCATCTCCACACCATAACGTGCGGCGAGCGCCTTCACCTCTTTGGTATTGCGAAAACCTTCAACCACCTGGCCAATGGCATTTTGAGCACCATCAACATCGGCCCCCTGCCCCAGCATCATGCCGAAGCGGCGGTTACGCGACTGGTTGTCGGTGCAGGTCAGCACCAGATCACCCAGCCCGGCCATCCCCATAAAGGTGGTGGGATCGGCCCCTAATGCTGCCCCCAGCCGGCTCATTTCGGCCAGCCCGCGGGTAATTAACGCCGTGCGCGCATTGGCGCCAAAGCCAATACCATCCGACATGCCAGCACCGATAGCGATGACGTTCTTCACCGCTCCGCCCAGCTGCACGCCGATAAAGTCGGGGTTATTATAAACACGGAAGCTTTTGCCACAGTGCAGGAGCTGCTGCAGATCATCAGCGAACTCCGTATCCGTTGCTGCCAGCGCAATCGCCGTTGGCAGGCCAGCCGCCAGCTCTTTGGCGAAGGTCGGGCCAGAGATCACCGCCAGCGGAATATTCTCACCCAGGATATCACGCGCCACATCCTGTAATAACCGCCCGGTTTCTTTCTCCAGACCTTTCGTCGCCCATACCAGGCGCGAATCCGCCCGCAGATGCGGTTTAATCTGTTGCAGCACGTCGCCAAACACATGGCTTGGTACCACCACCAGTAAATCACGACTGGCGGCCAGCGCGGCAGCAAGATCGGTTTCAAGCCGAAGGGAATCAGGGAAAGGCACATCGGGAAGGAAAGCGGTATTACAACGGTCGGCCTGCAACTGCGCCTGATGCCGGGGGTTATGGCCCCACAGCACCACGTCGTGGCCATTACGAGCCAGCGTAATGGCCAAAGCGGTGCCGTAGGAGCCGGCACCGATGACGCTCATGGATGCATGAGGGCTATCCATTAAGCGTCCTGCTGAGGCGCTGCACCTTCTGACTGCTGCAGGTAGTTCATAAACAGCGCGTCAAAGTTAACCGGTGCAAGGTTGAGTTGCGGGAAGGTGCCACGGGATACCAGGCTGGTGATGCACTCACGCGCATACGGGAACAGGATGTTCGGGCAGTATGCACCCAGGCAATGCGCCATCTGAGTTCCTTCAATACCACCGATGGAGAAGATACCGGCCTGCTGCACTTCACACAGGAACGCAGAGTCTTCGCCGACGGTTGCCGTAACCGTCACACGCAGCACGACTTCATACACATCGTCAGCCAGTTGGCTCGACGCGGTGTCCAAATCCAGTTTAACTTCAGGTTCCCACTCTTTCTGGAAAACCTGTGGCGCGTTTGGCGCTTCGAAAGAGATATCTTTGGTGTAGATACGTTGGATCTGGAAAGACATCTCGGTGTTGTTCTGTTCTGACATGGTACGTAATCCTATAGGTTAATAATCCGTTACTGTACTGCAGCAAGAGTCAGGCAATATGCGCCACAATGCGCAGCCTTCCTTATTTTAACAACGGGTCCAGGCCATCACGACTCTCAAGCGCAAAGAGGTCGTCACAGCCGCCGATGTGCTGTTCATCAATAAAAATCTGTGGAACGGTCGTCCGGCCGCTACGTTTTATCATCACTTCACGCAGAGGTGCATCACCATCAATGGGGATTTCCTGGAACTTAACGCCTTTCTGGCTCAGCAGCGCTTTCGCACGGTGACAGAAAGGACAGGTCGCTTTGGTGTAGATCTCAACGTTTGCCATGCCAGCACTCCAGTCTCTTTATTTACCGCGAACCAGCGGCAGGTTTTCGCCACTCCAGCCGGATACGCCATCTTTCAGCACGTAGACCCGCTCGAAGCCCGCTGCATTCAGCTTATTGGCTGATTCAGATGCAGACGTTCCGGTTGCACACACGACGATCAGCGGCTGCGCTTTATGTTTTTCCAGCTCGCCGAAGCTGCCTTTTTTAATATCTGCTGCCAGCACGTTCATCGCGTTAGAAATATGGCCCTTGCGGTAATCATCACGCCCACGCACGTCCACTACCACGGCTTCTTCTTTGTTAATCAAACGGGTGGCTTCACCTCGGCTGATTACTTTTACTTTGGAGAACATGCCCTTAACGGTGGTCACGATCACCAGAACCAGCAGAACAACCCACGCCAGACCTAAAATTGTGTGATTGCCTGCGAACTGCATAATATCTTGCATGAGGGGTAACAACTCCCGAAAGGGTTAATAAGCTAAAAATAAGGCTTCTGAGTATACCTGCCAGGAGTGTCATGTACAGTCGAGAAGCCCTTCAGAGTTATGTTTTCTGCGACAGATGACAAAAAAAAGTTGCCTTAAGTGAAAAAGGCTATCCTGTGATGGTACTGCGGCGAAGTTAAGCGGTGGAATGTTGTGCAACTGCCGGTTTTAACGCTTTGCACCGGCCGGCCGGTGCAAAGGCTGCTGGCTCGCGGCTGCGGTCGCGATCGGGCCGAAACTGTTACTGACGGAAATAGAAAACCACTCAGAGATGGCTGGTAAGCTGCTGTTCATCGTGGAATAATCCGCAGATATGAGGGAAAAAGCGACAGTGTTACATTCATGGACCCCGCGTAATCAATCGGCTAGCGTTCCGCCATTACGTGCAAGCTTGTCCGTCCTGGCCGTCAGTGCGCTTTGCACCGGCGCATTGTTGTTCTCTTTTTCTGCACTGGCAGCGGAAGATAACAAATCACAACTTCAGAGTATTCAACAGGATATTGCGGCTAAAGAGAAAAGTGTACAGTTGCAAAAGCAACAGCGCAGCCAGCTTCTCGACCAGTTGCAGAGCCAGGAAAAAATCATTGCGCAGGCCAGCCGTCAGCTGCGTGACACCCAGTCCAGCCTGACAACACTCAATAAAGACATTGCCAGCCTGAACGCCTCTATCAGTAAACTCCAGCAGCAGCAGAAACAGCAGGAAGAGATCCTCGCACAGCAGCTGGATGCCGCATTCCGTCAGGGGCAGCATAACGGTTTACAGCTGATTCTCAGCGGTGAAGAGAGCCAGCGCAGCGAACGCATGCTGGCCTATTTTGGCTACCTGAACGACGCCCGGCAAAAATCCATTGAGGCCTTAAAGCAGACGCGTAGCGATCTGTCGGCACAGAAAGCCAGCCTGGTGGATAAACAGGCGCAGCAAAAATCGCTGTTAAGCCAGCAGGAGAGCCAGCAGCAGAAGCTGGAAGGTGCGCGCCAGGCACGTAAGAAAACGCTGACCACTCTGGAATCCTCGCTGGAAAAAGATCAGGCGCAGCTGGTTGAGCTGCGGCAGAACGAAAGTCGCCTGCAGGACAAAATTGCTAAAGCTGAACGGGAAGCGAAAGCACGCGCTGAGCGTGAAGCGCGTGAGGCAGAGAAAGTCCGTCAGCGCGAGGCTCAGGCAAAGCGCAAAGGCAGCACTTATAAACCGACCGACAGTGAGCGATCGCTGATGTCGCGCACCGGTGGTTTGGGCCAGCCTTCCGGTCAGGCCGTCTGGCCGGTTCGTGGTAGGATTGAACACCGGTTCGGCGAACAGCTGCAGGGTGAACTGCGCTGGAAAGGGCTGGTGATTGATGCCCCGGAAGGCACTGAAGTTAAGGCGATCGCCGATGGCCGGGTGCTGATGGCTGACTGGCTCCAGGGCTATGGCCTGGTGGTAGTCATTGAGCACGGTAAAGGCGATATGAGTCTGTATGGTTATAACCAGAGTGCGCTGGTAAGCGTAGGCACCCAGGTACGGGCAGGACAGCCTGTTGCGCTGGTCGGTACCAGCGGTGGCCGGGGTACGCCGTCGCTCTATTTCGAAATCCGCCGTCAGGGACAGGCCGTTAATCCACAACCGTGGTTAGGAAGATAAGTGTTGTTTCAACGTCGAAAACTCAGCGGCCTGCTGGTCGCGCTGCTGTTATCCAGTCCGGTTTATGCCGGTAAGCTTTCGATTGTCATTGATGATTTTGGCTATCGTCCCGCTCAGGAAAACCAGGTACTGCAGATGCCAGCCGCCATCTCCGTCGCGGTGCTGCCCAATGCACCACACGCACGCGAAATGGCAACCAAAGCCCACCAGCGAGGTCACGAAGTCCTGATCCACCTGCCAATGGCTCCCCTCAGCAAACAGCCGCTGGAAAAAGATACCCTGCGCCCGGATATGTCTCCGGACGAGATCGCCCGTATTATTCGTGAAGCGGTGGCCGACGTGCCGTTTGCGGTCGGCCTCAATAACCATATGGGCAGCGCGATGACGTCCAGCCTGCCGGGAATGCAGAAAGTGATGCAGGTGCTCGATCGCTACAATTTCTATTTTCTCGACAGCATGACTATCGGTAACAGCCAGTCCACACGGGCCGCAGCCGGGACCAGTGTCAAAGTAATCAAACGCCGGGTGTTCCTTGATGACACTCAGAATGAAGCGGATATCCGCAAGCAGTTTAGCCTTGCGGTACGTCTGGCACAGCGCGATGGTTCCGCCATCGCCATCGGCCACCCTCATCCTTCGACGGTCAGAGTCCTGCAGCAGATGCTGCCCACCCTGCCCGCAGATATTACGCTGGTGCGCCCGAGCCAGTTGCTCAACGAACCGCAGCGAGGCAGCACTACCCCGCCAGCTCCGGACAGCAAGGCTAAACCCGTCAAACCAACGCGCAATACGTTCCACGGGGTTGAGGTGTGTAAAGTGACCGTTCAGCCCGTCCCGGCAACGCGGGCGCTGGAGGTCATCAGTGACAGCATCAGCAACAGCCCGCTGGTGCAGAACCTGAAGAAAAATCTGTTCGGGAAGCAGGTGCCGTAGCGTCAGGCCTGTTATTCCGATCGCTCCGCCGGGCTGACCGAAACAGGGTCAGCCCGGATAAACTTCGGGTATGCCTGAGTCAGTTCCAGTCGAGGATAACTTTCCCCGAATGCCCGGAGCGCATCTCATCGAACCCCTGCTGGAAATCATCAATGTGAAAGCGATGGGTAATCACCGGGGTCAGATCGAGGCCGGACTGTAACAACGCAGCCATCTTGTACCAGGTTTCAAACATCTCACGGCCATAAATCCCTTTGATAAACAGCCCTTTGAAAATAACCTGATTCCAGTCAATTGACATGGATGATGGAGGAATACCCAGCATCGCAATGCGTCCACCGTGATTCATCACCGCCAGCATGGAGCGAAACGCATCAGGGACACCCGACATTTCCAGCCCGACATCAAACCCTTCTGTCATCCCCAGCTCATCCATCACCTGCGGCAGTTTCTCCTCGCTGACGTTTACCGCACGTGTCACCCCCATCTTACGGGCCAGCGCCAGGCGATACTCATTCACATCGGTGATCACCACGTGACGCGCGCCAACGTGACGGCAGATGGCCGCCGCCATGATACCGATCGGGCCAGCACCGGTGATCAGGACATCTTCTCCGACCAGGTCAAATGACAGCGCGGTGTGAACGGCATTGCCGAAGGGATCGAAGATCGCCGCCAGCTCATCGGAGATATTATCGGGAATTTTGAAGACATTGACCGCCGGGATCACCAGATACTCAGCGAAACACCCCTGACGATTGACGCCAACGCCAATCGCGTTACGGCAAAGATGGGTTCGCCCGCCGCGACAGTTGCGGCAGTGCCCGCAGGTGATATGTCCTTCACCGGACACGCGGTCACCAGGATGAAAGCCGACGACTTCCTGACCGACGGCCACCACCTCTCCGACATATTCATGGCCGGTGATCATCGGCACCGGAACGGTTTTCTGCGACCACTCATCCCAGTTGTAGATATGCACGTCGGTACCACAGATCGCCGTTTTGCGGATCTTAATCAGGACATCGTTATGTCCGGGCTCAGGAACGGGGGCATCCCCGATCATCCAGATACCGGCGCGGGGATGAAGTTTTGCCAGCGCTTTCATTCTGCCTTCTCCCGATCAAGCACTCCCAGTTCAATACCCACCCGCCTGAAGGCGTCCACGGCGCGTTCTAACTGGGCCTGAGTATGAGCCGCAGAGATCTGCGTGCGTATTCTCGCCTGCCCTTTCGGCACCACCGGATAGCAAAAACCGGTGACATAAATCCCCTCCAGCTGGAGCCGGGCAGCAAAATCCTGTGCCAGCCGGGCATCACCCAGCATCACCGGAATAATCGCGTGATCGGCTCCCGCCAGCGTGAAACCGGCGGCGCTCATCGCCGTGCGGAAATAGCTCATATTGTCCCGCAGCCTCTGGCGCAATGCCTGCCCGTCAGCCAGCAGTGTCAGTACCTGCAGGGAAGCGGCCACAATCGAAGGGGCCAGTGAGTTAGAGAACAGATACGGCCGTGAGCGCTGCCGCAGCCACTCCACGACCTCTTTTTTCGCCGCGGTATAGCCGCCGGAAGCTCCACCCAGCGCTTTACCCAGTGTGCCGGTGATAATATCTACCCGCCCCATGACACCACAGTGTTCATGGCTTCCGCGCCCCTGCTCACCGACGAAACCGACGGCATGTGAGTCATCAACCATTACCAGCGCCTGATAACGGTCTGCCAGGTCGCAAATTCCGGACAAATTAGCAATCACCCCATCCATGGAGAACACGCCATCGGTGGCGATCAGAATGTGGTTTGCGCCGTCTGACTTCGCCTGCTGTAAGCAGGCTTCCAGCTCAGCCATATCGTTGTTGGCATAGCGATAGCGCCGCGCTTTGCACAGGCGGATACCGTCAATAATCGAGGCGTGATTCAGTGCATCAGAGATTACCGCGTCCTCCGGGCCCAGCAGCGTCTCAAACAGCCCGCCGTTGGCGTCAAAACAGGAGGAGTAAAGGATGGCCTCTTCCATACCGAGAAACGCGGCCAGCTTTTGTTCCAACTGGCGGTGGCTGTCCTGAGTTCCACAGATGAAACGCACTGACGCCATACCAAATCCGTGACTATCCATGCCCGCTTTTGCCGCGGCAATTAACTCAGGATGGTTCGCCAGTCCAAGATAATTATTGGCACATAAGTTCAGCAATTCGCTGCCATCAGCCAGCCTGATGGTGGCCTGCTGGGCACTGATAATTTGCCGTTCATGCTTGAACAGCCCTTCCTGCTCTGCGCTGCTCAGTTGCGCCCTGAGCTGCTGATAGAATGTCGGGTCCATCTTTATCCTCCCTGGCATAGTGGGTTCAATACAGATAACCGAATTGAAGCAGAAAGGTAATGATATGCATGGAACAATCTGTTTTTTGCAGCACAAATCACGGAAAACAACGTCGATGCTTTTCGGTTGCAGACTCCTCTGGCTGCTGACTTGGCGATGAGATGTTATGATATGAACCATTAGCGTGTGGAACCTCCTGTTCCACCCCACTGTTTAGGGTTAAAGCTCATGATTATCGTCACTGGCGGCGCTGGATTTATCGGTAGCAACATCATCAAGGCGCTGAATGATAAGGGTCACACCGATATTCTGGTGGTAGACAATCTGAAAGACGGCACCAAATTCGCTAATCTGGCGGATCTGAACATTGCCGACTACATGGATAAAGAAGACTTCCTGATCTCCGTGCTGGCAGATGAAGACTTCGGTGAAATTGAAGCGGTATTCCATGAAGGCGCCTGCTCTTCCACCACCGAGTGGGATGGCAAGTACATGATGGATAACAACTATCAGTACTCCAAAGAGCTGCTGCACTGGTGCCTGGAAAATCAGATCCCGTTCCTGTATGCCTCTTCCGCTGCCACTTATGGCGGCCGTAACTCTGATTTTATCGAAGAGCGCCAGTTTGAAGAGCCACTGAACGTCTATGGCTACTCCAAAATGCTGTTCGACCACTACGTGCGTAGCATCCTGCCGGAAGCGCAGTCACAGGTCTGTGGTTTCCGTTACTTCAACGTCTACGGTCCGCGTGAAGGTCACAAGGGCAGCATGGCGAGCGTGGCATTCCATCTTAATACCCAGTTGAATAACGGCGAAAATCCGAAGCTGTTCGAAGGCAGCGACGGCTTTAAGCGTGACTTCATCTATGTTGAAGACGTAGCGGCAGTGAACCTGTGGTTCTGGGAAAATGCCGTATCGGGCATCTTCAACTGCGGTACCGGCCGTGCAGAGTCATTCCAGGAAGTGGCGGATGCCGCGCTGAAATATCACCAGAGCGGTGAAATTGAATACATTCCGTTCCCGGAAAAACTGAAAGGCCGTTACCAGGCATTTACCCTGGCAGACCAGACCAAACTGCGCGCTGCCGGTTATGACAAGCCATTTAAAACTGTCGCTGAAGGTGTGGCTGACTATATGGCATGGCTGAACCGCAACGCGTAAGAGGCACTGTCCGGGAATGAAAATTCTGGTTATCGGCCCGTCCTGGGTCGGCGATATGATGATGTCGCAAAGTCTCTATCGCACCCTGAAGGCCGAATATCCTGAAGCGGTCATTGATGTGATGGCACCCGCGTGGTGCCGTCCATTGCTGTCACGGATGCCGGAAGTGAATGAAGCCCTGGCGATGCCGCTGGGGCACGGAGCGCTGGAGATTGCCGAACGCCGCCGTCTTGGCAAAATGCTACAGGCTAACGGCTATGACCGTGCCTATGTGTTGCCTAACTCGTTTAAATCCGCGCTGGTTCCCTTTTTCGCCGCGATCCCGCGCCGTACCGGCTGGCGCGGCGAGATGCGCTATGGGTTACTGAATGACCTGCGCAAACTGGATAAAGCCGCCTTCCCGCTGATGGTGCAGCGCTATGTGGCGCTGGGGTACGATAAAACACGTATCCAGAGTGCCGCAGACCTGCCCCAGCCGCTGCTGTGGCCGCAGTTAGCGGTGAGCGAAACGGAAAAGCAGGCGGCTATCAGTGAGTTCAGTCTCGACGCCGGACGGCCAGTAATAGGTTTCTGTCCCGGAGCAGAGTTTGGCCCCGCCAAGCGCTGGCCGCATTACCACTATGCCAGCCTGGCACAAGGTTTAATTGACCAGGGCTACCAGGTGGTGCTGTTTGGTTCGGCAAAAGACCAGGAAACCGGGCAGCAGATCCTGGCCGCGCTGGCTGAGGATGCACGACAGCACTGCCGCAATCTGGCCGGGGAAACCCAGCTGGAACAGGCGGTGACCCTGCTGGCTGCGTGCCATGCCGTTGTCAGCAACGACTCCGGGTTAATGCACATTGCTGCGGCGCTTAATCGTCCCCTGGTCGCCCTCTACGGACCGAGCAGCCCGGACTTCACTCCGCCGCTGTCTGATAAAGCCCGCGTGATCCGTTTGATTACGGGTTACCATAAAATTCGCAAAGGTGATGCCGGTGAAGGCTATCACCAGAGCCTGATTGATATTACTCCAGAGCGCGTCATGACCGAGCTGGAAACGCTTTGCCCACGGCCTGGAGTCTGAATGCGGGTTCTGATCATTAAAACATCTTCCATGGGGGATGTGCTGCACGCATTGCCTGCGCTGACGGATGCCATGCAGGCGATCCCTGGGATTCGCTTTGACTGGGTAGTAGAAGAAGGTTTTGCGCAAATCCCCTCCTGGCACCCGGCGGTAGATCGGGTTTTACCCGTGGCGATTCGTCGCTGGCGTAAACACTGGTTCGGCAGCCAGGTGCGTGAAGAGCGCGTTGTCTTTAAACGCGCGCTCCAGTCGCGCGAGTACGATGCGGTCATCGATGCCCAGGGACTGATGAAGAGTGCCGCGCTGGTAACACGGCTGGCAAAGGGCGTTAAGCACGGGCAGGACAGCCGCAGCGCCCGCGAGCCCTTTGCCAGCTGGTGGTTTGATAAGCGTCATGAAATCAGTAAGCAACAGCATGCCGTACAGCGTACCCGTGAGCTGTTTGCAAAAAGCCTGGGATATGAACTGCCCGCCACCCCTGGCGATTATGCTATCGCGCAGCATTTCACCCGCGACCTGCCCGCCGACGCCGGCCAGTATCTGGTTTTTCTGCACGCCACCACCCGAGATAACAAGCACTGGCCGGAAAACCACTGGCGAGAGCTGATCGGCTTAATGCAGTCTTCAGGTTTAAAAATTAAATTACCGTGGGGCGCAGAACATGAGCACCAGCGTGCGCTTCGACTGGCAGAAGGTTTTGACTTTGTTGAGGTCTTACCGAAGTTGACGCTGGAACAGGTGGCGCGTACGCTTGCCGGTGGACGTGCCGTAGTGTCGGTTGATACGGGTTTAAGTCACCTGACCGCCGCGCTCGACCGCCCGAACATTACCCTGTACGGTCCAACCGATCCGGGGCTGATTGGTGGGTACGGGAAGAATCAGTATCCTGTGCTTTCTACTGACAAAAATATGGCTTCACTGAGCGCTGATCTCATATGGCGCAAGATAATGCAGGTTACAGGATGAAAAAACTTCATATTATTAATTTGGGGAAAATGGGTGGAGTTGAGCGCCTTTTTCTGCAATATATCAATGAAACATCCGATGACAGTAATCATGTAATCTGTATCAGTAACGAAGTCGGCGAAGAAATAAAGCGTCAGATGCCACAGCAGAAAATTGCTTTTGCAACCCGGCTCATCAATGCCTGGTCATTACGCTGCCCTCAGTTTCTGCGTAAGTACCTTTTGCAGTTGAAAATTTTACGGGTTAACCCTGATATCATTATTGTATGGGATCTCATCCCTGGCCTGGCTGCAAAACCTAAGCGCAGTAAACTCGTTTATTACGATCATGGCTGCTCATGGCGTTATCCAAAGTCAGCTAAAAACTTACGCTTTTTCTCCATGTTAGATGGCGTAATCTCCGCATCATTTGCCTCTAAAAGGGTAATGGATTTACGTTTTAATCTCCCCTGCCCAACAAAAGTTGTGATAAACCGGATTAAAACCCCACCGGGGATTAACCTGAAAGAAAAGCAGCGCAGCACCCCTGTTCGTTTGGGTACAGCATCAAGGCTGGTTACCCTCAAAGGGATAAGTGTAGCACTGTTAACAATGCAGGAACTGGTTCGCCGTGGGCACGATGTCACCATGGAGATAGCAGGAAAAGGTCCTGACAGAGTTGAATTTGAAGCACTGGTACAGAAATTAGATCTTGGTGACAGAGTCATTTTTAGTGGATTCCAACACAATGTCGCCGATTTCTTCAATCGTATTGATATTTATTTGAGCACACCCGTAACAGAGCCATTTGGTCTGTCCTGCATGGAAGCATTATATTATGGGTTACCTGTGATTTTCCCTGTCATTGATGGTCAACCAGAAGTCGTTAAAAATGGCATATGTGGTTTAGGTATTACACCAACAGTATCCATTGAAGAACACAAAGCACTCACTGGGATACACGTTGATTTCCCCTATGAGGTTTACAGTCCAGATGATGATTGCCTGGTTGAGCCGAAAATACTATCACATACTTTGTGTGCAGACGCTGTGGAAAGTCTATTCCCACTGGAAACATACAGAAAATTTAGCCAAAATGCGCAAAACTACTCTTTAGAAAATTTCAGCTATAATGCATTTAAAGAAGAATTTGATATGGCACTAAAATTTTATGTTGAAAATTAATAGCACCAGGATGAGAAATCTATGCTTATAGGGAAACGGTTCCAGACAATTTCAAGCTATTTTATCTATCTGGGGTGCGTATTTGCATTCTGCACAGTGCCATTCGATCTAAAAATAGGCAGGGATGTTTTTTACCTTTCAAGCTATATTGCATTTATTTTGGTAGTGCTAAATTTCAGACATTATAAAAATAATAAATTCAATCTCTTAACGTCCATGTCATTACTGCTCTTAGGTTGCACAACGATTATCTGGGTAGCCATCTATAAGCAGCAGGATGAGTACATAAATATATATCGTGCTTACATGAGCACCGCCAGAATACAAATCGCAACATCGTTTATTATGCTTTTTGCATTAAATGATAAAACAATCACCAGAAAAATAGCGATTTTTACTGGGATTTTCGCAGGGATCATTGTCAGTGGCTATGCGCTATATCAAGGTTTGTGGCTGAACGAACCACGCGTCATTCTCAATTTTGATCGTGCAACTATCGTTGCTTACATCATTACCATTACGAGTCTCGTGATGATGCAATCAATAATATCATTACGCATCCGCTACGGCATTTTAATCTATGCAGCTGCATTTATTTTCACCTATTCCGCACTCATTCTGACGGGCACTCGAGCATCGATGATTGCCTACCCGGTTATCATTATAATATCAATCATTGCGACAAAAGATTTAATCAATCCTAAGCAGAAAAGAATGCTTCTGCTGCTGCTCCCTGTTCTCCTGGTTATCAGTGGATTAATATTTAAAAAGCAAATTGAAACGAGAATTAACGATTTCCACAACAATATAAGCCTGATGGACAACACTAAAGTTGAAAACTCCATCTTCTCGCGTGTCTGGATGCAAATTGTCGCCGTTCGAACCGGTAACACCGCGCCCCTTGGACAGTCTGCAGAAAAAAGGGCGGAAGAAGCCAGGAAAATCATTAGTGCAGATCCGAAGCTCTATAATGCAGAGCGTTATTTAACCGTTCATCTTCATAACGAAATACTGGAAACTTACTCTCTTAAAGGAGTATGGGGGGTTATTTTACTGCTCGCCTTCTATGGTAGCCTGATCGCTTTATCGTTTAAAAACAAAAAAAATGTAATGCTTTTAGGCGTTTCATTATCACTGATAATATATGGTTTAAGTGATGTTCTTTTCTTTAGTCTTGAGTACACTACCACCTTCTTAGCCAGTATGATAATCTGCATACTGGCTAACAGACCCCAAGATGAGGTACAGAGATGACAATGTCTAAACCTGAACCTCTATTAAGCATCATAATTCCATTTTTTAATAACGAAGAATTTATCACCCCCTGCCTGGAGTCATTATTCAGGCAGATTGCTGATGATATTGAAATTATACTGATAGATGATGGCTCAACCGATAAGTCTGGCGAGTTAGTTCGTCTTTTTCTTGAAAACCATCCCCATACTAATACCAGGCTTATTACGCAAAGTAATCACGGCATCGCCTTTACTCGAAATGTTGGGCTAGATAATGCAAATGGCCAGTACATAACATTCCTTGATGGTGACGACATATTGAGTCGCCATTATATGAAAACCATCAGGCCGTGTCTGGAGTCAGGCGAATTCGATCTTATCGATTTTGACTATGAAAAATTTACGTCTCAACCCTGTGAGTCCGATATCGCTGAAGATACACCTTGTGTCAGATATAATTTTGAGCAGAAAGGTTTAAACTGCCTTGAAATCCTTTTCGAAAGATCAATGTGGCACCTGTGGAACCGCATTTACAAGCGAAATATTCTTGAAAATGAGAGGTTTGAAGTTGGCCGCCGTTATGAAGATGTCATATTTGCACCTTTCATATACTTCAAAACAACACGAATTGGGCGCATTAATCAAAAATTATACTTCTATCGTGATAATTACTTTGGCATCACGCGGAATATAAAGAAACAAGATATTGAAGATATGCTTTTCGCCATCAAAAAAATGATATTGGCCGCAGAGAAGCAGCCTGACAATCAGGAACTGAGAGGCCTGGCAGCAAGAATGATTGTTAACTGCTTTGGTGAAGTAAAGAATATGTCAAAAGCGCTATATGGTTATTATTATTATCATAAAGATACGATTGTAACCTTGAGGGCGGCAGCTAATATCTGCTCAGGTACCGCCGTATCAACTAAAACCGTCTGCCAGATGCGTTACCCTCAGATAGACACGCTATTTTCCAAAGTGCGTCTGACGCTAAAGAAGATATCAGGAACTTACTCTCATAAATCCTGATTCTGGATTAACGCAGTTGCAAGTGTGAAAATATTGCGTCGCGGACGTCCTCTGGCTGAATAACCCCCACAGGACCTTCTGCTTCAAGCGGCAGCGTATAACCTGTACGCGACTTATGCATGATATGGTGCAGCTCAGTGTCCTGAATGGGGCCTGTTGAACGTGGATCAGCCGTGACAAACAGGCTAATAGTTTTCACTTTCAGCGCCACCGCCAGATGCAACGGCCCGGTATCTCCCGTAATAAGCAGGTCAAAACTATCTATTGTCGTGATCAGCTGCTGCAATCCAGTTTTTCCGATGCAGTCTTCAACAGAGCCTCTATCCTTTTCATCCAGCTGTTGCATAAACTGATTCGCTTTGCCGACATCAGTTGGGCCACCAATAAGAACGAAGCGCACATTTTCTATCTGAGAAATAAGTCTATTTGCCAGCGCCACGTAATGCTTTACTGGCCAGCAACGGGATTCCGTTGATGCCCCAAGCTGAAACCCTATCGTCAGGCGTGACGGGTCCCGGTTTCCCGCCTGATAAGGCGAAGGAATGAACATGGTGGGATCATCACTACGGCAACCGAGTACTGATATTAACTCTAACTTTCGGCGAACAAAATGCCCATAATAATGGAAAACATAGTTAGTTAACCACTTTTCAAGTCCGCTAATCCCTGAACTGTAGTTATCCCGGATGATATATTTAACCCCGGACATAACAGCGCTAATAACATCATAAGGCAGGTGAGAGTGAAGAATAACAGCCAGATCTGGCTGGAATTCTTTTAACTCCCTTACCAGTGAAGGCACTGTTTTTATTTTATTGTCCCAGTACACAACCCGATCATAGTCTGCGCCGTTTTCAACCAGTTCACTATTTTTTTTATGAGCGACAAGAGTGATATGTGCCTGAGGATATCTTTCGCGAATCGCACGTATGGCAGGTGTATTAAACATAAAATCACCTAGCGCAGTCGTAGAATAGATAACAATGTTATCAAACTCCATACGACTATCGAAACTCTCTTTTTTCTGCAAACGACCATGTTTAACAACATAACGCTCCAGACACCAATTTGCGAGATTCACTTTCCATTTCTTTGACATTTTATCCACTCACTTTCTTCTGATAATACTCAGACAGTGTCATTCCCACAGTACGTAATTTTAGCCAACTAAAAAGCTCTTCAAGTTCAAGATACAATCTTTCAATACTTTCATTGGTTTTAAAAGTCGGACTGCCACCAGGCATAAACTCTGAAGAGTGCAGCATAAACTCAACATAATCATTACCGCTTGCCAGTGTTTTATCGACGACTGACTTCATCTGTTCAACGTTACCTTCCATCGGGCGCAGCCAGTGTACCGAAGGACTACGCGGCTTACCGCGTAGTCGATCGTAGGCTGATTTCGCGTGGTTCATCAGCGATGAGTGTTTGTACTGAATACTCATCGGGACTTCGAGCAGTGAGGATTTACCCGACTTTGCAATATTCTGCTCATCGATAAAGTAGGCCCGATCCTGAAAATGCTGGTAGTTGGTACCGCCATTGCCCTGCGGAGCGCCTTCTGAAAACTGCCAGTTCACCCGAGGAGTGACTGAACAGTCCACCTGGTACCCCAATTCAATCAGCAACTTTGCATAATATTCATTGAACGCCCAGCGTCCTGCCCGGTGGCTGCGCATTTTTACCTGAAAGGTTTCTTCCAGTAGTTGAGTCATAAAGCTGACTTTTTCGCGAATATTCTCAGCGGGATATTCAATCAAATAGGGCTTATAACGCCAGTCATCACCGGTCAAATCATAGAGAGGAGGACTATTCCACGCATGCAGGTGCATGCCAATTTCGCCGCAGCCGCGGGCAATAACATCCCGTGCAAACTCGATATAGTGTGGGTCTACTGCCATCTCATAATTGGTCAACCATGTCGGTCTGAAAGTATATTTTTCACACAACTGCTGAAATCGTGGCAAGAAACGGGCGTTTTCAGTAGCGATCCGATCGTGATTTTGCCAAAGATTATCGCCTTCAGTGTCAATCGTGATGATAAACGCGGGCTTAGCCATTCTTCTTCCTGCCATAAAATTAACTGCCTGCTATGTTACGTAGCGGATGGCAATTGCGCAAAGTTATTCCATCACTCTCCGGACTGACAGAGACCAGGCTAGCCAGGTCCTTATGTCTGCTTTAGAATCAGTGACTGGTTTACTGAATAGCGGTATAGCATGAAACGTCCGGACCTGACCCTTTCTCCTCACAAGGCTTCGCGTATTCTGGTGATAAAGTTTCGTCATCATGGTGATATGCTTCTCACCACCCCCGTTATACGCTCTCTCAAGGCGGCTATGCCGGACGCGAAAATTGACGTGCTGCTCTATGAAGAAACACGAGCCATGCTTGCCTGCCACCCGGATATCAACCAGATTTATGCTATCGATCGACGCTGGAAAAAACAGGGCGTAAGGTATCAACTGGCTCGTGAATGGCAGTTGCTGAGCACCCTGCGAAAACAGCAGTACGATATCGTCCTTAATCTGGCAGATCAGTGGCGTAGTGCGCTGATTACCCTGTTTACTGGAGCGCCAGTGCGGCTGGGCTTTAATATTCCCAAGCGTCGCGGAGTTCTCTGGCAACACTGCCATACGCGCTTAGTTTCTACAGATAACCACCAGCATCTGCACACCGTTCAGCAAAACCTGTCGTTACTCGATCCACTTCAGTTAGAAACTACCGACGATACGGTCGGCATGTATTATGCGGAGCCCGATCTTCAGCGAGTTACGACACTGCTGAAGGGGGTGGAAAAATATATCGTCATACAGCCGACTTCTCGCTGGTTCTTCAAATGCTGGAGAGAAGAAAAGTTTGCCGCCGTGCTTCAGGCGTTATGCGAAGACGGACACACTATCGTACTGACCTCTGGCCCTGATGATAAAGAGCGGGAGATGGTTAAAAAAATCTCTGCGCAGGTTTTATCGCAAGAACATGTTATCTCACTGGCGGGCCAGTTAACGCTGAACCAGCTGGCAGCCTTAATCGATAAAGCGGATTTGTTTATTGGGGTGGATTCCGTGCCAATGCATATGGCCGCAGCCCTAAAGACCCCCTGCGTGGCACTTTTTGGCCCATCGAAATTAACCTTCTGGCGGCCATGGCAGGTTAAAGGAGAAGTCATTTGGGCCGGTGACTTTGCTCCATTACCAGACCCTGATGCTGTGGACACTTCAACTGGAGAACGCTATCTGGATGCGATACCGGTAGAAACCGTTCTGGCCGCAGCCCGGAGGTTGTTAGCATGAAATCTATCCGACTGGCGATAGTTCGCCAGAAGTATCGTCCTGATGGTGGTGCGGAACGTTTTATCTCACGGGCGCTTGAAGCGCTCGACCAGCAGACCATGGACCTCAATGTCATTACAAGACAGTGGCAGGGAGAGAAGCAAAACAACTGGCACCTCCACGTATGTGACCCGGTCAAATGGGGACGCATCAGCCGGGAGCGTGGCTTCGCTAATGCCGCAAGAGCACTGTGGCAACGGGAAAAGTTTGATCTTGTCCAGAGCCATGAACGTATTCCAGGATGCGATATTTATCGGGCCGGCGATGGCGTGCACCAGTGCTGGCTGGAATTACGCTCACGCCTGCTGCCTGCGTGGCGACAGAAGCTGCTGATGAATAACCGCTATCATCGCTACGTGATGGATGCCGAACGTGCAATGTATCAGGCTCCGGAACTGAAAGCGGTTATCTGCAATGCGCACATGGTTAAGCGGGAGATCGTCGAGCGTTTTGGTGTGAGCAGCGACAAGATCCATGTCATTTATAACGCCATTGATACCCATCAATTCGTTCCCGTCGGGGAATCAGCCCGTCAGCAGCTGAGACAAAAACTCGCTCTTCCCGTTGATGCCAGCCTACTCATCTATGTCGGATCGGGCTTTGAGCGAAAAGGACTGGCAGCAGCTATTCGTGCAATTTCGGGTACTAACCGATATCTGGTGGTGGTTGGTAAAGATAAGGCTGAAAAGCACTATCGTTCACTGGCAAGTGAGCTGGGATGCAGCCATCGCGTGATTTTTGCAGGAGTACAACAGGACACGCGGCCCTGGTATCAGGCGGCCGACGGGTTATTACTGCCGACGCTTTATGATCCCTTCCCCAACGTTATACTGGAAGCCATGGCCTGCGGCTTACCCGTTATCACCTCGACTACCTGCGGCGGCAGTGAATTTATTCAGGCCGGTGAAAATGGTTATGTCTGCGATGCACTGGATATTGCCGCCCTGCGCGATGCCGTCATGGCGCTTCCGGAAAACACCGTCGGCAGCAGTATGGCCACCCATGCACGTGAACGCGTAATGGGCTCTACCCCCCAGCGCTTGTCACAGCAGCTGATTTCTCTCTACCAACAGATTTTGGATTAATCGATGCGTGTCTTAATGATTATTGATGGGTTGCCTGGCGGCGGGGCCGAGAAAGTGGTTCTGACGTTATGTGAAGGCATGAAAAAATTGGGCCATCAGGTTAGCCTGTTCTCACTGCGCAATGTCTGTAACTACCAATTGCCTGAAGGTATCGACTATAAAGTAGTGGAAAGTACCAGCCGCGCACCATGGCGTAAAATCACAGAGCTAAATCGTCGGGCCAGGTCGCTGGAACAGGCGATTAAAACCAGTGAAAAGCAGGGCGGGAGCTATGATTTAATTTTCTCCAATCTGCATAAAACCGATCGGATCGTGGCGCGCTGTAAAAACCTGCCAGCTGAAAAATTATGGTTCTGCGTTCATGGAATGCTATCAGAGACCTATCTGGGCCACCGGACTGGACTCAATCGCTGGCTGAAGAAGCGTAAAATGAGTCAGATCTATCAAGGGAAAAATATTGTCAGCGTTTCAGCGGCAGTAGATAAAGACCTCGTCTGTGAACTGTCCGTTTCTCCACGACGCCAGGCCGTCATCAACAACCCGTTTGATTTGCAGGCAATTCTCGACCAGGCCGCTGAGCCGTACTTACCCGATACCGAACCTTATCTTATTCATGTGGGCCGTTTTCACCCTCAGAAGCGTCACGATCGCCTGCTGAAAGCTTACGCCAGGTCTGGCATTCAGGCGAAATTAGTCCTTGCCGGAACAGGTGAAGCATACCGAATTGATGATATCAGGCAGCTTGCTGATAAACTGGGGATCGCCGACAGAGTCATTTTTGCAGGCTTTCAGTCTAATCCTTTCCCACTCATCAAACATGCAAAAATGCTGGTTCTCAGCTCAGATAGTGAAGGTTTTGGCAACGTTCTGGTGGAAGCCCTCATCTGTGGTACACCGGTAGTCAGCACACGCTGTCCGGGTGGACCAGAAGAAATACTGGAGAAAGCTGGCATGGGTAACGCGCTGGCAAAGCTCAACAGCAAATCGCTGGCAGAAAAGATGGCAATGGTCTGGCAAACACCGCCAACAATCGATCATCAACAGTTAAAAAGATACGATATACAGTACATATGCCAGCAGTATCTTTCACTCAGGGACTAGTCAGGTGTATCTAAGCTGATAAGTGCCTGCCAGACGTCTTCAACACTCACATCAATACAATCTCCGGAAGGCGTCTGAAGAATCTTGTATCTGCCAGACCAGGGGTGCCAGGACTTCTGGTCAGTATCACCAAAAAGTACCACCTGCTTTTTGTTCATCGCAGAGGCGAGATGCATCTGACCGCCATCACTGCATAAGACCCGATCGCACAGTTCATAAGCGGCAACAAGTTCGCGAACTGATGCGGTTGGATAAAGCGAAACGCGTGAATTCTGGCATGCAGCAAGCACCTGTTCAGCACGATGCTGATCGCCAACATCATCTGGAGCCAGCGTGCCCTGAGGTGACCAGAAGATCAGCACACTCCCAGCGTTTTCATGCAAATAGCGTTGAATAACCTCTACATAGCGCTCAAGCGGCCAGCGGCGTTTTGGACTGCGACTACTGATGTGCACCGCTAACCCGACTTGCTGATTGGGTTGAAGTTCAGCGATACGCTGTAAGGCACGCTGACGCTCCTGCTCTGTCAGCCAGATGCGCACCGGTGGGATTTCAATCTGTAGGTCACTGATTGCTGAAAGATAACTGTAAGTATGCTCAACCTGATGTTCGCCAGAAAAATCTTCACGACGGAACGGTATACTGATCTTCTTACTGCCCGTATCAGCGCCAATAATGTGCTTTACACCCGCCATGCTCGCCAGTCTCAGACTGTATTTACAGGGAACAGGATTGGCCAAAATCGCCGCATCGAAGCGAATGCGCCTTAACTGCATAAACATTTTAAGTCGGTCAAAGTAAACACCCAGCTTTGCCGCTTTGCCCGAAGCATGCTTAGCTTTGCGGTAAACAAAAACGCGCGTGATATGCGGGTTATTTTTGACTACATCCTGACTGACAGTATTGATCAACAGGTAAATGTTAGCGTTGGGAAAAGCAATTTTTGCCCCTTCTATCAATGGGGTAGTACAAACCAAATCGCCTATATTATCCCTGCGTACAATAAGTATATTTTTCATTACCATCCTGTTGGCGATAGGACTCGCCGGGTATCTACAATTAATGATGAACACAAGCTCTCTGCCGCTGATGAGACACCACTATCGTACTGAACACCTATGCGACAACAAAAAAACTCGCAAAGGGAATCTGCATAACGGTATGTTTTTCATATAGAAAAAATCACGAACATATCTATCTTCGTCATTATACCCTCAAAACATGTTCAGTCATCGGCCATCGATTAGTGATTTTTCACCGATGAAACGCCAGAGAGTGAACTTAATCTGGACAAACACAACATTGGCATGAGTCGGACCGGAAGAGCAACGCTTAACAACCTCCCACTTAGCGCAATGAAAGCGCCATAAGTAGTGTGAGACACACTCACTTATCTGCTAACATGCCGCAATATTTCTCTGTTTCGGCCATCTCTGGACGTCAGTCTCTGTTCACCTGAAAAACAATGTGATGATTACCTTTTATACCGCTCTGCTCTATCTCATTCAGCCGCTTATCTGGCTTCGTCTCTGGCTTCGTGGCCGGAAGGCTCCCGCCTACCGCAAACGCTGGGCGGAACGTTACGGCTTTTGCGCGGGCAAAGTGAAGCCAGACGGTATTCTGTTGCACTCTGTTTCGGTCGGTGAAACGCTGGCGGCCATTCCGCTGGTGCGCGCACTGCGTCATCGTTATCCTCACCTGCCCATTGTTGTCACCACCATGACACCAACAGGATCGGAACGTGCCAGCTCGGCGTTTGGTAAAGACGTTCATCACGTCTATCTGCCTTATGACCTGCCCGGTGCCATGACCCGCTTTTTCGATACCGTGCGCCCGAGGCTGGTTATCATCATGGAAACGGAGCTGTGGCCCAATATGATCACCCAGCTGCACGCACGTAAAATCCCGCTGGTGATTGCCAATGCGCGGCTGTCGGAACGTTCGGCGAAGGGTTATCAGAAAATTGGTAAGTTCATGAAGCGCCTTTTGCAGCGCATCACGCTGATTGCCGCGCAGAACCAGGAAGATGGTGAGCGTTTTATCGATCTCGGCGTCAGGCGTTCACAGCTAGCCGTTACCGGAAGCCTGAAGTTCGATATTTCAGTCACACCAGAGCTGGCGGCACGGGCTATCACTCTGCGCCGCCAGTGGGCGCCGCACCGCCCGGTATGGATTGCTACCAGTACCCATGAGGGGGAAGAGAGCATTATTCTGGATGCGCACCGCAAGCTGCTGGCGCGCTTCCCCAATCTGCTGCTGATTCTGGTGCCACGCCACCCGGAACGTTTTGATGACGCACGTGTGCTGGCGCAGAAAGCCGGGTTTAGCTATACCCTGCGCAGCAGCGGCGAGATCCCTTCCGGCAGCACCCAGGTGGTCATTGGTGACACCATGGGGGAACTGATGTTGCTGTATGGCATTGCCGACCTGGCTTTTGTTGGTGGCAGCCTGGTTGAGCGCGGCGGTCACAACCCACTGGAACCGGCAGCCCATGCCATCCCTGTACTGATGGGACCGCATATTTTTAACTTTAAAGATATCTGCGCCCGTCTGCAGCAGGCCGATGGCCTGATCACCGTGACCGATGCCGACTCGCTGGACAAAGAGATTGGCACACTGCTGACGGACGAAGACTATCGGCTGTACTATGGTCGTCACGCTGTTGACGTCCTGCATCAGAACCAGGGTGCTCTCCAGCGCCTGCTGCATTTACTTGAACCCCATCTGCCACAGCGGAATCATTAAATGAGCACACGCCAGAAACTGTCAGTCGTGTTGATCGCTAAAGATGCGGCAGACCTGCTGCCAGAATGCCTGGAGTCCGTCAGCTGGGCCGATGAAATTATCCTGCTTGATTCAGGCAGCAGCGATGGCACCCCGGAACTCGCCAGCCGCCACGGAGCAAAAGTCTTTCACTCTGACGCATGGCACGGATATGGCAGGCAGCGTCAGCAGGCGCAGAGCTTTGCCACTCATCCGATGATACTGATGCTCGACAGTGATGAGCGCGTTACACCGGAACTGAAGCAGGCTGTTGAAGCCGTACTGGAGCAGCCGCCGTCGGCAAACGTTTATAGCATGGCGCGACGCAACCTGTTCCTGGGCCGTTTTATGCGCCACAGCGGCTGGTATCCCGACCGCGTAACCCGCCTCTACCCCCGGCAGTATCAGTACAACGATAATCAGGTTCATGAATCGCTGGAAACTGCGCAGGTGAAGGCTATTCCCCTGCAGGGCGATCTGCTGCATCTGACCTGCCGTGACTTCTCTGCCTTCCAGTGGAAACAGTTTGCCTACGCGGAAGCCTGGGCAAAACAGCGTCACCAGCAGGGCAAGCGTTGCGGGATCGCCGCTATTTTTGGTCATACCGCCGGAGCCTTTCTGAAAACTCTGGTGCTGCGCGCCGGTTTCCTGGATGGCAAACAGGGCTGGTTGCTGGCCGTCGTTAACGCTCAGTACACCTTTAACAAATACACGGCCCTCTGGGCTCTTAATCACGCATCCAGGAACGGCAGACTATGAGCACGAAAGCCATCTACCCCGGCACCTTTGATCCGATGACCAACGGGCACCTTGATATCGTCACCCGCGCCGCGCTGATGTTTGATCACATCGTACTGGCCGTGGCCGCCAGCCCGAGCAAGAAGCCGCTGTTCTCGCTTGAAGAGCGTGTCGCCCTGGCAAGCGAAGTGGTGGCGCATCTGCCGAATGTTGAGGTGGTGGGGTTCAGTGACCTGATGGCTAACTTTGCAAAAGCGCAGCAGGCCAATGTGCTGGTACGAGGCCTGCGGGCAGTCTCCGACTTTGAGTATGAGCTGCAGCTGGCGCATATGAACCGTCACCTGCTGCCCACACTGGAAAGCGTTTTCCTGATGCCTTCCGAAGCCTGGTCCTTTATTTCATCTTCGCTGATGAAAGAGGTTGCCCGCCACGGCGGTGAAGTGCAGGCTTTCCTGCCGGAGCCGGTCTATAAGGCCCTGAAAGAAAAGCTCTGACCGTCCTTATTTCTGGCAGTGACGGCAGAAAAACGTGCTGCGCTGCCCGTGTTTACTGCTCTCTATTGGCATACCGCACTGGCGGCAGGGTTCGCCCGCGCGACCATATACCTGCAGTTCCTGTGCAAAATATCCCGGCTTACCGTCGCTTTGTAAAAAATCACGTAGCGTCGTGCCGCCCTGCTCAATAGAGCGCAGCAGTACCGCTTTAATGGTGTTGACCAGCAATCCGGTATCCGCCTCGCTCAGTGCCATCGCCGGGCGATCGGGCAGGATCCCCGCCACAAACAGTGACTCGCTGGCATAAATATTCCCTACGCCCACCACCACTTTGTTATCCATCAGCCACGGTTTCACCGCTGTGCGTTTACCCCGTGATTTTTCAAACAGATACTCTGCTGAGAATGCATCACTGAGCGGTTCAGGACCCAGATGTGCCAGTACAGAGCTGGCAGCCAGGTCAGGAGCCCACAGCCAGGCGCCGAAACGACGCGGATCGGTATAACGCAGAACCTTACCGTTGCTCATCACCAGATCGACATGATCGTGCTTTGCAGCCGGAAGATCTTCCGGCAATACCCGCAGGCTACCTGACATTCCCAGATGCACGATGATCCACCCGGCAGGCAACTCTAACAGCAGGTATTTGGCGCGCCGCTGCACGCTGAGAACCGGCTGGTCGCTCAGGGCATGGATTTCCTGAGATACCGGCCACCGCAGGCGGGAATTCCGCACCACGGCGTGCAAAATCGTGGCCCCGACAAGATGCGGCTCAATTCCACGCCGGCTGGTTTCGACCTCTGGTAACTCTGGCATTGCCTTGTCTCCGTAGTACGTTGTCAGTGCTGCGCGTTAGCCGCGTATTCTATAAGAAAAGCCAAAAACAAAAAAACCCGGCCGGGGCCGGGTTTTTTATCCACTGAGATTAATTACTTAATCTTAGCTTCTTTATAGATCACGTGCTGGCGGACAACTGGATCGAATTTCTTCAGTTCCAGTTTTTCCGGCTTAGTACGTTTGTTCTTCGTGGTGGTATAGAAGTGACCTGTACCAGCAGAAGAAACCAGCTTGATCTTCTCACGAATACCTTTAGCCATGTTTCAGTTCCTTACCTTAGTACTTCTCACCGCGGGCACGGAGATCGGCCAAGACCGTATCAATACCCTTTTTATCAATTACGCGCATGCCATTGGCAGATACGCGCAGTGTAACGAAGCGCTTTTCGCTCTCAATCCAAAAACGATGAGAGTGCAGGTTCGGCAGGAAACGGCGTTTCGTCGCGTTCATTGCGTGGGAACGGTTGTTACCCGTTACCGGACGCTTGCCAGTTACTTGGCAGACTCGTGACATGTCTATTCTCCAAAAATCAAATCAGCTCGAGCTTTAAAAATAAGGTTCTGGCCGCCTCGTCAGGCTTATAGCCCATCCAGGCGAGTTCTATGTGAACCCGCTGAGTAGGCTCAAACGCCAAACCCGAGATTCTCAAAGGTGGCGTAGTATACGCCCTGAAGCGCGAGTGCTCAAGTCCCGAACAGATAAAGATCCCTAAGGATCGCGTACAATTGTCTCTTTTGTACGGGAAATGGTCGGTTTAGCCCCGGTAAAACCAAAATTAAACCGCTGAACGGTTAAATAATAACCTGTTCACTATACCCATCCGCGCTCAGCAAAAGAGACATATTCACCCCGCCCGATCACCATATGGTCAAGAACCCGGATATTCATCAGAGTACACGCCTGCACGATTTGCTGCGTAATCACGCGATCGGCACGGCTGGGTTCCGCCAGGCCAGACGGGTGATTATGCGCCAGAATGAGCGCGGCTGCATTTCGTTTTAACGCTTCGCGTACAATCTCCCTGGGATGGACCTCAACGCTGTTAATCGTGCCGCTAAACATCTCACTGGTATGAATGATGCGATGTTGGTTATCAAAAAAGATTACCTGAAAAACCTCCCGCTCCCGGTACGCCAGCGAGCTGTGAAAAAAATCCAACATCTGTTCTGAGCTGTTCACTACGCGATTTTCCAGCGCCTCACGGCAGGTAAAGCAGCGTCGGGCAAGTTCGGCGACCGCGTTAAGCTGCGAGTACTTGGCATCACCAATGCCATATACCGCCTTTAAATCTTCTGGCGGCGCGATCATCAACCGATACAGTGAACCAAACTCCGTCAGCAACTGCTGCGCCAGCGTCATCACGTGGATGCCACGGGTGCCGATGCGCAGGAAAATCGCCAACAGCTCAACATCACTCAGCGTTTGTGCGCCACATTCTAACAATTTCTCACGCGGAGGTAGTCCCAGCCAGCTCTGTTCCATTGTCTCGTCCTCTTCCTGAATGAGGAAAAGCATGTCATTATATACAGTAGTTTTCTATTGCGATGTGTCACTTTTACGAGGCGGCTCGCAAAGATGGTGTCGGGCTAACCCGCCCGCCGGAGTGTGATAAAATAGACCGATGACTGCGCGACAGCGCCGGGCACGCACTTACAGAAGGCGAACAGTAAAATGATGGGATTGACCGGGAAACGAATTGTTCTGGGCGTCAGCGGCGGTATTGCTGCCTACAAAGCGCCCGAACTGGTGCGGCGGTTGCGCGATCGCGGTGCTGAAGTCCGGGTGGTGATGACCGATGCGGCAAAAGCCTTTATCACCCCGCTGAGCCTGCAGGCCGTTTCCGGTCATCCGGTCTCCGACGACTTGCTCGACCCGGCGGCTGAAGCCGCAATGGGCCATATCGAATTGGGAAAATGGGCTGACCTGGTGATCCTCGCTCCGGCGACCGCTGACCTGATCGCCCGCGTCGCTGCCGGTATGGCCAACGATCTGGTCACCACAATTTGTCTGGCGACGGCAGCACCGATTGCGGTTGTCCCGGCTATGAATCAGCAGATGTACCGCGCACTTCCTACCCAGCATAACCTGCACCTGCTGGCACAGCGTGGCGTGCTGACCTGGGGTCCGGACAGCGGCAGTCAGGCCTGCGGCGATATCGGACCGGGACGTATGCTCGACCCGCTGGCGATTGTAGACCTGGCCGTGGCGTGGGCTGCACCCGTCAACGATCTGCAACATCTCAATATTATGATCACCGCCGGCCCGACCAGGGAAGCCCTTGATCCGGTACGTTTTATCAGCAATCACAGTACCGGGAAAATGGGGTTTTCTATCGCCGCTGCCGCCGCAAAACGTGGCGCGAAGGTCACGCTGGTTGCGGGCCCGGTACAGTTAGCGACTCCAGCTGGGGTTCAGCGCATTGATGTCATCACCGCGCTGGAAATGCAGCAGGCGGTGATGGCGCAGGCTGACACGCAGCAGATTTTTATCGGCTGCGCCGCGGTAGCCGACTACCGGGCAGCGGCGGTATCGGAAGAGAAAATCAAAAAACAGGGGGATGAAGTCACCCTGAAAATGGTAAAAAACCCGGACATCGTGGCCGGGGTTGCCGCCATGCAGCAGGCACGCCCCTATGTTGTAGGATTTGCCGCTGAAACCCAGAATGTGGAAGAATACGCTCAACAAAAACGGGTGCGAAAGAATCTGGATTTGATCTGCGCTAACGATGTAGCGAAAGCCGGGCAGGGTTTCAACAGTGATACCAATGCTCTTCACCTTTTCTGGCAGAAGGGAGATAAAGTCTTACCGCTGTGCGATAAGTCACTCCTGGGCCAACAGTTATTAGACGAGATTGTCAGCCTTTATGATGAAAAAAATCGACGTTAAAATCCTGGATGCACGAGTCGGTACCGACTTCCCGCTGCCTACTTACGCCACATCAGGTTCCGCCGGGCTGGATTTGCGCGCCTGTCTGGATGAAGCATTTGTGCTGGAGCCGGGTGTAACCACGCTGGTGCCCACCGGCCTGGCGATTCACATTGCTGACCCTCAGCTGGCTGCCGTGATCCTGCCACGCTCCGGGCTGGGACATAAACACGGTGTCGTACTGGGTAATCTGGTGGGTCTGATCGACTCTGATTATCAGGGGCAGTTAATGGTTTCAGTATGGAACCGCGGGCAGGACTCCTTTACTATCGAGCCTGGCGAACGTATTGCGCAGATGGTGTTCGTACCGGTCGTCCAGGCAGAGTTCAACCTGGTTAACGACTTCGATACCAGCGTTCGTGGTGAAGGTGGTTTCGGCCATTCAGGTCGCCAGTAACTCTCATTGCTCCCGCAACGACGAAAAATGGATTTTCCCTCCGTGAACAGCATGTTCACGGACGTTGGGTGAGTTTTTGCCCGTTTATGGTGATGTTTTCAGGGGTCTTTCAAGACATGGTAGAAAAAAAGAGTGCGAAAAGGAATCGCCGCGAGGAAATCCTGCAGGCGCTGGCCCAAATGCTGGAGTCCAGTGATGGTAGCCAGCGAATTACTACCGCTAAGCTTGCGGCCAGTGTAGGCGTTTCTGAAGCAGCGCTTTACCGGCATTTTCCCAGTAAAACCAAGATGTTTGACAGCCTGATCGAATTTATCGAAGACAGCCTGATTACGCGCATCAATCTGATTCTGAAAGACGAAAAAGAGACGTTGCCGCGCTTACGTATGATCACTCAGTTAATTCTGGGCTTTGGTGAGCGTAATCCGGGTTTAACACGCATTCTGACCGGTCACGCACTGATGTTCGAACAGGACCGCCTGCAGGGGCGTATTAACCAGCTTTTCGAACGTATTGAAGTGCAGCTACGACAGGTGATGCGCGAGAAGAAAATGCGTGAAGGTGAAGGATTTACTACCGATGAAACGCTGCTGGCCAGCCAGATTCTGGCGTTTTGCGAAGGATTACTGTCGCGCTTTGTCCGTTCCGAGTTCCGCTATCGTCCCACCGTTGACTTCGACGTGCGCTGGCCGCTGCTGGCGGCTCAGTTAGTCTGACGTTGCGGGCGGACCATCTTTCCGGTCCGCCCGCACAAGCGACAATAACGCTTAAATACCAAACTCGCTGCGATAAGCGCGCACCGCCACCAGGTGGTCAGCCATTTCAGGCTTTTCTTCCAGGTAAGCAATCAGTTCTTTCAGGGTAATAATCGAAATCACTTTGCAGCCGTAATCCCGTTCGACTTCCTGAATGGCGGAGATTGCCCCGCGCCCGCGCTCCTGGCGGTCGAGAGAGATCAGCACGCCAGCCAGCGTGGCGTTATGAGCCGCGATAATCTCCATGGATTCACGAATTGCGGTTCCCGCAGTAATCACATCATCCACCAGCATGATCTTACCCTGCAACGGGCTGCCGACCAGCGTACCGCCCTCACCGTGCGTTTTCGCTTCTTTGCGGTTAAAACAGTAAGGCACGTCGCGGTCGTGATGGTCGGCCAGCGCTACCACGGTGGTGGTGGCAATCGGAATGCCTTTATAGGCAGGACCAAAGACCAGATCAAAATCGATCGCGGAATCCACCAGCGCCTGTGCGTAGAAACGGCCAAGCAGGGCAAGGTCACGCCCGGTGTTGAACAGGCCGGCGTTAAAGAAATAAGGGCTTTTACGCCCTGATTTCAGCGTGAACTCACCAAACTTCAGCACCTGCTTGTTGATGGCGAATTCGATAAATTGGCGCTGCCAGGCTTTCATGTCGTGTTCCTCAGATAATGGCGTAAAAAAGGCGACTGCATCGTCGCCTGAGAAATTAGTTGGTTAGTGCCGCTTTCTGCGCTGCCACCAGGGTATCAATACCGCCCCGCGCCAGTTCCAGCAGCTTCAGCAGTTCGTCGTGGCTGAATGGCTCACCTTCTGCGGTACCCTGCACCTCAATCATGCGGCCATCTTCGGTCATCACCACGTTCATATCGGTTTCGGCCGCGGAGTCTTCCACGTACTCCAGGTCACACAGCGCTTCGCCGTTAACGATGCCTACAGAGATTGCCGCGACCATGCCTTTCATCGGGTTTGTTTTCAGCTTACCGATGGAGACCAGGTGGTTCAGCGCATCGGCCAGTGCCACACAGGCTCCGGTGATGGAAGCGGTGCGGGTGCCGCCGTCAGCCTGCAACACGTCGCAGTCGAGGGTAATAGTGAATTCACCCAGCGCTTTCAGGTCAATCGCCGCACGCAGTGAACGGGCAATCAGACGCTGGATCTCCAGGGTACGGCCACCCTGTTTACCTTTGGCCGCTTCACGGGCGTTACGGCTGTGGGTAGCGCGTGGCAGCATGCCGTACTCAGCGGTGACCCAGCCCTGGCCCTGACCTTTCAGAAAGCGCGGTACGCCTTCGTCGATGGTCGCGGTACACAGCACTTTGGTATCACCAAATTCAACCAGCACAGAGCCTTCTGCGTGTTTGGTATAATGACGGGTCAGGGTGACGGGACGCACCTGTTGTGCGCTACGACCTGATGGACGCATAATTTCTCTCCGGCTAGCTAAACATAATTGGCTGCGCATTATACGGATTTCGCAGATGATTGCCTATCACAGCGGCGACTGAAGGCAGGTTGTTATGCGAATGACAGCTATTTAAACGTTAAAACAGCAAGATAGCCCTGACAGGGTGTAAAACGAACCAAAATGTGGCTAAATGCCTCTCTTCGTTAATTCCTCATGCCGGACCCGTGTATGACTTCTGTTTTCCATTTTATTCTGGCGCTGGCCATTATCTGCTGCCTGGCATTACTTTTCAGTAACGACCGCAAAAAAATCCGCCCGCGTGTGCTGCTGCAACTGGTAGTGATTGAAGGCCTGCTGGCCTGGTTCTTCCTGCACGCTTCCGCCGGACTGACTATCGTCACCGCATTTTCAGGGTTCTTTGAAGTGCTGCTGAAATACGCCGCACAGGGCACTGATTTTGTCTTCGGCGGCATGGCAGCACAGGGGATGGCGTTTATCTTCCTCGGCGTACTCTGCCCAATCGTGTTTATCTCCGCGCTGATCGGCATTCTGCAACATGTGAAAATCCTGCCGGTGCTGATCAGGGTGGTCGGGACCGTACTGTCCAAAATCAACGGTATGGGCAAGCTGGAGTCATTTAATGCCGTCAGCACCCTGATCCTCGGGCAGTCAGAAAACTTTATCGCTTACAAAGGCATTCTGGCAGACATCTCACCCCGTCGCCTCTACTCAATGGCGGCAGCGGCGATGTCTACCGTGTCGTTGTCTATTGTTGGCGCCTACATGTCGATGATAGAGCCGCGTTACGTGGTGGCAGCCCTGATCCTCAATATGTTCAGCACCTTTATCATCCTGTCGATTATCAACCCGACTCCCGTGGGTGATGAACCGGAAATTCGTCTGGAAAAGCTGCATGAAGACCAGAGCTTCTTTGAAATGCTGGGCGAATACATTCTGGCTGGTTTCAAAGTTGCAATGATTATTCTGGCGATGCTGATTGGTTTTATTGCGCTGATTGCCGCCGTAAACGCGGTGTTTTCGTCAATTTTCGGCATCAGCTTCCAGCAGATCCTCGGCTATGTGTTCTGGCCTTTTGCGTGGCTGATTGGCATTCCGACGGCTGACGCGCTGCCAGCGGCCAGTATTATGGCGACCAAGCTGGTGACCAACGAGTTTGTGGCGATGATCGAGCTGAAGAAAATCGCCGCCGAGCTGTCACCGCGCGGGCTGGGTATTCTGTCAGTGTTCCTGGTCTCCTTCGCCAACTTTGCCTCTATCGGTATCGTTGCCGGGGCGATCAAAGGGCTGAATGAGCAGCAGGGCAATGTGGTGTCACGCTACGGCCTGAAGCTGATTTACGGCTCCACGCTGGTGAGCCTGCTGTCGGCTGCTTTTGCCGGGCTGGTGCTTTAATCGTTAACCCGGCGCAGACGCGCCGGGTTCCTCATTCAGTAGCAAGTCAGAATGCCACGCAGGCCGGGGCATCCACCCGCATCACCGAGTCCTGTGCAAAGCGCTGTTTATAGATGGCGCGTAATGCCTCAATCCCCTGCTCACTCGCCTTATCCGCTGGATGAATCAACATCAACGCTTTGCTGTTTTCCCGTGCCAGCCTGCCGTCCTTGCCCAGCCACTGCCCTTTCGCAGCAAATATGGTCAACCCGTCTTTGAAGCGCGGCGTCACGTCGCTGTCAACAAACGCCTGCCATTCCACATCCGTGATGGCCGCGCCCTGTGGACGATTCAGCCCAAAATAGAGCGTGGTTTGCTTCATCGCGTCACCCACCGTACAGGTCGGAGTGACGGCCTGATGCCGCGGCGATGTCGCAGTGCAGCCGGAAAGGGTCAGCAGCAGCAGGGAGAAAGTGATTACACGCGATGTCATGATAGCTCCTGAAATTGTTGTTGTTTTTGCTCTCAGCATCTTAAGCTTCTGACCACAAAACGTCAGCCAAAATACCCTCATTTAACCGAATGCCTGTTAAGGCATCGCCGGCACCGCTATAATCGCAGCTTCTTTACTTTATAACGGTACGCAAAATGATCCGCAGTATGACCGCTTACGCCCGGCGCGAAACCAAAGGCGAATGGGGCAGCGCAGCCTGGGAGCTGCGTTCCGTCAACCAGCGCTATCTCGAAACCTATATCCGTCTGCCAGAACAGTTTCGCGGCCTGGAGCCGGTGATCCGTGAACGTATCCGCAATCGCCTGACGCGCGGAAAAATCGAAGTTAACCTGCGTTTTGACGCCGACCCCCGCGCTCAGAGCTCACTGGTCCTCAACGAAAAACTGGCTATCCAGCTGGTGCAGGCCGCCAACTGGGTCAAAATGCAGAGCGATGAAGGTGAAATCAACCCGGTCGATATTCTGCGCTGGCCGGGCGTCATGTCTGCCGAAGAGCAGGATCTGGATGTGATTTCCGCCCAGCTGCTGACCGCGCTGGATGCCGCCATCGATGAATTCATCATCGCGCGTGAAAGCGAAGGTGCGTCACTGAAAACCTTGATTGAACAGCGACTGGAAGGCGTCAGTGCGGAAGTGATCAAAGTGCGTACGCATATGCCAGAAGTGTTGAAATGGCAGCGTGAGCGCCTGGTGACCCGTCTGGAAGAAGCCCAGGTGCAGCTGGAAAATAACCGCCTTGAGCAGGAACTGGTGATGCTGGCGCAGCGTGTAGACGTCGCCGAAGAGCTGGACCGTCTGGAAGCTCACGTTAAAGAGACCTATAACATCCTGAAGAAGAAGGAAGCGGTCGGCCGCCGCCTCGACTTTATGATGCAGGAGTTCAACCGCGAGTCGAACACCCTGGGGTCAAAATCCATCAATGCTGAAATCACCGCCTCCGCGATTGAGCTGAAGGTGCTGATTGAGCAGATGAGAGAGCAGATTCAGAATATCGAGTGATGCCTGCGCGCTGACTTATGAAAAAACCGGGGTCCACGTAATCAGGAATATCCATACCGGGTTTCGCGATATAACAGTTCAGAATAAACGCCCTGTTTTACAGGGCTTTTTTATTCTGCACTTGCACCCGTCAGGGCATGAACCCCTTTTATAACCGACTGGCGGCTTTCATTCTTGCGCGTCGCCACATACACATCAATATTCAGAGACTGCTGCGCATCGTCGGTCAGTGCGCGATAACACAGCCCCTGCTGATTGAAGGTACACATCGACTGCGGCATCAACGTCATCCCTTTTCCACGGGCAATGCTGGCAAGCAGCACCAGGGAGTCGTCTGGTTCTTTTATGCGCCTGAGGGTAAACGGCAAATGCTGAAAATAGGCTTCACATTTATCGTAATAGACGGGATTAGCATGGCGGGGGAACCAGAACAGCGGCAGGTCGGCAATATCAGCCAGAGCAATCTTCTCTTTTAAACTGGCAGGGTGAGACGAAGGCATCGCCAGCAGCAGCGGCTCACGATAGATCCAGTGAAAACTAAAATCCTGCTCGCTGTGCAGGCTGCGCTCACCGATGATCACCATATCCATCTGGCCCTTAGAGAGTGACTGCAGAAGCTGACTGGATGTCTGATTCTGTATTTCAATCTCTTCGTCGCTGATCAGCTGTTTTATTTTTTCATTCACCTGCGGAATATTATCGAAGCTCAGCGTGCGGGTCAGGCCAATACGCAAATGGGACGGTTCTTTATTCATTTCACGAATAAAGAGGGTGAACTCATTGATCAGGTGCGTCGCTTTATCCACCAGCAGAGCCCCGGCTTCCGTCAGGCGAACCTCATGGGTATTACGGGTAAAAAGTTCACGCCCCAGCGCTTCTTCCAGTGATTTTATCTGCCGGGTTAACGGTGGCTGGGTCATTCGTAGCCGTTCAGCGGCACGTCTGAAGTTAAGCTCCTGAGCAACAACAAGAAAGCACTGCAACTGCTTTATGCTGGGCAACTTACTATTAATGCTATCCACACATTCTCCGCGGCTGTTGAGGGGCATTATTCAGTTTTTTGGCATCAGTTTATCGGTGATACTTTATCTTACCCCACATGGTTTGTAAATTAATCAATGTGTTACCACCTCTCTCCTGTTGTGATACCTAAACTGAATTACAAAATTAACAATTCTCATAAAAATCTAAGATGATAGTTTTATTCACGAACTTCACCCATCAGGGATTAGCCTGTTATGTCTGCTAAATACGTTTTAACTTCTCGCCTCCCATTAATAAATAGTGCTAATTACTCTTCAGTGGGCGGGCTGTAATCCACTCCGGAGAAAAATTATTTTTTGCGAGGAAGACAATATCCATGAACTTTTTGAACTGCGCTAATTTGACGATATTAAAAAATACCGCGGGTGAACAATGAAATTCAGGCCGCCTTCCATAATAGGTTATCACTGCTCGCAGGGGATATTTTACCAGGCTGTAGTCATGATACTTTCGATATCCCCATACTTGAAGCAGCAGGACATCTGGTTTGCGTAGGAAACAATAAAAAACTTTTTTATTACGCGGCGATCAAGGGCTGGCGAAATATTTAAAACATTGAAACAGGAAAACCATCATGACGTCTGCAATAAAAGAGTCAGCTATGTCAATCCGCACATGGGTGGCATTATTTATTCTGGCTTTATCCACGTTTACTATTGTCACCACCGAACTGGCACCGGTAGGTTTACTCACACCGATTGCTAACGGGCTTCATGCCTCTGAAGCTGAAATTGGCATGACGGTATCACTTTATGCCTGGATTGGCGCGTTAAGCGCACTGTTCGCCTCCCTATTTTTAGGTAATTTACCGAAAAAGATCCTGCTGCTATCCCTCACCGTGGTGCTGTTCATCTCTAACGCCTGGTCTGCCACGGTGGACTCTTATGGTCTACTGTTAGTGGCTCGCGTGATCGGTGCACTGGCACACGGAGCATTCTGGGCGATGATTGGGGCAACGGCTGTCGCCATGGTTCCGCCTAAGTATCTCGGCGTGGCGACATCGATCGTTTTCGGTGGCGTTTCCGCAGCCAGCGTGTTTGGCGTTCCCCTCTCCAACTACATTGGTCTGAACTTCGGCTGGCGTCAGGCCTTCTGGCTGATGTCTATTCTGAGCGTCGTCGCCTTCTTCGGCATGATGTGGATTGTACCCAGTATCAGTGCCAGAAGTACCATCGGTCTGGGCGCACTAAAAAATGTATTACGCTCCCCCACGTTGTGGAAAATCTACTCCGCCACGCTGCTGGCAATTACCGCACATTTCGCCGCGTTCACCTTTATTGAACCCTGGCTGCAAACCCAGCCAGCACTCTCCGCGGCATTCATTCCGGTGGTGTTATTTATCTACGGTATCGCTGGTCTGGCCGGTAACTTCCTCACCGGCATGCTGATCGACACATACCTCAAAATAACCGTTTCACTGTCCGTCCTACTGATTGGCGCCGTACTGGTGGCGCTGGGCCTTGAGGCACAGTCGTTATCGCGCCCTCTGGTGCTGGCAGCGGTCATGCTGTGGGGTGTGGCAGTCTCAGGCATCTTTGTGGGTTTCCAGACGTGGGTACTGCGCGTGGCCGGGGATGAAGCGTTTCCTGCATCAGCGATTTATGTCTCGTTCTTTAATGCGGCGATCGGTATCGGTGCCTCTGTCGGAGCCTGGATGGTTTCGGCCCTGTCACTCCCGGCACTCTTTGTGACCGCAGGCGTCACGATCGCGCTTTCCTTCCTGCTCGTCGCGATTATTCCCGCCGATAAGCCCATTACCAAAAAAATGATGGAGAATCTCGCATGAAACAGGATGCTGAACTGACCCTCTTCTAAAACCCGCTTTAAAATCCGTGAAGACCGGCATTAAGGTATCGCGACCCTCTGCCTCGGAGGGGGGAGGTGTCGCGCTGAGCGTAATGCGCTGACATGCCGACTGAGCAACAGCCAAAAAACCCGCCAGCTATCTGGCGGGTTTTTTATCGGCTGATAACCTCAGGCATTCACGCCCTTCATCCCCTCTTCGGTATAGCGATTCCCTTTGATCGAAACAGTGTGATGAATGTTATTCAGCGCCAGGATATCTGCCGGGTCCAGCAGCAGATCGGCAGCGGAGGCATTCTCCGCCAGATAATTCACGTTCTTCGTTCCAGGGATCGGGACCGTTTTTTCATACTGCGCCAGCAGCCATGCCAGCGCAATCTGACCCGATGTGCAGTGATATTTTTGCGTTAGCGGCGTAATAGCCTCCAGCAGCTTACGATTATGATCGATACTGTCCTGCTGGAAGCGGGCGTTGTTTCTGCGGAAGTCCCCTTCCGGGAAGTCGGTGTTCTTCAGGTATTTTCCCGTCAGAAAACCGCGGCCCAGCGGTGAATAAGGCACCAGGCCAACTCCCAGCGATTTCACCATCGGCAGGATGCTCTCTTCGATATCACGGGTCCACAGCGAGTATTCGGTTTGCAGCGCCGTCACCGGAAAAACCGTGTGCGCTTTTTGCAGGGTAGCCGCAGAGACTTCACACAGCCCGATATGACCGATTTTGCCCTCCTGCACCAGGCGGGATAAGCAGTGCATGCTCTCTTCAATATCGGCATCTTTATCCACGCGGTGCAGATAGAACAGGTCAATTTTTTCCACGCCCAGGCGCTGCAAAGATTCATGACAGCAGCGCACGATATAATCAGGATGGTTGTTTATTTTTCTGGCATAGGCCGCATCAGGATCGCGATCGATTCCGCACTTGGTGGCGACTTTAAACTGGTCACGGGTTGAATTATCCAGCTGGGCTAAAAAATGCCCGATGAGCCGCTCGTTGTGGCCCCGACCATATAAATTTGCGCTATCAATAAAGTTCACGCCCACATCCGCCAGTTTGCCCAGCAGGGCTAATGACTGTTTGTCGTCCGTTTCACCGTAAAATTCACTCAGCCCCATCGCACCATAGCCGATAGCACTGACGGTCAGCTCATGAGCCAGTTGTCTTGTTTTCATAACCCCTCCATAAAATGAAATTTGATTCTTTCATGGTTGAGTTATGAGCTGAATTTCAAACCGGGCGATACTTTTAAGGTATCAGCACCGTGGGCAATCAGCGGTAGGAAGAATGTGGCCGACAAGGTAAACTATTCCCTTATTTTATTATGGATTTACTTGAGGATTATGATGGAAACTTTACCTCCCTGCCCAAAATGTCACTCAGAATATAGCTGGCAGGACGGCGCCATGCTCAACTGCCCGGAGTGTGGTCACGTATGGGCTGACGGCGCTGACAGTGCAGCTGAAGAGGCGCTTGTTGTGAAAGACGCTAACGGCAATCTGCTGGCCGACGGTGACAGCGTGACGGTGATTAAAGACCTGAAGGTCAAAGGCAGCTCAACGCCGCTGAAAATTGGCACCAAAGTGAAGAGCATTCGTCTGGTTGAAGGCGACCATAATATCGACTGTAAAATCGATGGCTTTGGCCCGATGAAACTGAAATCCGAGTTTGTGAAAAAGAACTGATCCTGGCCAGTAGCCTCCGCGCTACTGGTTTCCTTCTGCCCTGTTTCATCTTTTCCCCGGTTTGCCCTCCCGCGTGAAACTGCTAGTATCACAAGGCTTCAGCATCATGCGTTAAAGGCGTGCGGCGCTCAACGGACCGGCTCAATATTTCCCCAGGGGGCAGAGTGAATAAGACGTTAGGCGTGTTCTTCCCGCTATATACCACTACGCTGTTAATGCTGCTCGGATCGGGGTTACTGACGACATATGTCTCCCTGCGCCTGACCTCCGCCCATGTTTCCGGCGGCCTGATCGGGGCGATTATCGCGGCAAACTATATTGGCCTGGTGATCGGTGGCAAAGTCGGCCACTTTCTTATCGCCCGTGTCGGCCATATTCGTACCTATGTTTCCTGCGCCGGTATTATTACTGCCGCCGTACTGTGTCACGGGCTGACCTCATTTATTCCGGCCTGGGTCGGACTGCGGCTGATTATCGGCCTGTGCATGATGTGCCAGTATATGGTGCTGGAAAGCTGGCTCAACGATCAGTCCGAATCTGAACAGCGCGGTAAAGTCTTTGGCTGCTATATGGTGGCAACCTATCTCGGCATGTCGTTAGGCCAGGTGGTACTGATGCTGCAAACCGATCTGGGTATCAGCACGCTGTTGCTGATTGCCCTCTGTTTCTCACTCTGCCTGGTGCCGATTGCGCTGACGACGCGCACTCACGCCCGCCAGCTTTCTCCCGCCCCGATGGAATTACGCTATTTTATCGGCGCCATTCCCAAGGTGCTGGCCACGACGCTGGCGATTGGCATGCTGGTCGGCTCTTTCTACGGGCTGGCACCGGTATACGCCAGCCAGCAGCAGCTGACGACCGGGCAAACGGGTCTGTTTATGGCCATCGCTATTTTTGCCGGCCTGGTGGCACAATTTCCGCTCAGCTGGCTGTCCGACCGCTATAACCGCACCCTGCTGATGCGCCTGAACGCCATTGTGCTGATCGTGGCCGCGCTGCCAATGGCCATTCTGCCGCAGATCAGTTTCCACTTCCTGCTGGTGCTCGGCTTCGTGGTCAGCATGCTGCAGTTTTCGCTCTATCCGCTGGCTGTTGCACTGGCCAATGACCTTGTCGAGCCGGAAAGGCGTGTCTCGCTGGCTGCCTGCCTGCTGATGGCCTTTGGCGTTGGTGCCAGTATTGGTCCGCTGGTCGTGGGACTGTTGATGGAACCTTTAGGCGGTAACACGCTGTATGCGTTCTTTGCGCTGTGCGGTCTGATGATTGTCAGTCTGAGCAGGACGGTGAAAGAGGACGAGGCACAGTTCGTTGAAGATGCACCGGTTCCGCATATTGCGATGCCGGACAGCCTGATGAGCTCGCCCCTTTCTCCGGCGCTGAACCCGGCGTTTGATGAACAGATGATCGAGGAAACCATGCCGTCGTTTGACAGCGAACCGGCACCTGAAGAAGAGGTGCCGGAGGAGGAGGCGACGACGCTTCAGGGAGCCGACCCCGATGAAGAGACCGGCCTGAAGAAAGCCTGGGAAAAACTGTAACGCTTCGGACCTGTTCTAACTCTGAAGGGCAATAAAGCTTTTCGCATCCAGAGAATGCGCCTGGCCTTGTTCAATCACAATGACCCGGTCAGCACTGAGAATGGTTTCGGGGCGGTGTGCAATGACAATACGGGTGACGTCCATTTGCCTGACGGCATGGTTGATCAGCTTCTCGCGCTCAATATCCAGATGGCTTGACGCTTCATCCAGTATCAAAATATCAGGCTGCCGGTAAAAGGCGCGCGCCAGCAGCACGCGCTGAATCTGCCCGCCAGAGAGTGAAGACCCCATATCGCCCACCAGCGTCTGGTATCCCATCGCCATCAAGATGATATCCTCATGGATCTGCGCCTGAGTTGCAGCGAGCTCAATACGCTGCTGGTCCGGAACGGCATCAAAAAAACTGATGTTATCGGCTATCGAGCCGGCAAATAAAATATCATCCTGCATCACGCAGCCAATGCGTTCGCGATGCGCCTGCATTCCCTGTTTGCGGATCTCTATACCATTGATTTCTATTTTACCTTGTTCCGGTTTTAACAAACCGAGAAGAAGCTTGGCCAGCGTGGTTTTCCCCTGACCCGATCCGCCTACAATCGCCACGTTCTCGCCAGGGGCGATCTCAAAGGAACATTTTTCAAGTATCCAAGGTTCTGTCTCCGAATAGCGAAAGCTTAACTCTGTCACATTCACCCCCGGCCCGGCAGCTACCGCAGCTTTAACCGGTAACGCGACTTTAGGCTCCATATCGTCTTCTTTATCTGTCAGCACAATATCAGCAAGGCGCTCACCGTGCAGACGCAGCATTCGGAAATCGATAACAGCATCAATGAGCCCTGAAGCCCGGCTGATAAACTGATCGGCAAAGCTGATGAAAGCCACCAGCATCCCGGCAGAAAAGTGACCATCCATCACCTGTAAGGCTGCCAGCCAAATCAGTACAATTCGCCCTACACCGGAAATCAGCCCCTGTAACGAACTGAAACTGATACTCAGACGCTGAATCGCAATCCCTTTATTGGTGGACTCCACCAGCGTATTAGCATACGCCGCCAGACGAATTTCCTGCTTGTTGTTCAGTTTAACGGCCTGAATCCCTCGGATCGTTTCCAGCAGCTGCGTTTGTGCACGCGCTGAGGCAATGATCTGATCTTCATTCGCCTGACGGAACGGCCGGTAAGAGATAAAACGAATGAGCATGTAAGCCAGAAACAGGCCAATAACCAGCATTGTCAGCTTTGCATTGTAGGCGAACAGCATTCCCAGAGTGACGAAAGCCATCAACCCATCCAGCATCGTACTGATAAACCGGGTAGTCAGCGTGCTCTGGATGGTGGAAATAGAGCCAAAGCGGGAAACCACATCCCCGACATGACGCTGCTCAAAGAATGACATGGGTAATCCCATCAGCCATGAGAAAACGTTGGTGGTCCACTGCACGCTGAGAACGCTGGAAAACCAGGTCGTTACCCACGATCGCAGTGCAGAAATGACATTTTGCAAAACCAAAATAATGATAAACCCGGCCCCCATAAGAGTCAGGAGATCCCGATCGGCAGAAACCAGTACCAGGTCCATCACCCACTGCATGAAGAATGGTGTCAGTAATCCGAATACCTCCAGCGCCAGAGAGAGGATCAAGATTTGGGCAAAAACAGGACGCAGGCCAATAACCCCACCGACCAGCTTTCGCATAGATATCGATTGTTTCTCTTCTTTCTTCTGAAAGTCAGCGGAGGGCAGCAGCTCCAGAGCAATACCGGTGAAAGATTTGGACACCTCGTCCATGGACACATCACGGATGCCGCGTGCCGGATCGTGAATGGTAATTTTATTGCGATGGACTTTTTTAAGAACGACAAAGTGGTTCAGATCCCAGTGGAGGACACAGGGGGTACGCAGCTGGTTTAATTCATCTATTTCCAGACGTAATGCCCGCCCTACCATGCCCAGCCGGTGAGCGACCAGCATAATATCAGCCAACGTTGCCCCTTTCAGCGAGGTGGAGAAACGGTGGCGCAGCGTGACAAGGTCAAATGTATGCCCGTAGTAGCTGGCAATCATCCCAATACAGGCGAGTCCGCACTCTGCGGCCTGCGCTTGCTGCAACATCGGTAATCGGCGTCCCCAGCCAAAAATTAGCGAATCAGAAAAACTCATCGTTATTTATCCTTAAATAGTCATGCATCCGGCCGCAGCAGGGTATTTTTATCCGTTTACTGAACGTTGGGATAACGCAAATAATGGCTCAAGTACCCACTCAATCAGGCGCCGGTTTTCAATCAGGAAGTCTGCTTCAACGGCCATGCCGGGGCGCAGGGATTCCTTTTTGCCGTAAGCCATAATCTGCTGCCGATCCAGTGACACCAGTACGCGATATTGTTGTTCCTTCACATTATTGTTGCCTGTCATACCAGCAATTTCCTGCGGAGTCAGAGCTGTGCGAGAAACTTCTTTGACACGACCATACTGCTGGCCAAATTTCTGATAGGGAAAGGCGTGGTAGCGCAACACCACTCGTTGTCCGGGCTGGATGAAACCAATAGCACGGCTGCTGACCAGCATCCTGGCTTCCAGTTTGCTGTTTTCCGGCAGAAGTGAAATGACCGACTGGCCTGCGGACACCACCTGTCCGATATGTGGGAATATGGTTCCGACAGTGCCATTCTGTGGCGACCTCAGCGTGACAGAACGACGGGACTCATTTTCTGCCAGAGACTGCTCAATAGCTGACAGTCTGACTTCCAGCTCATGTAACTGATTATTTGAATTGAGGGGTTGCTCCTGCAGCTGCTGCGTAAACTGAGCTAACTGCTGCTGCTGCTCAAGCTGCTGCTGCTTAAGCTGTTGTAATGCACCTCCGGCTTCAAGAACGGTATTTTCCTGCTGTTCCACCATCGTTCCTGACGCATAGCCTTCACGCTGCATCATTTTCAGCTTATGCAATTGCATCCGGGCAAGCTCTTCCTGACGCGTTTTCTTAGGCAACAATAAGGCAAGCTGTTTAATTTGCTGCTGCAGTATCGCTATACGGTTACGCAGGCCTTTTGTGGTTTCGTTATTTAAGGCCTGCGTTTCAACCAGCTCTTTTTTAAGGCGGGAGCGCTGCACCTGAAGCTGCTTTATTACTTCCTCCCAGGTACTACCCTGTGAGGTGGACAGTTCAGAGGAAATTTCCATCAGCTCAGTCCCTTTTGGGACGGTTTGTCCCTCTTTGACCTTCACATTAGTCACCGTCCCTGATGATTGCGGGACCAGCGTGATCACGCCTCTTGAGGGCAGCAACTCGCCCTGCGCATTCTCACGTTTGGTATAGCTACCAAAAATAAAAAAAACCGCAACGGACAGGGCAAGCACTGCAACGACTGAGATCATCAGCCAGCGCCAGGGCGGGGAGTAAATCGCAACCGTGCCGATCATCTTAGATTTATTCGCATCGACCACTTCGGGCCGGAACAGGGGTTCATTCATATTTTCTCAGGTCCATGAGACGATTAAAGATTTCCAGAAGTCATTTCAATCAGGGGTTCTACAATCAAATGCTACGAGGATTCGGTCATCAAGCGTGCCTGACAGCACCAAAAGATCGAACGTTGAAGAGAGATATTTGTAGCGAGCTTCTGCAATTTTTTGCAGGGAATCATAATATTTCTGCTCTGCGTTAAGTTCATCTATAGTGGTTCTTAGCCCCAAATCCCGTCCATAACGCGTTGATTTAACTTTATTATCTGCTGATGAAGCCGCTTTCTTTCTGGCTTTTAGCAACGCCTGGCCATTGGTGATATTTAACCAGGCCGTGCGCGTGTCCTGACTGACCTTACGCCGCGTGTGCTCCAGTAAGTCACGAGCCTGATTGCGTCGGTCTATCGCTTCACGCGTGGCAGAAAGCTGTCCGCCACCGGAAAAGACCGGTATTGAAACATTGATACCAATTAACGTGTTTCGCGTCTTTGACGTCGTGCCAAACACAGTGTCCCAATAGTTTCGGGTTTCACCGCGACTCCAGTTTCCCCCATAAGTCCCCTGAAGGGTGACGGTAGGGAGATTGGCTCCGGCAGCGCCCACTAAATCGCTTTTACTTTGTTCAAGCTGTTCGGTTGCTTTCTTGATCTCCACGTTATTACGCTGAGCCTGTAACATGACCTCTTTTAACCCTCCCAGCTGCGATGGCCGATAGCACTGAGTCGAAACCGGCCTGATTTCATCCGCATTCAGGCCAGTCAGGCGGCTGTAGGCCGCGTTTGCTACCTCCAGATCGTTACGGGCGGTAATCTCTTTCGCTTCGGCTTCATCATAATTTGCCTGAGCTTCATCAACTTCCGTCCGGTTGCCATTTCCCAGTCTGAAAGACGCGACTGCCTGCGCATGCTGCTTTTCGAACACCCTGGTGGCAGAGATGGCCACTTCGGTAACTTCTCTTTGGTAAACCACCGCAAAGAAGGCATCAGCAACATCACGGATGAGCTTCTGCTGAGCGGAGATAAACGCCATGTCGGCTAAATCGGATGTCGCATTACCACGCTGCCATGCTGCAATTTTCGACATATCGAACAGGGGTTGACTCAGATTGATACCATAATTGTGGCGCTTAACCGCCGCTGAATAGCTGGCATGGGGCTGGTCCTGTTTAGTGTAACTTCCATCAACACTGATTGTTGGCAGCAGGCCAGCCAGCCCCTGATTAAACGCTTCATTCCCTGCCTTTTTTGCCTGAAATGCCGCACTGAACTCAGCATCATAACGACGAGCAGCATTAACCGCTTGCAATAGACTGGTTGCATGAAGGACTGGAGAAAATAATAAAACCAGGCAACAAAAATATTTCACTTTCATTTAATCCCTTAAAGCCTGATCTGGCACTGTCCCGTTCAGATTGGCATCCCTTTCCAATAAGCCCTTTATCCTACAACATTAAAAAATCAAATTAAACCTTGAGCATACGCATAACGAATGAGCTCAATATTTGAAGAGACACCCAGCCTGCGCATTGCATTATACTTCTGGGTGGAAATAGTGCTTATCGTTCTGTTTTGTCGTTGTGCGATCTCTGACAAGGTATATCCGGATGAAAATAATCTAATTACCTCCAATTCCTTTGGCGTAAGAGGACTTCCCTTATCACGGCCTTTAATAAGGTAGTTCTTAATATGACTAAAAGATGTCGAGAAATAATATCCTGACTGCGTCATGATATGCTGACAGGCCAGTACCGTCTCGTCGACAGGGTCAGATTTACTCACGACTGACTTCACCCCGTAGTCACATGCACTTCTGATAATTGCTGTATTACTTTGTGAGGTTAGCAGAACCACCTTCACGTCGGGAAAACGTCCTTTCAACGCCCGAAGCTTAGCAAAACCATCAATCGTTGAGCGGTCTGAGCTCAATGAAAAGTCAGTGATAACAATATCTGTCGGTTTGTTAGCCAGAACGGAAAGCAGGCTTTTCCCACACATTGTTTCACTGGTAATGGCAAAGCGATCGCTATTCGCGAAAAGCATCTTTAGTGAATAAATTATATGTGGATGGTCATCAGAGATCGCCACTGTGTATCTGTTATACATACATCCTCCATGTGGTTTTGCATTAGGTTCCCGAATCAATACGCGATCCATTAAATTTCAACCATGAAAAAATCATCTTAATTGCGCAACACATGAGATGGCAAGCTGTTTGCGTTAAATAACACATTCAATTGATTCACCACCAGGGGAAATTGAAACAAAAAAAATTAAGCATCAGACTGAAAAAAACAGATTATCAATAAATAACAGAGATAAAAACCAAACAAAAAAATGCAGTTTAAATCTCTATAACTCCAATTAAAAACATAAAAATAAATTTATATATTTCCAAATAAAAACACCCACAGTCAGGTTTTATTCCCAACAAGATAACATTGATGTATAAGCTATACACACCAGCAAGAGTCTCCCTCATTTACAATAAGAAAACTTCCTCCGTGCATGAGATGCCCTCAAACTCCAGGAGTGAATTTAACGAGAGGATCATTCCGGAAAAAATTTTAGTCGCCGTTTGGACGCGAAAACCTTAGGATTGCCGCCATGTTTTAAGGAGATAGCTATGTTACTCACCGTCCTTTACATCATCGGCATCACGGCAGAATCCATGACCGGAGCGCTGGCCGCTGGCCGTCGTAAGATGGATATGTTCGGCGTTATCATTATCGCGTCTGTCACGGCGATTGGTGGAGGGTCGGTACGCGACATGTTACTGGGCCATTACCCTCTTGGGTGGGTCAGGCACCCGGAATACATCATGATTGTCGCTGCCGCCGCCGTAGTGACTACGCTGGCCGCTCCCCTGATGCCGCATCTGCGCAAAGTCTTTCTGGTGCTGGATGCGTTAGGCCTGGTGGTATTTTCTATTATTGGCGCACAGGTCGCTCTGGACATGGGACATGCCGGTATTATTGCCGCTATCAGCGCGGTGGTGACAGGGGTGTTTGGCGGCGTACTGCGCGATATGTTCTGTAACCGCATTCCTCTTGTATTCCAAAAAGAGCTCTACGCGGGTATCGCTTTCGCTTCTGGCTGGGTCTACATTTTGCTATTAAAAACGGCGCTGCCAATGGAAACCGTGATCATCATTACGCTGATAGCCGGCTTCACCGCACGTCTGCTGGCGCTGCGCTTTAAACTTGGCCTGCCTGTCTTCAACTATCCCCACGGCGATCATTAGTCAGAACTGACTGGCCCAGTCAGCCACTGAATGAGCCACTTTACCTCCGGATTTTGCAGAAAAATCTGGATCTTTTTCGCCAGCACGGGGCCGACTCCCGGCATCTGCTGCCACTCATCTGCGCTGTGTGATAACAGCTGTTTCCAGTTATCATCTGCCAGAGAGTTCAGTGCGCCGGAAGGTACTGGAACACCCAGCGCCCTGACCCAACGCTTAAAAGGTAGCTGCCGACTTAAACGGAACTGCTGCCAGAAAAGATCGGCCCTCGCCTCCCCGATGCCGGGAATCGCGTTGAGCTGTTCGGGTGACAAACGCATCCAGGAAAAAAGATGCGTCAGCTTTCCGGACTGTATTAATTGCTGCCAGCTCTCGCGTCCCATTCCGGCCAGATTAAGCACAGATTTTCTACTCAGCCATTCCAGCCTTGCCAGAAACTGCTGACGACATTCGGCTGTCAGATGAAAACAGCTCAGAGCGCTGAAATGAGCGGCATCAGGCGGCTGGGGATATTCGCGCTGCCCGACCCGCCAGAGTACCTCATTCAGGCGGGGGATCCCCTGCCCTGCCAGACTGATGCTGACCTGATCGCCTGCGATAACATCCAGTTGCTGCCAGCGGGCAACTGACCCCACGTTCACCCGACTGACGCGTTTATCATCCAGCTGTACCGGCTGCAGATTCAGCACAACGTTTATCTTTCCCGTGCGGCCGACAGAAAATGCCACTGACCTTACTTCCCCCGACACCTGCGGCGGGGGATACTTCCACGCCACGGCCCAGTCTCCGCTATCTGGCATCCAGCTGCGTCCCTGCTGTGATGGGGTGCTGTGTATTACCACTCCATCAGTGGCAAAAGGCAGCGGCTGACGGAACCAGCGTTCACGCCAGCCTTCAACCTCATCAATATCTTCTACCCTGCGCGTCCAGACCCCAACATCGGGAAAACCGGCGGTACGCAAGCCTGACAGCTGCTGTTCAAGGTTTTTCGGTCCGTCCGGCCAGGCCCAGACAAATAACCCTGTCTTTTGCAGAATATCGCCGGGCGTTTTCGCCATCAGCGCGCCTGCCACAACAGAGCGGGCATTTTTGCCGCCGTCTGCGGCCTGTTGATGACCGTTCATCAGCAGATAAAGCTCTCCCTGAAAGACCTGTTGTCCTGAGGACAACGGAATAGACTGAGGAATGGCGCTGATCGTCCGGGCACTGGCCGTCCAGTCCTGCCCTTTAATACCATCTCCCCGACTAATCATCCGCGTCAGCTTTCCCTCACGATAAACCAGCGTCACCGCGACACCGTCCACTTTAGGTTGCACCCAAAGGTCACGCTTTCCTTCCATCCAGCGCGCCACGTCTTCTTTGCGCGGCATTTTTTTAACGCCAACATGAGCAACGGGATGCAGAACCTTACCATCGGTCATCAGCAACGGCTCACGGCGATCGCTGGCCGGGTGAAAGCAGCGCTGCCACTGTTGCAGTTTATTTTGCAGGGCATCGTATTCAGCATCAGTTACCTGGCTTACCCCCTGGCGATAATAGGCGTCGTCCCATTTGATTAACTGCGTTTCAAGGGCGGTAATTTCGCTGTCGGCGCGTGCCGGTGTCCAGTTCGGGCACCCGGCTATCGCCGCTGAAGCGAACAGCCACACCAGTAAAATGACGTATTTCATCCTGACCCCCTGCCGATTCCATGATGACGGGCAGTTAAACGCAGCACAGGGAGGATCGCGAGGGGAGAAAATCCATTCTGGAAGACGGCTTCAGAACTTTTAGCCGCAGACCACCGCATCCTGTAAAAACAGGCGAGTCTCTGTCGGTTTCTTCAGAAAAAACGGCATAACACACCCTAAACGCTGCATGACGGGCTGCACCTGTGTATACTGTGCAGGAAGTAGACTCCGCTTTATTGGCATATCAAGAATAATCATGGCTCAAGGCACACTTTTTATTGTTTCCGCCCCCAGCGGCGCGGGTAAATCCAGCCTGATTCAGGCGCTGTTAAAAACGCAACCGCTGTACGATACCCAGGTGTCGATCTCCCACACTACGCGTGGGGTACGGCCGGGTGAAACCCATGGTGAGCATTACTACTTCGTCAATCACGACGAATTCCGCACCATGATTGGCGAAGAGGCGTTTCTCGAACATGCAGAGGTATTCGGTAATTATTACGGAACCTCGCGTAAAGCGATTGAACAAGTGCTGTCGACCGGCGTTGATGTGTTTCTTGATATCGACTGGCAGGGTGCAAAACAGATTCGTGAGAAAATGCCTGCCGCACGCAGCATTTTCGTGCTGCCACCGTCGAAAGACGAACTGGACCGCCGCCTGCGTGGACGCGGCCAGGACAGCGAAGAGGTGATTACCAAACGTATGGCTCAGGCCGTTGCCGAAATGAGCCACTACGCCGAATACGATTATTTAATCGTGAATGATGATTTCGACCTGGCACTGTCCGATTTGAAAACCATTATTCGCGCTGAGCGTCTGCGCATGGGCCGTCAAAAAGCCCGTCATGATGCTTTAATCAGCAAACTATTGGCAGACTGAGGACAACTCAGTATGATGCCCAGTCATTTCGTCACCACCCGTGGAGTATCACACTTATGGCACGCGTAACCGTACAGGACGCAGTAGAAAAAATTGGTAACCGTTTTGACCTGGTTCTGGTAGCAGCACGTCGCGCACGTCAGATGCAGGTTGGTGGTAAAGACCCACTGGTTCCTGAAGAGAACGACAAATCTACCGTTATCGCGCTGCGCGAAATCGAAGAAGGCCTGATTACTAATCAGATCCTCGACGTGCGCGATCGTCAGGAACAGCAAGAGCAGGAAGCCGCTGAAATGCAGGCTGTTACCGCTATCGCTGAAGGTCGTCGTTAATTCGCTTTGAAGGCCTGCCTTGTATCTGTTTGAAAGTCTCAATCAGCTGATTGAAAAATACTTGCCTGAGGAGCAGATTAAGCGCCTCAAGCAAGCCTATCTTGTCGCACGTGATGCTCACGAGGGACAGTCACGCTCCAGCGGTGAGCCTTATATCACCCATCCGGTCGCTGTGGCCTGCATCCTTGCTGAAATGAAGCTCGACCATGAAACGCTGATGGCCGCACTTCTGCACGATGTTATCGAAGACACCCCAGCCACCTACCAGGATATGGAACAGCTGTTTGGTCAGACGGTTGCTGAACTGGTAGAGGGGGTTTCCAAGCTCGATAAGCTGAAATTCCGCGACAAGAAAGAAGCGCAGGCTGAAAACTTCCGCAAGATGATCATGGCGATGGTGCAGGATATCCGCGTCATTTTGATCAAGCTGGCTGACCGTACGCACAACATGCGCACCCTGGGTGCGCTGCGTCCGGACAAAAAGCGCCGCATTGCGCAGGAAACGCTTGAGATTTACAGCCCACTGGCACACCGCCTGGGTATCCACCACCTGAAGACCGAACTGGAAGAGCTGGGCTTTGAAGCCCTGTATCCGAACCGTTATCGCGTCATCAAAGAAGTGGTCAAGGCCGCTCGTGGTAACCGTAAAGAGATGATTCAGAAAATCCTCTCCGAAATTGACGGTCGCCTTGAAGAGGCGGGGATTACCCGCCGCGTCAGCGGTCGCGAAAAGCACCTTTATTCGATTTACTGCAAAATGCACCTGAAAGAGCAGCGGTTCCATTCGATTATGGATATCTATGCTTTCCGGGTGATCGTGCGGGATGTTGATACCTGCTACCGGGTGCTGGGCCAGATGCACAGCCTGTACAAACCGCGTCCGGGCCGGGTCAAAGACTATATCGCTATTCCTAAAGCCAACGGCTATCAATCCCTGCACACCTCGATGATCGGCCCGCATGGCGTTCCCGTCGAGGTCCAGATCCGCACCGAAGATATGGATCAGATGGCAGAGATGGGGGTTGCCGCGCACTGGGCTTATAAAGAACAGGGCGAAAGCAGCACTACGGCACAAATCCGCGCACAGCGCTGGTTACAAAGCCTGCTGGAGTTGCAGCAGAGTGCCGGCAGTTCGTTTGAATTTATCGAGAGCGTCAAATCCGATCTGTTCCCGGATGAGATTTACGTTTTCACCCCGGAAGGACGCATCGTCGAACTGCCTGCCGGTGCCACACCGGTGGACTTCGCCTACGCCGTGCATACCGACATCGGTCATGCCTGCGTTGGCGCACGTGTCGATCGCCAGCCCTATCCGCTGTCGCAGTCGCTGACCAGCGGCCAGACCGTGGAAATTATTACCGCACCGGGTGCCCGCCCGAACGCCGCCTGGCTGAACTTTGTCGTCAGCTCCAAAGCGCGCGCCAAGATCCGCCAGCTGCTGAAAAACCTCAAGCGTGATGATTCCGTCAGCCTTGGCCGTCGCCTGCTCAATCATGCTCTGGGTGGCAGCCGTAAACTGGCCGAGATCCCTGAGGCTAACGTCCAGCATGAGCTGGAACGTATGAAACTGGCAACGCTTGACGACCTGCTGGCTGAAATTGGCCTCGGCAACGCCATGAGCGTGGTGGTGGCGAAAAACCTGCAACAGAATGAGCAGAGTACGCCAGCAGCCGGAACGTCAGCCACCAGCGGTTCGCGCAGTAAACTGCCGATCAAAGGCGCTGACGGCGTGCTGATCACGTTTGCAAAATGCTGCCGCCCCATCCCCGGTGACCCGATTGTGGCGCACGTCAGTCCGGGCAAGGGCCTGGTCGTGCACCATGAATCCTGCCGCAATATCCGTGGCTACCAGAAAGAGCCAGAGAAATACATGGCGGTAGAATGGGATAAGGTCACCGAGCAGGAGTTTGTCGCCGAAATTAAAGTGGATATGTTTAACCACCAGGGCGCACTGGCAAACCTGACGGCGGCAATTAATACTGCGGGTTCCAATATTCAGAGCCTGAACACCGAAGAGAAAGATGGTCGTGTGTACAGCGCCTTTATCCGTCTGACGGCACGCGATCGTGTTCATCTGGCGAATATCATGCGGAAAATTCGTGTGATGCCGGATGTGATCAAGGTACACCGCAACCGCAATTAAGTGAAAGACGGAGCCCTGCTCCGTCTTTTTCTGCTCCCCGATCGCCGGTCTGACGGAATGACTTATTTTTAGGGAGTTTGCTTCGCATGAATGCTCAACGTTATGCCCGCATCCGCGCAATGCTTGCCGCCCGTCAGCACGATCTGACGGTGTGTATGGAGCAGGTGCATAAACCTCATAACGTTTCGGCGGTCATCCGAACCGCCGATGCCGTTGGCGTACATGAAGTCCACGCAGTATGGCCTGGAAGCCGTATGCGCACCATGGTCTCTTCCGCCGCAGGCAGTAACAGTTGGGTTCAGGTTAAAACCCACCCGACCATTGCCGATGCCGTCAGCCATCTGAAAGGCGAGAACATGCAGATTCTGGCCACCCACCTCTCTGATAAAGCCGTCGATTTCCGTGAAATTGATTATACCCGCCCGACCTGTATTTTGATGGGGCAGGAGAAAACCGGCATCACGCAGGAAGCGCTCGACCTCGCCGATCAGGACATTATCATTCCGATGATCGGAATGGTGCAGTCGCTGAATGTCTCCGTAGCCTCTGCGCTGATCCTGTATGAAGCCCAGCGCCAGCGGCAAAATGCCGGAATGTATCTGCGCGAGGAAAGCACGCTGGAGTATGCCGAGCAGCAGCGCCTGCTGTTCGAGGGTGGCTATCCGGTGCTGGCGCGCGTGGCGAAGCATAAAGGGCTGCCTTATCCGGAAATCAATGACCATGGTGAAGTGGTGGCTGACCCGGAATGGTGGGCCACCATGCAGTCGAAGGCGCATAAATAATGCAGGGCCGCCTGCTGGACGCCGTCCCGCTCAACACGCTGACTGGCGTGGGTGCCAGCCAGGCGGCAAAGCTGGCTAAACTCGGTCTGCTGACCGTGCAGGACCTGCTGCTGCATCTGCCGATGCGCTACGAAGACCGTACCCAACTTTACGCCATCAACGACCTGCTGCCGGGTATTTATGCCACGGTCGAAGGGGAAGTGCTGCATAGCGACATCTCGTTTGGCCGCCGTCGTATGCTGACCTGCCAGATCAGCGACGGCAGCGGTATTCTCACCCTGCGCTTTTTCAACTTCAATGCCGGAATGAAGAACAGCCTGGCAACCGGCCGCCGCGTCACCGCTTACGGTGAAATCAAACGCGGCCAGCGCGGCGCGGAGATCATTCACCCGGAATATAAAGTCCAGGGCGAAAGTAGCGTGACAGAGCTGCAGGAGACGCTGACGCCGGTCTACTCCACCACCGAAGGTGTACGTCAGGCCACGCTGCGCAATCTCACCGATCAGGCGTTAACCCTGCTGGAAACCTGCGCCATTGCTGAACTGCTGCCGCCGGAGTTAAGCCAGGGTCTGATCAGCCTGCCCGCCGCGCTACGCACGCTGCACCGGCCGCCGCCCGATATGGCGCTGGCCGACCTGGACAGCGGGACACATCCGGCGCAGCGGCGTCTGATTATGGAAGAGCTGCTGGCACACAACCTCAGTATGCTGGCGGTGCGGGCCGGGGCGCAGCGTTACCATGCGCTGCCAATGGCGGCGCGCCACAGTCTGAGTGACAGGCTGCTGGCGGCGCTGCCCTTTAAGCCGACGAATGCCCAGGCACGCGTGGTACGTGAAATCGAAACCGACCTGGCTCACGACTACCCGATGATGCGCCTGGTACAGGGCGACGTCGGTTCCGGTAAGACGCTGGTTGCCGCGCTGGCGGCGCTGAATGTGATTGCTTACGGTAAGCAGGTGGCGCTGATGGCCCCGACTGAACTGCTGGCCGAACAGCATGCGAATAACTTCCGCCAGTGGTTTGGGCCGCTGGGGCTGGAAGTTGGCTGGCTGGCGGGGAAACAGAAAGGCAAAGCGCGTATCGCCCAGCAGGACGCGATCGCCAGCGGTCAGGTCTCGATGATTGTCGGCACCCACGCCATTTTCCAGGAGCAGGTGCAGTTCAACGGCCTGGCGCTGGTGATTATCGACGAGCAGCACCGTTTTGGCGTCCACCAGCGTCTGGCGCTGTGGGAGAAAGGCGAGGAGCAGGGCTTCCACCCGCACCAGCTGATTATGACCGCCACGCCGATCCCACGTACCCTGGCAATGACCGCCTATGCCGACCTCGATACCTCGACCATCGACGAACTGCCGCCGGGCCGAACGCCGGTAACGACCGTGGCCATCCCGGACACCCGTCGGGCCGATATCATTGCCAGAGTGAAAGGCGCCTGCGGCAGTGAAGGCCGCCAGGCCTACTGGGTCTGTACGCTGATTGAAGAGTCAGAGATGCTGGAAGCCCAGGCGGCGGAAGCCACCTGGGAAGAGCTGAAGCTGGCACTGCCGGAGCTGAATATCGGGCTGGTACACGGCCGTATGAAACCGCAGGAAAAACAGGCGGTGATGCAGGCCTTTAAACAGGGTGAGATTCATTTGCTGATCGCCACGACGGTGATCGAAGTCGGCGTTGACGTGCCGAATGCCAGCCTGATGATTATCGAAAACCCGGAACGTCTGGGCCTGGCGCAGCTGCACCAGCTGCGCGGACGCGTTGGCCGTGGCGCGGTCGCCTCTCACTGCGTGTTGCTGTACAAAGCGCCGCTGAGTAAAACCGCTCAGAAGCGATTACAGGTCTTACGCGACAGCAATGATGGTTTTGTTATCGCCCAGTGCGACCTGGAAATTCGCGGCCCCGGTGAGATGCTCGGCACCCGCCAGACCGGTAATGCCGAGTTCAAAGTCGCCGACCTGCTGCGCGATCAGGCCATGATCCCGGAAGTCCAGCGCGTGGCGCGCCATATCCATCAGCACTATCCTGAGCAGGCAGTCGCTTTGATTGAGCGCTGGCTGCCCGAAACCGAACGCTATACCAACGCTTAGCGCTTTTAGTTACCCGCTTCCATGCGGGTAACATCCCTGGCAGAGCGCTGTAACAGGCGGTTCAGCCCCGCTTTATCCTGACATGACCACTGGCTGAATATCTGCGCTCATGCGCCACATCCACCCGCTGCATCATCGCCAACCCCGATATGTCATCGCGGGCGGCACTGGCAAACGATTGCTTTTATGCTAAAGAAGATTAAAATCGCCCCTTTATTGCCCCGGGAAGCCTTAACATGTCCGTTGAAACCCAAGACGCTGCCGCCGACCGTAGCCCTGTTGCTACTGGCAAAAGCGAACTGATTTACCGTCTTGAAGATCGTCCGCCCTTACCCCAGACCCTGTTTGCTGCCTGCCAGCATCTGCTGGCGATGTTTGTGGCGGTGATTACCCCTGCGCTGCTGATTTGTCAGGCACTTGGCCTGCCTGCACAGGATACGCAGCACATTATCAGCATGTCTCTGTTTGCCTCCGGCGTGGCATCGATCCTGCAGATAAAAACCTGGGGTCCGGTGGGTTCAGGGCTGCTGTCGATTCAGGGCACCAGCTTCAACTTTGTTACTCCGCTGATTATGGGCGGCCTGACGCTGAAAAATGGCGGTGCCGATGTGTCCACCATGATGGCCGCCCTGTTTGGTACGCTGATGCTGGCCTCCTGCACTGAGATGGCGCTGTCACGCGTCCTGCATCTGGCACGCCGGGTGATCACGCCGCTGGTGTCAGGCATCGTGGTGATGATCATCGGTCTGTCGCTAATTCAGGTTGGTCTGACGTCTATCGGCGGAGGGTTTGCGGCGATGAACGATCACACCTTCGGCGCGCCAAAAAATCTGCTGCTGGCCGGTGCGGTGCTGGCGGTGATTATTCTGCTGAATCGCCAGCGTAATGCTTACCTGCGCGTTGCCTCTCTGGTGATTGCCATGGCGATCGGCTATCTGCTGGCCTGGGCTATGGGGATGCTGCCGGAAAATACCCCCCCGGCGAATACCGCGCTGATCGCCATTCCGACACCGTTTTATTACGGGCTGGGTATCGACTGGAATCTGCTGATCCCGCTGATGCTGGTGTTTATGGTGACCTCACTGGAAACCATTGGCGATATCACCGCGACCTCTGACGTCTCCGAGCAGCCGGTCAGCGGCCCGGTGTATATGAAACGCCTGAAAGGCGGCGTACTGGCGAACGGCCTGAACTCCTTCGTTTCTGCGCTGTTCAATACCTTCCCTAACTCCTGCTTCGGGCAGAATAACGGTGTGATCCAGTTAACCGGCGTGGCCAGCCGTTACGTTGGCTTTGTTGTGTCGCTGATGCTGATCGTACTCGGGCTGTTCCCGGCGGTGAGTGGTTTCGTCCAGCATATTCCTGAACCGGTGCTCGGCGGTGCCACCATCGTGATGTTCGGCACCATCGCTGCGTCCGGCGTACGCATCGTGTCTCGTGAACCGCTGAACCGTCGTGCCATCATGATTATCGCACTGTCGCTGGCCGTCGGCCTTGGCGTGTCGCAGCAGCCGCTGATTCTGCAGTTTGCCCCTGACTGGCTGAAAACCCTGTTCTCCTCCGGCATCGCCGCAGGCGGCATAACTGCCATCATTCTGAATCTGGTGTTTCCGCAGGAGAAATAAACCGATACCTGTCCCAAACAGGCGTGGAAAATACCATCCTGTCGCCGCATGCAGGTTGAGATGCGGCGACAAATCAGGCATAACAGGCCATGATCAGAATTCATAGGGATGGATACGATGAAGTTTCTCGGAAAAGTGTTGCTCACCCTGCTGCTGCTGTTACTGCTGCTGGCTGTCGCGGTCTATGTGCTGCTGCAAACGCAGTGGGGCGCAGGCTGGATTGGCCGCCAGGTCAGCGCCAACAGTGACTATCAGCTGTCGCTCAGTAAAATGGAGCATAACTTTTCCCATCCCAGCCATCTGTTGTTAAATAACGTCTCTTTTGGCCGTAAAGGCCTGCCCGCCACGCTGGTAGCAAAGCGCGTTACTCTTGGCGTTGGCCTCATTCAGTTCAGCAGTCCACTCCACTTTTCCAGCATTCGCCTTGAGCAGGGGACGCTGAATCTCAGCGATAAAAGCGCACCTCTCTCCTTACAGGCCGACCGTCTGCAACTCAGCCAGATGGCCCTGAACCGGAATCAGGGTGAGTGGCCACTTCAGGCACAGCGGGTTGATGGCGGGGTGATGCCGTGGAAACCTGAGGCGGGGAACGTGCTGGGTAAACAGGCCAGCTTCCAGATGAGCGCCGGATCGCTGACGCTGAAAGGCATCCCCGTGTCTGACATCCTGGTTCAGGGCAGCCTGAAAGGAGGGCAGCTGGTGCTGAGTAATCTTGGTGCTGACCTGGCGCTGGGGTCGGTGACAGCCAGCGCGCAGCGGGATGCACAGGGCGCATGGCAGGTGCCGACCCTGCGTCTGAACAGCATCCGCCTGCAAACGGATAAAACGCTCGGCGAATTCCTGCAGCCGCTGGGTGAGCTACCGGTGGTGCATTTTGACCGCGTTGACGTCACCGATGCCCGTCTGGAAGGGCTGGACTGGGCGGTGACCGACCTTGATCTGACGTTAAAGGATCTGACCTTACGCGAGGGTGACTGGCAAAGTGATAACGGCTCGCTGTCGATGAATGCCAACAGTTTTGTCAATGGCAGCATGCAGTTAAACGATCCCATTGCCAACATGGACTTTAGCGCGCAGGGCGTGGCGTTAACGCAGTTCAGTTCACGCTGGGTCAACGGACTGGTGCGTGCCGAGGGCAACTGGACCCGCAGTGATAAAAAACTGACGCTGGACGAACTGGCTATCGCCGGACTGGAATATACCCTGCCACTTAACTGGCGTGACCGCTGGATGCAGACGCTCCCCGGCTGGCTCGACAGCGTAGAGGTGACCCGATTCAGCGCTAACCGCAATCTGATTATCGATATCAATCCGGCCTTCCCGTTTCAGATGACCGCGCTGGATGGCACCGGCAGCAATCTGCTGATGGCCCAAAATCATCAGTGGGGCATCTGGTCAGGCAACCTGAGTTTTAACGCCGCCGAAGCCACGTTTAATCGTGTCGATCTGCGCCACCCTTCGCTGACGCTGAACGCCGGGGATAGCGCGATCGCCGTGACCGAAATGAGCGCCTTCAGTCATGAAGGCATGCTGGAAGGCCTGGCAACGGTCAGCCAGCAGCCGCAGCGTGCGCTGTCGCTGAGCCTGACCGGACGTCAGGTGCCGGTGAACCTGCTGCATGACTGGGGTTGGCCACAGGTGCCGTTGCAGGGCAACGGTAACCTGCAGCTGAAGATACAGGGCGCTCTGGCAGCAGAAGCCGCGCTGAAGCCTTCGGTGAATGGCACTCTCTCCGTCACCGCAGGCGACAGAACGGTACAGCAAATCATGCAGGCTGGTCAGGTGGCAGGCGCACAGTAAATCCCGTTCGGGGCAATATCTGCCCCGTCCGGGCTTCGCAACCTCACGCGGGTAAGGTATAGTCCGTTTTTTTACGGGGGAACCATGCTGACCAACTCATCCATTCGTCTGAACAAATACATTGGCGAGAGCGGTATCTGCTCGCGTCGCGATGCCGATCGCTATATCGAACAGGGAAATGTTTTTATCAACGGCAAGCGCGCCTCGGTTGGCGACCAGGTATTTGCCGGCGATGTGGTGAAAGTTAACGGTCAGCTTATTGAGCCACGTAACGAAGATGACCTGGTGCTGATTGCGCTGAATAAGCCTGTCGGGATCGTCAGCACCACGGAAGACGGCGAGCGCGACAACATCGTTGATTTCGTTAACCACAGTAAGCGTATATTTCCTATCGGACGCCTGGATAAGGACTCACAGGGTCTTATCCTTCTGACCAATCACGGCGATCTGGTGAATAAGATCCTGCGCGCGGGTAACGACCACGAAAAAGAGTACATCGTGACCGTCAACAAACCGGTTACCGAAGAGTTTATTCGCGGCCTGGGCGCTGGCGTACCGATGCTCGGCACCGTGACCAAAAAATGCAAAGTGAAGAAAGAAGCGCCGTTTGTTTTTCGCATTACGCTGGTGCAGGGGCTGAACCGTCAGATCCGCCGCATGGCCGAGCACTTTGGCTACGAGGTGACGAAGCTGGAACGCGTGCGCATCATGAACATCAGCCTGAAGGGCGTACCGCCGGGCGAGTGGCGCGACCTGACCGATGATGAGCTGATTGAGTTGTTTAAGCTGATTGAGAGCTCGTCGTCCGAAGACGGTACGGCGAAGAAATCCGCCCACAAGCCGAAACCTGCTGCCGCGAAAAAACCTGCCGTGAAAGCGGCGGATAAACCGGGTGCCAGCCCGGCGGGACGCAAGCGTTTTGCCCAGCCGGGTCGGAAGAAAAAAGGGCGTTAAACGCCACAACCCCCTTCTTCCAGTGGCCCGTCGGGATCGGCGGGCAACACCATATAGACACCTTCAAATACCGCACCTGACTCATCATTACCGAACAGCTCCACCTCCAGCTGAACGCGCGCCTTACGGCCACGGGCCAGGCGGTCCAGATCGCCGCTCAGTGAGCCGAGGTCGGCGATCGCCCCCGGCCTGCCGCTAATGGGTTTGCTGTAGCGAATATGGGCATCAGCAAGGATGATAGTTCCCCCCAGGTGACGCTCACGCAGCAGCAGCCAGATCAGACCCCAGCCCGTCAGTGTGGCCAGCGAAAACAGGCTGCCCGCGAAAAGGGTATGGTGAGGATTCTGATTGCCGGTTTCGGGCATGGTGGTGATAAATTTCTGCCCGGTGTACTGCAGAATACGCACGCCCATTTTTTCACTCAGCGGGATATGCTGGTACCAGGCCTGCTGGAGCTGGCCGCACCAGTCGGCGCGATGCAGAATATCATCCAGCGTCACCACCGGTTTTATCATCAGGAAGTGGCGTACTGGCGTCGTTTGCGGTGCGGTGATCTCTCCCTGATTGAGGTAGCCGAGCTTGGAAAAGAACTCAACGGCATCCTCACGCGCACTACAGACTACGCGTTTAACGCCCTCCTGACGCGCCACAGACTCCAGCGTCATCGCCACCAGCGTCCCCAGCCCTTTTCCCTGCACGGAGGGATGGACGGCAAGAAAGCGGATAGCGGCTTCATTATCGGCATTGATGTACAGCCGGCCGATAGCGACCGGATCGCCCTGCTCATCCACCACCATCTGGTGATGTGCCAGGGCATCCCAGGCATCACGTTCTGATCCCATTGGCTGGTGCAGTGGCTTACGCAGCATTTCCCAGCGGAACTGGTAATAGATATCTAACTCTTCTGCAGTTTCTGGCACGCGGAGGTGATACATAAAATGGTTCTCTCTGTCCGATCCCGTCAGGCTGCTCCTTTGCCGCTCGGTCAGCTGCTTCAAACCTGCAGCCAGAAGGTGACGGGACCATCATTAATCAGCGCCACTTTCATATCAGCGGCGAAACGCCCGGTTTCCGTGGTTATCCCTTTATCACGACAGCAGGCAGCGAAATAGTCATACAGCTTTTCGGCATCAGCCGGCGCGGCACCGCCGGAAAAACTCGGTCGCATCCCTTTTTTGGTGTCAGCCGCCAGCGTGAACTGCGATACCACCAGCACGCTACCCTCTGCCTGCTGCACGTTAAGATTCATTTTGTCGTTGTCGTCAGCGAAAATTCGGTAGCCCAGCACTTTATCCACTAACTTTTGCGCACTCTCAGGCGTATCGCCTTTTTCCACGCCCAGCAAAATCAGCAATCCCGGCCCGATCTCCCCGATGGTTTCTCCCGCTACCGTCACGCTGGCAGATAACGCTCGTTGAATTAAGGCAATCATAATCCCTCGTTTTCTCTTTCTTGTTCTTCTTGTTTAAGCTGGCGGTAATCCCCCAGCGTGGCCGTCACTTCTGCCCCTAATAAAACGATACACCACGTCCAGTACACCCATAAAAAAAGAATGGGGATAACGGCAAGTACGCCGTAAATCAGCTGGTACGAGGGAAACATCGTAACATACAGCGCAAAGCCCTTTTTCCCCAGCTCGAATAGTAACCCGGCAACGATCGCGCCGATTAGCGCATCGCGCCCTGCCACCTGGGTGGTGGGGACAATGCTGTACAGCAGCCAGAATGACAGGCAGGAGAGCAGCAGCGGGAAGATACGTAATCCGACGTCCACCAGCATGCTGACGCCGCTCACCGTCGCCCAGTGCAGCGACAGCAGGTAGGAGCTGATCGCCAGACTGGCCCCGGCCAGCAGTGGCCCCAGCGTCAGTATCATCCAGTAGACGGCAAACGAGTAGACCAGCGGGCGTTTACGTTTGCTGCGCCAGATAACATTTAGCGCAGTATCAATGGAGTACATCAACAGCAGTGCGGTAAACACCAGCCCGCCGACGCCGACGGCCGTCATCTTGCTGACGTTGGCGACAAACTGTTCCAGGTAGTTCTGGATAGTGGCCCCGGCCGCAGGCACAAAGTTATTAAATACGAAGTTTTTCAGCTGAATGCTGACGTCCGAAAACATCGGAAAGGCGGCAAACAGCGCAAAAACCACGGCAATCAGCGGCACCAGCGACAGCAATGAAACATAGGCCAGATGCCCGGCCAGCATGGTCATGCCGTCATCATCGATACGCTGCCATAGCAGCTTTATCCACGCCCAGAAGGCGCGCAGCTGATGGCGAGTGTGTTTAAGAGCAGACATTTATCGACGATCTGCAAAGAAAGCCGGCAACACGCTGGCGTCGGTAATCAGCAGGCTGTGAATACCTGACTGACGCGCCGCTTCAATATTGTCGGGATTGTCATCGAAGAAAATGGCTTCTTCCGCCGAAAACTCTTCTTCGTTTAACAGACGCTGAAAAATTTCTGGCTCAGGTTTACGTAAGCCCATCTCCTGCGACAGATAGATTTTATCTGCGGCAGCGGCCACTTGCGGGTACTCTGAGGGCCAGAATTCACAGTGCAGTGAGTTGGTATTGGACAGGATAACAACGCGCTCACCCTGCTCGCGCAGTTTTTGCATGATAGCGATGACTTCCGGACGAACGCCGACGAACACGGCCTGCCAGCCGGCCGCAAACTGCTCATAGCTCAGGGGCAGCTCAAGCTCTTCACACATCTTTTGCGCAAATTCTTCGTCACTGATTTCACCCCGTTCGTGCTGGTGAAAACTCTCGCCCATTTTGAAACGGCTTTGCAGCGTTGCCAGCGGTACACGGCTCAGATCGCTCCAGACACCGAGAACCCGGTTGAAATCAATATCAACAATGACGTTACCTAAATCAAAGATATACAGCATGGTCGTCCCCTTTTGTTCCGGTGAGTTATTCACTCTAGCGGTAAAATGTGAGACTGAACAGGTGGGGATTTTGAAAACTGCGGGGAAGATGAAGCTGGAAGGACAGGGCCGGAGAAAACTCCGGCCCTGAAAAGCGAGATTACGCTTCTTTCGGACCGCGGCTTGCGCGCTTACGGTCGTTTTCAGTCAGGTGACGTTTACGGATACGTACAGACTGTGGAGTCACTTCTACCAGTTCGTCATCATCAATGAACTCAAGCGCCTGCTCGAGGGTCATTTTCTGTGGTGGAACCAGAGTGGTCGCTTCATCAGTACCAGACGCACGCATGTTGGTCAGCTTCTTACCGGTCAGGCAGTTCACGGTCAGGTCGTTTGAACGTGAGTGAATACCGATGATCTGGCCTTCATACACTTCAGCACCGTGGCCGAGGAACAGCTTACCGCGATCCTGCAGGCTGAACAGGGCGAATGCTACCGCTTTACCCTGGCCGTTAGAGATCAGTACGCCGTTCTGACGCTGGCCCACTTCGCCCTGACGCACATCGTCATAGTGGCTGAAGGTGGAGTACAGCAGACCAGTACCGGAAGTCATGGTCATGAATTCGTTACGGAAGCCAATCAGACCACGGCTTGGGATCTCGTAGTCGAGACGCACACGGCCTTTGCCATCCGGATCCATGTTTTTCATGTCGCCTTTACGCTCACCCATAGCCTGCATCACAGAACCCTGGTGCTGTTCTTCGATGTCGAGGGTCACGTTTTCGAATGGCTCTTGCTTGCGGCCTTCGAACTCACGGAAGATAACTTTCGGACGGGATACCGCCAGTTCGAAACCTTCACGACGCATGTTTTCAATCAGAACTGACAGGTGAAGCTCACCACGGCCTGAAACGCGGAAGGCGTCGGCGTCTGGCGTTTCTTCAACACGCAGTGCCACGTTGTGCACCAGTTCTTTGTTCAGACGGTCAAGGATCTGACGTGAAGTCACATACTTACCTTCTTTACCGCAGAACGGAGAGGTGTTAACGCAGAAGAACATGGTAACGGTAGGTTCATCAACGCTCAGGGCTGGCAGCGCTTCCACATTCTGCGTATCGCAGATGGTGTCAGAGATGTTCAGCTCGCCCAGACCGGTGATAGCAATGATATCGCCAGCTTCAGCTTCCGTCGCTTCGATACGCTCCAGACCCATGTGGGTCAGAACTTTACCGACTTTAGCGTTACGGGTTTTGCCTTCGCTGTTGATCACAGTGATCTGCTGGTTCGGACGAACTTTACCGCGTTTGATGCGGCCGATACCGATAACACCCAGGTAGTTGTTGTAGTCCAGCTGGGAGATTTGCATCTGCAGCGGGGCTTCCAGCTCAACCTGTGGTGGAGAAACGTGTTTCACGATCGCTTCGTACAGCGGGGTCATGTCTTCCGCCATATCGTTATGATCCAGGCCTGCGATACCGTTCAGGGCAGAAGCATAGATGATCGGGAAGTCGAGCTGTTCGTCGGTCGCGTCCAGGTTAACGAACAGGTCAAAGACCTGGTCAACAACCCAGTCAGGACGCGCGCCAGGGCGGTCAACTTTGTTGATTACCACGATCGGCTTCAGACCATTAGCAAACGCTTTTTTGGTCACGAAACGGGTTTGCGGCATCGGGCCATCCATTGCATCCACAACCAGCAGCACCGAGTCGACCATTGACATCACACGCTCTACCTCACCGCCGAAATCGGCGTGTCCTGGGGTATCCACGATGTTGATGCGGTAGTCATTCCATTTAATGGCGGTGTTTTTTGCGAGGATGGTAATCCCACGCTCTTTCTCCAAATCGTTGGAGTCCATTACGCGTTCGGTTGCTTCGGTGCGGGCATCAAAGGTCCCGGACTGCTGCAGCAACTTATCAACCAGGGTAGTTTTACCGTGGTCAACGTGGGCAATAATGGCGATGTTACGCAAATTTTCGATCACAGCTTTGCCTCAGGCATTTAGAAATAGCGCGCTATTGTACACGGATTAATCGAAGGACTGAACAGGATCACATATTTCATATAAAGATAACTGTCCGGATTGCTTTTATAGCCATTTTCAGTGCAAACATTGCACTGTGACGAAAAATTGCACCAAAACAGTGCCCATTAATCACTCAATAGCACCAAAATGGTGCGCGACTTCCATTGTGGTGCAGTCCCCGTTTCACGAGAGGGTGCATCATAGCGCTTTTTTCATGAAATAAAAAAGTTGGCATAGATTTCGCAATTACTCATTAAGCGAAAAACACCAGTTTCCACAACGGTTGATAGCGCGGCAGAGATCTTTATTATCGGAGTAAGCGCCCTGAAACGCAAAGCGCACCCGTGAAGTTCTCTATCACGACGACAATGACAAAATCCAGGAGAGTTAAGTATGTCCGCTGAACACGTTCTGTCGATGATGAACGAGCACGAAGTCAAATTTGTTGACCTGCGTTTTACCGATACCAAAGGTAAAGAGCAGCACGTGACTATCCCCGCTCATCAGGTTAACGCTGACTTCTTCGAAGAAGGCAAAATGTTTGACGGCTCCTCAATTGGTGGCTGGAAAGGTATTAACGAATCCGACATGGTTCTGATGCCTGACGCAACCACTGCTGTCATTGACCCGTTCTTTGCTGATTCCACACTGATCATCCGTTGTGACATTCTTGAGCCAGGCACCATGCAGGGCTATGACCGTGACCCGCGCTCCATCGCGAAACGCGCTGAAGACTTCCTGCGCTCTTCCGGCATTGCAGACACCGTGCTGTTTGGGCCAGAGCCAGAGTTCTTCCTGTTTGACGATATCCGTTTCGGCAGCAGCACCTCCGGTTCTCACGTGGCTATCGACGATATCGAAGCTTACTGGAACTCCGGTAAAGAATACGAAGGCGGCAACAAAGGCCACCGTCCGGGTCTGAAAGGCGGCTACTTCCCGGTGCCACCGGTTGACTCAGCACAGGACATCCGTTCTGCCATGTGTCTGACTATGGAACAGATGGGTCTGGTGGTTGAAGCTCATCACCATGAAGTAGCAACAGCAGGTCAGAACGAAGTGGCGACCCGCTTCAACACCATGACCAAAAAAGCTGACGAAATTCAGATCTACAAATATGTGGTTCACAACGTGGCTCACGCTTACGGCAAAACCGCGACCTTTATGCCAAAACCAATGTTCGGTGATAACGGTTCTGGTATGCACTGCCACATGTCTCTGTCTAAAGGCGGCACCAACCTGTTCGCTGGCGACAAATACGGCGGCCTGTCTGAAATGGCGCTGTTCTACATCGGCGGTGTGATCAAACACGCTAAAGCGATCAACGCCCTGGCGAACCCGACCACTAACTCCTACAAGCGTCTGGTCCCAGGCTATGAAGCACCAGTGATGCTGGCTTACTCTGCCCGTAACCGTTCTGCTTCTATTCGTATCCCAGTGGTTGCCAGCCCGAAAGCCCGCCGTATCGAAGCGCGCTTCCCGGACCCAGCAGCAAACCCATACCTGTGCTTCGCTGCACTGCTGATGGCTGGCCTGGACGGCATCATCAACAAGATCCACCCTGGCGATGCGATGGACAAAAACCTGTACGACCTGCCGCCGGAAGAAGAAGCTGAGATTCCAAAAGTGGCTGGTTCACTGGACGAAGCCCTGGCTGCACTGAACGAAGACCGCGAGTTCCTGACCCGTGGTGGCGTGTTCACTGACGACGCAATCGAAGCTTACATCGAATTGCGTAAGGCAGAAATGGACCGCGTTCGTATGACGCCACACCCGGTTGAGTTCGAACTGTACTACAGCGTTTGATTTAGAAGTAAACCTGGCTGATTTCGTGTTGCACTTGTGCCATGTCAGACGCCAGGGATTTTGTTGCCGTGGAAACTTTCAGCCCATCTCCGGATGGGCTTTTTTAACCACAAATTACCCGGTCAGCAGGACGATTTTCGGGTTACATGGCTATAATGCACTGAATTGGTGCAAAATATCTTTCAGGAGAACGCTGTATGGCAACCGGCACGCCGCCCGATGCTGGGCAGATTCTCAATTCACTGATCAACAGTATCTTGCTGGTTGATAGTGAATTGGTGGTCCATTACGCCAACCCCGCAGCACAGCAGTTGCTGGCACAAAGTTCCCGCAAGCTTTTTGGTACTCCCCTGCCGGAACTGATGGGTTATTTTTCCCTGAATATTGAGGTCATGCTCGAAAGTCTGGATGCCGGACAAGGTTTTACCGACAGCGAAGTGACGCTGGTCGTCGACAGCCGTGCGCACGTGATGTCACTCACCGCTCAACGTCTGCCCGATGGACTCGTTCTGCTCGAAATGGCGCCCATGGATAACCAGCGCCGTCTCAGTCAGGAGCAACTTCAGCATGCGCAGCAGGTGGCAGCGCGTGATTTAGTGCGTGGCCTGGCACACGAAATTAAAAACCCGCTGGGGGGGCTACGCGGCGCAGCACAGCTGCTGGCAAAAGCACTGCCCGACCCGGCGTTAACGGAATACACCAAGGTCATCATTGAGCAGGCCGACCGCCTGCGCAATCTGGTCGACCGCCTGCTCGGACCGCAACAGCCGGGGATGCATGTCACACAGAGTATTCATCAGGTCGCTGAACGCGTAGTCAATCTGGTGTCGATGGAGCTGCCGGACAATGTGTCGCTGGTGCGCGATTACGACCCGAGCCTGCCGGAGCTGCCGCACGACCCGGACCAGATAGAACAAGTCCTTTTGAATGTGGTACGCAACGCGCTGCAGGCGTTGGGTGAAGAAGGCGGCACCATTATTTTACGTACCCGTACGGCGTTTCAGTTAACGCTGCACGGCACACGCTATCGCCTGGTGGCCCGCATTGATATTGAGGATGACGGCCCAGGCATTCCGGCACAGCTGCAGGACACGCTGTTTTACCCGATGGTGAGCGGCCGCGAGGGCGGCACCGGGCTGGGGTTATCCATTGCCCGCAGCCTGATCGACCAGCATTCGGGTAAAATAGAGTTCCACAGCTGGCCGGGACACACTGAATTTTCGGTTTACCTGCCTATTCGCCAGTGAGGTTTCTATGCAACGAGGGATAGTTTGGATCGTCGATGACGATAGCTCCATCCGCTGGGTGCTTGAACGCGCACTGACCGGAGCTGGTTTAAATTGTGCAACGTTTGACAGCGCCAGTGAGGTGCTGGAAGCCCTTGCGACCAAAACCCCGGACGTTTTACTGTCAGATATTCGCATGCCGGGGATGGATGGTCTGGCTCTGCTGAAACAGATCAAACAACGGCATCCGATGCTGCCAGTGATCATTATGACGGCCCACTCCGATCTGGATGCCGCCGTCAGCGCCTATCAGCAGGGTGCCTTTGATTACCTGCCTAAGCCTTTTGATATTGACGAAGCGGTGGCACTGGTTGAACGCGCCATCAGTCACTATCAGGAGCAACAGCAGCCGCGCAATCAACCCGTGAGCGGCCCCACCACCGATATTATCGGTGAAGCGCCGGCCATGCAGGATGTATTCCGCATCATTGGCCGCCTGTCGCGTTCATCCATCAGCGTACTGATCAACGGCGAGTCCGGTACGGGTAAGGAGCTGGTCGCCCATGCTCTGCACCGCCACAGTCCACGGGCAAAAGCGCCGTTTATCGCACTGAATATGGCCGCCATTCCTAAAGATCTGATCGAATCTGAACTGTTTGGCCATGAAAAAGGCGCATTTACCGGTGCCAATCAGATCCGCCAGGGACGTTTTGAGCAGGCAGACGGCGGCACGCTGTTCCTGGATGAAATTGGCGATATGCCACTGGACGTCCAGACCCGCCTGCTGCGCGTGCTGGCCGACGGCCAGTTCTACCGCGTTGGCGGCTATGCGCCGGTCAAAGTGGATGTGCGTATTATTGCCGCGACCCACCAGAACCTTGAGCTGCGCGTGCATGAGGGAAAATTCCGCGAGGATTTATTCCACCGTCTGAACGTGATCCGCGTGCATCTGCCGCCGCTGCGCGAACGCCGCGAAGATATCCCGCGCCTGGCGCGTTATTTCTTGCAGGTTGCCGCCAGAGAACTGGGCGTTGAGGCCAAAATCCTGCACCCGGAAACGGAAACCGCGCTGACACGCCTGCACTGGTCAGGCAACGTTCGCCAGCTGGAGAATACCTGCCGCTGGCTGACCGTGATGGCTGCCGGGCAGGAAGTGTTGATCCAGGATCTGCCGCCGGAGCTGTTTGAAACCTCGACGCCGGAAAATCCGGTACAGTCGCTGCCGGACAGTTGGGCGACGCTGCTGGCACAGTGGGCCGACCGCGCCCTGCGTTCCGGTCATCAAAACCTGCTGTCAGAAGCCCAGCCAGAGATGGAGCGTACGCTGCTGACCACGGCCCTGCGCCACACCCAGGGGCACAAGCAGGAAGCGGCCAGACTGCTGGGCTGGGGGCGCAATACCCTGACGCGCAAGCTGAAAGAGTTGGGAATGGAATAACGTTCGTGACGCAATACGGGCGGACCGGAAAAGAAGGTCCGCCCCTGCCCCTGTCACCCACGTGACCGTCCGCAAGCGTCTCGCCGGGATCAACGATGTGTTATGGTCGACCTGCCCGGTCAGATCACCCGCGAAAATTGCGCACCAGAGGCTTTCTCCCGCAGGTAGCGGTCGAAGCACATACAGATGTTTCTTATCAGCAATCGTCCCTTAGCGCTCACTACAAGGCCACTGGCGTGGTATTCCACCAGCCCGTCTCCGATCAGCGGCAGCAAAGCGGCGAGATCGTCGGCAAAATACTGTCGAAAGTCGATGCCATAGCGCGTTTCAATCTCACTGAACGACAGCGCGAAATGACAGATCAGGCTTTTAATCACATCACGGCGCAGACAGTCATCTTCGCTCAACTGCAAACCGCGCCAGAGGGCGGTTTTACCTGCCTGAATTTCCGCACAGTAATGCTTTAACTCTTTGCGATTCTGCGCGTAGCTGTCCCCGATCATACTAATCGCCGACACCCCCATGCCCAGCAGGTCGCTGTCGCCCTGCGTGGTGTAACCCTGGAAATTACGATGTAGCTCACCGGCACGCTGGGCAACGGCCAGTTCGTCATCACGGCGGGCAAAATGGTCCATACCGATAAACTGATACCCCTGCGCCGTCAGGGTGGCGATGGTTTGCTGTAAAATATCCAGTTTCTCCCTGGCACCGGGCAGTTCTTCGTCCCTGATTTTACGCTGGGCAGGGAACAGCGCGGGCATATGAGCGTAATTAAAAACGCTAAGCCGGTCGGGATTAAGCTCTGCCACTTTTTGCAGCGTGAAGGCAAAACTCTCCGCCGTCTGCGCTGGCAGGCCATAAATCAGGTCGATGTTGGTGGAAGAAAAGCCCAGTTCCCGCGCACGCGCCATCAGCGCAAAGATCATCGCTTCATCCTGAACGCGGTTCACTTTTTCCTGCACCTGCTTATTAAAATCCTGCACTCCCATGCTCAGACGGTTAAAGCCGCTCAGCCGCAGGTGATCCAGCACATCCAGCTCGATTTCACGCGGATCGACCTCGATTGAAATTTCCGCCTGTGGACTGAAGTTAAAATGCTGGCGCAGGCAGTCCATAAGCCGACTGATTTGTGCCTTATTGAGAAAGGTGGGCGTACCGCCGCCCCAGTGCATCTGACTGACCGTACGCTGGCTGAACAGCGGCGCACGCGCAGCAATTTCCTGCACCAGCACATCCAGATAGTCATCTGCTTTGTGCTGCTGGCGTGTCACCTGCTTATTACAGCCGCAGAAGTAGCAGAGCTTGTGGCAAAACGGGATATGCAGATACAGCGACAGCGAGCGCTCAGGATAACGCTGTGTCGCCTGCAGAAAGGCGGATTCGTCATAGCTCTGATGGAATTCGAGCGCGGTCGGATAAGAGGTATAACGGGGACCGGCGATGTTGTATTTCTGAATCAGCGGGAGATCCCACTCGGTGGTCAGCGTCTGCATAGTAACGTCCCTTATCGTCGTCGCATGGACCGCCGCGTGACAGGAAGTTGCTGGCTGACGATCCTGCTGCGCAGCCGGGTTTTCAGCCGCGACAGCCGCTGTAGTTTAACGAATAACCCGCCAAGCCAGCACAGCAGAATCAGCGCAATAATTGATCCAGGCCAAATCATCGCCAGATACCTAAAATGAAAAAGCAGCGCCGGATTGCGCTGCCTCAAATAACGTCAGAGAAACGAAGTCTCGCCGCAGATTACTGTCCGCCTTTTAGCAGGCGATACATATCTTCTTCTGCCTGCTCATCTTCAGCGCCATCGTCCAGGGCTATCCCTAACTGCTCCATCAGCACATCGATGCGGTCCAGTGAGGCATCCAGCCACGCCTGCTCTTCCGCTGACAGGCTGTCGCCATTTTCCAGACGATCGAGCAGCGCATCCAGGCGCTCATCATTTTCCAGCTGTGCCAGCTCTTCTTCTGGCGTCAGGCGGGGTTTTTTCTCAACAACGGGCTTTGCCACTTTGGCTGGTTTTGGTTTGCTGACCACCACATCATTACCCAGCGCAACAGGCTTTTTACTGCCGATACGGGGATCTTTGGCGGGTTTGCCGTTGGCGTTTTTCTGGCTTTCGGTGACCGGGTTAGCCCGGCTGCCGGAAACATTGCCGCTGTGCTTTTTATCACGCTTGCGGTCACGCGCTTCCTGATTGATCTCATCACGCGTTTTACGTTTCACTTTAGCGCCCGGTTTTTTATCCTGGGGTGTGCGTGCAGGTTGCTTCATGGTTTCTGCTCTCAGACGTTTATCTTCAGTATAGAATTGCCGCGAAATCTAGCAGAAAGCACGCAAAGAAAAAAGGCGCCAGGTCACCCTGTCGCCTTTTTTCGCACCTTCCGCGGAAGGACTGACATTGTCAGCGTCCTTATTAGCAGCCAGCATCCCTGTTTTCCCTTGCCTTTGCTCAATCCTGTGAGCATTCCTGAATCCCTGTCACGCAAACCTTTGCGTATTTCCTTCCCTGCCCGAGATCGTCCAGATGCTCCCTGAGCACTTCATCCTGAAGTGAAATATCCTGTTTCTGGATTCAAATGTAGACTAACCAGTCCGGCAAACAAGGTGATGCAGGTAATTTTTACTCTGTTTTTTTTGCTCTTTTTTCAACTCCATGAAAAATAGTAAAAAATCCATTTTAGAAAAATGGAAATGCAGAGAGTGCTGGCATGAGGAATGGTCAATGTCTCACAGCCGTCGATTGAGCGGTGTCTTACCGGGCGCTTTGCGGCCATACAGGGTATAATCAGCGCAATTGCCCTTTCTTATTCTGGAGTATCTATTTTGTCTGGCTGGAATTATCACGTCACCCATTTTGTCACCAGCGCCCCCGATATCCGCCACCTGCCTGCCGATACCGGTATTGAGGTTGCTTTTGCCGGGCGTTCTAACGCGGGTAAATCCAGCGCACTGAATACGCTGACTAACCAGAAAGGCCTGGCTCGTACCAGTAAAACCCCTGGTCGTACCCAATTGATCAACCTGTTCCAGGTCGCTGAAGGCTACCGTCTGGTCGACCTGCCTGGCTACGGCTATGCGCAGGTTCCGGAAGAGATGAAGCTGAAATGGCAGCGCGCACTGGCGGAATATCTGCGCGATCGTAACTGTCTGAAAGGACTGGTGGTGCTGATGGATATTCGCCATCCGCTGAAAGATCTCGACCGTCAGATGGTGATGTGGGCGGTGCAGAGTGGCATTGAAGTGCTGATACTGCTGACTAAAGCCGACAAGCTGGCATCAGGCGCGCGTAAGGCGCAGCTCAACCTGGTTCGTGAAGAAGCGAAAACCTTCCTCGGTACCGTAGATGTTGAAGCGTTCTCCTCCCTCAAGAGAATTGGCGTGGATAAGCTGAGCCAGAAGCTGGACAGCTGGTATCGCGACATCCCTCCGGCAACGGAAGAAGACGAAGCAACCGCCGGAGAATGATTTTCTGTCGCCAGATAAATGGCGTTGCAGCCAACGCTGTTGCGACGTCAGGGATGAAGGTGACAGACAATAAAAAACGCCCCAGTCATTTCTGACTGGGGCGGCTAAAATATTCAGCCAAATCCGATTACGTGAAGTAAAAGGTTTGAAAGATAGAACATCTTACCTCTGTACCCTACATCTGAAACTTTACATCATTTTCTGAGTGCTCAAAAGTGTTTTTTGTAGTTAATTTTCAGAAAACGACATGCATTATCCAACTCACGTCACATAACGCCACCTAAGATGTAGCTTAATTACCAAAAAAGTGTTTTGGGTGAGAAGGTTAGCCACTGGCCTGTCGAAAGGTCATGAGCGCAGAACTGAAGCGTATCAAGCGACAATTTTTCAGGGGTAATGCGGCAGGCTGATTCTGCGATAAAATCAGCCTGCCAGACGAGGATAACGCGCTTAGTGAGCCTCGTCCCAGTTGTCGCCTACGCCAATATCAACGCGTAACGGCACGTCCAGTTTCATACTGCCTTCCATTAACTCACGAATTTTAGCGGATGCCGCTTCCACTGCTCCGGCTTTCACTTCGAACACCAGTTCATCGTGTACCTGCATGATCATTTTCACCTCATGGTTCGTCTGAGGTGCCAGCCATGCATCCACGGCGATCATCGCCCGCTTTATTATGTCCGCTGCAGTACCCTGCATCGGCGCATTGATCGCCGCCCGCTCTGCCGCCTTACGGCGCATTGCATTGCTGGCTTTAATGTCAGGCAGGTACAGACGACGACCATCAAGCGTGGAAACATAGCCCTTCTCCGCAGCCAGCTCACGGGTGCTTTCCATGTACTGCAGCACGCCCGGATAACGCTCAAAGTAGAGGTCCATATACTTCTTCGCTTCGCCAGCGCCAATATTCAGCTGACGCGACAGTCCAAAGGCGCTCATGCCGTAGATCAGACCGAAGTTAATCGCTTTGGCGCTGCGGCGCTGTTCGCCGCTGACTTTATCCAGCGCTACGCCAAAGACTTCCGCGGCGGTGGCACGGTGGATATCCTGTTCGCTGGCAAATGCAGTCAGCAGACCTTTATCCTGCGACAGGTGCGCCATAATGCGCAGCTCAATCTGCGAATAGTCGGCGGCGACAATGCGGTCTCCCTTCGGGGCGATAAATGCCTGGCGAATACGGCGCCCTTCATCATTGCGCACCGGAATATTTTGCAGGTTAGGATCGCTGGAAGAGAGGCGTCCGGTTGCGGTGACCGTCTGATGATAGGAGGTATGCACCCGCCCACTGTGTGGATTGATCATCAGCGGCAGCTTATCGGTATAGGTGGATTTCAGCTTGGACAGGCCACGATGTTCCAGAATCACCTTCGGCAGCGGATAATCCAGAGCCAGCTCGGCTAACACTTCCTCACTGGTGGACGGCGCGCCGCCCGGCGTCTTCTTCGTTGGCTTGATCCCCTGCTTTTCAAACAGGATGGTCTGCAGCTGCTTCGGTGACGAGAGGTTGAACGGTTCGCCCGCCAGCTCATGCGCCTTCAGCTCCAGCTCAGCCAGGCGGCCGCCCAGCTCCTGGGAGTGCGCCGCCAGAATATTCTGGTCAATCAGCACCCCGTTGCGTTCAATACGGGAAATCACCGACACTAACGGCATCTCTACCTGTTCGAAGACCGCTTTCGGCCCCTGCTCTTTCGCCAGCAAAGGCCACATTTTCAGGTGCAGCTGCAGCGTAACGTCTGCGTCTTCTGCCGCGTAATGTGCCGCCTGCTCAAGAGCAATCTGATTGAAGGTGAGCTGATTTTTGCCTTTACCGGCGATTTCTTCAAAGGTCACCGTTTTATGATTCAGCCAGCGCGAGGCCAGGGTATCCATATCGTGGCGACCAATGACGCTGTTCAGCGCATAGGATTCCAGCATGGTGTCAAACTGAATTCCCTGAAGCTCGATATCGTAGTTTGCCAGCACACCACGGTCATACTTGAGGTTCTGCCCGACTTTATGTGCTGTCGGGTCTTCCAGCAGGGGCTTGAGGCGTGCCAGTACCGCTTTACGATCCAACTGTTCCGGCGCATCGAGATAATCATGCGCAACCGGAAGATAAGCCGCTTCCCCCGGAGCAGTAGCAAAGGAGAGGCCAATAATATTGGCACTGAGCGTATCCAGTGAGTCGGTTTCCAGGTCGAAGGCAAACAGCTTGCTTTGCTCAAGCTTTGTCATCCAGCTATCGAAAGTCGCTTCGTCCAGAATAGTGACATACCCCTCGGAAGAGAGAACGCTGGTTACTTCAACGGCATCAGAGACAACGTCAGCTTCAGACTTACCTTTTGCCGCCGCTGGTCGGCTCTTATTCCCCTGTAGCCAGGTCCCTTCCTGCAGGTCAACAATCCAGCGCTTGAACTCGTAATGCTTAAATAATGCCAGCAGCTCCTCAACGGCAGGTTCTTCGACCGTCAGCTTGTCGCAGGTCAATTCCAGCTCAACATCGGTTTTAATCGTCGCCAGCTGATAGGAGAGGAATGCCATCTCCTTATTCTGCTCCAGCTTGGCCGCCATCGTTTTAGCACCGCGGAATGTCAGGGTGGCGACTTTATCCAGGTTGTCATAGATGTCTTTCACACCGCCTAATCCCTGAAGCAGCGCCTGCGCTGTTTTTTCGCCCACGCCCGCCACGCCCGGAATGTTATCCGAGGAGTCGCCCATCAGAGCGAGGAAATCAATAATCAGCGAAGGTGGAATACCATATTTCTCGGCCACTTCTTCCGGGCCAAGAATCGCATTATTCATGGTGTTGATCAGCGTGATATTCGGCGTCACCAGCTGCGCCATATCTTTATCACCGGTGCTGATCAGTACTGGCTTGCCCATCTTCTCCGCAGCCAGCGCCAGCGTACCAATGACGTCATCGGCTTCCACACCCGTGATAGCCAGCAGCGGCAGGCCCATCGCTTTTACCATCGTGTGCAGCGGTTCAATCTGCGCCCGGAGATCGTCGGGCATCGGGGGGCGATGTGATTTGTACGCTTCAAATAATTCGTCGCGGAAGGTTTTACCTTTAGCATCAAATACCACTGCCACATGACTTGGCTTATATTGCAGCAGCAGGCTGCGCAGCATATTTAATACGCCGTACATTGCACCGGTGGGTTCGCCTGCGCTATTGGTCAGCGGCGGGAACGCATGATAAGCACGGTACAGGTAGGAAGATCCATCTACCAGAATCAGCGGGTTTTCTGCAATTTGAGCCATAAGTCGTCACGTTCTTCTTTGGTTTTTGATTAGCGTTAAGGATGCCACAGCTCGCTATGAAAGATGAAACTTCAACGGCGATTAATCTGCTCGCAATTGTGATTTTGCGTTACGCTTCGCATTGACATTCTGTGGATAAGTTTGTGTGTAAATTTACTAACAACTTACTGGCTGTGGAAAAATAATAAAACAGTGAATTAATTTATCTTTATAATCATTCAGTTAATTATTCGATCCAGGATAAACTTTAGATCCTACGGAATAAGAGTGATGTGGATATAAGTTTGTACACACAGCGTAAGATGCACGATCTTCATCAGCTGAAAGGATCTTTCCACGCGGGATATCACTCAGGGAGGAGCGATCGAAAACGCCGGCAACGCCGGCGTTGAGAAGAGGGCAATGGGACTATTTCTGAGAAATAAGGAATTTCACCACGTTCGCATACTGCAGAACATAGTTTTCCTGCGAGCTGGTATCCAGACCGCCGTTGTTCACCATATATTTGCCGTTAACAAACATTGCTGGTACGCCACGCAGGTCGAGGTCTGCTGCGGCTTTCTCCTGCTGAGCAACCAGTGATTTAACCACGAAACTGTTCCAGGCCGCATCGTAGTCTTCCGGTTTGATACCGGCAGCTTTAACGAATACCGCTTTCAGACTCGCCGGATCGGTAATGGTTTGCGTCTGCTGAATGCCTTCGAAAATGGGCGCAGTCACTTTATCTTCCACACCCAGTGCCATCGCTACCGCCCAGGCCTGCGTGACGGTTTTACCCATTTCGCCGCCTAAGAATTCAACGTGATATTTCGTCACTTTAGTATCGGCCGGCAGTGCTTTTTTCACCGCATCGCTGACATGCCATACATGCTCAAACTGGTAGCAGTGCGGGCAGTAGAATGAGAAAAATTCGAGCACCTGAGGTTCGCCCGTTACTGGCTTATCCAGCGTTACGTATTGCTGGCCATCGCTGAATTGTGCGGCAGAAGCGCTGAATGCCAGAACCATACCGACGAGCGCAAACAAAATCTTTTTCATCGTGAAACTCTCTCCTAATTACATCTCAGTAGGCGAACCAAAGGGTGATCACACCTGGAAAACAGGCGCAAGCTGCAGTGGGGGCTCTTGCAGCAGCTTGTTCTGCTCGTTAAAAGTGGAAATCTGTCGGCGCCAGAAATCCTCATCCGTCATCCACGGAAAACTGGCTGGGAAAGCCGGGTCATGCCAGCGGCGTACAACCCATGCAAGATAATAAACCATCCGCATAGCACGTAAAGGCTCAATCAGTGACAATTCATGAGTGTCGAACTCACAAAATTCTTCGTACGCCTCCAGAAGAATATCCCATTGCAGGCGCTGCTCCTGGCGATCGCCATTGATCAGCATCCACAAATCCTGTACCGCAGGACCATTACGCGCGTCGTCCAGATCCACAAACAGCGGCCCATCGCGCCACAGAATATTGCCCGGATGACAGTCACCGTGCAAACGTAAAGGCTGCCACTGAGTATGCCAGCAGTTTTGTAAAGTTGTGCGCAGACGCTCAATACTGGCCAGTAAATCGATTTTTAGCTTAGAAGGAACCAGCGGACTGTCTGCCAGGATTTGTAACGGTTGATCGATATATTCTTCGAGTCCAATGGTCGGCCTGGACTCAAAGGTCTTCCTGCGTCCAACCTGATGGATACGTCCGAGGAAGCGCCCCACCCACTCCAGATGATCGTAATTATCGGTTTCATACTGACGTCCCCCAAGGCTGGGAAATACGGCAAACCCGAAGCCCTGGTGTTGATGCAGCGTGGAGCCCTGCAGTTCCAGAGGCGCAGCAAGGGGGATCTCGTCAGCAGATAACTCGATCGCGAAGCGATGCTCTTCCTCTATCTGTGCAATTGACCAGCGCTGCGGTCGGTAGAATTTTGCCACATAGCGCCGTTTTTCATCATCGGAGAACTGATAGACACGGTTTTCGTAGCTGTTAAGCGCCGTCAGGCCGGATTCCACACGTAGCCCGGTTTCCCAAAGCGCATCAAGGATGGTGTCCGGTGTCAGGGTGTGAAAGTTAAAGGCAGGTTCTTTCATCCGGCATGCTCGCTAATAGTCATTGAAGAATAGCGTGCAAGAGTACCATTAAATGGTTACCCCGACGGAGCAATGGCCAGATTTAATCCTTAATCACGCCGCGCGCCCGCAATATTGCGGTTTTAAAATCGTCCTCATAATCTTTCTTCAGACCGGGAATTTCAGCGTCTTTATCGCTACCGCGCATCTTGAGATGATAGATCAAAACATCATCGGTTAATTCACCCAGAGGCTGCTTAAAGCCGGCTTCATCGGCTAACTTCTGTAAAAACTCGATTAAATTTAAATCTGGTTCCTGCTGCCATGCAGGTTGAAGCAGACTGATTAATTCATTAAGGCGATGGCATTTCATGCAGTTGTCCCTGTATAAAGAACCCCACAGCTAAGCATAGGGTATAAAAACCATGAAAATCGTTTCTTCTCCGCATCCCGTAGCAATTACCGGTGTCATCCTGGCCGGTGGCCGGGGGAGCCGGATGGGCGGTGAAGATAAAGGGCTGATACTCTGGCAGAACACGCCGCTTTACCAGCACGTTTTGCAGCGTTTGCAGCCCCAGGTCACTACTGTATGGATTAATGCCAACCGCAATATTGAGGTATATCAACAGAGTGGTGTCCCGGTTATTAAGGATACGCTGGCTGACTTTCCGGGACCACTGGCGGGAATGCTGGCGGCTCTGCAGCAGGCAGAGACAGAGTGGGTGGTATTCACTTCTTGTGATACACCTTGCCTGCCTGACAATCTGGTTCAGCATTTGTGGCAGCAAAAAAACGAGGCGCTGGCGGTGTGGGCGCGAACAGAAGAGCGCGATCATCCAACGCTGGCGCTGCTCCATCGTAGTCTTGCTGATTCACTTCAGAGTTATCTGGCGCGTGGGGATCGAAAACTGATGCTTTTTCTTACGCAGGCGGGCGGCCATAGTGTTTTATTTATGCAATCTGCAGAGAAATTCCGCAATTTTAATTGCCCGGAAGATCTTTTATAGGAAGTTTTGGCGGCGATCATGGGGGCTCGCGGGGTGCAGGGTCGATCGTCCTCTGCAAACGCAAAAAACCCCGGCCTTTCGGTCGGGGTTATTGCTTATTTGATGCCTGGCAGTTCCCTACTCTCGCATGGGGAGACCCCACACTACCATCGGCGCTACGGCGTTTCACTTCTGAGTTCGGCATGGGGTCAGGTGGGACCACCGCGCTAAAGCCGCCAGGCA
>NZ_JBDFQT010000008.1:0-172844 GCF_039675725.1 Erwinia sp. Eh17-17 | reverse complement strand
AATTTGCCTGGCGGCTTTAGCGCGGTGGTCCCACCTGACCCCATGCCGAACTCAGAAGTGAAACGCCGTAGCGCCGATGGTAGTGTGGGGTCTCCCCATGCGAGAGTAGGGAACTGCCAGGCATCAAATAAACAGACAAGCCTCATGCGAAAGCATGGGGCTTTTTTGTTATCCAGGGGCCGAAGAAATCCTGAGCCCCGCCCGAATAAAGGCGATAAAAAAGCCCCGTCCATCACTGGTCGGGGCTTTTTTGCTTCAGTTAGCTGCTGATATTAATGGATAACCTGTGACAGGAAAGCCCGGGTACGTTCAGACTTAGGATGAGCGAAGAACTCCTGCGGTGGCGCTTCTTCAACGATTTCTCCGCGATCCATAAAGATCACCCGGTCTGCCACGGTACGGGCAAAGCCCATTTCATGGGTGACACACAGCATCGTCATGCCATCTTCTGCCAGACCAATCATCGTATCCAGCACTTCCTTCACCATCTCTGGATCCAACGCTGACGTTGGCTCATCAAACAGCATAATTTTCGGCTTCATACACAGCGATCGTGCAATCGCCACACGCTGCTGTTGGCCACCGGAAAGTTGACCCGGAAACTTATGCGCATGCTCGGCAATACGTACGCGCTCAAGGTAATGCATTGCCAGCTCTTCCGCTTCTTTCTTTGGCGTTTTACGCACCCAGATGGGGGCAAGAGTACAGTTCTGCAATACGCTCAGATGAGGGAACAGATTGAAGTGTTGAAACACCATACCCACTTCCGTGCGTACACGTTCAATATTGCGGAGATCGTCGTTAAGTAACGTACCATCGACGACAATGCGCCCCCGTTGATGCTCTTCCAGATGATTAATACAGCGGATCGTCGTTGATTTTCCAGACCCGGAAGGCCCACAGAGTACGATACGCTCACGCGGTTTTACTTTCAGATTGATGTCTTTCAGTACGTGAAACTGCCCGTACCACTTGTTCACATTTTCGAGCGTAATCATCATCGCGTCGTCAGATGGGGTAATAATTTGCGTCATTTTAAACCTCAGTGCGGCGTACGCCCGGTGTTAAAGCGCTTTTCCAGATACTGGCTATAGCGCGACATGCTGAAACAGAAAATCCAGTAGACCAGTGCGGCAAAAACATAACCCTCCGTCGACATACCCAGCCATTCGGGATCGACAGTGGCCTGTTGCACGCTACTGAACAGATCAAACAGACCGATGATGATCACCAGGCTGGTATCTTTAAACAGAGCAATGATGGTGTTAACCAGGCCTGGAATAACCATTTTTAACGCCTGGGGCAGGATCACCAGCCCCTGAGTCTTCCAGTAGCCGAGCGCCAGTGATTCAGCGGCTTCATATTGTCCTTTGGGCAAAGCCTGTAGCCCGCCGCGTACCACTTCTGCCACATAGGCGGACTGGAACAGGATGACGCCAACCAGCGCACGGATTAGCTTATCGATCGAGCTACCTTCCGCCATAAACAGCGGCAACATCACCGATGACATAAACAGGACGGTGATCAGCGGTACGCCACGCCAGAACTCGATAAACAGAACGCACAGCGTACGCACGACCGGCATACGTGAGCGACGTCCTAACGCCAGCAGGATGCCCAGCGGTAGTGCCCCGGCAATACCGACAGAGGCAATGATCAGGGTCAGAGTCAGGCCACCCCACTGGCGCGTTTCGACACGTTCCAGCCCGAAGTAGCCACCGTACAGCAGGAACCAGACGACGATCGGATAGATCACCGCCCAGGCCGCGATGTAGGTCCCACGTCGCGGCAGGCGTTTCAGGAACATCGGAACAATGGTTACCAGGCCGACTACCAGCGCCAGGTTAATACGCCAGCGCAATTCATGCGGGTACAGTCCGTACATGAACTGGCCAAAACGCGCATGGATAAACACCCAACATGCCCCATCTTTGGTGCAGTCAGCGCGTGTTTCACCAATCCAGTTAGCCTGAAACACCAGCCAGTTCAGCGCCGGAGGGATAACTGCCCATATCACCCACAGACAAAACAGCGTCAGCAGTGAGTTTCCGACGCTGGAGAACAGATTTTTTCTTGCCCAGAGCACGGCACGCGCAAGCGAAGTCGCAGGTGCCGCAGGGACTTCATGAGTGGTCATCGTCATAATCCCGTTCTCTTAACGCTCTATAAGAGCAATTTTGCGGTTGTAGATGTTCATTAACAGCGAAATCGACAGGCTGATGATGAGATAGACACCCATAGTGATGGCAATAGTTTCGATGGCCTGGCCCGTCTGGTTCAGTACCGTACCGGCAAACAGGGACACCATATCGGGATAACCAATCGCGGCGGCCAGCGAAGAGTTTTTCACGATATTCAGATACTGACTGGTCAGCGGAGGAATAATCACGCGCATTGCCTGCGGGATAATCACCTGACGCAGGGTGACGGGGTTGGGCAGACCGAGAGAACGGGCGGCCTCATGCTGACCGTGCGGAACAGACTGAATACCGGAACGGATCACTTCGGCAATAAATGAAGACGTATAAATCGACAGTGCCAGCGTTAAGGCCGCCAGCTCCGGGATCAGCACGAACCCGCCGCGGAAATTGAATCCACGTAGTTCAGGGATGTCCCAGTGCATCGGGCTACCCGCAAACAGTGAGGCCACCAGCGGAAAGAGGACCAGCATCGCGAGAGCCGCAGGCCAGGTGCGACGCAGTTGTCCTGTTTTCAGCTGATGCTGCTTGTTGTAGCGAAATAAACCGAACGCGATTGTCAGAGCCAGGGCTATGGCGATCAGGAACGGCCCGGTACCTGCCACGTATTCAGGCCAGGGAATATACAGCCCACGGTTACTGACATAGGCGAGATCGAAGGCGTTGAGTGCCTGGCGTGGGCCTGGCAGATTGCGCAGTACCGCAAAATACCAGAAAAATATCTGCAGCAGAGGGGGAATATTACGGAACGTCTCAATATAGATATTGGAGATTTTCCGCAGCAGCCAGTTATCAGACAGGCGGGCCAGTCCGATAAAGAACCCGAGGAAAGAAGCAAAGACGATACACAGCGCAGACACCAGCAGGGTGTTAGTGAGACCGACCAGGAACACGCGGGCATAGGTGTCGCTTTCAGTGTAATCAATCAGGTGCTGGACGATACCAAAGCCAGCGCTACGTTCAAGGAAACCAAAACCGGAGGTAATGCCACGGTTTGCCAGGTTAATGATGGTGTTGTGCATCAGGTAACCCGCAACGGCAAGCACCGCGACGATCGCAATGATCTGGTAAAGCCAGGCGCGCACCGCAGGATTGCTGAATGAAAAATCCCTTTTCACGGTTGGGCGTTGAGACATGTTGAGACCTCAGTGACGAAAATTCTGGCGTGGGCACCGACAGGCCGGTGCCCTGTAATCATGGGAATTAACGTACTGGTGGTGCGTACTGAATACCGCCCTGATTCCACAGTGCATTCTGACCACGAGCAATTTTCAGCTGGCTGTCTTTACCGACGTTACGGTCAAAGACCTCCTGATAGTTACCCACTTGTTTGATGATGTTATAAGCCCATTTGTTATCCAGCTTCAGATCTTTACCGAAGTCACCTTCCGCGCCCAGCAGGTGGGCCATATCCGGGGTGGTTGGTTTCGCCGTCATATCATCGACATTTTTAGAGGTGATCCCCATCTCTTCGGCGTTCAGCATGGCGAACAGGGACCACTTAACAATGGTGTACCAGTCATCATCACCGCGACGTACAACCGGGCCCAGCGGCTCTTTAGAGATCACTTCTGGCAGCACGATAAAATCGGAAGGTTTACCCAGCTTGATACGCAGCGCATAGAGCTGTGACTGGTCGGAAGCAAGGGTATCGCAACGGCCAGTGTCCAGGGCCTTAGCCGACTCATCGGAACGGTCGAAGGTCACCGGGGTATACTGCATTTTGTTGGCTTTAAAGTAGTCGGCGACGTTCAGCTCGGTATCCGTACCGGCCTGAATACAGACGGTGGCACCGTCCAGCTCTTTAGCGCTCTTCAGGCCTGCCTTCTGATGGGTGAGGAAGCCGATACCGTCGTAGTAGTTTACGCCGGCGAAAATGAAGCCCATACCGCCATCGCGCGAGGATGTCCAGGTGGTGTTACGTGACAGGATATCAACCTCACCAGACTGCAGCGCGGTAAAGCGCTCTTTTGCGGTCAGTGGGGTATATTTCACTTTGGTCGCATCGCCAAATACTGCCGCTGCTGCTGCACGGCACACGTCCACATCAATACCGGTAAATTTACCGCTGGAATCCGCGTAGGAGAAACCCGGCAGGCCGTCACTGATACCGCACTGAACAAAACCTTTCTTCTTAATGGCGTCCAGTGTCGTACCTGCATGAGCCTGATTTGCCACAGAAAACAGCGTAGCAGCGGCAACCAGAGTGGAGAGCATCATCTTTTTCATAAAGCATCCTGTGTGGCAGATTTATTTTGTTATGTGTAATGCACGCTTTGGTGCACTTTGCCTGTCTGTGGCCGAAGCCATTCACTGCTTTGCAAAGGTAATGCCACATTTGCAGAGCCCTGAATTTGTTGAGAAGCATTAACGATAATGGGAACTTTCTTATCGGCAGCGTTAATATCGCGCACCAGCGAGGGGCAAAAATAGCCATGATGGTCACAAATAGTGCATTTAGTTTCACTATGTGGAAGCAATGTGAAGGCGGTGGCAGATTTGTTATTTAAATGTAAAGTTTCTTGCGGCAGCCAGCGCCTCAAGGCGCTGGTGGAAAAAAGGAGGGCAGCAGGGGTGAGACGTTAGTAGAGAGAACTGGCGCCAGCAGGGCGGGTTTTAAAACGGCGGTGCAGCCACATATATTGATTCGGCGCGCGCATGATCTCGCGTTCAATCACCCGGTTCATATACTCAGCAGCCAGCTGTTCACTTTCAATCGGATAATCCTGCAGCTCAGGCTGGATCACCAGTTCATAACCGCTGCCGTCTTCGTTGCGGATCAGCACCGTAGTGATCAGGGCCGGTTTCGCCATGCGCGCCAGCATCCAGGTACCGCTGGTCGTCGCTGCCTCAGGCACGGCAAACAGCGGTGCAAAAACGCTGCCCTTAGGACCGTAGTCCTGATCGGGAGCGAACCAGACTGCTTCACCCTGTTTCAGGGCTTGTACCATACCCCGCAGATCGCGACGGTTGATCATCGCTTTATTCGAGCGCATACGGCCTTTAGTCTGTACCCACTCCATCAGTTTATTGTTATGCGGGCGATACATCGCCATCATCGGCTGGCAGAGGCCCATCGCCCGTCCACCTAACTCCAGCGACATAAAGTGCACGCCAATAATCAGCGCACCGCGGCCATCCGCCTGCGCAGCCTGCAGGTTATGTAAGCCGTTAACTTTAAACCAGCGCTTTACGCGGCGATCTGACCAGAACCAGGCCATGCCCGTTTCTATCAGCCCCATACCGAGAGATTCAAAGTTGCCAATTATCCGCCGTTCCAGCTGTTCCTTATCCATATCCGGGAAGCACAGCTCCAGATTGCGGCGGGCGATCGAGACACGGCGCTTCATAAAGCGCATGGAAGTGCGGCCCATCCAGCTACCGAACTTATGCAGCAGCGGATAAGGGAGTTGTACCAGCAGATAGAGAACGCTGACGCCAAACCAGGTTAACCAGTAGCGTGGGCGCAGAAAACCCCGTTTGAATTGTTGTGACGGCTTCATTTATTACTCATTCTTGGCATTATGGGTTAAGAGAACCTGTAACGCATATGAAGACGATCAGCAGCGATACAATGACTCAGACACCCGTTCAGGACGATGGTTTAGCCGGGTTCCACAGGCAGCAAAACTTTACATTCGTGGGGGCATTACGCACTGCAGCAGAAGGTAAGGGCGGCAGGCATTTCCAGTCAACGTGATTTTACACAAGTTACCCAACCTTCAGGAAGATGTGCATGTGAAAATTCTTAATGGAAAGTTTATCCAATCAACGGATAATAAAAAAGCGCTTACCCCAAAGGAATAAGCGCTTTCGAAACAACATGATAGCCAGAGGCTATTAGTTCATGCCGTATTTTTTCAGTTTCTTACGCAGTGTACCGCGGTTGATGCCCATCATCAGGGCTGCACGGGTCTGGTTGCCACGGGTGTACTGCATCACCATGTCCAACAGAGGCTGTTCTACTTCAGCCAGTACCAGCTCATACAGATCATTTACATCCTGACCATTCAGTTGAGCAAAATAGTTCTTCAGTGCCTGTTTGACCGAATCACGAAGTGGCTTTTGGGTCACCTGATCCTGTGAATTTACGGTAGATACGGTCAGTACGTCAGAATTTACGCGTTGTTCGAACATAGTTCTGTCAGCTCTTTATTTCTAATTACGCAAGATTTTCGAAGTATGCCTCCAACGCCTCCAGCTGTTCGCTGGCATCCTCTATGGCGTTGAATGTGCGCCGAAACTGGTCGTTTGGGGCGTGCTCCTGCAGATACCAGGAGACGTGCTTCCGGGCAATACGGTATCCCTTGCGGTGACCATAAAAGTCGTGCAGTTCCCGTAAGTGCCCGATGAGCAAGCGCTTTACTTCAGCCAGTGGCATCGGTGCCAGCAGCTCCCCAGTGTCCAGATAGTGCTGGATTTCCCGGAAGATCCACGGTCTTCCCTGAGCCGCCCGTCCTATCATCAGGGCATCAGCCCCCGTATAGTCAAGTACGGCTCTGGCTTTGTGCGGGTCAGTAATGTCCCCATTCGCGATAACCGGAATGGATACGTTCTGCTTAACTGTCCGAATGCTGTCGTATTCAGCTTCGCCGTTGAACAAACACGCGCGAGTGCGTCCGTGAATTGTCAGGGCCTGAATACCACAACGCTCAGCCAATTGGGCAATCTCTACACAGTTGCGGTTGTCGCTATCCCAGCCGGTGCGAATCTTTAAGGTAACCGGTACGTCAACTGCATTGACCACCGCTGAGAGGATAGACTTCACCAGCTCAGGATGTTGCAGCAGCGCCGAACCTGCCATCTTGCGATTCACTTTTTTGGCTGGGCAACCCATGTTGATGTCGATCACCTGCGCACCTGATGTTGCATTGATGCGTGCGGCTGCCGCCATCTCTTCCGGGTCACAACCGGCAATTTGCACGGTACGAATACCAGGTTCGTCACTGTGTACCATACGCAACCGCGACTTATCGCTGTCCCAGACTTCGGGGTTGGACGACATCATCTCGGAAACAGTCATACCAGCGCCCATTGCATAGCAAAGGGTCCTGAATGGCCTGTCTGTTATCCCGGCCATCGGGGCTGCAATCAAACGATTACGAAGCTGGTGATTTCCTATGCGCATGAAAAAAAAGTGACCATAGTGTGTCCGCAAGGCGGCGTATATTACGCATTTTTTCAGGAAGATGAAAGGCCAAACTTTGAACAATCCGCGGTAGCGGAACGTTAGATCGCCTTACGTGCTTCGGTTATTAATTTTATAGTGTTATAAAACAACACATTAAAAAAATATGACGAAATTGTGTACAAAGATTTTTCTTTTTTTGTGACCTGGATAACAACATAAACTGCGTCAGTTTGACCAATATTCGGGACATATGACGTCATCAGCGGGATGACGCAGCTCATCCGGGCTGCGTCATCTGCTTGTTTTATCGGCGAATACCGGTGATCCGGCACCACTCTTCTTTCTCTGCCACCGGATCCAGCGCAAAGGTATCGGCATACGCGTCACAAACGCCCTCAGCCTGGCTGGCCAGCACACCGGATAAACCAAGGTGGCCGCCTTCTTTAGGCAGTACGCTAATCAGCGGAGCCAGCTCACGCAGTGGGCCTGCGAGGATATTGGCGACCACGACATCCGCACTCAGGTTATCCGGCTGCTGGTGGGGCAGATAGAGCGACAGACGCTCAGAAACGCCGTTGCGTTCTGCATTGTCGCGGCTGGCCTGGATCGCCTGAGGGTCAATATCAATGCCAATCGCGGCAGCGGCACCCAGCTTCAGTGCGGCAATCGCCAGAATGCCTGAGCCACAGCCAAAGTCGATCACCGTTTTACCCACCAGATCCAGGCCATCAAGCCACGTCAGGCACAGCGCGGTGGTCGGATGGGTCCCCGTACCAAAGGCCAGACCCGGATCGAGCATAACGTTGACCGCATCGGGATCCGGCACGTCACGCCAGCTTGGACAGATCCACAGGCGTTCGCCAAAACGCATGGGGTGGAAATTTTCCATCCATTCGCGTTCCCAGTCTTTATCTTCGATCTGTTCGATCTTGTGATGAAAGCCTGCGCCCAGCAGCGGGTGCTGTTCCAGGCCGGCAATCACCTCCGGCATCTCTGTTTCGGCATCAAACAGGCCGATGACATCGGTATCACCCCACAGGCGAGTCTCACCCGGTAACGGTTCAAATACCGGGTTATCGTGAGTATCCTGGAAGGTGACGGACACGGCGCCGTTTTCAATCAGTGCGTCGCCCAGCTCTTCAGCCTGCGCACCAGTGGTATTCAACTTCATTTGTATCCAGGGCATAGTCAGTCTCTTCAATCAATCAGGGTGGAGGCAGTCGTTGATTCGCTGGCAGAGTGGCCAAAACGATTACCAATAATAAAGGCCAAAAGGCTGAGAAGCAGCGCTGGCACAATCGGGTGGAAGCCCCAGGGTTGCAGCGACAGGCTGGCCAGACCGGTATAGCAGGCTGCCCCGGTAATCATGCTGCTGAGAGCGCCGCTGGCATTGGCTCTTTCCCAATATAAGCCCAGCACCAGTGGCCAGAGGAATACGGCCTCCAGCCCGCCAAACGCCAGCAGATTTAGCCAGATGATCATATCCGGCGGATTCCACGCAGCCACCAGCAGTAGCAGACCCAGCACCAGCGTCACCAGAGAAGACAGGCGCTTCAGCAGCGGCTCGTTATCAAGCTGGTGCGGGTGCATGCGCAGATAGAGATCTTTGACGATCGTTGCCGATGATTGTAACAGCTGAGCATTGATGGTGGACATGATCGCCGCCATCGGCGCGGCCAGAAAGATCCCAGCCGCCAGCGGAGGCAGAACGTGGATCATCAGCGTTGGGATCACCCGATCGGGGATCTGCAAATCCGGGATCACCGCCCGGCCAAGAGCCCCTGCCAGGTGCATGCCAAACATCAGAACCGTCACCACCACCGTGCCGAGCAGAATGGCCAGATGCACGGCCTTACTGTCTTTATAGGAGATGCAGCGAACGGCCGTATGCGGCAGGCCGATCACCCCAAAACAGACCAGCACTGAAAACGAGGCAAGGAAGGTCGGAGTCAGGATGTTATCGACGCCAGACGCAGACACCAGCTGGGGGTCGATACGCTGCAGTGTACTGACCGCGTTATGCATCCCGCCGGCAGCGTGGATCACCGCGAACAGCAGCAGGAAGGTCCCGGCAAGCATCACCACGCCCTGCATGGCGTCGTTCAGTACGCTGGCGCGGAAACCACCAAACGCCGTGTACAGCGCGATAGAGCCACCAAAAATCAGCAGTCCGGTATCGTAGGGGATACCTGCGGCAGTTTCCAGCAGGCGCGCCCCACCGATAAACTGCACGGTCATGGCACCGATAAAGGCGACCAGCAGGCTGATGCTGGCCAGCCATACCAGTAACGGGCTGCGATAGCGTGCATACAGCATATCGTTAAGGGTGACCGCATTATAACGCCGCGCCAGAATGGCAAATTTTTTGCCCAGAACACCCAGTGACAGCCAGACGGCGGGAACCTGAACCATAGACAGCAGCACCCAGCCCAGCCCGTACTTATAAGCCGCGCCGGGGCCACCGATGAATGAGCTGGCGCTGATGTAGGTTGTGGTGAGGGTCATGGCCAGCACGAAGCCGCCCATTGAACGGCTACCGAGGAAATACTCACTCAGGAAGCTGCCTTCACGGCGCTTGCGCATGGCGTAAACGGAGAGCCCCGCGACCAGCAGCAGGTAGCCAATCAGGGGCAAAATAATTTCAAGCTTCACCGTCGTCCTCCAGAGAAATATCGCGAAAGATGACGCGAACCATCAGCCAGCAGAGAAAAATAAAGACGCCGGGTATCAGCAGGCAGGCCATTTCAAACCAGTGTGGCAGGCCGGTAAAACCCGGCAGGTCGTCCGGTAGCCAGGCTGAAAGCCCCCAGCAGGCAAGGTAAGTCACCGCCAGCCAGAAAGACCAGCGTGCTTCACGGTGGGCCTGAATAAAACGTTTTTCCATCCGCTCCTCCCCAATAAGAAGGGGCCGAATAATCGGCCCCTCTGTATATCGATCTCTGTCGCTTTCGGGTCGGACATGCCCGACCCTGCGATAAGGCCGGATTACTTCTCCTGCAGGCCGAGTTTTTTCTCCAGGTAGTGGATATTGGTTCCACCGTGCTGGAAATTCTCGTCTGACATGATTTTCATCTGCAGTTCGATATTGGTTTTAATCCCGTCGATAATCAGCTCAGCCAGCGCATTCTTCATACGAGAAATGGCGACATCACGGTTTTCACCGAAGGTGATCAGCTTACCAATCATTGAGTCATAGTATGGCGGCACGCTATAGCCGGCATAGATATGAGACTCCCAGCGCACGCCAAAACCACCGGGCGCATGGAAGCGGGTGATTTTGCCAGGGCTTGGCAGGAAGGTCGTCGAATCTTCTGCGTTAATACGGCATTCCACCGCATGACCGCGAATCACCACTTCTTCCTGTTTGATTGACAGCGGCTGACCGGCAGCAATACGCAGCTGCTCTTTAATCAGGTCAACACCGGTGATCATCTCCGTTACCGGATGCTCTACCTGAATACGGGTATTCATCTCGATAAAGTAGAACTCGCCGTTTTCATACAGGAACTCGAAGGTACCTGCGCCACGATAGCCGATATCAATACAGGCTTTCGAGCAGCGCTCGCCGATGTAGCGACGCATCTCTTCGGTGATACCTGGTGCAGGGGCTTCTTCCACAACTTTCTGGTGACGGCGCTGCATGGAGCAGTCACGTTCTGCCAGATAAATGGCGTTGCCCTGACCGTCAGCCAAAATCTGAATTTCGATATGGCGTGGGTTCTCCAGGTATTTTTCCATGTAAACCATGTCGTTGTTGAAAGCCGCTTTGGCTTCCGCTTTCGTCATGTTGATGGACTGTTCCAGGTCTTTATCGCTGCGCACAACGCGCATGCCGCGACCGCCGCCGCCGCCGGAGGCTTTGATAATCACCGGGTAACCGATGCGTTTCGCGAAGGCGCGGTTCTTGTCCATGTCTTCGGTAAGAGGACCGTCAGAGCCTGGCACGGTCGGTACACCGGCTTTCTTCATCGCGGTAATAGCCGACACTTTATCGCCCATCAGGCGGATCGTGTCCGCTTTAGGTCCGATAAAGATGAAGCCAGAGCGCTCAACCTGCTCGGCAAAGTCAGCGTTCTCAGACAGGAAGCCGTAACCTGGGTGGATAGCCACAGACCCGGTGATCTCAGCGGCTGAAATCAGCGCCGGGATGTTCAGGTAGCTTTTGACTGACGGTGGCGGCCCGATACAGACCGTTTCGTCAGCCAGCAGCACGTGCTTCAGGTCGCGGTCTGCCGTGGAGTGTACGGCAACCGTCTTGATACCCAGTTCTTTACAGGCGCGGAGAATACGCAGTGCGATCTCACCGCGGTTAGCAATTACAATTTTATCCAGCATGGCTCGCCTCGTTATTCGATGACTACCAGCGGCTCGTCAAACTCAACAGGCTGACCGCTTTCGACCAGAATCGCTTTCACAATGCCGGATTTATCGGCTTCGATCTGGTTCATCATTTTCATCGCTTCAACGATGCACAGGGTATCACCGGCGTTAACTTTCTGGCCGATTTCTATAAAGGCTTTCGCATCCGGGCTTGGGGTACGGTAGAAAGTACCGACCATAGGAGAACGCACGATATGGCCACTGATCTCGGCAGCGGCAGGTGCTTCCATTACCGGAGCGGTAGCCGGAGCGACGGCGTTAGCTAACGCCGGTTGCTGCTGCTGCATCATCGGTGCAGCATAAGCCTGCTGCATCATCGGGTAACCGACGTTAACCGGTGCACGGCTGATGCGAACAGACTCTTCGCCTTCAGAAATTTCCAGTTCTGCGATGCCTGATTCTTCAACCAGTTCGATCAGTTTTTTAATCTTACGAATATCCATGAGTGTGGTTCCGTACTCTGTTTAATTAGAGGGTGACAGGCGTTTGACTGCCGTCTGTAAAGCCCAGGAGTAACCGTCGACGCCAAGTCCACAGATCACACCGGCAGAAATATCAGAAAGATACGAATGATGACGAAAGGGCTCGCGGGCATGCACGTTTGACAAATGAACTTCGATAAACGGGATGCTGACGGCCAGCAGCGCATCACGCAGCGCGACGCTGGTATGGGTCAATGCCGCCGGGTTAATGACGATGTAATCGACATTACCTTTCGCCTCATGTATGCGATCAATTAGCGCATATTCCGCATTTGACTGGAGATGGCTCAGAGTGACGTTAAGCGCGTTGGCCTGCGAGGTCAGATCGCTGACAATCTCGGCCAGCGTAGTATGACCGTACTTTTCAGGCTCACGTGTGCCCAACAAGTTGAGGTTGGGACCGTTTAAAAGCAGTACGTGCAACTTATCCGTCATCTTGCTGCTATCTCCTGCGATAATAAAGGCATCGCACAAAATACATCGCAAAAGCCCGTTTGTCACCTTTTCAGATGAAATTGGCTAAAGCAACAATGTGAAGTCGGGCATTATAACGATATCAACGCAATTAGCAGCTAAATACTGGTCGTATCAGCGAAGATGATCAACCACGCCAGAGTAAAATGGCGTGGTTGATTGTTGAAGATGTGTGGCAGAACACAGTTATCAGGATTTTCCAGGTAACCATTTACGCAGTTTTTTGTAGCGCCATGCCAGCAGGATCGCAGCAATTAGCGCATAAATCCACGGCTGAGGTGAGAGGATTTTGACTGACCACAGGTAGTGAACAGGGGCCAGTATCGCGACCAGATAGACGGCATTGTGCAGTGTTTGCCAGCGTTTGCCCAGTTTACGCTGCGCTCGCTGGAAAGAGGTTGCCGCCAGCAGCAGCAGAATAACCCAGCAGATAATTCCCAGCGTGAGATAAGGACGTGAGATAAGCTCCGACCCCAGCAGGCCCAGATTGCTGATCCCCAGCTCCAGCAGTGAGTAGCTCACCAGATGCAGGGTAGCCCAGGCAAAACACCACAACCCCAGCAGGCGCCGGACGCGAATTAGCAGCGGCTGTTTACCATAGCGCGCCAGCGGAGTGACCGCCAGCGAGGCCAGCAGGAACTTTAATGCCATCCTGCCGGTAAAATGCTGGATGTCTTTTGCCGGGTCGGCACTGAACCAGCCCTGATCTATCGACAGCAGCAACCACAGTAACGGCAGAAAACCCGCCAGATGCAGCAGTACCTTTAAGCCCGTTATCTGCTTCAGCGACAGGCGTACCATGTCAGAAGTTCTCCCGCAGATCGAGCCCGCGGTAAAGAGACGCGACCTGATCCGCATAGCCGTTAAACAGCAGCGTCGGCTGGCGTTTTACATCCAGAATCCCACCGGAACCGATAAAGCGTTCAGTGGCCTGTGACCAGCGCGGATGATCGACGTGTGGATTTACGTTGGCGTAGAAACCATATTCATTACCGGCGAGCTGGTTCCAGGTGGTCGGCGGCATATCTTTGACGAGAGTGATTTTCACAATCGACTTGATGCCTTTAAAACCGTATTTCCAGGGCACCGTCAGACGAATAGGGGCGCCGTTCTGTGGCGGCAGCGCTTTACCATAGACGCCGGTCGTTAACATCGTCAGCGGGTGCATTGCCTCATCCAGCCGCAGCCCTTCGACATAGGGATAATCCAGGCCGCCGCCGATAAAGCGGTCCTGCTGGCCGGGCATCTGGTCGGGCGCATACAGCGTCTGGAAGGCAACATAGCGCGCGTTGCTGGTGGGTTCTGCGGCCTTGAGCAGTTTACCCAGCTCGAAGCCTATCCAGGGGACCACCATGGACCAGGCCTCCACGCAGCGCATGCGATAGATACGCTGTTCCTGCGGGAAGCGCTTAAAAATGTCGTCCATGTCCAGCGTCATCGGTTTTCCGACCTCACCGCCGATCTGAATTTTCCAGTCGGTGGTTTTCAGCGTGCCGGCATTGGCCGCCGGGTCGGCTTTATCCAGCCCGAATTCGTAAAAGTTATTGTAACCGCTGACCTTATCTTCCGGCGTCAGAGCAAGGTCGGATTGATACTGTGCGGGTTTGCTGAAGTCGAGGGGCTTACCGGCGGGAGCGGGCGGGCGGTCATTGCCTTTAAACCATGACAACACGTCCGCACGGGCGGCATTCGGCAGCGTCAGGGCGGCGGCGCTCAGGCCGAGAGTTTTCAGCAGCGTTCTGCGGCGGGTATTAAAAATACTTTCCGGCGTGACATCATTTTCAGTCAGTTTATTGACGGCTTTCATCGGCGACCCTTGCTCATGATGGGGTAATAATGTTGAGCATGGCGCAGAGCCGCGAATTACGCTAATTGTGGCCGAAAAATGTGAAATTTCCTGGAAGGAACCCCTGTCATCAGACAGGGGCTAAGAGTGCAATTAGCGGATGCGCACCAGCGTCCGTCCGGTGGTCTGATTATTCAGTAGTTTTTCTGCCGCACTGGCCGCTTCCGCGAGGGAAACTTCTGTCGTCGCCTGCTGATAGAAACTGTGCGGCAACACTTTCACCAGCCGTTTCCAGGCTTCGCGGCGGCGTGCTGCCGGGGTCATCACTGAATCCACTCCCTGCAGGCGGACGTTACGAAGAATAAACGGCATCACGCTGGTGGGCAGAGCAAAGCCACCGGCCAGACCACAGGCCGCGACGACGCCGCTGTAATTCATCTGTGCCAGCACGCTGGCCAGTACCCGATCGCCGACGGTATCTACCGCCCCAGCCCAGCGCTGTTTTTCCAGCGGCCGCGACGGGTCGCTGAAGGCGTCGCGCGGCAACACCTCGCGCGCGCCCAGCTGACGCAGATAGTCGTGAGTGGATTCGCGTCCGCTGACGGCGACCACGTGGTAGCCCAGCGCATTAAGCAGCGCCACGGCGGTACTTCCCACGCCGCCGCTGGCGCCTGTTACCAGCACTTCACCGCTTTCCGGCGTCACGCCGCCTTCTTCCAGCGCCATGACACACAGCATGGCGGTAAAACCGGCAGTACCCACGATCATTGCCTGGCGCCCGTCCATGCCTTCCGGCATTGGCACCAGCCATTCAGCGTTAACCCGCGCCTGTTCCGCCAGCCCTCCCCAGTGATTTTCACCGACGCCCCAGCCGGTCAGGAGTACCGGCTGGCCGTTGTGAAAACGCGGATCGCTGCTGGTGTGAACCCTTCCGGCGAAATCAATCCCCGGCACCATCGGGAACTGACGGATAATTTTTCCCTTGCCGGTGATCGCCAGCGCATCTTTGTAATTAATGCCTGACCAGTCGATATCAACGGTGACCTCGCCCGGCGGGAGGCTGTCAGCGCTGATCATCTTCACGGCTGCGAGGGTTTTACCTTCCGACTGCTCAAGAACCAGTGCCTGCATGAGAATCTCCTGAAATAGTGGTTTCATCAATTAAATTAAGGATTGCGGGACTATACTCCTCAAAATGAGGTTTTATCTGATGCCGGGCAAGCATTGCGCAGGTGGGGTGTGTTATTTTCCTACAAGGGTGCCATCATGCACCGACTTTTCTCTGGCCATTAACATGTTAATAGCGGTTCAGTGTTAATGGCGTCCCGGTCACCGCCGTAATATGGGCACAAGGATGCGATTAACCACCAGGCTCTCTGCAATTATCACCCTGCTTTGTTCTCTGGCGATGTTACTGATGCTGGTGGGCTGCGTGCTGAGTTTCTTTTATCTTAGCAATCAGCGGGCAGAACATCGGATCCAGCGGATGGCTGATGATGTTGATAGCGCGTTACACACTCAGTCACCCCGGCAGATAGAGCCGTGGCTCCGTCAGGTGATGAATCCGTTACAAATCGAACAGATTACGTTGAGCAAGGGCGATAAGCCGTTGCTTCAGGTCACCCGTCACCAGCAGTCACTGCTTGACGATGAACCTAATCGTTACCGCCAGTTGCTGCTGCCATTAACCCAACATCCCGATATGACTCTGCGAATTCAGTGGGTTGATTCAACCCGCACCTGGTTTGCTTCGTTAATCGGAACGACCAGCGTATCGCTGATGGTCGGCGTAGTGGTGATTATGACGCTGCTTTTATTTCAGGCGCGCCGCTGGCTGAACCGGCAACTGGAAGGCATGGAGCGGCTGGAAAAGCGTGCCGAGGCGGTGATCAAAGGTGAACGTCTGAGCGTGAGGCCGGGAACCGTACATGAGTGGCCGCCCAAGGCCAGCAGTGCGATTGACCTGCTGCTGGCTGATTTAAAAGAGGCCGGAGAACAGCACAATCGCATTGATACCCTGATCCGCGCCTTTGCCGCGCAGGACGGGCGCACCGGGTTAAATAATCGTCTTTTCTTTGATAATCAGCTGACCACGCTGCTGGAAGATCCTGAAGCCGTAGGGACTCACGGGATGGTGATGATGATCCGTCTGCCGGATTTCGACAGCCTGCGCGAGCGCTGGGGGCACGCGGAGGTACAGGAGTATCTGTTTGCCCTGGTGAACATGCTGTCGACCTTTGTTCTGCGCTACCCCGGAGCACTGCTGGCGCGTTATTTCCGCAGTGACTTCGCGGTCCTGTTGCCGCACCGCAGCGTTAAAGATGCAGACGGTATTGCCTCGCAGCTGATCAAAGCCGTCGATACCTTACCCTCAACGCGGATGGTGGATCGCGAGGATATGATCCACATCGGTATCAGCGGCTGGCACAGCGGGCAAACCGCTCAGCAAGTTATGGAGAACGCGGAACTGGCTACGCGCCAGGCCACCCTGCAGGGAGGAAACAACTGGTCTGTAGGAGAGGGCGCACAGCAGGATTTAGCGCGCGGCAGCGTGAAGTGGCGAACGTTACTGGAAAACACGCTCAATCGGGGTGGCCCACGGCTTTATCAGAAACCGGCGGTGAATGCCCAGGGCGAGGTCCATCACCGTGAAATGATGCCGCGAATTTTTGATGGCGAGAAAGAGCTGCTGTCGGCGGAGTATTTGCCCATGATCCAGCAGCTGGGTCTGGCTGAACGTTATGACCGCCAGATGGTAAAACGTATCCTGACCCTGATCGAACTGTGGCCTGAAGAAACCCTTGCTATCCCGCTGACGGTCGACTCATTATTGCAGCGCTCATTCCTGCACTGGCTGCGCGACAGCCTGCTGCAATGCACGAAATCACAAAGAAAACGTATTTTATTTGAACTTGCAGAAGCGGATGTGTGTCAACACATCAGCCGTTTAGAGCCCGTGTTGCGATTGCTCTATGGTTTTGGCTGTAGCGTAGCGGTCAATCAGGCGGGTTTAACGGTGGTGAGCACCGCTTATATCAGGCAGTTCCAGGTGCGGCTGATCAAGCTGCATCCCGGACTGGTGCGCAATATCAACCGGCGCACCGAGAATCAGCTGTTTGTACAAAGTTTGCTGGAAAGCAGTAAGCAAACTTCTACCCAGGTTTTTGCTGCCGGAGTCCGTTCGCGGGAAGAGTGGCAAACACTGGTGGAGCTGGGCGTTACCGGGGGGCAGGGGGACTTTTTCGCGCCCTCACAGCCGGTTGACAGCAGCGTGAAAAAATATTCGCAAAGATATCGAGTTTAGTCTCACGTCAAGCGGGTTTTCACGTAGAATACCTGGGCGATAGTGCTTCGAAGCGGCTTTTTCATCGGCCGAAGCGATACTGAACTGTTAATGTTTATGTATGTTATGTCCGTCGATGTGTCCAGAAAACCCGTGCAGAATGCCCGACCAGCGGCTTCTGCTGCGTAATCTGTTGCAAGGGTTGTGACGCTGGCGCGAGATAGCATGATTTTTCACCGGAGCAGAACGTTTTTGCGCCTTGTCGCTGCTTCGTGTGGTTGGTAAAGTAAGCGGATTTTATTTTCCGCCCCCAGCTTGCAGGATTATCCTTTAGTATGTTTAAAAAATTCCGTGGCATGTTTTCCAACGACTTGTCCATCGACCTGGGTACAGCCAATACCCTGATCTACGTTAAAGGGCAGGGCATTGTTCTTAATGAGCCTTCCGTCGTTGCTATCCGTCAGGATCGTGCCGGTTCCCCTAAAAGCGTAGCGGCAGTCGGTCATGACGCAAAACAGATGCTGGGTCGCACACCTGGCAACATTGCAGCTATTCGCCCAATGAAAGATGGCGTTATTGCCGATTTCTTTGTCACCGAAAAGATGTTGCAACACTTTATTAAACAGGTTCACAGCAACAGCTTTATGCGCCCTAGTCCGCGCGTGCTGGTGTGTGTGCCTGTGGGCGCGACTCAGGTAGAACGCCGTGCTATTCGTGAATCCGCTCAGGGTGCCGGTGCGCGTGAAGTGTTCCTGATTGAAGAGCCAATGGCTGCCGCTATCGGTGCTGGCCTGCCAGTTTCAGAAGCGACCGGTTCCATGGTGGTGGATATCGGTGGCGGTACAACCGAAGTCGCGGTGATCTCGCTGAATGGCGTGGTGTACTCTTCTTCTGTCCGTATCGGTGGTGACCGCTTCGATGAAGCTATCATTAATTATGTGCGCCGTAATTACGGCTCTCTGATTGGTGAAGCCACCGCAGAGCGTATTAAACACGAAATCGGTTCAGCCTACCCAGGTGATGAAGTGCGCGAGATTGAAGTGCGCGGACGTAACCTGGCGGAAGGTGTTCCACGTGGTTTTACACTGAATTCCAACGAGATTCTGGAAGCACTGCAGGAGCCGTTGACCGGTATCGTGAGTGCGGTCATGGTCGCACTGGAGCAGTGCCCACCAGAACTGGCCTCTGACATCTCAGAGCGCGGTATGGTGTTGACGGGCGGGGGCGCGCTGCTGCGTAACCTGGATCGTCTGCTTATGGAAGAGACCGGAATCCCTGTCGTCGTCGCGGAAGATCCTCTGACCTGCGTTGCGCGTGGCGGTGGTAAAGCGTTGGAAATGATTGACATGCACGGCGGCGATTTGTTCAGCGAAGAATAATTTGCCTGAAGGAGTGGCGGGGCGCTGCCCGCACTCCTTTTTCATGTTGTCGAGGAAAACGCCGAGTTTATGAAGCCGATGTTCAGCAGGGGGCCTTCCCTGCAGTTACGCTTATTTTTAGCGGTTATAGTGGCAATAGGCGTAATTGTTGCCGACAGTCGAATGGGGGCTTTCTCCCAGATCCGCACCTATATGGACACTGCCGTCAGTCCATTCTATTTTCTGGCCAACGGGCCACGTAAAATTCTGGACAATGTTTCTGAAACATTGGCCTCCCGCCAGCAGCTCGAACTGGAAAATAAAGCCCTCCACCGTGAACTGATTCTCAAAAACAGCGAATTGCTGATGCTGGGTCAGTTTAAGCAGGAGAATGCGCGCCTGCGCGAACTGCTGGGCTCACCGCTGCGTCAGGATGAGCAAAAAATGGTGACTCAGGTGATCTCTACCGGCACCGATCCTTATACCGATCAGGTCGTTATCGATAAAGGCAGCGTCAACGGTGTTTACGAAGGTCAGCCGGTGATCAGTGATAAAGGCGTGGTCGGTCAGGTGGTGGCGGTGGGTAAAATTACCAGCCGCGTGCTGCTGATCTGCGATGCGTCACACGCCCTGCCGATTCAGGTCCTGCGCAATGATATCCGGGTGATTGCTGCCGGAAATGGCTGTACTGAAGATCTGCAACTTGAACATTTGCCGGGCAATACCGACATTCGCGTGGGCGATGTCCTGGTGACCTCCGGTCTTGGGGGGCGCTTCCCTGAAGGTTATCCGGTCGGGGTGGTTTCTTCGGTCAAAGTTGACACCCAGCGTGCTTATACCGTTATTCAGGCGCGTCCAACCGCTGGTCTGCAGCGTCTGCGTTACCTTTTACTGTTATGGGGAGCGGACCGTAACGGATCGATGCCGATGGCACCGAATGAAGTGCATCGTGTTGCTAATGAACGTCTGATGCAGATGATGCCGCAGGTACTGCCGCGCGCCAGCGAGACGGTCGGGCCACCGGCACCTGCCGCACTGACGACCGCCCCGGCCAGCGTAACCGCTCCGGCGGCGACACCCGCGCGCCAGCCCGGCGTGCGCGGGGGGCAGCCTTGAGTAGCTACCGAAGCCATGGGCGTTGGGTTATCTGGCTCTCGTTCCTGGTGGCGCTGGTGCTGCAAATCATGCCGTGGCCTGAAGAGCTCTTTATGTACCGCCCCTCGTGGCTGTTGCTGATCCTGATTTACTGGGTATTAGCGCTGCCGCACCGGGTGAATGTCGGTACCGGGTTTGTGATGGGATCTATAATGGATCTTATCTCAGGATCGACGCTTGGCGTAAGGGCGCTGGCTTTCAGTATTGTTGCCTATCTGGTGGCATTTAAATTCCAGCTGTTCCGTAATCTGGCGCTGTGGCAGCAGGCACTGATGGTTATGGTGCTGTCCCTGGCGATGGATGTCATTGTATTCTGGTCTGAATTTCTGGTGATCAACGTCTCCTTCCGCCCGGAAATATTCTGGAGTAGCGTCGTTGACGGTATTCTCTGGCCCTGGCTGTTCTTACTCATGAGAAAAATTCGCCGCCAGTTCGCCGTTCAATAAAGGACAATTATGCTATCCCTGTATCTGGCTTCTGGTTCTCCCCGTCGTCGTGAATTGCTGACTCAGTTAGGCCTGACATTTGAACGTCTCGTCACCGATGTGGAAGAGCAGCGGCAGAATGGCGAAGAGGCTGAACGCTATGTTCGTCGCCTGGCGCGTGAGAAAGCGCAGGCGGGCGTTGAGGTTGCACCTGCCGATCTGCCGGTGTTAGGCGCAGATACCATTGTCGTTTTGAATAATCAGGTACTGGAAAAACCGGCCGATGGCGCGGATGCAGCGAAGATGCTGGCCCTGCTCTCCGGTCAGACTCATCGGGTGATGACCGCCGTGGCGCTGGCAGACCGCCAGCAGACGCTGGATTGTCTGACGATCACTGAGGTGACTTTTCGCCTTCTGACGCCCCAGGACATTCGCGACTATATTGCCAGCGGGGAACCGATGGATAAAGCCGGGGCGTACGGGATTCAGGGCCTCGGCGGCAACTTTGTCAGAAAAATTAACGGAAGTTATCACGCGGTCGTCGGATTGCCACTGGTGGAAACCGCCGAGCTGTTCAGCCATTTTCAGTCGCTGCGTGAAGTGAGAGGTTAAGATGACAGCTGAGCTACTGGTAAATATTACGCCGTCAGAAACGCGCGTTGCCTACATTGACGGTGGCATTCTGCAGGAAATCCATATTGAGCGCGAAGCGCGCCGTGGCATCGTCGGCAACATCTACAAGGGCCGTGTCAGCCGGGTTCTGCCGGGAATGCAGGCGGCATTTGTTGATATTGGTCTGGAAAAAGCCGCCTTCCTGCACGCCTCCGATATTATGCCGCATACCGAATGCGTCGCGCGTGACGAGAAGAAAAACTTTACCGTACGCGATATCTCAGAGCTGGTGCGTCAGGGACAGGATCTGATGGTGCAGGTGGTGAAAGATCCGCTTGGTACCAAAGGGGCGCGGCTGACGACCGATATCACTCTGCCGTCGCGCTATCTGGTCTTTATGCCCGGCGCTTCACACGTGGGCGTTTCTCAGCGTATTGAAAGTGAAGCCGAGCGCGATCGTCTGAAAGCGGTGGTAGCGGGCTACTGTGATGAGCTGGGCGGTTATATTATTCGCACGGCCGCGGAAGGCGTGGGTGAAGATGAGCTGGCCTCCGATGCGGCATTTCTAAAACGTCTGTGGACCAAAGTGATTGAGCGTAAAAAACGCAATCAGACCCGTTGCCGCCTGTACGGCGAAGTCGCCCTGTCGCAGCGTATTCTGCGTGATTTTGCCGGTGCTGAACTTGACCGCATTCGTATTGATTCACGCCTGACATTTGAGCATCTGGTGGAGTTCACCGGGGAATATATCCCGGAGATGACGGCTAAACTGGAGCTGTACACTGGCAAACAGCCGATCTTCGATCTGTTTGACGTGGAAAATGAGATCCAGCGTTCTCTCGATCGCAAAGTTGAGCTGAAGTCGGGCGGCTATCTAATCATCGATCAGACCGAGGCGATGACCACGATTGATATTAATACCGGGGCATTTGTCGGCCACCGTAATCTTGAAGAGACTATCTTTAATACTAATATTGAAGCGACGCAGGCGATTGCGCGTCAGCTTCGGCTGCGCAATCTCGGCGGCATCATTATTATTGATTTCATTGATATGAATAATGATGATCACCGCAGGCGCGTACTGCATTCACTCGATCAGGCGTTAAGCAAAGATCGGGTAAAAACCGGGGTTAACGGTTTCTCGCAGCTGGGGCTGGTAGAAATGACGCGTAAGCGCACGCGTGAAAGCATCGAACACGTGCTCTGCCAGGACTGCCCGGTCTGTAAGGGGCGGGGCACGCTGAAAACCGTAGAGACGGTCTGTTTTGAAATTATGCGTGAAATTGTTCGCGTCCATCACGCGTATGATTCCGATCGCTTCCTGGTTTACGCTTCGCCTTCAGTGGGGGAAGCCTTGAAAAGCGATGAATCTCATGCGCTGGCAGAAGTGGAAATTTTTGTCGGCAAACAGGTTAAAGTACAGGTTGAGCCGCTTTATACTCAGGAACAGTTTGACGTTGTCATGATGTAAATTCGCCGTCGTTAACCTCAGTTTGCGCTAATAAAGGCCATGTGCTGCAGTAAACTGAGGGGAACGGCTTGAATTGCCTTGTCGGGTCTTGTGTGTGAGACAATTAACAGATTTTATTCGTGACTGACCATCCGTTTCGACGGAAGACAAGGAGAGGTGTGTGAGGCAATTGCCGAGGATTTTGCTACTAACAGGCGCAACTTTAGTTGTGGTTACTGCGCTATTGGTTAGTGGCTTACGCCTGCTGATGCCGCACGTAAACAGCTGGCGAATCCCCATTCTGGAACAGGTCTCCTCCGCTACGGGAGTTGAGGTCAAAGCCAGCTCGCTGGAAGGCAGCTGGGAAAACTTCGGCCCTCGCCTCGAAATTAAGGATATCCACACTGGTTTTTCCGACGGTGGCGAGCTGAATATTCAGCGCGTCACGCTGGCGCTGGACGTGTGGCAGTCCCTGCTGCATCTGCGCTGGCAGTTTCGTGACCTGACCTTCTGGCAGCTTAATCTGGTCACCAACACGCCGTTAAACTCCGACGATAAGCGTCAGTCTGATTTTCAGATTAAACAACTCAACGACCTCTTCCTGCGTCAGTTTGACCATTTCGACCTGCGCGACAGCCAAATCAGCTTCGTCACCTTATCCGGCCAGCGTGCCAAATTAGCCATCCCGCAGCTGACCTGGCTGAATGAAGAAACCCGTCACCGCGCCGAGGGGCTGGTCAGCCTGTCCAGCTTTACCGGCCAGCACGGCGTGGTTCAGCTGCGGCTCGATCTCAGCGACAGCAACGGCTACCTCAGTACCGGCCGCGTCTGGATGCAGGCCGACGATGTGGATGTCAAACCGTGGCTGGGGCAGTGGATGCGCGACAACACCAGTCTGAACAGCGCCCGCTTCAGTCTTGCCGCGTGGATGAGTGTTAAAAATGGAGAGATTCACGGCGGGGATGTCTGGCTAAAAAAAGGGGGCGCCACCTGGCAGGGCGACCAGCAGTCACATCACCTGAGCGTCGATAACTTAACCGCGCATGTCAGCCGCTTTAACGGTGGCTGGAATCTCAATATCCCGCAGACGCGTTTTATTACCGATGGTAAACCCTGGCCCCACGGACAATTTTCTCTGCTGTGGCAGCCGGAAAACCCGCAGCTGCCCGGCCCTGACCACCCGCAGGAACTGCGGGTGCGGGCGACCGATCTCGACCTTGAGCGCATTGATCCGCTGATCCCGCTGTTTGCCAAGCTGTCGCCTCAGCTACTGGAAAACTGGCGGGCGCTTCAGCCCCGCGGTCAGCTTGATGCATTAGCGCTTGATGTCCCGCTGCAGCAGCCGGAAAAAACCCGCTTCCAGGCGCAGTGGCACGATTTCAGCTGGCAGCAGTGGAAGCTGTTGCCGGGCATGGAACATTTTAACGGTACGCTGGCCGGCGGCATGGCTGACGGCAGGCTGACGTTTGACATTCAGCAGGCGATGCTGCCATACGGTGACATGTTCCGCGCGCCGCTGGACATCGTGAAAGCCAGCGGTTCCCTCAGCTGGCAGAACGGGGAGCAGGGGTTGACCCTTTCCGGGCATCAGGTCGACGTGCAGGCCCGTTCGCTGTGGGCTCGCGGTGACTTCCGCTATCAGCAGCCGAAAGATCAGCCACCGCAACTTGATATTCTTGCCGGGATTAACCTCACGAATGCGGGCGATGCCTGGCGCTATTTCCCTGAACCCCTGATGGGCAAATCGCTGGTGGACTACCTGAGCGGGGCGATAAAAGGCGGCCAGGTGCAGGATGCGACGCTAATCTTTGCCGGTAATCCGCAGCGTTTTCCATTCAAAAATAACGACGGCATGTTTGAAGTGGCGGTACCGTTGCGCAAGGCCACCTACGAGTTTCAGCCCGACTGGCCCGCGCTGGAAAATCTGGATATTGACCTCGATTTCGCTAACAACGGCCTGTGGATGAAAGTGCCCGACGTAAAACTGGGCGATGTCAGTGGCCACAATATTTCCGTCGTTATTCCTGACTATCTGCAGGAAAAATTGATTATTGACGGTGAGATCAGCGGCGATGGTACGCAGATACGTGATTACTTTAATCGTTCACCGCTGAAAGCCTCACTAGGTACGGCGCTGGATGAACTACAAATCGGTGGAGATGTTAGTGGTCACTTACATCTTGATGTGCCGCTGGACGGGACGAACGTCCGTGCGACGGGGGACGTCAATCTGGCGGACAATTCACTGCTGATCAAACCTCTCAATACCCGTTTTGATCGGCTGAACGGCCACTTTACCTATGATAATGGTGACCTGAAAAGCAACGCGATGACGGCCCGCTGGTTCGGCCAGCCGGTCGGTATCAGTTTCAACACCCAGGACGGGGAAAAAGATTACCAGATTGGCGTCGATCTTAACGGTGACTGGCAGCCGGGGAACATTACCCAGATCCCTGACGCTGCCCGCAGGAAGTTGAGCGGCAGCGTGCCGTGGCGCAGCAGTGTGCTGATCGCCATGCCACACGGAGGCGGGGCGAATTATCAGATAAACGTCGAAGGTGAACTGAAAAATGTAAGCAGTCACTTACCTGCTCCGCTTGATAAAAAGGGAGGTGTTTCGCTCCCGGTGCGCGTTCTGGCGAAAGGAAACCTGGACAGCTTTAACCTGAGTGGCTCAGTGGGAGATAGTCACCGCTTCAACAGCCGCTGGCTGCTGGGCGAACAGCTTAAAATCGATCGCGGCATCTGGGAAAACGACACCAGACAGTTGCCGGCGCTGCCGGAAAAGAGCGGAATGGTATTAAACCTGCCCGCCCTCGACGGTGAGGCCTGGGTCGGTCTGCTCGGTGCCGGAACCGGTGCTGGTGCAGGCAGCCAGGCGGGCAGTATGAAGTTACCGGGCGATATTCGTCTGCATACGCCGGTGCTGACGCTGGGTGGGCAGCAGTGGCAGGATCTGACGGCAATCCTGACTCAGAGCGTTGCGGGCGAGATGGCGGTGAAGGCGGAAGGCAAAGAGATTAACGGCTCTCTGGTGATGAAACAGAATGGCCCGTGGCTGGCGGACGTGAAATACCTTTACTACAACCCGCAGTGGGATATTACGGGCAGCACTTCACCGCTGCCTGCTGATGCCACGGTGGTCAACTTTAGCCGCTGGCCGGCACTGCGTCTGAACTGTGCTGAATGCTGGCTGCGCGGGCAGAAGTTTGGCGTGGTAAAAGCCGACCTGACGCCGTCCGGTGATATCCTGACATTAGAAAACGGTTTAATTGACAGCGGCAACACGCGTCTGACGGTGAACGGTGAGTGGGTTAACAAGCCGCAGGAGCAGCGTACCTCGTTGAAAGGCGTGCTGAGCGGGAAAAAGATTGACCAGTCAACCCGCTGGTTTGGTGTCAGTTCACCCATGCGCGATTCACCGTTTAAATTCGACTATGACCTGCACTGGCAGTCTGCCCCGTGGCAGCCCTCGGTGCAGACATTAAGCGGCGTACTAAAATCCCATCTGGGTGCCGGACAGATTGACGATGTTTCCACCGGACGTGCCGGACAGCTGCTGCGCCTGGTGAGTTTTGACTCACTGCTGCGCAAGCTGCGGCTCGATTTCAGTGACACCTTCAGTCAGGGCTTCTACTTTGATTCCATCAACGGAACGGCCTGGATAGAAAACGGCGTGATGCACACGGATAACCTGCTGGTAGACGGGCTGGAAGCCGATATTGCCATGAAAGGCCGGGTGAATCTGGTGAAGCGTGAGATTGATATGGAAGCCGTGGTTGCGCCGGAAATTTCAGCCACCGTTGGCGTCGCCACCGCCTTCGCCGTTAATCCGGTGATTGGCGCGGCAGTGTTTGCCGCCAGCAAGGTGCTGGGGCCGCTGTGGAGTAAGATTTCCGTGCTGCGCTACCATATCAGTGGACCGATCGATAAGCCGGAAATTAACGAAGTGCTGCGCAAACCGCGTGAAAACAGTGAGAAGTGAGTTTGACGTTCTGAGTATATTGCCTCAGGCTGTTACCATAACGTAAGAATGACATCACCCGGTTTTAGCGATGCCGGCCTGCTGTATTCGGCCATCCCCACAGAGCGAGAATTCATGAGTCTGAATCTGGTAAGTGAGCAGTTACTAACTGCTAACAACATTAGTCAAAGCGACCTTTTTTCCATCCTCGGCCAGCTTTCCGAGCGCAAGCTGGACTATGCTGACCTCTATTTTCAGTCCAGCTACCATGAATCCTGGGTGCTGGAAGACCGTATCATTAAAGACGGTTCCTATAATATCGATCAGGGCGTGGGTGTGCGTGCTGTCAGCGGTGAGAAAACCGGCTTTGCTTATGCCGACCAGATCACGCTGAATGCACTGCATCAGAGCGCAACGGCGGCGCGCAGCATCGTGCGCGAACAGGGTAACGGGCAGTCCCGCACGCTGGGAGCCGTGGCTAACAGAGCGCTTTATCCGGCGCTCGACCCGCTGCAAAGTCTGACGCGTGAAGAGAAAATTTCTCTGCTACATCGCGTAGACGCCGCTGCACGTGCGGCAGATAAGCGCGTACAGGAAGTCTCTGCCAGCCTTAGCGGCGTCTATGAGCTGATTCTGGTCGCGGCCACCGATGGCACTCTGGCGGCTGATGTTCGTCCCCTGGTTCGCCTCTCTGTCAGCGTACAGGTGGAAGATAACGGCAAACGTGAGCGTGGCTCCAGCGGCGGTGGCGGTCGTTTTGGCTATGAGTTCTTCCTGGCTAACGAAGCCGGTGAAGTGCGAGCCGAAGCCTGGGCACGTGAAGCGGTGCGCATGGCCCTGGTGAATCTGAATGCGGTCGCCGCACCGGCCGGGACAATTCCCGTGGTGCTGGGCGCTGGCTGGCCGGGCGTGCTGCTGCACGAAGCGGTCGGTCACGGGCTGGAAGGCGACTTTAACCGCCGTGGCACGTCGGTGTTCAGCGGCCAGATGGGCCAGCTGGTGGCGTCTGAGCTGTGTACGGTCGTGGATGATGGCACCATTGACGGACTGCGCGGCTCGCTGGCGGTGGATGATGAAGGCGTTCCGGGTCAGTACAATGTTCTGATTGAGAACGGCATCCTGAAAGGCTACATGCAGGATAAGCTCAATGCGCGTCTGATGGGGGTTGCGCCGACCGGTAACGGTCGCCGTGAGTCTTATGCACACCTTCCTATGCCGCGCATGACCAACACCTATATGCTGGCAGGCAAATCGACGCCGCAGGATATTATTGAAAGCGTAGAATACGGCCTGTATGCCCCGAACTTTGGCGGTGGACAGGTTGATATCACCTCCGGGAAGTTTGTTTTCTCCACCTCTGAAGCCTATCTGATTGAAAATGGTAAGGTGACGAAGCCGGTGAAAGGCGCGACGCTGATCGGTTCCGGCATTGAGGCGATGCAGCAGATTTCCATGGTCGGTAATGACCTGGCGCTGGATAAGGGGGTTGGCGTGTGTGGCAAAGAGGGGCAGAGCCTGCCGGTCGGCGTCGGCCAGCCGACGCTGAAGCTGGATAAACTGACCGTCGGCGGTACCGCGTAATATCGGGCGGACCGGAAAAAAGGTCTGCCCTTACAGATATCGGGCGGACCGGAAAAAGGTCCGCCCCTGCAAATATCGGTCGCCCTGCCTGTTATCCCTTACGAAACTCCTGATAAATCTCTGCCACCTTATCGAAGTAAGCAATCAGATAGTTAATACATACCTGCACCTTCAGCGGCAGCTTATCTTTCTGCGTGTAAACCGCATATACCGGGCGCGGCACGGACTGATAATGGCCAAACAGGATCTCCACCTTTCCGGCGTTAATCTCATCAATAATCCACATCAGCGGAACATAGGCGATGCCGGTGCCGGACTTCAGCCAGCGGATAAGCGTCTGCGAGTCATTAGTAGCAAAACGCCCCTGGGGCGAGAGACGAATGGAGGTGCCCTGTGGTGAGGTCAGCTCAAAATCGTTATCCACGCGCACGCTGTACTCCAGCCACGAATGGTTGCTGATATCGGAAGGTTTCTCCGGCGTCCCGAACTGCGCCAGATAGCTTTTGGCGGCACAGACCACCATCGGCATCGAGCCCAGACGGGTAGAAAACAGGCTGGAATCCTGTAAGGAACCCACACGCACCACCAGATCCAGTCCGTCGGCAATCAGGTCGGGTGCCGGGATGCCGGTGACAAGATTTACCGTCAGGCCGGGGTACTCCTTCAGCATCTCCTCGGTCATCGGAGCCAGCAGGTTCTGCGACATCGTGGAGGAACTGCCAATGCGCAGGGTGCCGATCGGGGTATTATTAAATGCCCACAGCTGTTCATGCACCTGCTGCGCTTCGGACATCATCCTCCGACAGCCCTGAAAGTAAATCTTACCGGCCTCGGTCAGCCCGAGACTGCGGGTACTCCGGTTAAGCAGTTTTACCTGCAGCTCATTTTCCAGTCTGGCAACAATCTGACTGACTGCCGATACGCTTAGCTGCATATGCTGTGCTGCCGCTGTAAATGAACCCAGTTCAACTACTTTGGCGAAAACGGTCATGCCTTTCAGTCTTTCCATTATTAACTCTGGCTTAAAAGTGATTTAGATCACATTTGGTAGATAACTTATAGTCAGCCGCGTTACTATAGCACCGCCGGGTTACCGTTCCGTCACCCCACGCCCTTTTAATGCTGGTTCGTTGGATAGGCTATTATTCAATGAGCTACGGTTCTGATTAATGTCTGACAGTACACCCGTCGACGAAACATCATCAACCTGCATACCGAACCGTTCTGAAACCGGAAGGGGAGCGAACGGTGACAGCGGGTAGCCCGGTGAGGAATCAACAAGGATAAAAAATGAATGCGCTTCCGGTTGTTGTGGTGTTCGGGATGTCATTCCCCCCCATTTTTTTTGAAATAATTGTGTCGCTGATGGTGTTCTGGCTGGTGCGGCGTCTGCTGACGCCAACCGGGATCTACGATCTGGTCTGGCACCCGGCCCTGTTTAACACTGCATTGTATTGCTGCCTGTTTTACCTGGTATCCCGATTGTTCGTCTGAGGTCATAGTGAAAGCTCTTACAAGAAAAATTTCCCGTTTCGCCATTACCCTGCTGCTGGTGATCATCGCGATTGTCCTGATTTTCCGTGTCTGGGTGTTTTATACCGAATCCCCCTGGACGCGTGACGCCAAATTTACCGCGGATGTGGTGGCGATTGCACCTGATGTCAGTGGCCTGATCACCGACGTACGCGTCCATGATAATCAGCTGGTGCAGAAAGGCCAGGTGCTGTTTACCATCGATCGGCCGCGTTACCAGAAAACGCTGGACGAGGCGGAAGCGGATGTCGCTTATTACCAGGCGGTGCTCAGCGAAAAGCGCCGCGAAGCCGCACGTCGCAACAAACTCGGCGTGTCTGCGATGTCGCGTGAAGCCATCGACCAGGCGAATAATGATTATCAGACCACAGAGCATCAGCTGGCGAAAGCGGTCGCTACCCGCGATCTGTCTAAGCTGGATCTCGAACGTACCGTCGTCACAGCCCCTTCCGCAGGCTGGATAACCAACCTGAATGTCTACACCGGCGAGTTTATTACCCGTGGATCAACCGCCGTCGCGCTGGTTAAACAGAACTCCTTCTATGTGCTGGCTTACCTGGAAGAAACCAAGCTGGATGGCATCCGTCCGGGCTACCGTGTGGAGATCACCCCTCTGGGTAGCAACCATGTGCTGCACGGTTCGGTGGACAGCGTCGCTGCCGGTGTGACCAACAGCAGCAGCACCGTTGATGGTAAAGGCATGGCGACCATTGACTCGAATCTGGAGTGGGTGCGCCTGGCGCAGCGTGTGCCGGTGCGTATTCATCTCGACCAGCAGCCAGGCAACCTCTACCCGTCAGGCACTACCGCCACGGTCGTCGTTACCGGAGCAAAAGATCGTCAGGATAAAGATATGTCACCGCTGATGAAGCTGATGCATCGCCTGCGCGAGTTTGGCTGAGGCGGGGCAGATTATGCAGTGGTATCGTCTGCGTTTTCCCATCAAACTGACCTTCGCCATTCTGCTGGCGCTGTTTGTCGGGTTTGAGTTCAACCTGCAAACCCCCCGCTGGGCAGTGATGACCGCGGCTATCGTCGCCGGGGGCACCGCGTTTGCTGCCGGGGGAGATCCCTTCTCCGGTGCGCTGCGCCATCGCGGTATGCTGCGTATTATCGGCACATTCATCGGCTGTATTGCCGCTGTCGTCATCATGGTCGCCACCATTCGCGCACCGGTAGTGACATTACTCTTGTGCTGTATCTGGGCGGGCGTCTGCGTATGGATCTCCTCGCTGATGAAGGTGGAGAACTCCTATGCGCTTGGTCTGGCGGGCTATACCGCCCTGATCATTGTGGTCAGCGTGGATGCCAACGGCTCGCTGCTGCTGGCCCCGCAGTTTGCCGTTGAGCGTTGCAGCGAAATTATTATCGGTATCGTCTGTGCCATTGTGGCGGATATGCTGTTTTCACCGCGTTCAATTAAGCAGGATATTGAACGTGAAATCGATGCCCTGCTGGTGGAACAGTATCGGCTGATGCAGCTCTGCGTATCCCATGCTGATAAAGACGAAGTTGATAAATGCTGGGCAGGGCTGGTGCGCCGTAATACGGCGCTGAACGGCATGCGTAATCATCTGCTGATGGAATCAGGCAGCTGGCAGAAAGTGGATCGCCGACTGCGGGTGATGAATACGCTGTCGCTGACGTTAATCACTCAGGCGTGTGAAACCTTTCTTATCCAGAATACCCGTCAGGAATATGTTCCTTCGCAGTTTCATCTGTTCTTCGAAAAACCGGTAGAGAGTATTGCGGATATCCACAAGCGGATGAAAGTAATGCGGCGCGTGGTCGCGGTGAGCGGCAGCAGGAATACACCCACGACCATCCGCACCTGGGTCGGGGCGGCCAGCCGCTATCTGCTGCTGCTGAAAGGCGTTCACACCAACAGCAGCATCAGTCGTATCGAAGAAGAAATACTCAACGCGGAGCCGGTGGTTAAAATGCGCTCTGCAGAGAGCCGCCATGCGCTGGTCAACGGATTACGCACCTTTGTCGCCATTGCCGTGGGTTCACTGTTCTGGCTGTGGACCGGCTGGACATCCGGCAGTAGCGCCATGGTGATGCTGGCCGTGATTACCTCTCTGGCTATGCGCACCCCAAACCCTCTGATGGTGGCGAAAGACTTCCTTTACGGCATGATTGCCGCCCTCCCGCTGGGGTCGCTGTATTACATGGTGGTCATGCCGAACACTCAGCAAAGTATGCTGCTGCTGTGTATCGCTCTTGGCGTGCTGGCGTTTATCTGCGGCATCCTGATCCAGCGCCGTCAGATCGGGACGCTGGGTGCGCTGGTCGGGACCATCAACATCCTGACGCTGGATAACCCGATGAAGTTCGAGGTCAGCCTGTTTATTGACAGTGCGCTTGGGCAGGCGATTGGCTGTTTTGTAGCGCTGCTGGTGATCCTGCTCATCCGCGATACCTCAAAAGCTCGCGTCGGGCGCACGCTGTTAAACCGCCTGATGTATGCCGCCGTCTCTGCGCTGACCACCAATACCGCACGGCGAAAAGAAAATCATCTGCCTGCGCTGTATCAGCAGCTGTTTATGCTGCTCAATATCTTCCCTGGCGATATCGACAAGTACCGACTGGCGCTGACGCTGATTATTGCTCACCAGCGGATGCGTGATGCCGATGTGCCCGTGAATCCCGATCTCTCGGCGTTTCATAAACAGTTGCGTCACACCGCTGACCGGATGATTTCAGCCAGCAGCGAAAGCAAAAAACGCCACTATTTTGACCTGCTGCTGGCAGAGTTTGAAATCTATCAGCAAAAGCTGGAGCAGTATCACGCCCCCCTCAACGTTACAGAGCCGGTTGCCCGTCTGGCCGCGGTGCTGAAGAAATATCAGAATACCCTGATCCAGATTTGATCCCGCCGCTGGCAGCGCAGGGTGCCAGCATTTTCCCCCGCAGAATTCCGCCCCCGTATGCCATTACGTCATAAAACGCCTGCCGTTTGCCATCTATACTGATCTTCAGACGAATGACAAACCGATCGGGAGAAAACGATGGCCACCTCAATACTCAAGGACAACGAACTGTTTCAGACAGGTTTTCTGGTTAATGGCAGCTGGCGACAGGCCGCCAGCACTTTTGACGTGCTGAACCCGGCTAGCGGTGACGTAATAGCCCAGGTGGCGAAGGCAGGAAGAACTGAAACTGAGCAGGCGATCGCAGCCGCAGGCGCGGCTTTCCCGGCGTGGCGGGCGAAAACGGCCAAAGAACGATCGGAGATCCTTCAGCGCTGGTATCAGCTGATCGTCGAAAATAAAAGCTGGCTGGGGCAGCTGATGACCGCCGAACAGGGTAAGCCGCTGAAAGAGGCAGAAGGGGAGGTCGAGTATGCTGCCAGCTTCATCCAGTGGTTTGCCGAGCAGGCAAAGCGTGCCAATGGTGAAATCATTCCTCCGGCTAAACCAGGTAGCCGTATTCTGGCCACCCGTGAGCCGATCGGCGTAGTGGCGGCGATTACGCCGTGGAATTTCCCGATGGCAATGCTGACGCGCAAGCTGGGTCCGGCGCTGGCTGCGGGCTGCACCGGAATTATCAAACCGGCCAACAATACCCCACTGTCGGCGTTTGCTCTGCTGGCGCTGGCCAAAAAAGCGGGCCTGCCTGACGGCGTGCTGAATGCCGTCGCAGGGGATACCCAGGCGATCAGTGATGCGATTATGGCGAGCCCCGTGGTACGTAAAATCTCCTTCACCGGATCTACTCAGGTGGGCAAGCTGCTGATGCGCAAAGCGGCAGATACGCTGAAAAAAGTCTCGATGGAGCTGGGCGGCAACGCGCCCTACATTGTATTTGAGGATGCGGATATTGATGCGGCCGTTAAAGGTGCCATAGCTAATAAATTCCGTAATGCCGGCCAGGTCTGTGTCAGCGTCAATCGTTTTTATATTCATAACAGCGTGTATGACCGCTTCGTCAGCCAGCTGGCGGCTGAAGTGAACGCGCTGAAAGTGGGTAACGGTACGGAAGAAGGGGTGGTGGTAGGGCCACTGATTGACGCTGCTGCGCTAAAAAAAGTGGAAGAGCACGTCAGTGATGCCGTCGCGCAGGGCGGTAAGCTGGTGGCGGGCGGTGCGCGCCACGCGCTGGGCGGTAATTTCTGGCAGCCGACGGTGATAGCTGAAGCCAGTGAGGCCATGAAACTGGCGCACGAAGAGACGTTCGGCCCCGTCGCGGCCTGCTTCCGCTTCGACGATGAAGACGATGTGATCCGCCGGGCGAATGACACGGAGTTTGGCCTGGCCGCCTATTTCTATACGCAGAACCTGCAGCGCGTTTTCCGCGTTTCGGCGGCGCTGGAAAGCGGCATGGTCGGCATCAACGAGTGTGCGGTGTCCACCGAGCTGGCACCGTTTGGTGGCGTGAAAGAGTCCGGATTAGGTCGGGAGGGGTCAGTGCTGGGGCTGGAGGAGTTTATGGAAGTCAAAGCCCTGCATATTGGGGGACTTTAGCCTGATACCCGGTGGTGTGTCCTGCGGAGCAACCAGCATGAGAAAAGAGAGTTTTGATTTCAATATCATTGTCGATCAGGCCCACTTTTACCGCCAGTTCAGCGAGCGATTTGCGCTGCCGCTGGGGGCAATAACAGATCTGGATAGCCTGTGGGATGCCATCGTTCAGCCGCAGATCACCTTGCCTCTGGAGATCGAGTTTATCCATCTGGGAAGCGGTCAGAAGCGGCGCTATGGCGCACTGATATTACTGTTTGATGAAGCAGAAGAGGAGCTGGAGGGTCAGCTCCGCTTTAACGTCAGATAACAGGGCATAAAAAGGGCCCCGGCGAACGGGGCCAAAAGGTTCGTCATGCCAGCCGTCATGTGACTGGCCGTCGACGAGGAATTACTGATAGATTTCGGCCGTTGCGTGCCAGTTATCCTGATTACGTGCTTCGATAATGCGGAATGCGCTGGCACCCTGCCGATCGGCTTTTTGTGAAAGCTGCGCGCGAATGTCCGACGGCGTACCCGCGACACCGCTTACCGAGATGATCCCCGCAGAGTGCAGATTTTCAGCCTGTTGGCTGTTCACCAGCTGGGCAGCAGATGCGCCGAAGCTGACAACAGAGAACAGACCCAATGCAGCGATGGTTGTTTTAATTTTCATAGTTAATCTCCTCATTGTGACCAACAACCTGCGGATTCAACATCATGACCGCAGTCATGTCACGGGCGGGTGCAACAGACACCCGATGCGATGTTATTTATACAGTTCAGCCGTTGCGTGGTAGTTGCCATCGTTACGTGCTTCGATCACGCGGTAAGAAGTGGCACCCTGCTGGTCGGCTTTCTCAGACAGCTTATGACGGATGTCCATCGGCGCGCCGGCAACGCCATTAACGCTGATGGTGCCGACAGACTGCAGGTTCTGGCTGGCGACCTGTTGACTGGTCACAAGGCTAGCGGCGCTGGCACCGAATGACAGAACAGAAGCAAGACCTAACGCAGCGATAGTAAAAGTGGTTTTCATGATGATGACTCCAGAATAAGGGTTGTGCGGTAACCGAAAGGGCTAAAAAGCGTTTGTTATACTTGGGGTTACCGTATTTCATTAATTAAATAACTAATTAATAAGCAGATGATTCTCTGAGTTACTTGTACAGCTCAGCCGTAGCATGCCAGTTACCGTTCTGATAATTCTCGATAACGCGATAGGCGCTGGCACCTTTATCGGTTGCTTTATTATTCAGTGCCTGACGGATATCCATCGGTGAACCGCCCACGCCGCTGACGCTGACAACGCCCATCGGTTGCAGATTTTTTGCCTGATCGGCATTAACAGATTCAGCGGCAAAAGAACCAAATGACAGCGCAGATAGCACGCTTAATGCAGCAATAGTAGTTTTAACGTTCATGATATTTTCCTCGTCAACTGTTTTTATCTTTTTGCTTACTGTGATTTGCATCACGGAAACTAGTATAGATCTGATAACGTAAAAAATTAATAGCAGGCTAATAATGTTTTGTTGGGATTCTTCTTAAGTTGCGAGGTTTTTAATAACTAGCCGTTATAAAAAACGCTTATATTTTAACCATGACCTGTTAAATGCTTGTAAAAACATTACCCTGCGTGAATTTAGCTATCTGTGCGCTTATTAGGGGTCGATCACATTGCTGAAATAAATTTTGCGGGGGGAAGTGACAGGTGGGTGAGAGAAAAGGTAGTGGAATATGCTGCTGGTGATTGTTATATAAGGGAAATAAAAAAGGACTGACGATGGTCAGCCCTGAAGAGAAGGCACCGCTGGCATGTGTTGCCGCCAGGTTAACGTCTGCGGCGGCTTATAACTCTTGTTCGAACAGTACCAGCACCGCATCGTGCAGCTGTTTCACCGTAAATGCACGGGCAGGCGTGATGAAGATGGTGTCGTCCCCGGCAATCGTGCCGAGAATACCTTCTGCCTTACCCAGTGAGTCGAGCAGGCGAGCAATCAGCTGGGCAGCTCCGGGGCTGGTGTGAATCACGACCAGCGCATCATTGAAGTCGATATCCAGAACCAGATTTTTCAGCGGGCTGGTGGTGGTTGGCACGCCCAGCTCTGCCGGCAGGCAGTAAACCATCTCCATTTTGGCATTGCGGGTACGCACAGCACCGAACTTTGTCAGCATGCGGGAGACTTTCGACTGATTAATATTCTCGAAACCTTCTTCCTGAAGTGCGCTGACAATCTCGCCCTGCGAGCTGAATTTTTCTTCCTTGAGTAAGGCTTTAAACGCCTTAATCAGTTCTTCTTGCTTTGATGGGTTACGCATAGGTTACCGATAAAAGGAGGTTATTAAGGGATACCCTCAGCGGGATATTACATTATTATGCATTTAAATGAATGTTTATGCAAATAAGAAATGAGATTCCGGGCATTCCCTGGCCGCCGGGAAGGGCAGTTTAACAAACTTTAGTGGTGAAAAAAAATGAGCTGACGCCGTGCTGAAATGCGCACGATGTGAACGGTTTGTTATAATGTTGAGGTTGTTCGGATTAGCGCTAAAGGTGTAATGTAACGCCGCAACATGATTTAAATACAGATGGATTTCCCGGCACATGTAATGTTCAAAATATAATAAGGAGTTTAGGATGAAAGTTGCAGTCCTCGGTGCAGCAGGTGGTATCGGCCAGGCTCTGGCCCTTCTGCTCAAAACCCAGCTTCCAGCAGGCTCAGAACTCTCACTCTATGATATCGCCCCGGTGACTCCCGGTGTGGCGGTTGATTTAAGCCATATCCCTACCGCAGTAAAAATCGAAGGTTTCAGTGGTGAAGATGCGACTCCGGCGCTTAAAGGTGCTGACGTGGTGCTGATTTCTGCCGGCGTGGCTCGTAAACCGGGTATGGATCGTTCAGATCTTTTCAACGTTAATGCCGGTATTGTGCGTAATCTGATTGAGCAGGTGGCATCAACCAGCCCGAATGCCCTGATCGGTATCATCACTAACCCGGTGAATACCACGGTGGCGATTGCTGCTGAAGTGCTGAAAAAAGCCGGTGTTTACGACAAAAACAAACTGTTTGGTGTGACCACGCTGGACATCATCCGCTCGAATACCTTTGTTGCCGCGCTGAAAGGCAAGCAGCCTCAGGACCTGAATGTACCGGTTGTCGGAGGCCACTCCGGCGTGACCATTCTGCCGTTGCTGTCACAGATCCCTGGCGTGACCTTCAGCGAGCAGGAAGTTATCGATCTGACCAAACGTATTCAGAATGCAGGCACTGAAGTGGTCGAAGCTAAAGCCGGTGGCGGCTCAGCCACTCTCTCTATGGGGCAGGCGGCTGCACGGTTTGGTCTGTCGCTGGTGCGTGCGCTGAAAGGCGAAAGCGACATTGTGGAATGTGCGTATGTCGAAGGGGACGGCGAACATGCTCGCTTCTTCTCACAGCCGCTGCTGCTGGGTAAAAACGGTATCGCTGAGCGTCGCCCAATCGGCCCTTTGAGCGCGTTTGAACAGCAGTCGCTGGATGGTATGCTGGATACGCTGAAAAAAGATATTACGCTCGGCGAAGAGTTCGTTAAGTAAATATCCTTCAAACGGGTGCCTCAGCACCCGTTATCTTCGCTGTCAGTCAGGCCTACTGGCTTTGGTTCTGGGCCGGGCTATCCTCCGGATACTCCTGCACCGTGACCGGCAGCGTCATCTTTTTGTCTTCACGACTGATCTCAACGTTAATCACCGTTCCCGGGCGAATTTCCGCGACCTGGTCCATGGTTTCCATGGGGGAGATGGCGGGGGTGTTATTCACCCGCGTAATGACATCGTTAACGCGCAGACCGGCAATATCTGCGGGGCCGCCTGCTTTCACCACGGTCACAACGATGCCCTGGCCCTGAGGGTGTTCCACACTGGTATTTTGCCCGCTAAAACGGCGGAACTCCTGGCCCGTTATGCCAATGTAACCACGGATCACGCGCCCGTCGCGGATCAGCTTTTCCATCACCTTGGTGGCCAGCTTGGTCGGGATGGCAAAGCCCAGCCCTTCCGGGGTCTCACCGTTACTGCTTTTATCAAACGACAGGGTATTAATCCCCACCAGTTCGCCCAGTGAGTTGATCAGTGCGCCGCCGGAGTTACCCCGGTTAATCGATGCATCCGTTTGCAGGAAATCCTGATGGCGCGAGGGGCTGAGGCCGACGCGTCCGGTGGCACCGATAATTCCCTGCGTGACCGTTTGTCCGATGTTGTACGGATTACCTATCGCCATCACCAGATCGCCAACGTGTGCCACGCGCTGCGGATTGATAGGGATCACGGGTAAGTTAGAGGCGTTGATTTTCAATACGGCCAGGTCGGTCAGAGAATCGGAGCCCACCAGCATCGCTTCAAAATAGCGGCCATCCTGCAGGTTAACGATAATCTGGCTGGCGTCGTTGATCACATGCTTATTGGTCAGGATATAGCCACGTGGGTCCATGATCACGCCTGAACCCAGCACATCGCTCGCACCGTTGGCGCTGCGATTATAGACATAGACGACCGCAGGCGCAGCGCGGCGCACGCCCGTATTGTAGCTGACCGGTTCCTCGCTGGTGCTGACATTCCGAGATGACAGCAAATCGCTACCCAGCCTGAGGCCCGGTACGGCTACCAGAAGAATGCCGGCCACAATCAGGCCGAAGATCACTGAACGCAAAATTTTAAGAAACATGGTCTTAAGCGGTGAATGAATGAACGAGAGGCAGGATAGCATGAGTTACGCAGACACAGTAGCCTGTGTCTGCGTGGGGGGGATTAACGCAGCAGCAGATAGATATTCTCATCGCCGCGCATGACGCTCAGGGCCAGCAGAGGGGGTTTTGTGTCGAGCAGTTTACGCAGTTCGGCCAGGTTCTGAACCGGCGTGCGGTTAACGCCAACAATCACGTCATCTTTCTGCAGACCAAACTGTGCCGCCGGTGACGCTTTAGCGACATCATCGACTTCCACCCCTTTGGTGCCGTCTTTTGCCGCACCGTCGCTCAGGGTCGCTCCCTGCAGTGCTGGCGTCATCAACTCCGCGCTGGAGCCAGACTGAGTGCTGTTATCCAGCTTCACGGTGAATGTCAGCGGCTTACCTTCACGCAGCAGGCCAATTTTCACCTCCTGACCTGGCGGCGTCGTACCGATTTTCACCCGCAGCTCAGAAAAATTGGCAATCGATTTTCCATCGACGCTGGTAATGATATCACCTGCTTTGATCCCGGCTTTCGCAGCAGATGACTGCGGTAACACCTCATTGACGAAGGCGCCGCGCTGCACGTCGACATTAAAGGCTTTCGCCATATCGGCGGTCATCTCGGTGCCTTTGAGGCCCAGCTGGCCGCGTTTCACTTCACCAAACTGGATCAGCTGCTGCGCCAGACCCATCGCCATATTACTCGGGATGGCAAAGCCAATACCGATATTACCGCCGCTGGAAGCCAGAATAGCCGTGTTCAGGCCGATCAGCTCACCGTTCAGGTTAACCAGTGCGCCACCGGAGTTCCCACGGTTAATGGCGGCATCGGTCTGAATAAAGTTTTCCAGCCCTTCCAGATTCAGCCCGCTGCGGCCCAGCGCAGAGACAATCCCTGAGGTTGCGGTCTGACCCAGGCCAAACGGATTACCGATAGCAACGGTGAAATCGCCGACTTTAAGCTGGTCGGAGTCGGCAATTTTTACCTGAGTCAGGTTGGTGGCACCGCTCAGCTGGATCAGGGCAATATCCGTTTGCTCATCGCGCCCGACCAGTTTGGCATCAAACTCACGGCCGTCGCTCAGCTGCACGCTGATTTTATCAGCCCCGCTGACCACGTGATTGTTGGTCAGCACGTAGCCTTTCGCAGCATCAATAATCACGCCTGATGCCAGCCCTTCGAACTCCTCTGACTTATCGTCACCCTGCGCGCCATCCTGGCCATTTTGATCGAAGAAGCGTTTTAGCTGGTCGGGGATTTGCTGCGGTTTGCCGCTGCTGTCGCTTTCGCTTCCCTCAACGTGAACGCTGACCACGGCAGGCAGCACTTTTTCCAGCATCGGAGCCAGGCTGGGAAGGGGCTGCCCCTGAATCTGAGTCGGGAGCGATGCCTGGGTCGGTGGTATGACTGCCAGATTGACGCCAATACTCAGGGCTAATGCGCTTAACAGAAATGATGTCTTCTTCATCGGAACTCAGCTCTCGCTACCAGGGGGAATTAAAGGGGGTACCCGGAATTGCAGGCAATGTTGAGTAACACAGGTATGACAGCTCAGATACAGGGGTGCAAGGCACCCCATAAAAATTATTTTGCGGCACGATCTCCCCGCAGCAGGCCAGAGGCGCTGTCCGGGTAATCACGCGGCATTTGAACAGGGGCCTGATCGTTATCGGCTTCTGATTCAGTCAGCTGATAAGCAAACGGGTTTTTCTCGCCAGGCAGGTTTGGCAGCAGGTCGTTCGACCCCTTAGCCATATGCTGATAAAGCTGACGATAGTCGCGAGCCATATTGTCCAGCAGCTCTGCGCTGTGGGCAAAGTGGTTGGTCAGCTCTTCACGGTAGTCTGACAGCTCGGCTTTGCTTTTTTCTAACTCGTATTGCAGGCTGCGCTGCTCACGCAGTTTCTTGTTACCGAAACGCATGGCGACCGCGCCAATAATAATCCCAACTACTAACCCAATAAGCGCGTATTCCCAGGTCATAATGACTCCCATATTGTCTTCGTTGTTCCGTAGGGCTTTTCCAACTCTTACCCGCCACTATAACCGCTAATCTCATGGAAGTGGAATCCTGCCGCAGCTTCGCTTAGTGTAGAACGACTTTTTTTTCGACGATCGACCCGCTGGCAGGGCTATTTTTCAGGGAATGTGACGAAATTATGCAAACGATGTCTCCACTGGCGCTTTATCAGCAGGCGCTGGAAAACGGCGAGTATCAGGCTGATGAAGTACAGCGTGAAGCCATGACCCGCCTGGACGGTATTTATCAGGCTTTAACGCGTGCCGACACCCCGGCAGCGCCTGCCAGCGGTGGGCTACTGGGTAAGCTCAATAAGCTGCTGGGTAAAAGCAAAACAGACGCTCAGCCCCCCGCCCGTGGCCTGTATATGTGGGGCGGAGTCGGGCGCGGTAAGACCTGGCTGATGGATATGTTTTTTCGGGCAATTCCTGGTGAGCGCAAGCAGCGTCTGCACTTCCACCGCTTTATGCTGCGGGTGCATCATGAACTGACCGAACTGCAGGGGCAGAGCGATCCGCTACAAATCGTGGCCGACCGTTTTAAAGCGGAAACCGACCTGCTGTGCTTCGACGAGTTTTTTGTCTCCGATATCACCGATGCAATGCTGTTGGGGACGCTGATGGAAGCGCTGTTTAGTCGGGGTATCACGCTGGTGGCGACCTCGAATATTCCGCCAGACGATCTGTACCGTAACGGATTGCAACGGGCGCGCTTCCTCCCCGCGATTGAGATGATAAAGCAGCACTGCGATATCATGAACGTAGATGCGGGTATCGATTATCGCCTGCGTACCCTGACCTCGGCGCACCTGTGGATGACGCCGCTGGGGGACGAAACCGCGAAAGAGATGGAGCGGATGTTTGTGGCCCTCGCCGGTAAGCCGCGAGAAGCCCATGAGCCGCTGGAAATTAACCACCGCCAGCTGTCCACGCTGGGCATGGCGGAGGGCGTTCTGGCGATGAATTTCCTCGCGCTGTGCGGCGAAGGGCGCAGTCAGCACGACTATATTGAACTGTCGCGCCGTTTTCACAGCGTATTGCTGTATGATGTGCCGGTGATGATTTACAAGACCGAAGACCAGGCCCGGCGTTTCCTGGCGCTGGTGGATGAATTTTACGAGCGTCATGTCAAGCTGGTGGTCTCGGCGGAAGCATCACTGTATGAGATTTATCAGGGCACGCGGCTGAAGTTTGAGTATCAGCGCTGCGTATCCCGTCTGCAGGAGATGCAGAGTGAAGAGTATCTGCGACTGCCGCATTTGCCCTGAAACTTGAATGGGCGTGGCGGGATGAGGATTTTATCGCAGAAAACGTTCGATCTTTTCGGGCGACTTCTCTATAATCTTGCGACCCCACGTTACAGCAAAGGTTTTTTTCCCAAAACTCTTTGTGTTCCAGTAACTCTATCCGAAGGGGTGGGCTTACTGGTCAAGATGGTCGTGTGAGCTCCAACCGTTTATTCAAGCGTTTGGGATTTCACCAACGTGTAACTTAATTTGGGTAAGCTTTTAGATGAAAACTTTTACAGCTAAGCCAGAATCGGTCCAACGTGACTGGTATGTTGTTGACGCAACAGGCAAAACATTAGGTCGTTTAGCGACTGAACTGGCTCGTCGCCTGCGCGGTAAGCACAAAGCGGAATATACTCCGCACGTTGATACTGGTGATTACATTATCGTTCTGAACGCAGAAAAAGTTGCCGTAACCGGTAACAAGCGTACCGATAAAGTGTATTACCATCACACCGGTTTCGTCGGTGGTATCAAGCAAGCGACCTTCGAAGAGATGATTGCTCGCCGTCCTGAACGCGTGATTGAAATCGCGGTTAAAGGCATGCTGCCAAAGGGTCCGCTGGGCCGTGCTATGTACCGTAAACTGAAAGTTTACGCGGGCAACGAGCACAACCATGCGGCACAGCAACCGCAAGTTCTTGACATTTAATCGGGATTACAGGCAATGGCTGAGAATCAAAACTACGGCACTGGTCGCCGCAAAAGCTCTTCCGCACGCGTCTTTATTAAGCCGGGTAGCGGTAACATCGTTATCAACCAGCGTTCTTTAGAACAGTACTTCGGTCGCGAAACTGCCCGCATGGTAGTTCGTCAGCCGCTGGAACTTCTGGACATGGTCGGTAAATTCGATCTGTACATCACTGTTAAAGGTGGTGGTATTTCTGGTCAGGCTGGTGCGATCCGTCACGGTATCACACGCGCTCTGATGGAATACGACGAGTCACTGCGTGGCGAACTGCGTAAAGCAGGCTTCGTTACTCGCGATGCTCGTAAAGTTGAACGTAAGAAAGTCGGTCTGCGTAAAGCACGTCGTCGTCCTCAGTTCTCCAAACGTTAATTTTTCCTGCTTACGCAGAAACGATTATCGGAAAACCCGGTGCATGGCACCGGGTTTTTTATTTTCTCCTGGTGCAAAAAGCGCGAAACACACACCGCTTTACCATTTTCCCCCGCAATTCCGTGTGTGACCCCCCACAAGCTGGCTAAAATCTGGTAAACTGTGTGTCACTTTGTGCCCATTGGCCAGGTATTGACGCGTGTAACCTGTGTACCAGGGAGCGGTTAACTTTCGGGCCGGTGGCAATAATGAGTCGCCACGTGGATGGCTATTCGCAGTAATTTTCTCGATAAACTTGGAGGTTTACATGGCTGTCGCTGCCAACAAACGTTCGGTAATGACGCTGTTTTCTGGTCCGACTGACATTTTCAGCCACCAGGTACGCATTGTACTGGCTGAAAAGGGTGTTAGTGTCGAGATCGAGCAGGTTGAAACGGATAACCTGCCGCAGGATCTGATCGACCTCAACCCGTACCGTACCGTACCCACCCTCGTTGATCGCGAGCTGACGCTGTATGAGTCGCGCATCATCATGGAATACCTTGACGAGCGTTTCCCACACCCACCGCTGATGCCGGTTTACCCGGTTGCGCGTGGTGAAAGCCGCCTGATGATGCACCGCGTTGAGCAGGACTGGTACAGTCTGATGCGTAAAGTTGAAGGTGGCACCGCTCAGGAAGCTGAAGCGGCACGTAAACAACTGCGTGAAGAGCTGCTGGCGATTGCCCCGCTGTTCGCACGGACTCCGTTCTTCATGAGCGAAGAGTTCAGCCTGGTTGACTGCTATCTGGCTCCGCTGCTGTGGCGTTTGCCGCAGATGGGTATTGAACTGATTGGCGCGGGTTCTAAAGAGCTGAAAGGCTATATGACGCGCGTCTTTGAGCGTGATTCCTTCCTCGCTTCCCTGACGGAAGCGGAACGTGAAATGCGCCTGCAAACGCGGGGCTGATTACGATGGAAATGTCCCAACTTACCGCACGTCGTCCTTATCTGCTGCGCGCTTTCTATGAGTGGTTGCTCGACAACAATCTCACGCCGCACCTGGTGGTCGACATTAATTTGCCCGGCGTGATGGTGCCCCTGGAGTATGCCCGTGATGGTCAGATCGTTCTGAATATTGCGCCGCGTGCCGTGGGCAATCTTGAGTTGGGCAATGACGAAGTTCGCTTCAGCGCGCGTTTTGGCGGCGTTCCCCGTCAGGTTTCTGTCCCTTTAGCGGCGGTTCTGGCGGTGTATGCACGTGAAAACGGCGCAGGCACCATGTTTGAGCCTGAGCCAGCGTATGAAGAAGGTGGCGAGTACGACGCCTCCAGTGCGCAGGATGATGCACCGGAAACGGTAATGTCTGTCATTGACGGCGATCGTCCTGATGACAGCGGTCAGGATGACGACAATGGTCCTGACGATGAGCCGCCTCCGCGCGGCGGTCGTCCGGCGTTACGCGTCGTGAAATAAAAAACGGGCCTTCTGGCCCGTTTTTTTATCCCTGTCAGGGGGGCATTTCGCCCCCGTTGCGATTAATACACGTCGCGCAGGTAACGTTTCTCTTTCTTCAGCTGGTCGACATAGTCGGCTGCACGTTCTGCCGACATCCCACCAAATTGAGTAATGACCTGATAAAGCGCTTTATCCACGTCTTTCGCCATGCGTGAGGCATCGCCACAGACATAGAAATAAGCGCCTTCTTCTAACCAGGCAAACAGCTCCGCACCCTGTTCCAGCATGCGGGTCTGCACGTAGATCTTCTCGGCCTGGTCGCGTGAGAACGCCAGGTCCAGGCGGGTCAGCAGACCGTTTTCCTGCCAGGCCGTCAGTTCTTCGCGGTAGATATAGTCATGTTCCTGATGCTGGTCACCGAAGAACAGCCAGTTTTTACCTTTAGCGCCGATCGCTTCGCGCTCTTCCAGGAAGGCGCGGAACGGGGCAATACCGGTACCCGGACCGATCATGATCAGCGGGGCATCATTGTTCGCCGGGACGCGGAACGCTTTGTTTGGCGAGATAAAGATGGCGGGTTTCTCACCGCGCTTCACACGTTCAGCAAGGTATGTAGAACAGACGCCGCTGCGCGCACGGCCAGCGCTGTGGTAGCGCACGGACGCGATAGTCAGATGCACCTGATTCGGGTGCGCCTTCTGGCTGGAGGAAATAGAGTAAGCGCGGTGCTGTAACGGGCGCAGCAGGCCGACAAATTCAGGAATGCTCAGCGAACGGGTCACGTCGAGCTGCAACAGGTCGAGGGTATCTTTACCCCACAGCCACACGCCCAGCGCATCTTTGTCATCGTGCTGTAAGACGTGGCGCAGTTCCTGGTTGGTGGTGTTCTGGCCCACCCATTCGATCAGCTTGCGCGAAGGCTCAGAGATCTCAAACTGGTAGGTCAGCAGGTCGCCCAGGCTGCGGTCGAAGCCCGGTACCGGGTTATCATAATCAGATTTCAGCTGCGTCAGCAGCAGCTGAACCAGCGCCGGTTCGTTGACCGGTATCACGCCCAGCGCATCGCCCGCTTCATACTTCAGGCCGCTGTCGGTCAGGTCAAACTCAAAGTGACGAATATCCTTGCCTGAGCTTTCACCGGACAGACGCTTGTTGGTCGCCAGTGCGGCGGCATACGGGTTATTTTTATTGCTGCCTGGAATGACCGGCGCTTCCGGCGCGCTCTCCAGAGCGTTACCGCTACTGCCTGCGCTGGCGGCAAACTGTGGCATCGAACTGGCAATCCACGCGTTTGAAGGCTCTTCATAATCGATGTCGCAGTCGATACGGTCATACACGCGTTTCGCGCCCAGTTGCTCAAGGCGCATATCGATAAATTTACCCGCCTGGCAGAAGCCGTCGTAGCCGGTATCACCGATAGCCAGTACCGCAAAGTGCATCTGCTCAAGGCGCGGTGCGGTGCTGGCAGAAATGGCCTGCCAGAACAGCTGTGCGTTATCCGGCATTTCGCCTTCGCCATAGGTGGAGGTGATCACCAGCACGTGACGCATGGTGGCGAACACGTCGATATCCACTTCACCCAGCCCCTGAACCACGGGCACCAGGCCTTTCGCACGCGCCGCTTTCGCCGCGCTTTGTGCTAACGCTTCCGCATTGCCGGTCTGGGAACCAAACAGGATATGCAGCTGCGTGGTCGCCGCCGAGGCGGCAGAGCCTGCCGCCTGCGGCTGGTTTTCCAGCACCAGCAGGCGTGAGTGTAATCCGGCAAGGAAGCCTGCCAGCCAAAATTTCTGCTCGCCATTGAAAGGCGCGTCTTCAGGAATATAAGGAATCTTCATCAGTTATTTACTCAATCCCGCTCTCTGTTAACTGTTTTATCAGGCTAATTTGCCAACCGCCGCCGCCAGTTCTGGCAGTGCAGCGCGGGCAAACAGCTCTTCAAAGTCCGGCAGACGTCCCAGCACTTCCCGGTTACAGGCATCCTGATACATGATCCAGCCGTAAGTTGCCAGGCTGTCCATGGAACGGATATTACGCTGTGTCAGCGCGGCTTTATAATCTGTCATACGTTTCGCACCAATCAGGCAGGCGAGCTCTTCATCGCTGTAGCTCTCAATGGCTGCACGACCGTGGCGCTGCAACTTGCTGATCAGAGTGAAATCCTCGGTCATCAGCAGGTTACGTACTGCTTTCTCCACGGCGGGGTCTTCCACGGAGGTGCCTTTCGGCAGGCGTGAAAGCGCCAGCTGCTGGGCAGAGCTGAGCACGGTGTAGTTATTCAACAGCACCAGCATCTCAGGCGTATCCGTTGCGCCATAGCCCGGTACGGCACCGTTAGCGATCGGTTTCCCTTCACGCCATGCGGCTTTAAATTTCGCCACCTGATGCCCGGCCAGCGCTGTGGAGAGCTCTTCCAGCAGATCCTTACGGGTCTTCGCTTTCAGGATCTCCGCCCCGTCCTGATACAGCAGCAGGGAACGTGGCATCACATAAACAAAGTGCTGGCACTCGCTTTCCCAGTGGTCAAGCAGCCACTGCGCGCGTGGGGAAGAGGTGGCTTCCAGATGCCAGTTCAGCATCGTCAGCACCGCTTCTTTATGGACGCGCGCCATTTCATTGTCGTCAGTGATGGAACCCAGCATCACGGAGTCAGCGGCAGCAGACCCTGCCAGCGTGCCGTACGGATCGTACTGATAGGCGAAACCGCCGCTCATACCGTTACCAAAGCCCGTACCGTAAGTGCCGAGGTTAAGTACCGCGCCGTTGGTCATATATTCGCAGCAGAAATCACCGACACCTTCGACCACGGCAGTGGCGCCGGAGTTACGCACGGCAAAACGGTCGCCCGCCTGACCCTGCGCGAACAGACGTCCGCCGGTGGCACCGAACAGTGCAAAGTTACCGATCAGCACGTTGCCTTCCGCATCTTCAGAGCCGCCGCCAGGGGACATGACGACGATTTCACCGCCGCACTGCCCTTTACCGACGCCGTCATTACAGGTGCCGTAATGTTCCAGGCGCATGCCGTCGTTACAGAATACGCCGTAAGACTGGCCGGCGGACCCGGAGGTAGAAAGGGTCACTGTAGACGGGGCCAGATAGCGACGACCGCGATCGTCCAGCAGCGCGGCCGGGATACGGCTCAGGTGCTCAGCGTTCAGCGTATGGTTCAGCAGGCGTTCGATATCAATCGCCAGCTGGCCGCCCACGCTCTTGTTACGGTTATTCAGCACGATGCCGTCACCGAGAGCGATCGTGGTCGATCCCTGGCTCACCAGCCGATCGTTGAGCAGATCGATCCAGCCGTTATCCAGCTCGAAATCTTTTTCCAGATAAACCGGACGGGCAATCTTCACTTCAGGCACCACGGTTAACATGGCACGCAGATCCAGCTTACCGACTTCCAGCGGGTGATCCATCAGGTGCAGCAGGTCAGAACGACCGCGCGCTTCACGCAGCGAACGCAGGCCCAGGCGCGCCAGCATTTCACGCACTTCGTGCGCCACATTGATAAAGTACTGCGCCAGCTGACGCGGATCTCCGTCAAAGGCTTCGGCGTTGGTGGTCAGACCGGCCGGGCATTTCACGTTACAGTTTTTCGCCATCACGCACTTCAGCATCATCAGCGCCGTGGTGCCGAACTCAAAGCTGTCGCCGCCCAGCAGCGCAGATTTCACCACGTCACTGCCGGTCTGCTGCGCGCCGGAACAGCGCAGCAGCACTTTCTCACGCAGGCCGTTGGCGCACAGTGCCTGATGCACTTCCGCGATGCCGATTTCAGCCACGCGTCCGGTGTATTTCAGGCTGGTGACGGAAGCCGCTCCGGTGCCCCCGGTGTTACCGGCGACGTTAATCACGTCAGCACCGGCTTTCGCCACGCCAACGGCGATGGTGCCGATACCTTCTGAGGAGACCAGTTTAACGATCACGCGCACGCGGGCCGCCTTACAGTCGTGGATCAGCTGTGCCAGATCCTCGATGGAGTAAGTGTCATGGTGCGGAGGAGGGGAGACCAGCTCCACGCCCGGTGTACCGCCACGTGCTGCGGCGATTTCTACCGTCACTTTCGCTGCCGGCAGCTGACCGCCTTCACCCGGTTTAGCCCCCTGGCCAATTTTGATCTCCAGCTCTTCGAGCATTGGATCCGCCAGATAGGCGGCCCAGACGCCAAAACGGCCGGACGCCAGCTGTTTGATGCGCGAAGCACGGATGGTGCCGTGACGCGAATAGTGTTCGCCGCCTTCGCCACAGTTGCTCATCCCACCGACCATATTGGTACCGTGGGCGACGGCTTCATGGGCCGGAGCGACCAGCGCCCCGTGGCTCATTGCGCCGGAAGCAAAGGTACGGGTAATTTCATGAGCAGGCTGCACTTCGCTTAACGGCAGCGCCGGAGAGATAGTAAAGATGCGTGACAGGTAGTCCGCCGCTTTGCCGGTCGCCGTCAGATGCAGGGCATCGGCCCCCACTTCAGCCTGTTCAATCGCACCGCCAAAGCGTTTTTTCAGTACGCCGGACAGGGTGGTCAGGCGCTCATGTTCGCTTTTCAGGCCAACGATGGCATCGGTCAGACGCAGCGTAAACTGCCCTTCATGGTCTGCATTGGCCGTACATTCCAGCCCGCGCACGGCAAAGCCGTTGTTGACCAGTGAGTAGCGCCCCAGCTTGCGGGTGAACTCGGCTTCGCTGTCCACGTGGGTCAAATCTGCCGGCAGGGCGAGAATATCACGCAGCGCCGCCGGGCGACGTTTACGCTCTTCCAGCATCAGGCTGGAGAACTGACGGTAGTCAGCGGTGATAGTGAAGTTATCGATCACCTCGTCCGGGATACGTTCAAAGCTGCTGTCAGTAAAGGAGCCGGGTTTAATATTGAACGCATTATCCAGTTTTGCCAGCGTCATCAGGCGGATAAAATTATCCTCCTCGCGCGCCTTGTCGGAAAAGCGAATCGGCTGCTCGGTCATATCGATAAAGGTGCGTACCGCAATCGTCCCGTAGGAGTGACCTGCACCTTCTGCACGCTCTTTAAACAGACCCAGCAGCGGGACTTCTGACTCACCCTGGATGCGCAGCGCACTCTGGTGCCAGTCAACGGCCATCTGGGCGATGGTGGCAAAGCCCGCGCCGCCCACCGGCGTTTTGATATTCGGGAAATACTTCTTCAGCACGCGATCTTCCGTATCCAGGAAGTTTGGCTCAAAGAACTCACCGCAGCTGTAGCTTTCCACGGTACACAGGCCGACTTTGCCCATGGTTTTCATCAGCGCCTTCTCTGCGGCTTTGGCATAGCGTTTAAAGGCTTTGTTGCCCTCTTCGCCTTCACCGTATTTCTCTTCCGCACGCATCTGTACGCCCAGCGGATAAACCGCCGAAGCGCCGAAGCCTAAGGTAGCGGCAATGTGGTGCGACGAAATGCTCTGGCCGCTTTCCACCACCAGCGACACGTCGAGACGCAGACCTTCCTGCACCAGGCGCTGGTTGATGGCAGACACCATCAGCAGCATCGGGATAGCGGCACGGGTAGAGGAGATATGACGGTCGGTGATGACGGCAATACCGCCCTGTTCACGGGCGAAATCCACCACATCCTGCGCCAGCGCATCAATGGCCTGCTCCAGCGCGTCAGCATTGGCGGCGCGGCTGATCGGATCGGTACCGATAACCGGCACATACAGCATTTCAAAACGGGCATAAGGCGCGACAGTCTGCTCGCGCAGCTGCAGCATATCCAGATGCGTCAGGATCGGTGTAGGCACCACGATCTGGTGGCCTTTGCTGCGTCCGAGGTGGGGTTTGGCACCCAGGGCAACGCGCAGCGTCATGCCGTCCACTTCACGGATGGAGTCCAGCGGTGGGTTAGTGACCTGGGCAAAGCGCTGGGAGAAGTAGTGCGCCATGCCGCCTTCGTGATCGGACAGGGCGTTAATCGCGTTGCCGTACCCCATCGCAGAGATTTTTTCTGCGCCGGTGGTCAGCATCGGGTCCATCATGAATTTGAAACTTTCCTGGTTGTAGTAGTACGCCACAAAACGCTGATAGGTTTTGAGGTCGCCGCTATAACGCAGAGGGGAACCCTGTTGTTCGGCCGGAATGACCGGCAGCTCCTGCAGGGTGACGCGTGACTCAGCCAGCAGTGCCGGATAATCCGCCACCGCCGCCAGTTTTTCCAGCGCTTCGATAGTGGTATAGCTGCGTTTTTCACGGTGATCGTAATACAGCATCCCGCCCGCTTCGATGCGGCCACGGCGCAGAACGCTCTGCGGTGGGAAGGCGATCTGACCCGCTTCGGACATGGCACCGATATATTCAGCGGTTTCTACCGAGCGCAGCGGACGCAGGCCCAGGCGGTCAAGGCGTGCGCCAATCACTTCGCCATTGCCGAAGATCAGCGCGGCCGGGCCGTCATTTTTCTCTTCGTACAGGGAGAAGTATTCCAGCATCGCGCGCACTTCAGGAGACAGTGACGGATCGTTTTCCCACGCCGGCGGCATCATCGATACCACCGCAGTGATCAGGTCAAGATTGTCTTCCATCAGACGGCTGTGGATGCTCTGGTCCAGGCGCGAGCTGTCAGACTGGCCTTTCGGACGCACGATTTTTTTGCCGCGTGCCAGCGCCAGCGCTGATTCTGCAATACGGTTTTTACGGTCGGTGTTCAGCTCGCCGTTGTGCGCCATCAGGCGGAACGGCTGCGCCATGGTGGTGTGCGGGTCGGTATTGGTCGAGAAACGCGTATGGAAAAACAGACCGCGTACCTGATGGTCAGCATCGGTCAAATCCTGGAAGTAAGGGATCACTTCGTTGGAGTTCAGGCGTGCTTTAAACACCTGAGTGCGCGAGGAAAGCGACAGCGGATAGAGGCCGCCAAATTCGCTTTCGGTAAAGGCGCGGGCTTCGATGTCCAGCAGGGCGCGGTAAATGCGTTTTTCAAAATCAATCTGGTCAGTCAGATCGGCCGGGGCAGCAAAAACCCACTGTACGATAGGCAACTGGAACTGAATGGCCGCCGGGCGCAGCACGCTGGTATCCAGCGGCATATCACGTTTAATGAGGATCGTAAGATCACAGGAGGCCAGGGTCTCTTCGACCAGACGCTCGGCATTCGCACGCAGCGCACTGTCTTTCGGTACAAAAAAGTTACCGACGCCATAGCGGCCCGCTTCCAGCGGCATTCCGGTGATTTTGCGGAAAAAGTGCAGCGAGAGGTCGACGTTGACCCCGGCACCATCGCCTACGCCTTCGGCTGACATGCCCCCGCGATGAGGTACGGTGCACAGGGCGCTGTGAGCCATCTGCAGAACCTCATGAGTTTGCTCGCCGTCCTTACGAGTAATGAAACCCACACCACAGCTATCACTGTCTTTTGATGGATCATACAAGCCGTAGGGATAAGGTGTTGAGTTGGACATCGAGGGCCTCCTTAAACTGCTTTTGACATTGCCACTATTCTTCAGTCACAGAGCGCTCGGAATGTCTCACTGGCTCTGTATCATTTTCTTGCCGCTAAAACGCAGACACCGCGATTCCGAACATTTCATTAGCAGACATTTATCTAAAACGTCCTTGAATGAGTTGCTCACTAAATTCCGGGTCTCAAATTGGAGATAACTTACATCACGAGGGAGTCTACTTGCTGCATAGATATGCCGAGACACTGGCCCGTCAGGAAAGCTTCCAGCGGATTTCCAACTTATCGGGAAAGCGTACTCAGGTCAAATAGCGATCTTACTTATGCCTTTTCGTCTCTTTTGTTATCTATCTATATGATAAACAATGTTATTTAGTCTTATTTTAACCCGATCGACCTGTCCCCGCAGGGCCATGAAGTGTGAGCTGACTCACTATAGGGCAGCGGGCAAATCTCTGCACCATGCTGGTGCCAGGGGTATTGCCAGCAGAATATGCTGTCAGGATGCTGATAACCGCAGGAACACACTGTTTTTAATCAGTGGGGTTATTTGAATTAAACAGGGGGGTGCTATTAGTAAAATTAATCATGCCAGGTGTGATTAATTTTTCATTAATTGTGAATGGTTATTCGTTAGGTGTGACCAGAGAAGGCGAGTGATGTGGGTCATCGCTATGAAAACTATCAACAAGAGAAAGGCGCTCTGAACTCAGAACGGCCTTACAGATTATGCAGTTATAAAATTTAGTCAATATCTCCTGGCATAACTTTTTGCACTGAGGGAACAAATAATTTTTTCGCGCAGAACCCAGGCAGGAGACGGCTCAGGCGCGTTTGCTATGCCAGCAGCCGCTGGCGCGGATAATCCCGTGATAACCCCCTTGCGGCTGTGGGTGCTGCTGCACTGTTACTGTGCAATATTCTGCCGTGCGGCAGGTGAGATAGCGCGTTGGTCTTTGGGGCAATTCCGGTATGATTGCCGCTATCAGAGCGGAAGGAATCCTATATGAAACAAATTCGTTTATTAGCGCAGTACTACGTCGATTTGATGGTGAAACTGGGGCTGGTTCGCTTTTCGCTGCTGCTGGCGTCGGCGCTGGTGGTACTGGCGATGATAGTGCAGATGGCGGTGACCATGGTGCTGCGCGGCCATGTTGAAAGCATTGATATGGTGCGCTCGGTCTTCTTTGGCCTGCTGATAACCCCCTGGGCCGTTTACTTTTTATCGGTGGTGGTGGAACAGTTAGAAGAGTCGCGTCAGCGCCTTGCCCGGCTGGTGGACAAGCTGGAAGAGATGCGTAATCGCGACCTTGAGCTGAATCAGCAAATGAAGGGGAATATCACTCTGCTGAATCAGGAGATTGCCGACCGAATTAAAGCTGAAGAGGCGCGTTTGCAGGTGATGGCCAAGCTCAAAGAGGAGATGGTGCGCAGAGAGCAGGCGCAGATCGAACTCGAGCAGCAGTCCTCCTTTTTGCGTTCGTTCCTGGATGCCTCCCCCGACCTGGTGTTTTACCGTAACAGCGACCAGCAGTTTTCCGGCTGTAACCGCGCCATGGAGCTGCTGACCGGCAAAAGCGAAAAGCAGCTGATCGGACTGTCGCCAAAAGAAGTGTATGACGACGATGCGGCGACCAAGGTGCTGGAAACCGATGAGAAAGTGTTCCGTCATAATGTGTCGCTGACCTACGAACAGTGGCTGCAATATCCCGACGGACGCAAAGCCTGTTTTGAGATCCGCAAGGTGCCTTATTACGACCGCGTGGGGAAACGTAGCGGGCTGATGGGCTTTGGGCGCGATATAACCGAGCGTAAGCGTTATCAGGACGCGTTAGAGAACGCCAGCAGGGAAAAGACCACATTTATCTCAACGATTAGCCATGAGCTTCGTACGCCGCTTAATGGCATTGTCGGGTTGAGCCGCATTCTTCTGGATACTGACCTCAACCAGGAGCAGCTGAAATATCTAAAAACGATCCATGTTTCCGCTATTACCCTCGGCAACATTTTCAATGACGTGATCGAGATGGACAAAATCGATCGACGTAAAGTGCAGCTGGATAACCAACCCATCGATTTCACCGGCTTCCTCGCAGACCTTGAGAATCTTTCCGGACTTCTGGCCGAGCCAAAAGGACTGAAGTTCGTGCTGGCACCGGATTTACCTCTGCCGCATAAAATCATTGCCGACGGTACGCGCCTGCGCCAGATCCTGTGGAACCTGATCGGCAATGCCGTGAAGTTTACCCAGAAGGGGGAGATTGTGGTGCGGGTCGGTTATCAGCAGGATGGCCGTCTGTGCTTTGAGGTGAAGGACTCCGGCATGGGCATCCCTCAGGATGAGCAGGACAAGATTTTTGCGATGTACTATCAGGTGAAAGACCAGCGCGGCGGCAAACCGGCAACCGGCACCGGCATCGGGCTGGCCGTTTCCCGTCGTCTGGCGCAAAGCATGGGCGGCGACATCAGCGTACATAGCTCACCGGGGCAGGGTTCCTGCTTTACCCTGACGCTCAACGCACCGCGCGTTGAGGAAGAGCCGCAGGATGAGCAGGCAGAAGACGATCTGCCGCTGCCGGCGCTGCACGTGCTGCTGGTGGAAGATATTGAGCTGAACGTGGTGGTGGCACGTTCGGTGCTGGAAAAACTGGGTAACAGCGTTGAAGTGGCGATGACCGGCCAGGCCGCGCTGGATATGTTTGACCCGGAAGAGTTTGACCTGGTGCTGCTGGACATTCAGCTGCCGGATATGACCGGGCTGGACGTGGCACGCGCCATTCATCAACGCCATGCCGGTAAGCAGCTTCCGCCGCTGGTGGCGCTGACCGCCAACGTTCTGAAGGATAAACGCGAATATCTTGATGCCGGGATGGATGACGTGCTCAGCAAGCCGCTGGCCGTTCCTGCCCTCACCGCCATGATCAAAAAATACTGGGATTTCCAGGCTGACGAACTGTCCAGCGAACCGGAGTTCACGATGGATGAGAAAAAACTGGCCCTGCTGGATGTCCCGATGCTTGAGCAGTATATCGAGCTGGTCGGGCCGGGCCTGATCCACCAGAGTCTGGCCATGTTTGAACAGATGATGCCGGGCTATCTGGCTGTGCTTGACTCAAACATGATGGCGCGCGATCAGAAAGGCATTGCGGAAGAGGGGCATAAAATTAAGGGGGCGGCAGGTTCCGTCGGATTGACGCATTTGCAGCAGATCGCAAAACAGATTCAGAGCCCTGAGCTACCGGCCTGGTGGGATAACGTTCAGGAATGGATCGACGAGCTGAAACAAGAGTGGCGTAAAGATGTGGATGTATTGCGGCAGTGGGTGACGGATGCTGAAAAAAAATGACCCCGACCGAAGCCGGGGTGCGCGAATACTGCGCCAACACCAGGGAAAATGGTAACCTGCGCTGTTCTAACTAGAATCGTCTGAAGCACAGGTTTGGTATTGGTTGAACTTTCAAAGCTCAGTCACTACTTTAGCAAATCTGACGTAACTTGTTACCGGATTCATTAAGATGTGTGATGTTGAGCAAGGTTCCTAAATAGAAGACCCGATTTTTACTTCTTAGTCAAGCATGTTATTAATAATTCCGACGAATCGCATGTTTAATGAGCGATTGCAATTTTAATTCCGGCAAGGTGATTGACGCAGAATTTATTGTCGGCAGGGTATTTTTCTTATCAACTGAACAGACTCTCTGAACGGGGCGATGAGTGAGTTTAGTGTCTTGTTTTTACGATGATTTAGCCTTGTATTGCCAGTGTTTTCCGAAACGTTTTGGTTTCTGCTAGCAAAAATTATCAAAACACTCTGCTAACTCAGGATAAAGCTGACTCCGTTCAGCAAGATAAACTGCTCTTACCAGTGGTTTAAAACGGAGAAAAATCGTTCCATCTCGACTGAATCCTGTGTCATTTTCTTGCGCGGGACGATAATTTCCAAAAAGCACCGGCAGAAATTTATTAGCAGGCTGAACCAATTGATTTAATGCAATTTCGGTGCCTGGCAGATCCATAACGGAACGGAGCAAAACAGCGTGATTTTATGGAACCGATTCCGCTTATGTAGAGAGACTTAACAATGTTGGAGAGAACCTGGTGAATTTTCATACTGATCAATTTGGAGTGGATACTCAGGCATGAGCCGTAATAAATCGCGCGCAATGGCGCGGATAAAATCAATGCTATTTCGTCTGGTTCTGGGCGTCGTGGGTTTATGGTTGACGGGTATTGTGGCTTTTGCCTTTCTGCCCGTCCCCTTTTCTGCGGTGATGGTTGAACGACAGCTCGGTGCCTGGTTTAGCGGTAACTTCAGCTATGTCGCCCACTCGGACTGGGTGGGCATGGATGATATCTCCCCGTGGATGGCGCTGGCGGTGATCGCTTCCGAAGATCAGAAATTCCCCACTCACTGGGGTTTTGACGTGGAGGCTATCCAGTCGGTGCTGGACAGTGACGGCGAAAAGGCCGGTATGCGCGGGGCGTCCACGCTGTCACAGCAGACGGCAAAAAATGTATTCCTGTGGGACGGGCGAAGCTGGATACGTAAAGGGCTGGAGGCCGGGCTGACGGTGGGAATTGAAACCGTCTGGACCAAGCGACGTATTCTGACCGTCTATCTCAACGTGGCCGAAATGGGCAACGGGGTGTTTGGCGTGGAAGAAGCCGCCCAGCGCTATTTCCACAAACCGGCCAGTCGCTTATCCATGTCCGAAGCGGCGCTGCTTGCCGCCGTGCTGCCTAATCCGATCCGCTTCCGGGCCGACGCGCCGTCAGGCTATGTTCGCCAGCGCCAGCAGTGGATTTTGCGCCAGATGCGTCAGTTAGGAGGGGAAAGTTTTCTGCGTCAGCACAAGCTGGATTAAGAACATCCTTGTTTCTCTGGTCTGCGGAGACAGACCCCGTTTTTAGCCCCGTTTTTATGCTAACGTCCCCTGTTGTAACGCATTGTTAAACAGGGATAAAGGGATTATGAAACGCATTGATGCGGTGTGTCAGGAGCTGGAGCGCCTGACGCGGCAAAGCGGAGCCCCGCAGGCAACCGCGCAAAAAATTGGCCTCAATCTGGGGCTGGCGCGCAACTCTGTCAGTAAAGAGCTGAATCAGCTGTGGTGCGACGGGCGGGCGATCAAGATCAAATCCCGTCCGGTCTACTTTTTGCACCGGGCCGTGCTGGAGTCTGCCGCCGGGCAGACTCTGCCAGCGGAAATCAGCGACCTGGACACGCTTCATCAGCTGTTAACGCCCCGGACGCCGGACGTCAGCGATCCTTTCCAGGCGATGATTGGTTACCGGCGCAGCCTGCATTCCGCCATCGAAAAAGGCAAAGCGGCCGTGCTTTATCCTGCCGGGCTGCATGTGCTGCTGACCGGGCCGTCGGGCGTCGGCAAAACGTGGTTCGCCGAACTGATGCACCAGTTTGCCCGCCAGCAACAGCCAGATATCTCGCTGCCTTTTATCTACTTCAACTGCGCGGAATATGCTCATAACCCTGAACTGCTCTCCTCTCATCTGTTCGGCCACCGTCAGGGAGCCTTTACCGGCGCAGCTAAAGATAAAACCGGCCTGGTCGCCCAGGCTGACGGCGGCTATCTGCTGCTGGATGAAATACACCGTCTGCCGTATGAGGGGCAGGAAAAGCTGTTCTCGCTGCTCGACCGCTGTGAATACCGGGCGCTGGGTTCCAGCGGCGAGGCGCAGCGGGTCAATATTCGCCTGATCTGCACCACCACTGAGACGGTTGATTCAGCTCTGCTGCGCACTTTTTTACGCCGTATTCAGGTGCGTATCGCACTGCCCGCGCTGCGCGAACGCACGCTGGAGGAGCAGATTGAACTGAGCCGTTTTTTTCTCCAACGTGAAAGTGCCAAAACGGCCCGCCCGCTGCGGGTCGATAAAGCACTGATGCTGTGGCTGCTGGCCAAACCGCTGCCGGGCAATGTCGGCCAGTTGAAGAGTGATATCCAGTTTATCTGTGCTCAGGCCTGGGCGGCGGATATGTCCCGGCCGGAAGGCGCACTGATGCTGGATAAACGTTTTGCCGTGCCACCCGTGTCCCCCTCCTCAGCGCTGCATCAGCGTATCGCTACGCTGTTTGCCGATCGCACCTGGCTGGAGATCAGCGACAGGGTGATGTTGCCGGCTGCGACCGCGCTGTCGGATCTGGCCGGACAGGAGGAGAGCGACCCGTTTTATCACTTCCTCACCCGCGAGTATGTCAGCCTGCGTAACAGCAATGTTCCGGCCCCCGAAACGCTGGCCATTCTGAAAAACAAACTGCGTTCGATATTCAAATACGGTCTTTACAGCCGCGACAGCGCCACCATTACTGTCAACGGGCAGATGGCGCAGCGACTGTGCGGTCTGATCCAGCGCATTGAGCAGGTCACGGGTTTCAGCCTGCCGGAGAATCGGGTGAATCATCTGCGCAGGCATATTCTGGTGCTGCTGGATTATGTTCAGCGCGGCGTGATCCCCCAGATTTACTCTTCCAGCCTGATCCTCGACCACTGCCAGGATGAGTATCAGCACGCCGTCGAGCTGGTTCGCTTCATCGATGATGCGTTTGCGATCCAGTGCCCACCCACCGAGATCGTCTATCTGTGCCTGTTTCTTAAAGCCTGTCGTCAGCACCGCCAGCAGGTCGAAGCCAGTCCCGATCTTGGGGTGATCCTGATCGCGCACGGGTCCACTACCGCCACCAGCATGGCGCAGTATGCTAATCAGGTGCTGGAGCAGGAGCTATTCAGCGCCATTGATATGCCCTTCGAACAGTCGGTGCACGACACGCTGGATCAGCTGACGCAGCAGATCCGCAGGCGGGGTTACGACCGGTTGATCCTGATGGTGGATATGGGATCGCTGGTCCATTTTGCCAGCACCGTCAGCCAGCTCTTCACCCTTGATGTCCTGCTGCTGCCCTGCATTAACCTCAGCAGCCTGCTGGAGGTAGGGCTGGACCTGACCTGCGACACGCGGGATTTGACGCAGCTGTACCGGCGTATGACGGACAAAGGCATTGAATGTCAGCTGTGTACGCCGGAACAGGCCAGCGGCGCGCGCGTGCTGGTGGTCTCCTGTATCACCGGGATGGGCACGGCAGAGAAGATCCGTAAGGTGTTACAGGAGAGTTTTGGCGAGCTGATGGGGCAGGATTCACGACTGTTAATGCTCGACTACGCTGACGTGCGCAGTCCGGAACGTCTGCGCCAGTCGCTGCAGCCCGGCGAACGGCTGGTCGGCATTGTCGGCACTTTCCAGCCGGGGTTGCCCGATATTCCGTTTATTTCGCTGGAAGAGCTGTTCTCGGAGCAGGGGCCGGAGCTGATTCTGGGCCTGTTTGACCCAGACCTGCACCGCGCGGAACGGCGCCAGGAGGTGGAACGCTGCGCGCTGCGCTTTGTCAGCGCGCTGACGCTGGAGAGCATAATCGACCAGATTTCGGTGCTTAACCCCCGCCGCATCCTGCAGGAGATGGAGCTGATTTTACAACAGCTGTGTCAGCAGCTGGATATCAGTCCGGGGCGGCAGGTGACACTTCGCTTCCTGATCCACTGCTGCTGTATGGTCGAGCGTATCGTCATTAGCCGTAAACCGTTACAGATGGTGCTGGAAAATGGCAGCGATCGCGATGCCGTGGCCCTGTCTGTCATCAAAACGCAGTTTTCAGCCATTGAAGCGGCGTATGCCATTCAGCTTTCCGACGCCGAGTACCACTATATTTACCAGCTGTTGTTTAGCTGATTCCTGCTCCAGCGGGCCGTGCGCCCGCTGCCCGTCATCCCTTATCTCTCGTGACACATTTCCTGGCACAGCCGTTGCAATCAGTGATTTCACCACACTTTTAAGCGGATGAATGACGTGACGGAAAACAACGCAGCGATGCCTGAAATATTAATCCTGACCCACGGTGGCTGGGGTGCGGAGCTGTGCAACAGCCTGCGCATGGTGGTCGGCGAGATCGCCGGAGTTCATACGCTGGCGTTAATGCCAGTGGATACCTTCAGCGACTTCTATCACTCGGTACAGCAGGTGGTAACGAAGATGCCTGCGGGATCGCTGATCCTTACCGATTTTATTGGCGGCACCACCTCGAATGTCGCTGCCCGCCTTAGTCTCGACCATCCGGTGGCCGTCATCTGCGGGCTGAATGCCTCGCTGTTGCTGCAGGCGCTGGATCTGCGTGAGCAGGGGGCGCTTTCCGCACAGGTAAGCGAACTGGTCGCAGCGGGACGGGAAAGCTGCCGCGACGTGGTGGCACATATTCAACAACAACGTTAAGCATCGTTCAGGGAGAACCAACATGGCAACAATTACCTTATGCCGTATCGACAGCCGCCTGATTCATGGCCAGGTGGTGACCAAATGGGTCGGCCAGTCGCAGTCCAACCGTATCGCGGTGGTCAGTGACGAGCTGGAAGCCGACCCGTTTATGAAAAATATCTACCTGATGGCTGCGCCGCCGGGCGTTAAGGTGGACTGCTACAGCAACCGCAGCTTCGCCGCCGCATGGCAGGAAAATCAACTGGGCGAGGGTAACGTACTGGTGCTGTTCCCGTCGCTGGCGGCAGTGCAGGAGTCGATTCAGCAAGGGTTCGAGGTGGCGGCGATCCAGGTCGGCGGTCTCGGCGGTGGGCCGAAGCGTAAAGCGGTGTTCCAGAATATCACGCTGGATGATGCCGACGTGGCGATCCTCGGCGATCTGCAGGCGAAAGGCGTCACCGTGGTGTTCCAGACGATCCCGGAAGATAAGCCGCAGTCGCTGGAAGATGTCCTGAAAAAATACTGAGTCCCTCACTGAAAGGAGCATGCTATGGATACGCTATGGATCGCGGTCTGTATGGGGTTGTACTACTGGTTTGCCCGCCTGCGGCTCGGCTATTCCTTTTCCGGAATGCTGGTGCAGCCGATTGTGATTGCGGTATTTGTCGGACTGATCCTCGGCAACATGCAGACGGCGATGATTATCGGCGCCGGGATGCAGCTGGTTTATCTCGGCGTCACCTCGACGCCTGGCGGTAACGTACCGTCAGATCCGGCGCTGGCTGCCTGCATTTCTATTCCGATTGCGGTGCAGGCCGGTATGGAGGCGAACCTTGCCATTGCGCTGGCGATCCCGTTTGGCGTTATCGGAGTCTTCCTCGACCAACTGCGGCGTACGCTGAATGCCGCCTGGGTCCACATGGCAGATGCCCATGCGGAAGAGGCCAATATGGCCGGCATTATGCGCTGTGCGTTTCTCTGGCCGGCCTTACTCGGTCTGGCGATCCGCTTTCCGGTGGTGTTTGCCGCTAACTATTTCGGCCAGAACGTGGTGGAAAAATTTCTCGCGCTGATGCCGCACTGGCTGACGCATTCCTTTGAAATCATGGGCGGCATTTTACCGGCGCTCGGCTTTGCCATCACCATTATGGTGATTGGTAAAAAGAGCCTGCTGCCGTGGTTTATCGGCGGGTTCTACGCGGTGCTGTATCTCAAGGTCGATATTATGGCGATGGCTATTTTCGGCACCTGCGCGGCGTTTCTGGTTAAAGGCCTGGGCAAAACGGAAGGAGCCTCATCATGAGCAGTGTCACTATCCCGGAAGAGCTGGTCGAGCGGGCGCGTGAAAGTAAGGCGCTGACCCGGCGTGACATAACCAGAGCCTGGTTCATTTACTGGCTTGGGGCGGAAGTTTCCAACTCCTATGAGCGTCTGCAAAGTTTAATTTTCTGCGCCTCGATGACGCCGATTATCAAAAAACTGTATCCGGAAAAAGAGGAGCGGGTGGAGGCGTTAAAACGCCATCTCAACTTCTTTAACAGCGAACAGACGTTTGGTGCGGTGATCCAGGGCATAACCATCGCAATGGAGGAGCAAAAGACGTGCGGTGAGCCGATTTCTGATGCCTCTATTACCGGGATAAAAACCGGGCTGATGGGGCCGCTGGCGGGGATTGGCGATTCGGTTATCTGGGCGGCGGTCATGCCGCTGTTGATTGCCATTTTCATCCCGTTTGCCGCGAATGGCAGCGCGTTCGGCGGGATTATGCCGCTGGTGCTGTACACCGCGATCACCCTCGCGGTGAGCTACGGGCTGGCGCACAAAGGCTATACCCTTGGCCGCGAGTCGATCATTGGCCTGCTGCAGGGCGGGAGGATCAAAGAGCTTATCTACGGTGCCAACGTGCTGGGGCTGGTCATGATGGGCGCACTGTCAGCGAGCTATGTGAAGATCACCACGCCGTTTAAGATCGTTGCTCTCGAAGGATCGGAGGTGGTATTTCAGCAGATTCTGGACTCGATTGCGCCTGGCCTGCTGCCGCTGGCTGCGGTGTTTGCCATCTACTTTTATCTGGTAAAAAAAGGGCCACGCTATACCACGATCCTGCTGTCGGTCGTCGCGATCAGCCTGATCGGATCGCTGACCGGTTTGCTATAAGGAGCACATCATGACAGGGAATATCTATCAAAGTCTGGGACTAAAACGGGTGATTAATGCCTGTGGGAAAATGACTATCCTCGGCGTCTCCAGCGTGCCCGCCAGCGTCATGGCGGCGGTGGCGCAGGCCGCGGGCAGTTTCGTGGAGATCGACGCGCTGGTCGACTGTGTCGGTGAGCGGGTGTCGCAGTATACCGGCGCTCAGGACAGCTACGTGACCTCGTGCGCGACGGCAGGGATTGCCATTGCGGTGGCGGCTGCCGTCAGCCGGGGAGAACCCGACCGCGTGGCACAGCTGCCGGACAGCAGCGGCATGGCGAACCAGATTGTGATGCTGCGCGGGCATAACGTGGATTACGGCGCCCCGGTAACGAGTGCGATCCGTCTCGGCGGCGGACGCGTCGTTGAGGTGGGGCAGAGTAATCTGGCGTATCGCTGGCAGCTGGAGAAAGCGATTAACGAACAGACCGCTGGGCTGTTTTTCGTCAAGTCGCATCATGCGGTACAGAAGGGCATGCTGATGCTGGATACCTTTGTCGCGGTGGCGCGCAGTCACCGGCTGCCGCTGATTGTGGATGCGGCGGCGGAAGAAGACCTGCGCTGTTACGTGGCCGCCGGGGCCGACATGGTAATTTACAGCGGGGCGAAAGCGTTTAATGCCCCGACCTCCGGCTTTGTCAGCGGTGGTAAACACTGGATTGCCTGGTGCAAAGCGCAGCACAACGGTATTGCCCGCGCGATGAAAATTGGCAAGGAAAATATGGTCGGGCTGGTGAAAGCCCTGGAGCTGTACCAGCAGGAACAACCTGCCAGCGCAGAGGCGCTGCGGCCAGCGGTCGCGGCGATTAACGCACTGTCAGGGTTTACGGCAGATATCGAACAGGATGAGGCCGGACGTGCCATCTGGCGTATCCGAATTGCGACCGATGCTGCCAGGCTGGGGCTGAGCGCCCGTGAGGTGGTTGATCTGCTGCATGAGGGGGAGATGGCTATTTATCCGCGCTGCTATCAGCTGCATCAGGGAGTTTTCAGTCTTGACCCGCGCACGCTGGCGGCTGAGGAGCTGAATATCATTATCGACAGGCTGGCAGAGATTGCAGAAAAACAGGGAGGGGCTTATGCAACATATTGAATTTTATCGCGGTCGTGTGGCCATCAACATTTTAGCCTGCGACCTGGAAAACGCGCGTGAAATTTATGACGCGGCGGAAGGTCATGCGGTTATTGGCGTGCTGTCGTCGCAGTTTGCTGATGTGGAGCAGGGCGTGCAGGAGGTGGCTCGCTGGACCCGCGCCATCCCGGCGATTTCCGTCGGGCTCGGGGCGGGGGATCCGACGCAGTCTGTTAAAGCCGGACTGATTGCCGCGGCGACCCGGAGCGCGCACGTCAATCAGACCTTTACCGGTGCCGGTTTTGCCGCCGGAGCGCTGGCGCAGGCGGGTAGCCACCATACCTGTATTAATGCGCTGGTCAGCCCATCGGGGCAGCCGGGCAGGGTGATGGTTTCTACCGGAGAGCGCAGTGCAAAACAGCAGCCGGTCATGGCTGACTGCGACAGTGCTGTGGCGATGATGCTGGATATGGGGGCGCATGCCGCCAAGTTCTTCCCAATGGGCGGCGAGAAGTCGCTGGCGGAACTCAGGGCGCTGGCAGAGAGCGCGGTGCGCCGGGGAATGACAATGATCGAACCGACCGGCGGTATCGATCTGGAGAACTTCAGCATTATTCTGGAAACCTGCCTGCGTGCCGGAGTGGCAAAGGTGATGCCGCATATCTACAGTTCGATTATTGATAAACAGAGTGGCAGAACGCGGCCGGAAGATGTTGCCAGTCTGATGCAGCAGGTGAAAGCGCTGATGTCATAAAGGAAGACAGGCCGGTCTTGCTCCGGCCTGTAAAAGGATTAGTCTTCGTCGAAGCCGGCGTTGAACAGATCAATCACCGCAGCCAGCGCTTCCTCTTCCTGAGGGCCGCTGGCTTCCACTTCAATGTGCCCGCCCTTGGCGGAGTCAAGCATCAGCAGAGCGATCACGCTGCTGGCTTCTGCTTCCGTGCCGCTTTCATTGCGCAACAGCACTTCCGCATCAAAACTCTGCACCAGTTCAAACAGCTTCATCGCCGGGCGCGCGTGCATGCCCAGCTTGTTTTTGATCTCAACAGTTTGCTTCACGGTCATGATTTGCGTTTTTCCAGCGTGCGGTGACGGGACTGTACGTTTTTACCGCGTGAGCGGAAGTAATCTGCCAGCTGTTCAGCAATATATACAGAACGGTGTTTGCCGCCAGTGCAGCCTATGGCCACGGTCAGATAGCTACGGTTGTTGGTTTCCAGCATCGGTAGCCACAGCTCAAGGTAGCTGCGTGTCTGATAGATAAAGTTATGCACTTCGGTATGACGGTCGAGGAAAGCGGCAACCGGGCGGTCAAGACCGGTCATCGGGCGCAGCTTCGGGTCCCAGTGCGGGTTAGGCAGAAAACGCACGTCAAAAACGTAGTCCGCATCAATCGGGATACCGTGTTTGAAGCCAAAAGACTCGAACACCATGGTCAGCTCACGCTCACGCTTGCCCAGCAGGCGGGTACGCAGCATTTCTGCCAGCTCGTGTACTGACATTTCCGATGTATCGATAATCAGGTCGGCGCGGGAACGCAGCGGTTCCAGCAGGTCGCTCTCTTCATCAATCGCGCTTTCCAGCGACAGATTCTTACTGGAGAGCGGATGCAGACGGCGGGTATCGCTGTAGCGGCGAATCAGCGTATTGCGGTCGGCATCAAGGAACAGCAGCTGCGGCGAAAAGCAGTCAGGCAGGCTGTTCAGTGCGGTTTCAAAGACTTCCGGAGATTCCGGCATGTTACGCACGTCAATGCTTACCGCGGCGGACATATTACGTTCCGCCAGCGAGTTCGCCAGGTCTGGCAGCAGGACGACGGGTAAGTTGTCCACGCAGTAAAAGCCCATGTCCTCCAGCGCCCGCAGGGCAACTGACTTACCTGAGCCTGAACGTCCGCTGACGATCATCAGCACCATTTCACAATTCCCCTCATTTAGCCCGCTTGACTAGCTCTCTTCGTGATCTTCCGTGATGATCTGGTAAAGATCCTCATCGCTTTGTGCTGAACGCAGGCGTCGCAGGACGGTTTTGTCCGCCAGGCGCTTGGCCACCAGAGAGAGCGTATGCAGATGTGTTTTACATTGATCGGCGGGTACCAGCAGGGCAAACAGCAGGTCCACAGGCTGATTATCAATCGCATCGAATGCAATGGGCTGGTCAAGGCGAATAAAGACGCCCACGGCACGCAGAGTATCTTCCTCCAGCTTGCCGTGCGGGATGGCAATGCCATTACCAATACCGGTACTGCCCATTCTTTCACGCGTCAGGATCGCTTCAAAAATGGTCTGATGCGGAAGATTAAGCTGTTTAGCCGCCAGTTCGCTGATGATTTCCAGCGCCCGTTTTTTACTCTGGCAATGTACGCCATTACGAGTGCAGGAGACGCTCAGCACGGAGCCCAGTTCCAGTTTTAGATCATTGTTCATCATAGTTTCACTTAACTTTTCACTTCCGCAGGCAGGTTGTTCTTCACCGACGTTCAGATCAAGAGATTAACATGCCGTATTGATTAACGGCTCGTATTCCCTGAAGAATACGAGCCGATACCGCTTTCAGCGTCCTCACCACCGTGAGGCCCGAAATAAACAATCAATGCATCGTGAGATTTAGTGTTGTTTTAGCTTGTCTTTATGTTTATTTAACTGGCGTGCGAGCTTGTCTATCAACCCGTCAATCGCCGCGTACATGTCTTTATCTTCCGAGGTGGCATGCAGCTCCCCACCGTTCACATGCAGCGTTGCATCTGCAATCTGTGTCACTTTCTCCACTTTCAACACAATATAGACCTGATTAATCCGATCAAAATAATGTTCCAGTTTGGCAAACTTTTCAGTCAAAAAATCACGCAGTGGCTCGGTGATTTCAACGTGTTGTCCAGTGATATTGAGCTGCATAGTGTCTTCCTTCTCTGTTCGTTCAGACCAGCTGTTTGCGCTGATTTGATGGCGGGATGGATAAAGACTCTCGGTATTTTGCCACAGTGCGCCGGGCGACCATAATTCCCTGTTCGGAAAGCAGGGTCGTCAGCTTGCTGTCGCTGAGTGGTTTGACGGGATTCTCCGTCGAGATTAACTTTTTCACCAGCGCACGGATCGCCGTGGAGGAGGCTTCGCCTCCGCCCTCAGTATTGACGTGACTGGAGAAAAAATACTTCAGTTCAAAAATGCCCCGTGGACTGTGCAGATACTTCTGGGTGGTCACACGAGAAATTGTCGATTCATGCATTTCTACCGCACTGGCAATATCGGCCAGCACCATCGGGCGCATGTGCTCTTCACCCTGCTCGAAAAAGGCCTGCTGCTGTTCGACAATACAGCGCGTCACTTTTAACAATGTGTCATTGCGGCTTTCCAGACTTTTAATCAGCCATTTCGCTTCCTGCAGATTACTGCGGATAAATTGCGAATCACTATCGCTGCGCGAGCTGGAGCCCAGCGAGGCGTAATGCTGGTTGATCTTCAGGCGTGGCACGCTGTCGGCGTTTAGCTCCACCGTCCAGCGATTGCTGACTTTACGCACCAGCACATCCGGGATGACATACTCAGGTTCCTGAGTATTGATCGACTGCCCCGGACGGGGGTCGAGCGTCTGGATGACCTGCATCGCACCTTTCAGCACCTCTTCTTTGAGGCGGGTGACGCGCATCAGGCTGCGGAAGTCATGGTTGGCCAGCAGGTCGAGGTGCTCACTGACGATCAGACGGGCTTCTTTCAGCAGCGGTAGATCGGCCGAAAATTGTGACAGCTGAACCAGCAGACAGTCGCGTAAATCACGCGCACACACGCCCACCGGGTCAAAACGCTGTACACGTTTCAGCACCGCTTCCACTTCGTCGAGGGTCAGGTCATCGTTACCCATACTCTCAAGCACTTCTTCCAGCGAAACCGTCAGATAACCGGTGTCGTCGACGGCATCCACAATCGACGTCGCGATGGCGCGGTCAGTATCGGTAAACGGCGTCAGCTCGACCTGCCACATCAGATAATCCTGTAGCGTCTGGGTGGTTTCACCCTGATAGACCGGCATTTCGTCGTCGTGGTAATCGGTACCCGTCCCTGATGGCGTGCCTGCGGTATAAATTTCGTCCCACGTGGCATCCAGCGGTAACTCTTCGGGCATATCCTTTTGTTCCAGCGCTTCTCTGGTATCCAGCGCTTCGGTTTCCTGATATTCGCGGGTATCAATTTCTTCGTGAATGTCGGTCTGTTCCAGCAACGGGTTACTTTCCAGCGCCAACTGAATTTCCTGCTGTAGCTCAAGCGTAGAGAGTTGCAGCAGGCGAATGGCCTGCTGCAACTGTGGCGTCATGGCAAGCTGTTGACTCAGCCTGAGTTGTAAACCTTGCTTCATGTTCAGAGTATTAATTCCCCAGAAATCTTACCGAATGCAAACACCTTATCAGAGTCTGAACTCTTCGCCCAAATAGACACGCTTAACTTGTTCATCGGCCAGGATCGCTTCCGGGGTGCCGTGGGCGATCAAATGCCCCTGGCTGACGATATAGGCACGCTCACAGACTGCCAGCGTTTCACGGACGTTATGGTCGGTAATCAGAACACCCAGGCCGCTGTCGCGCAGGTGCTCGATGATTTTTTTAATATCAATAACAGAAATCGGGTCAACACCGGCAAACGGCTCATCCAGCAGAATAAACTTAGGATTGGCCGCCAGCGCACGGGCGATCTCCACGCGACGGCGTTCACCGCCCGAAAGCGACTGACCGAGGTTTTCACGCAGGTGTTCGATATGGAACTCTTCCAGCAGTTCATTCGCCCGGTCTTCACGCTGCTCGCTGGTCAGATCGTCACGGATCTGCAATACCGCCATCAGGTTGTCATAGACACTCAGGCGGCGGAAGATCGACGCTTCCTGAGGCAGATAGCCGATGCCACGGCGCGCGCGCGCGTGCAGAGGCAAAATACTGATGTCTTCATCGTCGATCACAATGCGGCCAGCATCACGCGGCACAATTCCGACTACCATGTAAAACGTGGTGGTTTTACCGGCACCGTTTGGGCCAAGCAGGCCCACAATCTCACCAGACTTCACCTGAAGGCTGACATCTTCAACCACGCGGCGGCCTTTGTAAGCCTTCGCGAGGTTTTCCGCAATTAAGGTTGCCATGTTCGTTAGTTACTCTTTTTCTGACCGTTTGACGGTGTGCCTTTGTCCTGCAACTGTGACGGTACCAGTACGGTGGTGACACGTTTGCCCGTGCTGCCAAAGGCCTGCATTTTCTGCTCTTTCACCAGATAGGTAATACGATCGCCTTTCACATTGCTGTCGAGCTGTTCCAGATAGGCATTGCCGGTTAATTCAACCAGGTCCTTTTCCAGCTCATAGTGCATTTTCTGGGCGTGGCCCTGCACCGGTTTGCCGCTGTCCTGCATCTGATAGAAGGTCGCCGGGTTGCCGTAAGCATCCACAATGGTTTTCTTGCTGTCGCCGCCTGGACGGGTCACGACCACTTTGTCTGCGGTGATTTTGATCGTTCCCTGCGTCACGATCACTTTGCCGGTGAAGGTAGCCACGTTGCCCTGCATATCCAGCGCCTGGTTTTCCGAATCCACGTTCACCGGCTGGTCTGAATCGCCGGTCAGTGCGAAAGCCGGAACGCTTGCGGCGAGCAGGAGGGTCGCAGTCAGTAACTTAAGGCTTTTGTTCATTTTGAATTTCATAAGATGTTTTGACCTTTTCAATCAACTCAGCAGTTTTCTTCCGTAAATTCCCACGCATCTTCATACCTGTAGAGTTAAAGCTGCGGCCATAAAGTGTTACCTGATCGTCAGAGGTGACGTCCTGCGTTGTCAGGTTGATTTGAGCGTTATCCGTTTTGATACGCTCAAGCTGTGAGTCTTTTGTCAGGCTGTTAACTTCGACATGGCCGTACAGATACAGCATACGGTCGTTCGTCAGTTTTGCCTTATCACTCCGTACAGACCAGGTTGGCACCTTGTTCTCGTCGTAAGTGATCATCACCGGGTTATCGAACCAGCTCACCGCATCAGCGGAAAAGTAGGTCACTTTGTCAGAGACCAGCTTATAGCTCAGTGCCCCTTCGGGGTTATAAACGACGGTATGTGAGTTATCGCTCATATACGTCGGTTCGTTATTATCGGTCTTCTTTGCGGCGTCGTCGTCGTCCGACGCCGTCAGATTCCAGCCAATCAGTACAATGGCAATCAGTGCCAGAATCAGTGTTATCCAGCGTCTTGTTTTACTCATACAGACTGCCCTTTGGCCTCATCAAACTTACCCTGTGCGATCAATATGAGATCGCAAATTTCCCTTACAGCACCCCGACCACCGGCAATCCGCGTCACGTAGTCCGCGCGGGGCAGTAAAACCGGGTGCGCATCGGCCACTGTCACGCTCAGACCCACTTCGGCCATGACCGGCCAGTCGATCAGGTCATCGCCAATGTAGGCGACCTGCTCTGCACGCAGTGACAGTGTATCCAGAAGTTCGCGGAAGGCCAAAAGCTTATCGGTCTGCCCCTGGTAAAGATGAGTAATCCCTAACGTGGCGCAGCGATCTTCCAGCAATTTGGCTTTGCGGCCGGTAATAATGGCCACCTCAATATCGCTGGTCAGCAGACAGCGGATGCCGTAGCCATCGCGCACATTGAAGGCCTTCAGCTCTTCGCCGCTGTTACCCTGGTAGATCACGCCGTCCGACATGACGCCGTCAACATCGCAGATCAGCAGTTTTATGTTCTGCGCCTGCGTCATGACCTGCAGACTGACTGCACCGTAACAGGTCTCTACGGTGGCTGGTGGATGACTCATTATTATTCGATTCCTTAGGTTAAACCACGCCAGCCCGCAGCATGTCATGCATGTGCACCACGCCCAGCAGTGTGTCGCCATCGGCTACCATGACACAGGTAATATTTTTACTCTGCATCAGATTCAGCGCATCTACCGCCAGGGTGTTGGGCCGCACGCGGATCCCGCCCGGCGTCATCACGCTGTCGATGCCGGCATGCTGGATATCAATACCCATATCGAAGACGCGGCGTAAATCACCATCGGTGAAAATGCCTTCGATTTTCATCAAATCGTTGCAAATCACCGTCATCCCCATGTTTTTACGCGTTATTTCCAGCAACGCATCGCGCAGGGAGGCATCGCGACTCACGTGCGGCATCTCGCTACCCGAGTGCATGATATCATCAACGCGCAGCAGCAGCTTACGCCCCAGCGCGCCGCCAGGGTGCGAGAGAGCAAAGTCTTCCGGTGTGAAACCGCGCGCCTTTAACAGTGCCACGGCCAGCGCATCTCCCATCACCAGGGTTGCCGTGGTGCTGGTGGTCGGAGCCAGCCCCAGTGGGCAGGCTTCCTGCGGCACTTTAACACACAGATGAACATCCGCCGCGCGCCCCATTGCACTTTCCGGGCGGCCGGTCATGCAGATCAACGTCACCCGCAGGCGTTTCAGCACCGGGATCAGCGCCAGAACTTCGGACGATTCACCGGAGTTGGATATCGCAATCACTACATCACTGGGGCTGACCATCCCGAGATCGCCGTGGCTGGCTTCGGCAGGATGAACAAAAAATGCCGGACTGCCGGTGCTGGCAAAGGTGGCGGCTATCTTCTTACCGATGTGCCCGGATTTGCCCATTCCCATCACCACGACTTTACCCATGCAGTGGTAAATCAGTTCGCAGGCGCGAGCGAAGTCCTCATTGATATACTGGTCGAGCTGCTCCAGCCCTTCGCGTTCAATTCGTAATACTTCTTTCCCGGCCTGTTGAAAGTCAAAGCCGGGACAGGCAGTGTTAGACGCCATCATTATCCAGTCCTTTTACCAGAAGGTCACTGAGGGGAAGCCGTACAGCATTCCGACCCAGACGATAAATCCGCACAACAGCAGCGTGCCAGCCAGCCGTCCAATACGGCGACTGCGCTGCAAACAGATCAGTGTAAACACGGCACTGACACCGAGCATGACCCAGTAATCACGGGCAAAGATAGCGGTGTCGAGTGTGCCGGGATGAATCAGTGCCGGAAGCCCCAGCACAATAGCGGTATTATAAATGTTTGAGCCAATCAGGTTGCCGATAGCGATATCATCTTCACCTTTTAGCGCCCCGGCAATCACGGTCGCCAGCTCAGGCAGGCTGGTGCCCACTGAAATGATGGTCAGGCCAATAACCAGTTCACTGACACCGAAATAGTCAGCGATGACCGTCGCGTTATCGATCACCATTCGCGTGGACATCGGGAGGACAATCAGCGCCACCGCCAGCCACAGAAACGCGACGGTATTACCCACATCATCGCGAGGCAGTTCCGCCAGTTGTTCACGGGTCAGGGAGTCATTGTTATCGCGTTCAGCGCGGCGAGCTATCTTTATAATGAACCACAGATAAAGTGCGGCAATGGCGATCAGCGCCAGTCCGTCATTTCGGCTCAGTTCGTTATCGAACAGCGTTACCCCACACAGCAGCGTGACCAGCAGCATCAGCGGCAGTTCACGACGGATCAGGTTAGAATGCACGGTAAGCGGATGGAGTAACGCCGCGCCTCCCAATATCAGTAAAATATTGGTAATATTCGACCCCATTGCTGTACCCACTGCAATGTCCATCTGTCCGTGTGAGGCGGCAGAAAAGGAGACAATCAGTTCGGGTAGTGAGGTGCCGATACCGACGACCGTCATCCCGATGATCAGTGGCGGGATCCCTATAGCACGACACAAAATGGCGGCGCTAAACACCAGACGATCGGCTCCATAAACCAGTAAGACTAAACCGATAATCAGTAGTGCTGTAGCAACGAGCATGCAGTGTCCTTTTAGTGAGGTATTATCGTCAGTGACGGGTAGTGGCAACGAGTCGGGTCAGGTATTTTGATGGCTGTGATTTTGACGGTCTCAGGGCAAAAAGTAAAACTTATGCCAACTTTAGCTACGTAACAGAGGTAAGTTTCTGTAAAAGTGTCCAGCCCGAAGGGTATTGCGCTACCATCGGGAGTAAATTAATCGCCTTAAAATAGAGATCGAGGTAACTATGAGCCAGACGGAGATGAATCTGGTGGATGTCCAGGGAGTGAGTTTTTCCCGTGGCAACCGGCTGATTTTCGATAACATCTCGCTTACGGTGCCCAAAGGAAAAGTTACCGCAATCATGGGGCCATCCGGCATTGGTAAAACCACGCTGCTGCGTTTGATCGGGGGCCAGATTCCTCCCGACAGCGGTCAAATCTGGTTTAACGGTGAGAATATCCCCACGCTTTCGCGCTCAGGCCTTTATGAAGCGCGAAAAAAAATGAGTATGCTTTTTCAGTCAGGGGCGTTGTTTACCGATTTGACGGTATTTGACAACGTGGCATGGCCGCTGAGGGAACACTCCAGATTACCGCTGCCGTTGCTGAACAGTACGGTCATGATGAAACTGGAAGCGGTAGGCCTGCGTGGTGCTGCGAACCTGATGCCTTCTGAACTCTCAGGAGGAATGGCGCGGCGTGCTGCACTGGCGCGTGCTATCGCGCTGGAACCTGATTTGATTATGTTTGACGAGCCTTTTGTTGGGCAGGATCCCATCACGATGGGGGTGCTGGTAAAATTAATCGATGAACTCAATCATGCTTTAGGCGTCACCTGTATCGTGGTATCTCACGATGTGCCGGAAGTGCTGAGCATTGCCGACTATGCGTATATCATTGCCGATCAGAAAGTTATCGCGCAGGGTACGGCCTCAGAACTTCATGAAAATAACGATGCCCGCGTACGTCAGTTTATCGATGGCATTGCTGACGGGCCGGTGCCATTCCGCTTCCCTGCTGGGGATTATTTGCAAGATTTAGTCGGCTCAGGGAGGGTGAAAGACTGATGTTTCTAAGCGCACTGGCATCACTAGGGCGAAAAGGGATTAACACCTGCGCCTCCTTTGGCCGTGCAGGGTTAATGTTATTCCATGCACTATTTGGCATTCCCCGCTTCCGCAAGCATGCGCCGCTACTGATAAAACAGTTATACAGTGTCGGTGTATTGTCGTTATTAATTGTGCTGGTGTCCGGGTTGTTTATCGGCATGGTGCTTGGTCTGCAGGGTTTTCTGGTGCTGAAAACCTACAGCGCCGAAACCAGCCTGGGGATGATGGTGGCGATATCGCTGCTGCGTGAACTCGGGCCGGTAGTCACCGCGCTGCTGTTTGCCGGACGGGCCGGTTCGGCGCTGACCGCAGAAATTGGCTTGATGAAAGCCACTGAACAGCTTTCCAGCATGGAAATGATGGCGGTTGACCCTCTGCGGCGCATCATCTCTCCGCGCTTCTGGGCAGGGGTGATCAGTATGCCTCTGCTTACGCTGATTTTTGTGGCGGTAGGTGTGCTGGGCGGCAGTCTGGTTGGTGTGAGCTGGAAGGGCATCGATGCCGGATTCTTCTGGTCAGCGATGCAGAACGCGGTCGATCTGCGCACCGATATTGTCAACTGCGTGATCAAGAGCGCCGTTTTTGCGGTGACCGTCACCTGGATTGCGCTGTTTAACGGCTATGACGCCATTCCGACCTCTGAAGGGATTAGTCGGGCAACGACGCGTACCGTAGTACATGCTTCACTGGCAGTGCTCGGTCTGGATTTTGTGCTTACGGCACTGATGTTTGGGAACTGATTCGATGCAAACGAAAAAAAGCGAAATTTGGGTAGGTGCCTTCTTACTGCTGGCGCTGTGCGCGATTATTTTTCTCTGTCTGCGCGTGGCCGACCTGAAGTCACTCGGCAATGAGCCGACCTGGAAACTGTATGCTACTTTCGACAATATCGGTGGCCTGAAATCAGGCTCCCCGGTGAAAGTCGGTGGGGTAGCGATCGGTCGCGTGACGGATATCAGTCTGGACCCGAAAACCTACTCACCTAAGGTCACGATGGATATTGAAGATAAATACAACAATATTCCTGACACCAGTTCACTGGCGGTAAGGACTTCCGGCCTGTTGGGCGAACAGTTCCTGGCGCTGAACATCGGCTTTGATGACCCGGAAATGGGGACCGCTACACTCAAAGATGGCGGCACTATCCAGGACACCAAGTCTGCGATGGTGCTGGAAGACCTGATTGGACAGTTCTTGTATAAAAGTGGCAGTGGCGACGACAAAGATAAAAATACATCTGCGTCGGATGACCAGCCGGCTTCAGAGCCTGCACCCGCCGTGACTCATTCAGAAGAGGGTAAGTAATGTTTAAACGTTTACTGATGGTAGCCATGTTGATGATCGCACCAGTGGCAGCTAATGCCGCAGCGGATCAGACCGATCCTTATAAGTTAATGGGTGAAGCCGCGGAGAAAACCTTTACTCGCCTGAAAACTGAACAGCCAAAAATTAAGCAGGATCCTAATTATCTGCGCCAGATCGTGCGTGAAGAACTGCTGCCGTATGTGCAGATCAAATACGCTGGCGCACTGGTGCTCGGCCGCTACTACAAAGAAGCGACGCCGGCGCAGCGTGAGGCCTATTTCAAAGCCTTCGGTGATTATCTGACGCAGGCCTATGGCCAGGCGCTGGCCATGTACAACGGCCAGACCTACCAGATTGCACCGGCGCAGCCGCTGGGAGATGCCAACATTATTGCTATTCGCGTCACCATCGTTGACCCGAATGGCCGCCCGCCGGTTCGCCTGGATTTCCAGTGGCGTAAAAACAGCGTCAGTAACCACTGGCAGGCGTATGACATGATCGCGGAAGGCGTCAGTATGATCACCACTAAACAGAATGAGTGGAGCGATATCCTGCGTAAGAAAGGGATTGATGGCCTGACCGAGCAGCTGAAGTCCTACGCTAACCAGCCGATTACACTGGATAAGAAGTCGTAATGAGTGGTCAGCTGCGTTGGGAGGTTGAGACGGATAATTTGCGTCTCTTCGGTGAGCTGCAGCGCGAAACCCTGCTGCCGCTCTGGCAGCAGCGTGATGCGGTGATGCAGCGGGTTGAAACCATCGATGTGTCCGGGCTGGATCGCGTGGATTCGGGCGGGCTGGCATTGCTGGTCCATCTGCGTCAGATTGCGATAGCGCGGGGGCGTGTCCCCCGGTTTACCGGCATTACCGACAAACTCAGTTCGCTGATTACGCTGTACAATCTGCAGAAAATTATAGCAGGGAGCGACTGATTCACTGCGGCGGGCATCGCAGGTGCCGTCGCGATGGAACATCATGAGTTTGCTCATTTTTCCCTCAGGAATCGGTTCGCCGGTTCCTTTCTCATTTAACGTCCTTAGTGTTATCCATTCTCATTTACTCTTTTTCTGACGCCGCAGGCATTTTTTGCTTGTTTAAGAGTGGGGCAGATTCCACTAAGATGTGTGCCTGTTTATTATCAAGTGAATTTAAAAGCATCATGGAAAATAGTGAAATTCAGTCCGTGTTGATGGACGCCTTACCCCTGCAGGAAGTCCACGTTACTGGTGATGGCAGCCATTTCCAGGTTATCGCCGTGGGTGAGCTGTTCGGTGAACTGAGCCGCGTTAAAAAGCAACAGACGGTCTATGCACCCCTGATGGCTTACATCGCCGATAACCGCATTCATGCGGTCTCCATTAAGACCTACACTCCTGAAGAGTGGGCACGCGACCGTAAACTAAACGGTTTCTAAGCTGCACAGCGTCTGCCACGCGTCGCGTGGTGACAGCTGAGCAGCAGATTTTTTGACTGACAACAGAGAGCAGTTGCAATGGATAAATTTCGTGTACAGGGTCCGACCCGACTGAGTGGTGAAGTCACAATTTCCGGCGCTAAAAATGCCGCATTGCCGATCCTGTTCGCTGCTTTGCTGGCTGAAGAGCCGGTAGAGATTCAGAATGTCCCGAAACTGAAGGACATCGATACCACCATGAAACTGCTCAGTCAGTTAGGTGTTAAGGCTGAACGCAACGGTTCTGTGCATCTCGATGCCAGTGACGTCAATATCTACTGTGCGCCGTATGACCTGGTGAAAACCATGCGTGCTTCCATCTGGGCGCTTGGCCCGCTGGTGGCGCGCTTCGGTCAGGGTCAGGTATCTCTCCCTGGCGGCTGTGCTATCGGCGCCCGCCCGGTTGACCTGCATATCACCGGCCTGGAACAGCTTGGCGCAACGATTAAGCTGGAAGAGGGCTACGTTAAGGCTTCTGTTGATGGTCGCCTGAAAGGTGCGCATATCGTGATGGATAAAGTCAGCGTTGGCGCGACCGTGACCATCATGAGTGCAGCGACGCTGGCTACCGGAACGACGATTATTGAGAATGCCGCGCGTGAGCCAGAAATTGTGGATACCGCGAACTTCCTCAATACCCTTGGGGCAAAAATCACCGGAGCAGGTAGCGATCGTATTATCATCGAGGGCGTTGAACGTCTGGGCGGTGGTGTTTATCGCGTACTGCCAGACCGTATCGAAACCGGTACATTCCTGGTGGCGGCGGCGATTTCAGGCGGCAAGGTTGTCTGCCGTGCGGCTCAGCCAGACACGCTGGATGCGGTACTGGCCAAACTGCGCGAAGCCGGGGCCGATATTGAAATCGGTAGCGACTGGATTAGCCTGGATATGCACGGCAAGCGGCCAAAAGCCGTCAACCTGCGTACCGCGCCTCACCCTGGCTTCCCGACCGATATGCAGGCACAGTTCAGCCTGCTGAACCTGGTCGCGGAAGGTACGGGCGTGATCACCGAAACCATTTTCGAAAACCGCTTCATGCATGTGCCTGAGCTGGTTCGTATGGGTGCACACGGTGAAATTGAGAGCAACACGCTGATTTGTCATGGCGTGGAGAAACTCTCCGGAGCACAGGTGATGGCGACCGATCTGCGTGCGTCAGCCAGCCTGGTGCTGGCAGGATGCATTGCGGAAGGTACGACAGTGGTTGACCGTATCTACCACATCGATCGCGGCTATGAGCATATTGAAGACAAGCTGATTGCCCTTGGGGCAAACATCCAGCGTGTGAGCGGCGAAGAGTAATTCTCCTGCGAGCAACTCAGGGTCGGTAGTCAATACCGGCCCTTTTTTTATCCCCTAATCAGCTTTTTACGATCGATGAGTTGATGTGTTCTGGGGTCGTAATAGCGACTGGGCCAGATTTCCGCCGGATGAACATTCAGGGCATCGGCGATCAGCCATTCCCCTTTAGGCCACGGGCGACAGAGCGTATTGGCGAGCGTTGATGAGCTTAAACCTGCCTTGCGGGACTCGGCCGCCAGGGTGGTGCCTTGTTTACGTAATGCGGCGATGATATCAGCGGGATGCCAGTCTTGCGGGGTGTGTTTCATCTGTTTGTCCTCCATGGACACTTCTGGAAAACAGGGGCGGGATAAGTTCTTCAGTGCCAGCCTGTTGTCGTTATTATCCTGATAAAGCAACTTGTTATAATTCGCTATAACAGGATATTTATAGCAAATAGTTTCTATAAAATTCCAGTTAATTTCGAAGGTAATGCCTGTTTTGCGCAATGCTACGCAAAATAGCAGGTACCGTTCTGAGACTGCCTCAGGAGGAAGAGAGCGGGAGGGAAGGTTTGCGGGGAAGAACACGGGTGTGAGAAAGAAGAAAGCACGGGTCACCGTGCTTTCCTGATGATTTCTGAGATTAAAATTCGCGTTGCACGGACATATGAGCCAGCGCTTCCAGCGCGCTACGCCACGGTGATTCGGGCAAGACTTTCAGTGCGGCGATCGCTTTATCGGCTTCTTTCTCCGCGGCATCACGGGTCCATTCCAGCGAACCACAGGCGCGCATGGTTTCCAGAACAGGTTCCAGTAAATGACGACCGTTACCCTCTTCAATGGCTGAACGGATCATGGCCGACTGTTCAGGGGTACCGTTACGCATGGCGTGCAGCAGCGGCAGCGTCGGTTTGCCTTCACTCAGATCGTCACCAACGTTTTTACCCAGCGTTTTACCATCGGCGCTGTAATCCAGCAGATCGTCGATCAGCTGGAATGCGGTGCCAATGTAGCGACCATAATCCTGCAGCGCCTGCTCCTGCGCGGTCGTTGCCCCCGCAAGGATCGCCGAGGATTGTGCCGCCGCCTCGAACAACCGCGCGGTTTTGCTGTAAATCACCCGCATGTAGCTCTCTTCGGTGATATCAGGGTCGTTACAGTTCATCAACTGTAAAACTTCCCCTTCAGCAATCACGTTGACCGCTTCCGACATCAGCGCCAGTACCCTCAGCGAACCCAGACTGGTCATCATCTGGAAAGCACGGGTGTAGATGAAGTCACCGACCAGCACGCTGGCCGCATTGCCAAACGCCGCGTTGGCGGTCGCCTTGCCGCGGCGCATGTCTGACTCATCCACGACATCGTCGTGTAGCAGTGTCGCAGTGTGGATAAATTCGATCAGTGCTGCGACGGTAATATGCTGCTTACCGGCGTAATCATTGACGGCGCGTGCAGCAAGCACCGCGATCATTGGGCGGATACGTTTCCCTCCGCCGCTGATAATGTAGTAGCCCAGCTGGTTGATAAGGGATACATCCGAGTTCAGCTGGTCGAGTATTGTCGCATTGACGTCCGCCATATCTTGCGCGGTGAGTTCGTTTATCTGTTCTAAGTTCATCAGTCTTTTCAGCTATCGCTCAGTTCGCTGCTATGATAAGCGCCTTAACCCGTGCCTGTGGCATGAAATGTATGACAGATTGTACTTGAAAAACGCGGCGGTGAAACGTCCCCATTCGTGTTGCGTTTTTTTTCTGCAATACAGCGTAACAGGCACTTGTCTTTACCCGGGAAGTTGCGTAGAATTCGCGCCCTATTGTGAATATTTATAGCGCAGCCTGAAATCAAAGAAGGCAAGCGCGAGAGCGGAGTTTATATGTACGCGGTTTTCCAAAGTGGTGGTAAACAACACCGAGTAAGCGAAGGTCAGACCGTTCGCCTGGAAAAGCTGGACATCGCAACCGGCGAAGTTATTGAATTCGACCAGGTTCTGATGATTGCCAATGGCGAAGACGTTAAAATCGGCGCGCCTTTAGTTTCAGGTGGCGTGATCAAAGCGGAAATCGTTGCTCACGGTCGTGGCGACAAAATCAAGATTGTTAAGTTCCGTCGTCGTAAGCATTACCGTAAGCAGCAGGGTCACCGTCAGTGGTTCACTGATGTGAAGATCACTGGCATCAGCGCATAACAGGAGATCTGACAAATGGCACATAAGAAAGCTGGTGGCTCGACTCGTAACGGTCGTGACTCCAATGCAAAACGTCTGGGCGTAAAACGTTTCGGCGGCGAATCTGTACTGGCTGGTAGCATCATCGTTCGTCAGCGTGGCACTAAATTCCACGCGGGCACCAACGTAGGCTGCGGTCGTGACCACACTCTGTTTGCTACTGCAAACGGCAAGGTCCAGTTCGAAGTTAAAGGCCCGAACAACCGTAAATACATCAGCATCGTTGCTGAGTAATTAGGTTTTCGTGCCGCGGAACGGCTTTCAGGCCGTTCACAGCTGCGAAAATAAAAGCCCCGCACTAGACTGCGGGGCTTTTTACATTCTGTCAGGGTACGCCGATGTTAGCGATCAAACAGCAGGCAGGAATGGGTATTGCGCTTGCGCTGGTGACTGCCATGAGCTGGGGGTCGTTGCCTATTGCCATGAAAGTGGTGCTACAGGTGATGGATCCGTTCACCGTGGTGTTCTATCGCTTTTCCCTTGCTGCCTTTGGTCTGGGCGCGATCCTTGCGCTGAAACGTCAGCTACCGCCGCGTGATTTCTTTCGTCATCCGCGCTGGCTGGTGTGGGTTGTGGTCGCCACCGCCGGGCTGGTCGGGAACTTTGTACTGTTTGGTTCTTCGTTGCAGTATCTCAGCCCCACGGCATCCCAGGTGATTGCTCAGCTGGCCCCCGCTGGCATGATGCTGGCCAGTGTCTTTATCCTTAAAGAGAAGATGCGCGGCAGCCAGATTATCGGTGTGCTGACGTTACTGTGCGGCCTGGTGATGTTCTTCAATACCAGCCTGATAGAAATTTTTACCCGTCTGACCGATTATACCTGGGGTGTGATTCTGGGCGTCAGTGCGGCGCTGGTGTGGGTAGTATACGGTGTGACGCAAAAAATTTTACTGCGTCGACTGGGCTCGCAGCAGATCCTGTTTTTGCTGTACACTTTATGTGCAGTGACGTTATTGCCTTTGGCTCATCTTGAACTGATATGGCAATTAGATAGCTGGCAACTGGGCTGTCTGATTTTTTGTGTGCTCAATACCCTGGTGGGTTATGGCGCACTGGCGGAAGCCTACGCACGCTGGCAGGCGGCGCAGGTCAGTGCAATTGTGACGCTGACGCCACTCTTTACCCTGCTGTTTTCAGAATTTTTATCGCTTGGCTGGCCCGACTTTTTTGCCATTCCGCAGCTCAATACCTTAGGGTTTGTCGGAGCAATCGTCGTGGTGTCAGGCGCCATGTTTTCCGCAATTGGTCATCGCTTATGGCCACGGCGGAGCAATCCCGTTCCGGTGCCATCTGCATCGGGCCACGGGCGTATGAGTGACGGAGAAGTAAAATGAAGTTTGTTGATGAAGCGACGATCCTGGTAGTGGCTGGCGACGGCGGTAATGGCTGCGTGAGCTTCCGTCGTGAGAAATATATTCCACGCGGTGGCCCGGACGGCGGCGACGGCGGCGACGGCGGCGATGTGTATATGCAGGCTGACGAAAACCTCAATACTCTGATCGACTATCGCTTTGAAAAATCCTTCCGCGCAGAACGTGGGCAGAACGGCCAGAGCCGTGACTGTACCGGTAAACGCGGTGTCGATATCGTGGTTAAGGTTCCGGTCGGGACGCGTATTATCGACCAGGGCACCGGTGAAACCCTCGGCGATATGACGCATCATCAGCAGAAAATGATGGTCGCTAAAGGCGGCTGGCACGGTCTGGGTAACACCCGTTTCAAGTCATCCGTAAACCGTACCCCACGTCAGAAAACCATGGGCACGCCGGGCGAGAAGCGCGATCTGCAGCTGGAGCTGATGCTGCTGGCCGACGTCGGCATGCTCGGCCTGCCAAATGCGGGTAAATCGACCTTTATTCGCGCCGTTTCCGCCGCCAAGCCTAAAGTGGCTGATTATCCGTTTACTACCCTGGTTCCCAGCCTCGGTGTGGTACGTATGGATAGCGAGCAGAGCTTCGTGGTGGCCGATATTCCGGGACTGATCGAAGGCGCTTCCGATGGCGCAGGTCTGGGTATTCGCTTCCTGAAACACCTTGAGCGCTGCCGTGTGCTGCTGCACACCATTGATCTGGCACCGATTGATGAAAGCGATCCGGTTGAAAATGCCCGTATCATCCTCGGCGAGCTGGAAAAATACAGTGATAAGCTGTTCCAGAAGCCACGCTGGCTGGTGTTCAACAAAGTTGACCTGCTTGACCAGGAAGAGGCGGAATCACGGGCGAAAGCCATTGCTGACGCGCTGGGCTGGACAGAGAAGTATTATCTGATCTCTGCCGCTAACCGTTCGGGCGTCAATGCGCTGTGCTGGGACCTGATGTCCTTCATCATTGCCAACCCGAAAGAAGCCGAACTGGAAGCGAAGCAGCCAGAGAAAGTGGAATTCATGTGGGATGATTACCATCGCCAGCAGCTGGAAGAGACCCAGCCTGAAGTCGAAGAAGAAGATGACGACTGGGATGATGACTGGGATGAAGACGACGAAGAAGGCGTTGAAACCGTCTATCAGCGTTAATCTCCACCAGATAAAACGGGACGCCACTGGCGTCCCGTTTTCTATTCTGCATCGCAAACTTAACCGATAATAGCGGTCGTGAGCCGGGTAATACAGCACAGCTGGCCCTGCGCATTGACGATCTCAATCTGCCACACCTGGTTCATGCTGCCGCTGTGCAGCGCGCGACAAATCCCGCGCACCGTCCCGTTGTACACCGCACGCAGATGGCTGGCGCTGACTTCAGTGCCCACCACATTCTGACCCGGCTGAGAACAGAGCCAGCCTGCCATTGACCCCAGAGACTCCGCCAGTGCGACCGATGCACCGCCGTGCAGCAGGCCAAAAGGCTGCCGGGTACGGTCATCCATCGGCATGGTGGCTTCCAGCAGATCCGCTTCCAGTCGGGTAAAGACCATGCCCAGGCCGGCAATCAGCGTGCCTTCAGCCATCTGATTCAGCTCAGCCAGACTACTTTGTCGTTTCCACATATCAGGCTCCCAGGGTTGCTCCGCCGTCGACCACAATATCCTGCAACACAATATGGCTGGCACTGTCCGAGGCAAGGAACAGCACCGCATTGGCGATCTCCTGCGGTTGCGCAATTTTTTGCAGTGGAATGCCCAGTTTGTACTGATCCGGGTAACCGGCAATCATCTGCTGCTCATCCTCCGGCCTGTGCCACAGGCTGCGCTGCATTGCCGTGTCGGTGGAGCCAGGAGAAACGATATTGCAACGCACGCCAAAGGGAGCCATTTCCAGCCCCACGGTGAGGCACAGGCTGCGCAGTGCGGCTTTGGATGCCCCGTAAGCCGACATACCCATACGCGGCGCGTGGGCGGCATTAGAGGCGATAGTGACGATCGCGCCGGTGCGCTGGCGACGGAACAGGGGCAGCGTCTGCTGGAACAGGTTGAAAGCTCCTCCGGCGTTAACCGCCATGCAGGCCTGCCAGTCTTCAACGGCCAGTTCGTCGGTCGTCCCGGTACGTAAAATCCCGGCAGCATTGACCAGCACGTCCAGGCGCGGCGTATCAGACAGTCTCTGCTGGCAGACGTGTTTTACCTGGGCGGCGTCGGAAATATCGACAGTGACACACTGGAACGGGTAATCCGCTGGTGAAAACTGTTTATCGAAACCGGTGACGTTCGCGCCCGCAGCGACAAACGCCAGTGCGGTATGGTAGCCAATTCCCTGGCCTGCGCCAGTGATCCAGACCTGCTTACCACTGAAGTCAAAGCGACACGACATCAGGCAGGCTCCCGTGACAGCAGATCCCACCAGGCATCAATGCTGGGGTTTTTGGCCAGCGCGATGAAATCGATATCGCTGTGTACCTGGCGCCAGCGGGCGGCCAGCGCCATCATGCGCACCGAGTCCAGACCGTAGTCGACCAGGTTTTCACTGTTATCAAGGTCGTCGCTGTCATCATCCAGCAGCGGCAATACCACGGCGCGGAGCTGCGCTTTGCTCTGCGGCAGCGGTAACAGCATTTCCGTCATCACCACGCGGCCGCTGCGGCCAGCGGTGTAGGTCAGTGACATCATGTGCTCTTCACGGCTGAAGTCAGCCAGCGCGTCGGCAACCATAAATGGCTTGATGTTGCGCATAAAGGCGTCAGTTGCCGTGGTCAGGCAGCCAATGTGGGCGTACACGCCGCAGATGATCAGCTGGTCGCGTCCGGTTTCATTGAGAATCGACTCCAGCGGCGAACGGTGGAACGCGCTGTAGCGCCATTTCACCAGCACCTGGTCGTTTTCGTCCGGAGCCAGGGCGGCGACCACTTTCTGCTGGTCAGGGTGTTTGTTCAGACCCGGTCCCCACATATCGTTCAGCAGGGCACGATCTTCGGCGCTCTGCTCATTCGGCTGCGCGGTATAGAACACCGGGATCCCCTGGGATTTGCAATATGCGCGCAGGCGGGCAATGTTCGCCACCACCTGCTCAATCAGGGGGCTATCTTTGCCCCAGAAATTGAGGAAATAGTCCTGCATATCATGGATCAACAGTGCGGCACGGTCCGGTTCAAATGCCCAGCTGACTTTGTTGGTCGGTAGTTCCGCTGCGGTTGGCAGCGCGTAAGAGTCCAGCTTTGGAATAGCCATTAATATCTCCTGAAATTTATCCGTTCTGCTGAGTGGCCAACTGCTGACGCAGGCGCTTTTTGTCTACTTTCCCCACCGGGGTCAGCGGCAATGCATCGACGTACTCAATGCGATCGGGCAGTTTGAATTCAGCCACGCCCAGCTCGCGCAGATGACGGCGCAGTGCCACCGGCTTCAGCGGGCGGCGCGCCACAATAAACGCACAGCTTTTTTCGCCCATCAGACTGTCTTCCATCGACACCAGAGCGGCGTGGATCACGTCAGCGTGGCGCAGCAGCAGGTTCTCGATCTCTTCTGCTGCGATCTTTTCGCCCCCGCGATTGATCTGGTCTTTCTCCCGCCCCTGCACGGTGATGTAACCATCCCGGGCAATGGAAATCAGATCGCCGGAGCAGTAGAAACCCCGATCGTCAAAACTGGCGGCATTGTGTTCCGGGCTGTTGAAATAGCCGCGGAAGGTATAGGGACCACGGGTCATCAGGCGACCGGTTTCTCCGGCGGGCAGCGGATTACCGGCTTCGTCGGCCACCCAGACTTCGTCATCGTCGGAAATAGGGCGGCCCTGGGTGGTCAGAATGTGCTGCGGGTCATCATCAAGCCGGGTGTAGTTGACCAGGCCTTCAGCCATGCCAAACACCTGCTGCAGCTGGCAGCCAATGTCGGTCTGGATTCGTGCCGCCAGTGATTCACTAAGTCGTGCGCCGCCGACCTGCAGCAGCGTCAGTGAGGCCAGTGCGCGGTTGCTACCCCACTCCTGAATAGCCTGTAACCACAGGCTGACGGCCGGTGGCACCAGGGCCGCGACGTTGACCTGATGCTGCTCGATCAACGGGAAGCAGAGATTCGCACTGGGATCGCTGGCCATCACCACGCATCCTCCGCCATAAAATACGCCGAGTGAGCCCGGTGAGCTCAGGGCGTAGTTATGGGCAGCGGGCAGGGCATTGAGGTAACGCGTGTGCTGGTTGAACTGGCAAATGTCCACGCTGCCACGAATGCTGTAGTAATAATCATTGTGGGTACGCGGGATCAGCTTCGGCGTGCCGGTACTGCCCCCGGAGAGCTGGAAGAAGGCGACTTCATCCGCAGCAGAGGGGCTGGCCGTGAAATCCCCGGCGTCGGCGTCAATCAGCCCTGACAATGAAAGCGCGAGGCTGCTTTCATTGTGCAGTGCCACTACCTTCAGCGCCGGGATCGCCTGCCGCAGCTGACTGAGGTAATCGTCGTTGCCAAACAGACTGTGCTGACGGTCGGCAATCAGCAACGCGGGCTGAATTTGCACAGCGTAAGCGCTCAGTTCGTTGCGCTGGTGGCTGAACAGCGCGTTGACCGGGGCGACGCCAATTTTCAACAGGGCAAAAAAAGTGACATAGAATTCCGCGATGTTGCCCAACTGGACCAGAGCAGTATCGCCTGACTTCAGGCCCTGGCGTTGCAGCGACGCGGCCAGGCGGTCTGACTGCTGCGCCAGATCGCAATAGCGGTAGCGGCGTGCGCCGTCGATCACCGCAATGGCGCTGCTGTCAGCGTGGCGCTGCAAAATATCGGTTAGCGGCAGATCCTGCCAGTAACCTTTAGCACGATACTGTGCGGCCAGATCGTCCGGCCAGCGTGTATAAGGGATGGTCATAGCAGCACTCTTTAGTTAAGGCCAAAAGCACGGAGCATGGTGTTCAGCTTGACGCCGGTTTCCCGCCATTCGGACTCCGGACTGGAGGCCGGGACAATGCCGGCACCGGCAAACAGGCGAACGCGGTTGCCGTTGACTTTGCCGCAGCGGATGGTGACCACCCACTCGCCGTTACCGTGCTCATCACACCAGCCGACGATGCCGCCAAACAGGCCGCGATTGAATGGCTCAAGTTCAGCGATCAGTTTCTGTGCGGAGGCGTGCGGGAAACCGCTCAGCGCCGGGGTCGGATGCAGCAGGCAGGCCAGAGACAGGGCCGTATCGGCCTGGTGGCTGACTTCACCTTCAATGGCGGTGCCCAGATGCCAGAGCGTTGACGTGGTGAGCAGTTCAGGTGTTGAAGGCAGGGTGAGAGAGGCGCTGCGTGGTTGCAGCACATCGCGCATGGCGTCAGTAACCAGCTTATGTTCGTAACGATCTTTGCTGGAGTTCATCAACTGCTGACCGGCGAAACGATCTTTCTCCGCATCGCTTTCACGACGGGCAGAACCCGCCAGCGGATGGGTAAAGTATCGGTGGCCCTGTTTACGCAGCAGCAGCTCCGGGCTGGCACCGAGCAGAGATCCGCCCTCTGGCAGGAGCACGTGGAAGTTATAGCTGCCGGGGTTCTGTGTCATCAGGCGCGTCATCAGATTGGCAATATCCACCTGCTCTGCAGTGACGATCTCCATCAGGCGGGACAGTACCACTTTGTCCAGCCGTTGAGCGCTGGTGGCCTCAACCGCTTTGCTGACCATCTGCATGAAATCATCCTGCTCCGGTAGCGCCGTGCGCCGGACCACCTCCGGCAGTTTGCTCTCTGGCGCACTCATTTGCTGTCGGAAGGCCCTGCCATCAAAGTAGTGGCTGGATTCAGGAATAAACAGGGAAGAGGGCTGGCTGGCATCGAAGGGGATGGCCCCGACGAGTACCGGATTGACGATCCCCTGGCGTTTCGCTTCCAGGAAACGCTGGCGGATCTCCTGCTGAAACTCCCCTTGCAGAGACTCTCCGCCAAAGGCAGGAGTCGTGACGGTAGTAAAGCAGCCCTGTGCTGCCAGGCTCCGCCAGGGCGACATAAAGAAAAAGCCACGGGCTGCCGCCTGTGAGGCAAACTGTAGCGTACTTTCTGACGTTAACGATTCCATCGCGCATCCTCATTTAAATGATAAACGTAGTAAGAATTATTATCATTTGTTTTCAGGAGCAGTAAGCTACGTCGATTATTGTAGAGTGTCAATAAAGGTAAATTAATTTAGTTATCGTAACGAGAACATTACACGATGGTGCTGGTGCGCCGTATTTGCTGCAAATTGTGGCAGAAGAAGGACAAACTATCCCACATAAAAGGTAAGCATTGCTGATTGAATCGGTATGAAATCATGGGGGATTTTTGTCTGGGGGGATTTTAGTCGAGTCGCTCAGGTAGCCAGCAGCTGGCATTGAGACCGCTGCGGTCAGTGCGGTTGGTCAGGGTGAGTTCACCGCGATGAATCTGCACAATGCGCTGAACGATATTCAGCCCCAGCCCGCTGCCGCCATAGCGCTGATCCATACGGCGGAAGGCTTTTATGGCATCACTCACCGCGCCGGCGGCAATACCCGTACCTTCATCACGCACGGTCACCCGACTTCCGGTCTCATCGCTTTCCAGCAGCAGGGTGATCATGCTGTTTTCGGGGCTGTAGCGTGAGGCATTTTCCAGCAGATTTCGCAGCATCAGTCGCAGTAGCACCGCGTCGCCCTGCACGCCCGGCATCGTGCTGTGGCTGACGATAAGCGTCTGCTGGCGCAGCGCAAGCAGTTCGTCCATCTCCTGGCGCAGCGGGTCGATAACCTCCTGCCAGCTCAGGGTCTGATAATGACCGCTGGCCAGGGCCTGGCCAGCGCGGGACAACATCAACAGCTGTTCAATTACGTGCATCAGCCGATCGATACGTTCAACCAGCATCGGTCCCTGCTTCACCCCTTCCTGCTCCAGCAGTTCAAGATGCAGCCGTAATCCGGCAAGCGGTGTACGCAGTTCGTGAGCGGCATCTGCGGTGAATAATCGCTCCTGCTGAAGGGTATGATCCAGGCGCCCCAGCAGTTGATTCAGGGCCCCGGTAACCGCGACGATTTCGTCCATCTCTGAATACAGCGGCAGAGGGGAGAGATTGTCAGCAGAACGGGTGACCAGACTTTTTTGCAGCGCACGCAGCGGGCGAATAATCCAGCTGATAGCCCAGAATGAGAGCATTAACGTAAAGCAGACCATCACCAGCGAAGGCAGGAGCAGCGAGGCAATCGCCTCACGGATTTCATTTTCTACATGTTCAGTACGGGAATGAGCGGAAAGCGTTTCATTGACCAGAAAGCCGATCTGTTCACGGCTTTCGTGCCAGAGCCAGAAAGCACTCATCAGCTGGCAGCTGAGAAGGATCAGCGTCAGCATAATCAGTAAACGCCGACGCATACTGTTCATTCGCGTTCTTCCAGGCGATAGCCCACGCCCCGCACCGTTTTAATGCGATCCTTGCCCAGCTTGCGGCGCAGGTTGTGAATATGAACCTCAAGGGTATTAGAGCCGTTATCATCCTGCCAGCTGTAGAGATCCTGCTGCAACGTTTCGCGGTGGACCGTTTGCCCGATGCGCATCAGCAGGCGCGTTAACAGCGCGAACTCTTTCGGCGTGATCTCAACCGGACGGCCGTCCACCATGACCTGCTGCGAAGAGAGATTTAGCGTGATGTCACCATTTTGCAGCAGATTATCGCTCTTGCCCTGATAGCGCCGGATCAGCGCCCTGACACGCGCTTTCAGTTCTGCCAGCGCAAAGGGTTTGATCAGATAGTCGTCGGCCCCGGCATCCAGTCCGTCAACGCGGTCGGACAGGGCATCGCGCGCCGTGAGGATCAGGACCGGGAGATCAATCTGCTCTTTGCGCCACTGGCGCAGCAGATCCGCACCGTCACGATCTGGCAGGCCCAGATCCAGGACGATCAGGCTATACTGACCGCTGAGCACATGCGCGACTGCCTGGGCAGCACTGGCCGCGCAGTCAACGGCGTAACCTTCACCCGTCAGAGCGAGGGTCAGACCTTGCTGTAGTAGCGTATCGTCTTCAACGATCAGTATTTTCATCGGCTCAGTTATTCTGGTAAACGTCTTTGTACAGACGGCTTTCGAAACGTACCAGCGGAATACGGCGCTGGCGCTGATCTTCCGGCGGAACGGCATAGCCGGACAGGAACTGGACAAAGGCAACGCGCTGGCCGCTGGCGGTGGTCATAAAGCCAGCCAGATTATATACGCCCTGCAAAGAACCGGTTTTCGCCGAAACTTTACCGTCAACGCCCGCCTCATGCAGACCGCCGCGATAGCGCAACGTGCCGTCATAACCGGCCAGTGGCAGCATCGAAATATAATTCAGCTGCGCATCGTTTTGCGCGATGTATTGCAGTACCTGCATCATGGTTGCCGGGGAAATCAGGTCATGACGCGACAGGCCCGAACCGTCAACCTGGATGCTGTTACCCATGTCAATATTCGCTTTCTGACGCAGGATCTGACGCACGGCATCCGACCCCGCCCGCCACGTACCGGGCACGCCAAAGCGTTCGTGTCCGATGGTGCGGAACACCGTATCGGCAATCATGTTATCGGACTTTTTCAGCATAATCTTTAACAGGTCATGCAGCGGGGCCGACTGCGCCTGAGCCAGCACAGTTCCTGGCTGGGTCACCTGCGTCTGGCGCACCAGATGGCCGGTGTAATCAATGCCAGCACTCTGCAGTTCTGCTTTCAGGATCGCCCCGGCATAGCTTGCCCCGTCCTGGATGGCAAAGGCCAGCGGTAACGGTTCAGAACGTTGCGTCAGGCAGCCGGTCAGCGTAAACCGGTTCAGTTCACCGGGCACCACGTCCAGCTCGCAGTACTGCGCATCCGGTGAACCCTTAGCCAGGGTACGGACTTCGCTGAACATATTCACCGGGTACCAGGACGCCACGCGAATAAACGCTTTCTCACCAGGGGTCGGCGAGCTGTACAGCGAGACCGAAAAACAGTTACGGTCAACAATAGCGGCCCCCGGCGGGGCACTGAAACATTGCGTCATGTCATTCCACGGCCAGCCAGGGGCTTTATCGTGGCTGGCAAACACCGATGTATCAATCACCAGATTGCCGTCAATGTGCTCAACGCCCTGTTTTTTCAGTGCGCTGACCATGTTACGGAGATCCTGCCGTGTCAGCGTGGGGTCGCCGCCAAAGCGTGCGACCAGGTCGCCATTTAGCGTATTTCCGCTAAGGTTACCTTTACTTTCCAACTGCGTGTGGAAACGATAATCCGGGCCAAGCTGTAACAGTGCGGCGAGAGCGGTGATCACTTTCATGGTGCTGGCTGGTAGCGCCATCTGTTGACTGTGATAGTCGATCGCTGGCGTTGTGGCGCCAATTTTCTGTACAACCAGCGCCAGATTCGCGCCATCGGGTAAATACTGAGTGTAGTCTTCGACGGGCGCAGCCTGCGCTTGCAGCATAAATGCGCAGGTAATGCCGGTAACAATTCGTGAAAATCGCATAATCTCGCGGTAACTGACAGGTGATGCTGTCATACTACGGTGCATTGCGGTGCAAAGTAAACGATGACCCCCAGGGAACTCTGGGTTAAAATACGTATCAAATTGCGAAATTAACCGGGCCCTGGGGACTCTCTGGGTCTGGCTTCTTTCGTTTCAAATCAGTAGTAAGCGCCGCAGGACGCCTTTTCTGCATGCCACCCGTCAGGATGACGACACATTGAACAGGACAGATTTTAAGAGGTATTGAGATGAACCAGATTCCGATGACGTTAAGGGGCGCGGAAAAACTGCGCGAAGAGCTCGAAGAGCTGAAAACCGTTAAACGCCCTAGAATTATCGCCTCAATTGCGGATGCGCGTGAACACGGCGATTTAAAAGAAAATGCGGAATACCATGCTGCGCGCGAAGAGCAGGGGTTCTGTGAAGGCCGTATTCAGGAAATTGAAGCCAAATTGTCTAACGCTCAGGTGATTGATGTCACCAAGATGGCGGGCAATGCGAACGGCCGGGTCATTTTTGGTGCCACCGTTAGCGTATTAAATGTTGATACTGATGAAGAGTCTACCTACCGTATTGTTGGGGATGACGAAGCGAATTTTAAACAGAACCTGATTTCCGTGAATTCACCGATGGCGCGTGGCCTGGTGGGTAAAGTGGCTGATGATGTTGCCATTATTAAAACCCCAGGCGGCGATGTGGAATATGAGATCTTAAAGGTGGAATACCTTTGATTTCTGTACCCTCAAAAATGCCCCGGTATTGCTGAAGGTTTTGTAAAGATAAGAAAAAGGCCGCATCGCGGCCTTTTATCAGAATCAGGAGCATGGCACTTTCTCCAGTCCTGAGCTTAGTATGGGCAGAGCGGTTAAAAAAGAAAACCGCTCTCTCATCAACGCGGAATGGAGATCTTGCGTTCCTTCGTTGGACGGTACAGCACCAGCGTCTTGCCGATAACCTGCACACTCACTGCACGCGTTTCACGCACGATGGCTTCAACGACCAGGGCTTTCGTCTCACGATCTTCTGTGGCGATTTTCACCTTGATCAGTTCATGGTGTTCCAGTGCTTGTTCGATCTCGGCCAGCACCCCTTCGGTCAAACCATTGTTGCCCAGCATAACAACTGGCTTCAGCGGATGGGCCAGACCTTTCAGGTGCTGTTTTTGTTTGGTACTCAGATTCATCGTATTTTTTACTTACATTGGGATTGAAAACGGGTCATTCTACCGCCATCTCGGGTGTATCACCAAATCGGCAGTGTCGATTTGCGCGGTTTATTTATCGCTTACGTTGAATCATAGTTGGAAATTGTATGACTGGTAAAAAGCGTTCGGCCAGTTCCAGCCGCTGGCTACAGGAACACTTTAGCGATAAATATGTGCTTCAGGCACAGAAAAAAGGGTTGCGCTCGCGCGCCTGGTTTAAACTTGATGAAATACAGCAAGGCGACAAGCTGTTCAAACCTGGTATGACCGTGGTTGACCTCGGCGCGGCGCCAGGCGGCTGGTCGCAGTATGTGGTAACGCAGATTGGGTCAAAAGGTCGCGTCATTGCCTGTGATATCCTGCCGATGGATCCTATCGTCGGTGTCGATTTCCTTCAGGGTGATTTTCGTGATGAACTGGTGCTGAAAGCCCTGCTGGATCGCGTAGGTGATACCAAAGTTCAGGTTGTGATGTCGGATATGGCACCCAATATGACCGGTACGCCTGCGGTGGATATTCCCCGGTCAATGTATTTATGTGAGCTAGCGTTGGAGATGTGCCGTGACGTTCTGGCACCCGGCGGCAGTTTTTTAGTGAAAGTGTTTCAGGGAGATGGCTTTGAAGAATACCTCCGGGAAATTCGCTCCCTGTTTACGAAAGTAAAAATTCGTAAGCCGGACGCTTCGCGCTCTCGATCGCGTGAAGTGTACATTGTAGCGACAGGGCGCAAACCTTAACTGGAATATCTGGAATCGCTGTAGCACCTCAGCGATTCCAAGTGTGAAAGATATGGAGTACCCTACGCTGTCTGTTAACACAGTTGTAATATGAGGTTAATCCCTTGAGTGACATGGCGAAAAACCTGATTCTCTGGTTAGTCATCGCAGTCGTGCTGATGTCTGTATTCCAGAGCTTTGGGCCCAGCGAGTCGAATGGCCGTCGGGTTGATTATTCAACCTTCCTGTCAGAAGTGAACCAGGATCAGGTCCGCGAGGCACGTATTAACGGGCGTGAGATTAACGTAACCAAAAAAGACAGTAATCGATACACGACCTACATTCCCGTCAACGATCCCAAGTTGCTTGATAACCTGTTGACTAAAAATGTGAAAGTAGTGGGTGAACCACCAGAAGAGCCGAGCCTGCTGGCCTCGATCTTCATCTCATGGTTCCCAATGTTGCTACTGATTGGTGTCTGGATCTTCTTTATGCGTCAGATGCAGGGCGGCGGCGGAAAGGGCGCGATGTCCTTCGGCAAGAGCAAGGCCCGCATGTTGACCGAAGACCAAATCAAAACCACCTTTGCTGACGTTGCCGGTTGTGACGAAGCAAAAGAAGAAGTGAGCGAGCTGGTTGAATACCTGCGTGAGCCAAGCCGCTTCCAGAAACTCGGCGGTAAAATTCCGAAAGGCGTACTGATGGTCGGTCCTCCGGGTACCGGTAAGACGTTGCTGGCTAAAGCGATTGCTGGCGAAGCGAAAGTGCCTTTCTTTACCATCTCCGGTTCTGACTTCGTTGAAATGTTTGTTGGTGTGGGTGCGTCCCGCGTTCGTGACATGTTTGAACAGGCCAAAAAAGCCGCGCCGTGCATTATCTTCATCGATGAAATCGATGCGGTAGGCCGTCAGCGTGGTGCCGGTTTAGGCGGTGGTCATGATGAGCGTGAGCAGACCCTGAACCAGATGCTGGTTGAAATGGATGGCTTCGAAGGTAATGAAGGCATCATCGTGATTGCAGCAACTAACCGTCCGGACGTGCTTGACCCGGCGCTGCTGCGTCCAGGTCGTTTTGACCGCCAGGTGGTGGTTGGCCTGCCAGACGTGCGTGGCCGTGAGCAGATTCTGAAAGTGCATATGCGCCGTGTGCCGCTGGCAACCGATGTGGATGCCGCCATCATTGCCCGTGGTACGCCTGGCTTCTCCGGTGCTGACCTTGCTAACCTGGTCAACGAAGCTGCGCTGTTTGCTGCCCGTGGTAACAAACGCGTGGTGTCGATGGTTGAGTTCGAAAAAGCCAAAGACAAAATCATGATGGGTGCAGAACGCCGCTCCATGGTGATGACCGAAGCGCAGAAAGAATCCACCGCGTATCATGAAGCTGGCCATGCGATTATCGGTCGCCTGGTGCCAGAGCACGATCCGGTGCATAAAGTGACGATTATCCCGCGTGGACGCGCACTGGGTGTGACCTTCTTCCTGCCTGAGGGTGACGCCATCAGCGCCAGCCGTCAGAAACTGGAAAGCCAGATCTCTACGCTGTACGGTGGTCGTCTGGCAGAAGAGATTATCTACGGTGTGGAACATGTTTCTACCGGCGCGTCTAACGATATCAAAGTCGCTACGTCGATTGCCCGTAACATGGTTACGCAGTGGGGCTTCTCTGAGAAACTGGGTCCGCTGCTGTATGCAGAAGAAGAGGGCGAGGTATTCCTCGGCCGTTCTGTGGCGAAAGCCAAGCATATGTCTGACGAAACCGCGCGTATCATTGACCAGGAAGTAAAATCTCTGGTTGAAGTGAACTACAAGCGTGCCCGCGTGATCCTCGGAGAAAATCTGGATATCCTTCACTCGATGAAAGATGCCCTGATGAAGTATGAAACTATTGATGCTCCACAGATCGACGACCTGATGGCTCGCCGTGAAGTGCGTCCGCCAGCAGGCTGGACGGATCCGGGTAGCAGCAATAATTCTGACAGCAACGGTACGCCGCAGGCACCGCGTCCGGTTGATGAACCGAATACGCCAAACCCTGGCAACACCATGTCAGAGCAGTTAGGCGACAAGTAATACGTTGCGCTGTAAACTGCAGTAACGATGAACCCCGGCAATGTCCGGGGTTTTTTTATATCTTAATGACCGGAGACCATGTGTTATGAAGCTGTTCGCCAGAGATTCCGTGCTCGACCTTTCGCATCCCCACGTAATGGGGATTCTGAATGTCACCCCTGACTCTTTTTCTGACGGCGGCAAGCATAACGAGTTAATCCAGGCACTGACTCACGCCAATGAGATGATCAACGCCGGAGCAACGATTATTGATGTCGGCGGTGAGTCGACGCGTCCCGGCGCCTCTGACGTCAGCGTTGAGCAGGAGCTGGAGAGGGTTATCCCGGTAATTGAGGCTATCGCGCAGCGTTTTGAGGTGTGGATCTCAGTGGATACCTCGAAGCCGGAAGTGATCCGCGAGTCCGCACGGGTGGGGGCGCATATCATCAATGATATTCGTTCACTGCAGGAGCCGGGTGCGCTGGAAGCGGCGGCTGAAACCGGCCTGCCGGTGTGCCTGATGCACATGCAGGGTGAGCCAAAAACCATGCAGCAGGCACCGCTTTACCAGAACATTCTGCGCGATGTTGATGACTTCTTTGTCACACACATTGCCCGCTGCGAAGCCGCCGGGATCAAAAAATCTCAACTGTTGCTCGACCCCGGTTTCGGTTTCGGTAAGAATCTCTCCCACAATTATCAACTGCTGGCGCATCTGGCGGATTATCACCATTTTGGTCTGCCGCTGTTAGTCGGTATGTCACGCAAGAGCATGGTCGGCCAGTTACTGAATGTCGGCCCCTCGCAGCGTCTGACGGGCAGTCTTGCCTGTGCAGTCATCGCTGCCATGCAGGGGGCCCATATTCTGCGCGTACATGATGTGAAAGAAACCGTAGAGGCGATGCGTGTCGTCGAAGCCACACAGTCTGCAAGGGAAGAAAAATAGTATGAGCGAGCGTAAATATTTTGGTACAGATGGCATCCGCGGCAAGGTGGGGGAATCCCCGATCACGCCTGATTTTGTATTGAAGCTGGGTTTTGCTGCGGGCAAAGTGCTGGCTCGCCATGGTTCCAAGAAGATCATCATCGGCAAAGACACGCGTATCTCCGGCTATATGCTGGAGTCAGCACTGGAAGCTGGCCTGGCTGCGGCAGGGCTGTCTGCGGCATTCACCGGACCGATGCCTACCCCGGCCATCGCTTATCTGACCCGTACCTTCCGTGCAGAGGCGGGCATTGTTATTTCTGCTTCACACAACCCGTTTGATGATAACGGCATCAAGTTCTTCTCGACCGAAGGCACCAAGCTGCCGGATGAAGTAGAAGAGGCGATTGAAGCGGAGATGGAAAAACCGATTACCTGTGTTGAATCTGCTGAACTGGGGCGAGCCAGCCGCATTGTCGATGCTGCGGGCCGTTACATTGAGTTCTGTAAAGGCACCTTCCCAAGCGAACTGAGCCTGAATGGCCTGAAAATCGTGGTCGATTGCGCCAACGGTGCGACCTATCACATTGCACCAAACGTCTTGCGTGAACTGGGTGCCACGGTGATTGCCATCGGCGTCCAGCCGGACGGGATGAACATCAATAAAGAGTGTGGGGCAACCGATCTTCGCCTGTTGCAGGAGCGTGTCCTGGCAGAGAAAGCCGATGTCGGTCTGGCGTACGACGGGGACGGTGACCGCATTATGATGGTTGACCACCTTGGTCACAAAGTCGATGGCGATCAGATTCTGTACCTTATTGCCCGTGAAGGCCTGCGCCAGGGGCAGCTGCGCGGCGGTGTCGTTGGCACTCTGATGAGCAATATGGGCCTTGAGCTGGCGCTGAAACAGCTGGGCATTCCGTTCGCCCGTGCGAAAGTGGGCGACCGCTACGTTCTGGAAAAACTGAAAGAGAAAGGCTGGCGCCTTGGTGCAGAGAACTCTGGCCATGTCATCCTGCTGGATAAAACCACCACCGGTGACGGCATCGTGGCTGGTTTGCAGGTGCTGACGGCAATGGTGCGTAACCACATGAGCCTGCACGACCTGTGCAGCGGGATGAAACTGCTGCCGCAGATCCTGGTTAACGTGCGTTTCAGCGGTGCCAATGACCCGCTGGAAGATGCGACGGTGAAGGCGGTGACGGCAGAAGTGGAAAGCGAGCTGAAAGGCCGTGGCCGCGTGCTGTTGCGTAAATCGGGCACTGAACCGCTGATTCGCGTGATGGTGGAAGGCGAAGATGAAGCGCAGGTCACCGCGCTGGCGCACCGTATTGCCGACGCGGTAAAAGCCGTTTAACCCCGTCACTGATTGATGTACAGGGCGGCCTTTTTTCCGGTCGTCCCGTGCTGAAGGTTTGCACTCTTTCTTCATTGTCCGCACGTAAATACAGCGTTTAGATGATTTTTTCCGCACTCAGTGCCGGCGCACGAAATTGCCCTTGCACGTGCGGTCGCCTTTGGTTAGTATTCACACCCGCTTCATAGGTAGGTTGTTCACTACTTATCAAGACTAACTGGCTTGAAGCTTTTGATGTGCGTTTAACGCACCAGGAACAAGGTTGATTATGTACGAAGCTCTTTTAGTAGTTTTCCTTATTGTCGCAATCGGCCTTGTTGGTCTGATCATGCTTCAGCAAGGTAAAGGCGCTGATATGGGAGCATCATTTGGTGCAGGCGCTTCTGGTACGCTGTTCGGTTCTAACGGTTCTGGTAACTTCATGACCCGTATGACTGCAGTGCTGGCGACCCTGTTCTTCATTATCAGTCTGGTTCTGGGTAACATCAACAGCAACAAAACCCAGAAAGGAAGCGAGTGGGAAAACCTGACTCAGCCGGCACAGTCTCAACAGACTTCGCCTGCTAAACCGGCAGCGCCGGGCAGCGATATCCCGCAGTAAGCAGTACAAGTACCTCAAGCAATACTGGTAGTAACGTTTCGACGCGACAGAAATAAAAAAGTCGCCTCTTTAGTGCCGTGGTGGTGGAATTGGTAGACACGCTACCTTGAGGTGGTAGTGCCCGCATGGGCTTACGGGTTCAAGTCCCGTCCTCGGTACCAAATCTCAGTTTTGCTTGCAAATTATGCAAGTTTTGCGTAGTATTCGGACGCGGGGTGGAGCAGCCTGGTAGCTCGTCGGGCTCATAACCCGAAGGTCGTCGGTTCAAATCCGGCCCCCGCAACCACTTTCCCTTAGAGTTCTTTTTCAAATAAACTGTTTGCATGATGTGCCGCACTTCAGTTGGTTTTGAAAAAAATTCTTTCGGACTGTGCCGAGCCGCCTCAGGCGGTTTACAGGGTCCAGTGACATTAAGCCCCGAATTTTCGGGGTTTTTTGTTATCAGGAAACAGCATCACTGGGCTATAGGCCCTTTTTTTACGTCTTGGGGGTGGGATTGTCCACATTAGAGCAAAAATTAACAGAGCTGATCTCAGCACCGGTAGAAGCGCTAGGCTACGAACTGGTTGGTATTGAGTTTGTACGCGGTCGCACATCCACCTTGCGCATCTATATTGACAGTGAAGATGGCATCAATGTTGATGATTGCGCTGATGTGAGCCACCAGGTCAGTGCGGTATTTGACGTCGAAGACCCGATTACCGTGGCTTACAACCTCGAAGTTTCCTCGCCTGGTCTTGACCGACCGATGTTTACCGCAGAACATTATGTACGTTTTACTGGCGAAGAAGTGAGCCTGGTGCTGCGTATGGCGGTACAGAACCGTCGCAAATGGCAGGGTATCATCAAGTCTGTACAGGGTGAGATGATTACTGTTGCCGTTGAGGGTAACGACGAAGTGTTCGCGCTGAGTAACATCCAGAAGGCGAACCTGGTTCCCCACTTTTAAAAGTCCGGATTGAGGCATACCAGGATGAACAAAGAAATCTTAGCTGTTGTAGAAGCGGTCTCTAATGAGAAGTCCCTCCCACGCGAGAAGATTTTCGAAGCGCTGGAGAGCGCGCTTGCCACAGCCACCAAGAAAAAATACGAACAGGAAATTGACGTTCGCGTCAGTATCGATCGCAAAAGTGGCGATTTCGATACCTTCCGTCGTTGGCTGATTGTGGACGAAGTGACGATGCCGACGCGTGAAATCACGCTGGAAGCGGCCGTTTATGAAGATGAATCACTGGGCCTGGGTGGCTTTGTCGAAGACCAGATTGAATCTGTTACCTTTGACCGCATCACTACCCAGACTGCCAAGCAGGTTATCGTACAGAAAGTTCGTGAAGCTGAACGCGCAATGGTTGTCGATCAGTTCCGCGAGCAGGAAGGCGAAATCATCACTGGCGTGGTGAAGAAAGTTAACCGCGACAATATCTCGCTTGAAGTGCGGCCGAACGATGGTTCAAACACCAACGCAGAAGCTGTGATCATTCGTGAAGATATGCTGCCGCGTGAGAACTTCCGTCCGGGTGACCGCATCCGTGGCGTGCTGTACGCTGTGCGCCCTGAAGCGCGCGGTGCTCAGCTGTTCGTCAGCCGTTCCAAGCCGGAAATGCTGATTGAACTTTTCCGCATTGAAGTGCCGGAAATTGCTGAAGAAGTTCTTGAAATTAAAGCCGCTGCGCGCGATCCAGGCTCCCGAGCTAAAATCGCCGTGAAAACCAACGACAAACGTATCGACCCGGTCGGCGCTTGCGTAGGTATGCGTGGTGCGCGTGTTCAGGCGGTATCCAGTGAGCTGGGTGGCGAGCGTATTGATATCGTGCTGTGGGATGATAATCCTGCGCAGTTCGTGATCAATGCAATGGCCCCGGCGGATGTCGCCTCTATCGTGGTGGATGAAGATAATCACACCATGGATATCGCTGTAGAAGCCGGTAATCTGGCTCAGGCGATCGGCCGTAATGGCCAAAACGTGCGTCTGGCTTCTCAGCTGAGTGGCTGGGATCTGAACGTGATGACGGTCGACGACCTGCAGGCCAAGCACCAGGCTGAAGCTCATGCTGCCATCGACGTCTTTACCAAACATCTCGATATCGACGAAGACTTCGCTACCGTTCTGGTCGAAGAAGGCTTCTCTTCTCTGGAAGAGCTGGCTTATGTGCCGATTAACGAGCTGCTGGAAATCGACGGTCTGGATGAAGAGACAGTAGAAGCGTTGCGCGACCGGGCTAAAAACGCGTTGACCACCCTGGCACTGGCCAAGGAAGAGAGCCTCGGCGACACCCAACCGGCAGAAGATTTACTGAGCCTGGAAGGTCTGGAACGCGAGATGGCCTTCAAGCTGGCAGCTAAAGGCGTATGCACGCTGGAAGATCTTGCCGAGCAGGGTGTTGACGACCTGTCAGATATTGATGGCCTGAACGATGAACGGGCTGGTGAGCTGATTATGGCTGCACGAAATATCTGTTGGTTCGGCGACGACGCGTAATAAACTGTAGCAGGAAGGAACAGCATGACGACAGATGTAACCGTAAAATCGCTGGCCGCAGAGATTCAGACACCGGTAGAACGCCTGGTACAGCAATTTGCTGATGCAGGGATCCAAAAGTCTGAAACTGACTCTGTTACCCAGCACGAAAAAGAGACTTTGTTAACCCATCTGAACCGCGAACATGGCGGTGGATCTGGTAAGCTTACTCTGCAGCGCAAAACGCGCAGCACCTTGAATGTTCCAGGCACCGGGGGCAAAAGTAAGTCGGTGCAAATCGAAGTCCGCAAAAAACGCACTTATGTAAAAGGCGATCCGGCAGATGCTGAACAAGCAGAAGCTGAAGCCCAGGCAGAGCGTGAAGCGGAAGAACTGGCTCGTCGCGAGGCTGAAGAACAAGCCCAGCGCGCAGCTCAAGACAAAGCAAAGCGTGAAGCCGAGGAGCAGGCCAAGCGTGAGGCAGCTGATAAAGCCAAACGTGAAGCAGCGGAAAAAGATAAAGTGAGCAATCAACATACCGACGAAATGACCCGGGCCTCTCAGTCCGAAAAAGCCCGCCGTGAAGCGGAATCGGCAGAACTGAAGCGTAAAGCTGAAGAAGAAGCGCGTCGCAAGATCGAAGAAGACGCGAAGCGCGTAGCCGAAGAAGCCCGTAAAATGGCGGAAGAGAAAGGCGAAGAGTGGACGCAGGTTAAAGAAGTGGAAGACACTTCTGACTACCACGTCACCACTTCAACTCACGCTCGTGCAGCCGAAGACGAAAATGATGCGCAGGTCGAAGGCGACCGTCGCACCCGTACTGCTGCACGTCCTGCTAAAGCCCCTGCTCGTAAGAAAGGCAACAAGCATTCTGAAGCGAAAACTGACCGTGAAGAAGCGCGTGCGCAGGTTCGCGGCGGCAAAGGCGGTAAACGTAAGCAAAGCACTCTGCAACAGGGCTTCAACAAGCCTGTTCAGGCTGTTAACCGTGACGTGATTATCGGTGAGACTGTCACCGTAGCGGAACTGGCTAACAAGATGGCAGTGAAAGGTTCCCAGGTCATCAAAGCGATGATGAAGATGGGCGCCATGGCCACCATCAACCAGGTCATCGACCAGGAAACTGCCCAGATGGTAGCGGAAGAGATGGGTCACAAAGTGACTCTGCGCCGCGAAAACGAGCTGGAAGAAGCGGTGATGAGTGACCGTGATACCGATGCAGTGCACGAGTCTCGTGCGCCGGTCGTGACCATCATGGGCCACGTTGACCACGGTAAAACGTCTCTGCTGGACTACATCCGCTCCACGAAAGTCGCCTCTGGCGAAGCGGGCGGCATTACTCAGCATATCGGTGCTTACCACGTTGAAACTGACAACGGTATGGTGACCTTCCTGGATACCCCAGGCCACGCAGCGTTTACCTCAATGCGTGCCCGTGGTGCTCAGGCAACGGATATCGTTATCCTGGTTGTTGCAGCAGACGATGGCGTGATGCCACAGACTATCGAAGCGATCCAGCATGCGAAAGCGGCCAAAGTGCCGGTTGTCGTTGCGGTGAACAAATGCGATAAGCCTGAAGCGGATCCAGACCGTGTTAAAACTGAACTTACCCAGTACGGAATCATTCCGGAAGAGTGGGGCGGCGAAAACATGTTCGTTAGCGTTTCTGCTAAAGTCGGTACCGGTATTGATGACCTGCTGAATGCTATCCTGCTGCAGGCTGAAGTTCTCGAACTGAGCGCAGTACGTCAGGGTATGGCGAGTGGCGTGGTGATCGAATCCTTCCTTGATAAAGGTCGTGGTCCGGTAGCAACGGTGCTGGTGCGTGAAGGTACGCTGAACAAAGGCGATATCGTACTGTGCGGCTTCGAGTACGGCCGTGTGCGTGCGATGCGTGATGAACTGGGTCGTGAAGTGCTGACCGCAGGTCCTTCTATCCCGGTTGAGATCCTCGGCCTGTCCGGTGTTCCGGCAGCGGGTGATGAAGCGACCGTGGTACGTGACGAGAAGAAAGCGCGTGAAGTTGCGCTGTATCGTCAGGGCAAATTCCGTGAAGTTAAGCTGGCGCGTCAGCAGAAATCTAAACTGGAAAACATGTTTGCGAACATGACTGAAGGCGAAGTTTCTGAACTGAACATCGTGCTGAAAGCTGACGTACAGGGTTCTGTCGAAGCGATCTCCGAATCTCTGATGAAGCTTTCTACTGATGAAGTGAAAGTGAAAATCATCGGCTCTGGTGTTGGTGGTATCACTGAAACCGACGCCACCCTGGCTGCTGCGTCTAACGCTATCCTGGTCGGCTTCAACGTTCGTGCTGACGCCTCTGCGCGCCGCGTGATCGATTCAGAAAGCCTGGATCTGCGTTACTACTCCGTCATCTATAATCTGATTGACGAAGTGAAAGCGGCGATGAGCGGGATGCTGGCACCTGAGTACAAACAGCAGATCATCGGTCTGGCTGCGGTACGTGATGTGTTCAAATCACCGAAATTCGGTGCAATCGCTGGTTGTATGGTGACGGAAGGTAACATCAAACGTCACAACCCAATCCGTGTCCTGCGTGACAACGTGGTTATCTATGAAGGCGAGCTGGAATCTCTGCGCCGCTTCAAAGATGACGTTAACGAAGTCCGTAACGGTATGGAATGTGGTATCGGCGTGAAGAACTACAACGACGTACGCGTTGGCGATATGATCGAAGTCTTCGAAATTATCGAAATCCAGCGTACCATCGACTAAGTCGACGTCCGCAATCAGCAACACTAATTTGGGAGGCTTCTGGCCTCCCAATCTTTTATAGAGAGATAATATTATGGCGAAAGAATTCGGTCGCCCGCAGCGCGTTTCTCAGGAGCTGCAAAAAGAGATCGCGATGATTCTGCAGCGTGAGATTAAAGATCCGCGTCTGGGCATGATGGTGACGGTTTCAGGCGTTGATGTATCACGCGATCTGGCTTATGCCAAAGTGTTCGTGACCTTCCTGAACGACAAAGACGAAGCGGCTATCAAAGGCGGCCTGCGTGCCCTGGGCGACGCTTCAGGCTACATCCGTACCCTGCTCGGCAAAGCGATGCGCCTGCGTATCGTGCCTGAGCTGACCTTCTTCTACGATAACTCGCTGGTCGAAGGGATGCGCATGTCTAACCTGGTGACTAACGTGGTCAGGAACGACGAAGAGCGTCGTGGTCCGGCTGAAGAAAATCAGGAAGAAGGCAAAGCAGAGTAATGAGCCGTCCTCGTCGTCGCGGTCGCGATATCCACGGCGTACTGTTGCTGGACAAGCCAGGCGGTTTGTCTTCCAACGATGCGCTGCAGAAAGTGAAACGGTTGTACAACGCTAACCGTGCCGGCCATACCGGTGCGCTTGACCCTCTGGCGACCGGCATGCTGCCGATTTGCCTGGGGGAAGCGACTAAATTCTCCCAGTATCTGCTGGAATCAGATAAACGTTATCGCGTGATTGCCCGCCTCGGGCAGCGTACCGATACGTCTGATGCCGACGGTGTGATTGTCAGTGAGCGCCCGGTGGCCTTTACGGCGGAAGCCCTGGCGCAGGCGCTGGAAAGTTTCCGTGGCGAAACGCAGCAGATCCCGTCGATGTACTCGGCGCTCAAGTATCAGGGTCGTAAGCTGTATGAATATGCCCGTGAAGGCATTGAAGTCCCGCGCGAGTCGCGCAGTATCAAGGTGTATGAACTGCTGTTTATCCGCCATGAAGGCGATGAACTCGAACTGGAAATCCACGTTTCGAAAGGCACCTACATTCGGACGATTATCGATGACCTCGGTGAAAAACTGGGCTGTGGTGCGCATGTGACTTATCTGCGTCGCTTGCAGGTTGCCACCTATCCGATCGAGAAGATGGTGACGCTGGAACAGCTGAGTGCGCTGACGGAAGAAGCGCACCGCACTGAACAGTCGCCTGCCGACCTGCTTGATGCGTTGCTGATGCCGATGGACAGCCCTGCGGCGGAGTATCCCGTGGTGAATCTGCTGAGTTCCGTAGCCGCTTACTTTAAACAGGGCATGCCGGTTCAGGTGGCAGGAGCCCCTGCCAGCGGTCTGGTGCGCGTGACGGAAGGCGATGAACAGAAGTTTATCGGCATGGCGGAAATCGCCGACGATGGTCGCGTTGCTCCGCGCCGGCTGGTTGTAGAATATTTCGACTAGTTCAGCCAAAACGTTCGCATTGCAGAACGAGCAAAGCCTGCGCATCTGCTGCCCGAAATATGACGGGTAAATTTGCGCTTGTGCATTGCTAAGAGTAGAATGGCGCGGCTTTACACTGGGTTGCTGAATTAGAGATCGGCGCCTGTACATTTATCTTAATTTTTGGAGTTGTCTCATGTCTCTAAGTGTTGAAACTAAAGCACAGATCGTTGCTGATTTCGGTCGTGGCGCTAACGACAGTGGTTCTACTGAAGTTCAGGTTGCACTGCTGACCGCGCAGATTACCCATCTGCAGGGTCACTTCTCTGAGCACAAGAAAGACCACCACAGCCGTCGTGGCCTGCTGCGCATGGTATCTCAGCGTCGTAAGCTGCTGGATTACCTGAAGCGTAAAGACGTTGCACGCTACACCAGCCTGATCGAACGTCTGGGTCTGCGTCGCTAAGTCTTACAGGTTGTCCCGCCACGGTTTCAGAGCTTCTGAAAACGACAGTGGGTAATCGGACAACCTGGTGCGAGTTTCGCTGGAAAGGGGCCTTTATGGCCCCTTTTTTCAAGCAAGCGGCAGCAATTACAGGCAAACTATTGTATTGTTGCTGAGTGTGATCTTCAGTTGCAGAGGTTCGCGCGGCTAATGAGAGGCTTTATCCCATGTGGGATCAGGGTTGTCATTAGTCGCGAGGATGCAAAATGAAGATTAGAAATCCACGGTCGGTATAAAAAACTACTGGCCCTGAAGTTAAGGAACTAATTTTGCTGAACCCGATCGTAAAAAAATTCCAGTATGGTCAGCATACCGTCACTATTGAGACCGGTATGATGGCTCGCCAGGCAACAGCCGCCGTAATGGTAAGCATGGACGACACTGCGGTGTTCGTGACTGTTGTCGGCCGTAAAAACGCTAAACCAGGTCAGGACTTCTTCCCGCTGACCGTCAACTACCAGGAGCGTACCTACGCTGCTGGCCGCATCCCAGGCAGCTTCTTCCGTCGTGAAGGCCGTCCAAGCGAAGGCGAAACACTGACTTCACGTCTGATTGACCGTCCGCTGCGTCCGCTGTTCCCGGAAGGTTTCGTCAACGAAGTGCAGGTTATTGCTACTGTTGTTTCCGTTAACCCACAGGTTAACCCGGACATCGTTGCGCTGATTGGTGCTTCTGCGGCGCTGTCGCTGTCAGGTCTGCCGTTCAACGGCCCAATCGGTGCTGCGCGCGTCGGTTACCTGAACGACCAGTACGTGCTGAACCCTACCACCGATGAGCTGAAAGAGAGCAAACTGGATCTGGTGGTTGCGGGGACGAAAGCTGCAGTGCTGATGGTTGAGTCTGAAGCTGAGCTGTTAAGCGAAGACCAGATGCTGGGTGCGGTGGTCTATGGTCACGAGCAGCAGCAGATCGTTATCGACACCATCAATGAACTGGTGGCCGAAGCGGGTAAACCTCGCTGGGACTGGACGCCAGAAGCGCCTAACGAAGCGTTAAACGCACGTATCGCTGCGCTGGCAGAATCTCGCTTGAGCGACGCTTACCGCATTACCGAGAAACAGGAGCGCTATGCTCAGGTTGATGTGATCAAATCTGAAACCACAGCTGCGCTGCTGGCTGAAGATGAGTCACTCGATGCCGGTGAAATCAGCGACATCCTGCACGCGCTGGAAAAAGACGTTGTGCGTAGCCGCATCCTGCGCGGTGAGCCACGCATCGATGGCCGTGAAAAAGACATGATCCGTGGCCTGGACGTGCGTACTGGCGTGCTGCCGCGTACTCACGGTTCAGCCCTGTTCACCCGTGGTGAAACTCAGGCGCTGGTTACCGCAACACTGGGTACTGCCCGTGATGCGCAGAACCTTGACGAACTGATGGGCGAGCGCACTGACAACTTCCTGTTCCACTACAACTTCCCTCCGTACTCTGTCGGTGAAACCGGCATGGTTGGTTCGCCGAAGCGTCGTGAAATTGGTCACGGTCGTCTGGCGAAGCGCGGTGTGCTGGCAGTGATGCCAAAAGGCGACGCGTTCCCATACACCGTACGTGTGGTGTCTGAAATCACTGAATCCAACGGTTCGTCTTCTATGGCGTCCGTATGTGGTGCCTCTCTGGCGCTGATGGATGCAGGCGTGCCAATCAAAGCTGCCGTAGCCGGTATCGCGATGGGCCTGGTCAAAGACGAAAACAACTTTGTTGTGCTGTCTGACATTCTGGGTGACGAAGATCACCTGGGCGACATGGACTTCAAAGTAGCCGGTAGCCGTGAAGGTATCACCGCGCTGCAGATGGACATCAAAATTGAAGGGATCACCCGCGAAATTATGCATGAAGCGCTGAACCAGGCTAAGGGTGCGCGTCTGCACATCCTGAGCGTGATGGAACAGGCTATCAGCACTCCGCGCGGCGATATCTCGCAGTTTGCTCCACGTATCCACACCATCAAGATCAGCGTTGATAAAATCAAAGACGTGATCGGTAAAGGTGGTTCTGTGATCCGTGCGCTGACCGAAGAAACTGGCACCACCATCGAAATTGAAGATGACGGTACGGTTAAAATCGCAGCGACCGACGGTGAGAAAGCGAAATTTGCTATCCGTCGTATCGAAGAGATCACCGCAGAAATCGAAGTGGGCCGTATCTACAACGGTAAAGTGACCCGCATCGTTGATTTCGGTGCCTTCGTTGCTATCGGCGGTGGTAAAGAAGGTCTGGTTCACATCTCTCAAATCGCTGACAAGCGCGTTGAGAAAGTGACTGACTACCTGTCGATGGGTCAGGAAGTTCCGGTGAAAGTGCTGGAAGTTGACCGTCAGGGTCGCGTACGTCTGAGCATCAAAGAAGCTAACGAACAGGCACAGCCTGAAGTTGCAGCTCCAGAAGCGCCAGCGGCAACACCTGAAGCAGAGTAATCGCATTACCATTGAATTCTCCGCACCCCCGGGTGCGGAGAACTGTTTCATCGCGAGGGCTGGATGGCCTTGTGAACGGCAGGCGGATGAAAGGATGTTCATCCTAATGTTTGTTTTCGGGAGTGGTAAATGAAGCCATTTTTGCGCTGGTGTATTGTTGCGACAGCTCTGACGCTGGCAGGATGCAGCAACACCGATTGGCGTAAGAACGAAGTTCTGGCGGTTCCATTGCAGCCTACGCTGCAACAGGAAGTCATTCTCGCGCGCATGGAACAAATACTTGCCAGTCGGTCTTTGACCGATGATGAACGCGCACAGCTGTTATATGAGCGCGGAGTGTTGTATGATAGTCTCGGTTTGAGAGCACTGGCGCGAAATGATTTTTCACAAGCGCTGTCTATCAGACCTGATATGCCTGAAGTATTCAATTACTTAGGCATATATTTAACGCAGGCAGGCAACTTTGATGCTGCCTATGAAGCGTTTGATTCTGTACTTGAGCTTGATCCAACTTACAATTACGCGCGTTTAAATCGTGGTATCGCCCTGTATTACGGCGGGAGATTTAAACTGGCGCAAGATGATCTGCTGGCGTTTTATCAAGACGATCCTAACGATCCCTTCCGTAGCCTGTGGCTGTATCTTACTGAACGTGAGATCAACGCAGACCAGGCCAAAGTTTCGCTCAAGCAGCGTTACGATAAAGCGGTTAAGGAGCAATGGGGATGGAATATTGTCGAGTTCTACCTGGGCGATATCAGCGAAAAAACGCTGATGGAACGGCTCCAGGCGGACGCAACGGATAACACCTCGCTCGCTGAACATCTCAGTGAAACCAACTTCTATTTAGGTAAGTACTACCTAAGTCTGGGGGAGAAGGACAACGCAGAAGCGTTGTTCAAGCTGACGGTCGCCAACAACGTTCACAACTTTGTTGAGCATCGATATGCATTGTTGGAGCTGGCGCTACTCGGCCAGACACAAGACGATTTATCAGAATCTGACCAGCAATAGCTGACGAACTTCATTGCCCGATTTTTCGAAAAGTCATCATCTTAGCGGATGAGGGCCTTTTTGTTCGTCAAAACCACTAATTTGAGCCGGTTCACACTTTTTGATGAAAATGACTGAAAATTTTCACGACGAGTTATGTAGACTGGCCGCCGCAATCTAAGAGGCACGTGTACTACATGACTGATATCCAAACTACTTTTGCTGACCTCGGCCTGAACGCCGACCTCCTCGAATCACTGACCGGCATGGGCTACGTGAAGCCTTCCCCAATCCAGCTTGAGTGTATTCCTCATCTGCTGGCTGGCCGTGATGTGCTGGGTATGGCGCAAACCGGGAGTGGCAAAACCGCAGCATTCTCGCTGCCGTTATTACACAACATTGACCCAACCGTTAAAGCACCACAGATCCTGGTGCTGGCACCGACCCGCGAACTGGCGGTTCAGGTAGCTGAAGCGATGACCGAATTCGCTAAACATATGCGCGGTCTTAACGTCGTGGCCCTGTACGGCGGCCAGCGTTATGACGTGCAGCTGCGCGCTCTGCGCCAGGGACCACAGGTTGTTGTGGGTACACCTGGTCGTCTGCTTGACCACCTGAAACGCGGCACGTTAGATCTGTCTAACCTGCGCGGCCTGGTGCTGGACGAAGCCGATGAAATGCTGCGTATGGGCTTCATCGAAGACGTTGAAACTATCATGGCTCAGATCCCAGACAATCATCAGACTGCTCTGTTCTCTGCCACCATGCCAGAAGCGATTCGTCGTATCACCAAGCGCTTTATGAAAGACCCGCAGGAAGTGCGTATCCAGTCAAGCATGACCACACGTCCGGACATCAGCCAGAGCTACTGGACTGCTTACGGCCGTAAAACGGATGCTCTGACCCGCTTCCTGGAATCAGAAGACTTTGATGCTGCCATCATCTTCGTGCGTACCAAAAATGCAACGCTGGAAGTGGCTGAAGCGCTGGAGCGCAGCGGTTACAACAGTGCGGCACTGAACGGTGACATGAACCAGGCACTGCGTGAGCAGACCCTGGAGCGCCTGAAAGATGGTCGTCTGGACATCCTGATTGCCACCGACGTTGCGGCCCGTGGCCTGGACGTTGAGCGCATCAGCCTGGTTGTTAACTACGACATCCCGATGGACGCAGAATCCTACGTTCACCGTATCGGCCGTACCGGTCGTGCGGGCCGTGCGGGCCGCGCTCTGCTGTTCGTTGAGAACCGTGAGCGTCGTCTGCTGCGTAACATTGAACGCACTATGAAGCTGACCATTCCAGAAGTAGAGCTGCCAAACGCAGAACTGCTGGGTGAGCGTCGTCTGGCTAAGTTTGCTGCTAAAGTTCAGCAGCAGCTGGAAAGCAGCGATCTGGAGCAGTACCGTGCTCTGCTGGCTAAAATGCAGCCTGAAGAAGAGCTGGACATCGAAACACTGGCCGCAGCACTGCTGAAAATGGCACAGGGTGAACGTCCACTGATCGTACCGGCTGACGCGCCACAGCGTCCACGCAGCCAGTTCCGTGACCGTGATGAGCGTCCAGAGCGCCGTGGTGACCGTCCTGATCGTGGTCCACGTGAACCGCGTGAAGCACGTCCTGAAGGCGACCGTCCACGTCGTGAACGTCGTGACGTTGGCGATATGGAAGTGTACCGCATTGAAGTGGGCCGTGATGACGGTGTTGAAGTTCGTCATATCGTTGGCGCTATCGCGAACGAAGGCGACATCAGCAGCCGCTATATCGGTAACATCAAGCTGTTCGGTACTCACTCTACTATCGAACTGCCAAAAGGCATGCCGGGCGATGTTCTGTCACACTTCACCCGTACGCGTATTCTGAACAAGCCGATGAATATGCAGCTGATTGGTGATGCACAGCCACGCAGCAATGACCGTGGCGGCGAACGTCGTCCGGGCGGCCCTGCACGTGGTGGTTTCGGTGCCGGTGCTGGCCGTGAAGGCGGAGCTCCACGCGGTGGTGCTGAAGGCGGTCGTCGTTTCAGCAACGACCGTGGCGGCGAGCGTCGCTCAGGCGCACCTGCTCGTGGCCCACGCACTGAAGGCGGCGCAGCACCTACCCGTCGTCGTGATGCGTAATCACTGATGCCCAATAAAAAACCAGCCTTCGGGCTGGTTTTTTTATGCCTGCCGTTTACCCGGAGGCGGGGCAGGCATCGCCTGATACGCCAGCCATTATTACAATGACTGATGCGCCTGCATCGCCAGCTCAAAGGAGTAGAGCCGTGCCTGAGTATCAAAGATCTGTCCGTTGACCATCACCTCATCCGCCTGCGTTTCGCGCATCAGCGCTGCCAGCCCCTGACGAACCTTCTCCTTATCGCCTATCACCGACATACTTAATGCCTGCTGCACGCCGTATTGCTCGGACGGTGACCACAGGTTATCCATATTTTCCACCGGAGCCGGAAGCGGACCAGGCTTACCCCGACGCAGATTGATGAACTGCTGCTGCATGGAGGTAAACAGGAAGCGCGCATCGCGCTCGCTGTCGGCGGCAACCACGTTGACGCACACCATCGCGTAGGGTTTGTCGAGACGTGCAGAAGGCTTGAAGTTTTCGCGGTATAAATGCAGCGCCTGCAACAGCATGTCCGGCGCGAAGTGGGAGGCGAAAGCAAACGGCAGACCGAGCTGCGCGGCGAGCTGTGCGCTGTAAAGGCTGGAACCGAGCAGCCAGACCGGTATCTTCAGCCCGGTTCCCGGCACAGGCTGCACGGCGGGCATCTCTTGCCCAGCGTGATCAAACCAGCCGATCAGCTCGGCGACATCGGCAGGGAAGTTATCCACATGCCCCGCCATATGGCGACGCAGGGCCATCATTGTGCGCTGATCGGACCCCGGCGCGCGGCCAAGACCCAGATCGATACGGCCAGGATACAGCGACTCCAGCGTGCCGAACTGCTCCGCGATCACCAGCGGGGAGTGGTTGGGCAGCATCACGCCCCCCGATCCCAGACGCAGAGTCTGCGTATTGGCCGCCAGGTAGCCAATCAGCACCGAGGTCGCCGCGCTGGCAATCCCGGTCATATTGTGGTGTTCCGCCAGCCAGTAGCGATGGAAACCGAGTTTCTCAGACTGCTGCGCCAGCGAGAGTGAATTGTGAAACGCATCGCGCGCCGATGCGCCCAGTGGAATGGGGGCAAGGTCGAGTACCGACAACGGTACATTTTTCTTATCAGGCATAGTTGCTCACTTTGTCTAACGGCCGACACTGCGCCAATGTGAAAATGACAGGCTACGGGATCTGTTGCCCCTGTGATTGTCCGTTCGCAGCACTTTTGCCCAACCGGGGCTCAGCGCAGGCAATAAACCAGACTGGCCGCCGTTAATTAGGCTGCTAGTTAATGAAATTATTACCCAACTACAGACAGATTAAAACTGCATTATCCGGGCAGGGGGGAGTAAAAACCCTGAGGAAAAAGTGGTTAAACAACAAAATTCGCCACTTCAGAGCGAGTATATTGCTGCTAACCTGGACTTTCTTTGCGAAGGATATAGCAATGCCCTGCCTCTGTAACACTCTGAAATTCATGATTTCAGAGGTTTTCCTATGAAAAAAAGCGTCTTTTTTACCCTCCTTATAATCGTCCTGGGCATCGGCCTGGCGGTACTGTTTCGCGCCCATAATCACGACCTGCTGTTGCAGGGCGAAGTCGATGCAACTGAGGTCATTGTCTCTTCGAAAGCGAAAGGACGCGTAATGGATAAGCGGGTGCGGCGGGGCGATGATGTTACGGTCGGGCAGCCGTTGATCGTGCTGGATGCGCCTGAGCTGATTGCCCAGCTGAAAGCCGCAGAAGCGGCGCGTGACCAGGCCCAGGCCACCTTAGATCTCTCCCTGCACGGCACCCGTGAAGAAACTCTGCGTAATCTGCAGGCCATGTTACAGCAGGCGCAGGCGACTTATCGTGATGCGCAGGCGACGTGGCAGCGCGATCTCAGCGTAGCGCAGAAAGGCTATATTTCCGCTGAGCAGCTGGATAACGCCCGTCAGGCTCGCGACAGTGCCTGGCAGCAGGTGCAGGCAGCCAAAGCCAATCTGGACGAGGGGAAGAACGGCGATCGGGTTGAGCAGCGCCAGGCCTACGCGGCGCAACTGCGTCAGGCAGAGCAAAACCTGCTGGAAATCAAAGCCCAGACCGATGAACTGACCGTGTGTGCGCCGGTGGCGGGAGAGGTCGGGCCGATACCGGCAGAGCGTGGGGAGCTGCTGAATGCGGGCAGTCCGCTGCTGACGCTGATCAAGCTGCCCACCGCCTGGTTCACCTTTGATTTGCGTGAGGATATCCTCGCCCATGTGCATAAAGGCGACAGGATAAAAATCCGCGTTCCGGCGCTGGATAACCGTGTTGTTGAGGCCGAAGTGCGTTACATCGCCCCGCTTGGTGATTATGCCACCAAGCGCGCCACGCGGGCCACCGGGGATTTTGACCTGAAAACCTTTGAGGTCCGGCTTTATCCATTAACGCCCGTTGAAGGCTTACGCCAGGGAATGAGTGCTCTATGGTCATGGAAACGGTAGCCGGTGGGCTGCGGGCATTTAGCCACTCCTTCAATCGTGAGATCCGGGTTGCCTGGCGCAAGCCGGTTTTTCACTGGCTCGGCTGGTGTTTTCCGCTGCTGCTGTTCGCCTTAATTGCCAGCGATTTCTCCGAGGGATCGCTGATGAATTTGCCGGTGGCGGCGGTAGATAATGATCACAGCACGCTCTCGCGCACGCTGATCCGCAATCTGAATGCCGGCTCACACGCCGATGTCAGTCAGAGCGATGGCGGTGAGTCCGCCGCGCTGGAACAGCTACGTCAGGCAAAGGCCTATGCGGTTCTGGTGGTCCCACCCTTTTTTGAAGCCGACACGCTGGCGGGCCGTCAGCCGCGCGTCACGCTCTACTATAATGCGCTGTTTTATGGCGCAGGATTTTACGCAACCCAGGATTTCGCCGGACTGGTGAGCACGCTGAATACGCAGTATCAGCCCGTGCTGGCGGCAGCGGCCGGGCGGCCGATGCCTGCGCTGCCCAACGCCTCGCTGGCTTATGACAGTCTGTTTAATGCCAGCGGCAGCTATATTTACTATCAGCAGTTTGGTGCCAGCATCCATATGGCGCAGCTGTTTGCCGTGACCTGCATGATCTACGTACTGGCCCGCAGCCGGCCGCTGATCTTTCAGCGCTATTTTGGCATGGCGCTGCTGGGCAAACTGGCGCCCTACACCCTGTGCTATACCGCGCTGCTGTTAACGGAAATTGCCTTACTGGTGGGGGTATTCAGTGCGCGCGTGGTAGGCAATCCCTTCTACATCCTCTGCGTCTGTTTTTTCTACATCATGGCTGCGCAAAGTCTGGGTATTTTGCTGTTTACCTTCACTGCCAGCGCGATCTCAGCCTATATGATGATCGGCATTTTAGTGGGGCTGGCGTTTACGTTTTCGGGTATGGCAATGCCTGCGCTGTCAATGCCGTGGCCCGCTCAGCTGATCTCGCAGATAGAACCCCTGACGCATGCACTGTATGCCCTGTTTGATTTGTTCCTGCGTGATGTACCGGTTAAGCCCATTGCAAGCGTCTGTCTGATTCTGTTGATTTACCCCGTGGTGACCGCACTGCTGGTGCGCAAGCGCCTCTTTGTGCGCCTGAAAAATCCGGAGGCGTCGCCGTGAAGCTGTGGTGGCAGTCATTCGTTACTACCCTCACCTCGTTGCTGCAAAAGCCGATGTGGATGATGCTGCTGTGCTCGCTGTGTCTGATGAGTACCGTCTACCTGAATCGCAGCGTCTGGGACCTGCCGGTTGCGGTCATCGATATGGACCACAGTCCGGGCAGCAGGATGATGATGCGTCAGCTTGATGCCACGCCAAAGATCACCACACAGGCCTATGAAAACCTGCCGCAGGCCCTGAGCGATCTCGGCCTGAGAAAGCTGTTTGCGGTGATCATTCTGCCGGAAGATATGGAACAGAAAATACTGGCAGGAAAGGAGGTAACCCTGCCGGTGTACGGTGATGCGACCAACCGTCTGGCCAACGGGCAGATCCAGCAGGATGTGATGGCGGCCTGGCAGCAGGTGCTGGCAGGCTACAAAACGCAGCTGATGATGATGCAGGGCTTCAGCAAACAGCAGGCATCTGTGCTCATGACGCCGTTTATCGGTCAGACCATCGATGTTTTCAATCCCGGAATCAGCTTTGCCGCGATTGTCTTTCCGGGTCTGCTGGTGATGCTGTTGCAGCATTCGCTGCTGATTGCTGGAGTGCGGGTCAGTATGAGCCTGCGCAGCAAGGGAACCCTGCCGTTGTCCGTGACGCTGGGGACCTTATCCGCGCTGATACCGATCTGGCTCTTTCTCTCTATCGTGCTGTTTGTTCTCTGGCCCTGGGTACTGGGTTACCGACAGACGGCCAGTATCCCGGAGTTGCTGATGCTGACGCTGCCGTTCCAGCTGGCGGTACTGGGCCTGGCGAAACTGGTGACGGAGTGTCTGCGCGAGGTGGAGCGTATCTATTTCTCCCTGTCGTTTATCACCACGCCGGTTTATTACCTCTCCGGCACGCTGTGGCCAGTACAGTCAATGCCGGACTGGGTGCGCGGCATTTCCATGATGCTGCCGTCGACCTGGGCAACGCGGATGATCGCCGGGGTGAATCAGATGGGGCTGCCGCTGTACGAAGTCAGTGAAGATGTGGTCATGCTGCTCCTTATGGCCGTGTTTTATACCTCGCTGGGGATTGGGGTAAAAAAATTCTGCGAGTATCTCGACCGCCGCCATTAACGGTGCAAGATGGGAGTGGCTTCTCCCGGCAGGATGCGGCAGGACTCTCGTGGGGCGGGGCATGCCTCGCCCGTTACGTACCCGGTCAATTCACCAGCTCTAATCCTGCCACCCTGCGCCAGTAGCCATTACAATCATCGGCAGCGGTGATCTTCAGCGGCTGATGGCCGGTTTCATTAGCCCGGAACTGTTGAATCATCGCCAGTGTCCCTGCATCCTCAGGGGAAAGGCGCACGATATCTACCAGCCCCTGCATGGAGATCAGATCATTGCCCAGGTTGTAACAGCTACCGCTCATGGTCTGAATGCCGTTTAGCACGAACACCTGCTGGTTTTCCTGAGTGCGTACCGGTCGTCCCTGAGGATAATCAATACAGCAGGTCTGGCACTCATCTTTGCTGCGGTTTTCAGAACGGGCAGTAAAGCAGCGTGCAGACCAGGCCAGCGGCAGATGGCCGTAGCTCAGGACCTCCACTTCAAACTGCCGGCGAATGCCCAGTTCTTCGCACTGCTTCAGCAGCTGTTCCAGCCAGTCACGCGACAATTCGACCGGCATACACCAGCGAGTCATACCCATTTTCAACAGAAGCTGCAGCGCAACGCCGTTATAGACGTTGAGCGCAGGCCCGGCAACAAACGGTATGCCGGCTTCGTTAGCCAGCGTCACTGCACCCACATCGTTGGCTTCGATAAGAAACTCACCGTTATCGATATAGCGCTTGAGTTCCGTCAGCTCGGAAGGGGACTGCACCAGCGCCAGAGTACTGAGCACCACCTGTTTCCCGGCGTCTGCCAGCGACTTAGCCATGCTGAGCCAGTCCCCGCTTTTGGTGGCGCGGCGCTTGCTGCATACCGACTCACCCAGATAGATCACATCCGCTTCGCTGGTGGCTGCGGCCTGATAAAATGCCGCCAGCGTTTCTTTCGGCCAGTACCACAGTACCGGCCCCAGTGAGTATTTCATCATTCCTCCTACTGCCACTGGCGGTGATAAGCGCCGAGTGTTGTCTGCGTACCCTCACTGAGCGCACTGAGCGCCGCCATCCACTGAGGATGTGCGGTGAAATGGTCGGGGTCAGCTTTACAGCGGTCGATAGCCTGACGCCAGATCCGCGCGACCTGCTCAACATAAGCCGGGCTGCGTTGACGTCCTTCGATTTTGACGGAGACGATATTTGCCGCCATCAGCTCAGGCAACAGCGCCAGCGTGTTCAGGCTGGTGGGCTCCTCCAGGGCATGATAGTGCGCTTCGTCAACCTTATAACGGCCCTTACACAGCGTGGGATATCCCGCGTTTTCTCCGGCGTCATAACGGTCAATCAGCACTTCATTCAGCCGCGACTCCAGCCCGGCCGGCGTTTGCTGCCAGCGAACAAAACGTGCGGGAGAGCAGGCTCCCACGGTATTAGGGGATTCACCGGTCAGGTATGAGGAGAGGTAGCAGCGGCCTTCCGCCATAATGCACAGGCTGCCAAAAGCAAACACTTCCAGCGGAACCGGGGTATCGCGCGCCAGCTGGCGCACCTGGTGCATCGACAGCACACGCGGCAATACCACGCGGGATACCTCAAAGTTACGCTGGTAGAAACGCACGGCGGCCGCATTGGTGGCGGAGGCCTGCACCGAAACATGGCGTTCGATATGAGGATATTTTTCAGCGGCATACGCCAGTATGGCAATATCTGCCAGGATTAAGGCATCGGCGCCGGCCTCGGCCGCCATATCCACGGCGCGCTGCCAGCGCACATAGCCGTCGGGGTGGGCAAAGGTGTTAATCGCGACGTGCAGTTTGCGCTTACGCTGGTGGACGTAGCGTGCCGCCTCCTGCAGGCGTTTATCGGTGAAGTTCAGGCCCGCGAAGTGGCGGGCGTTGGTCTCATCTTTCAGGCCGATATACACCGCGTCGGCACCATTTTCGATAGCCGCCTTCAGTGCCGGAAGATTTCCGGCCGGGCAGAGAAGTTCCATAAGGGTCGGTCCAACTAATCAGAAGAGTTGATGAGTTTAGTGAGGAAGACGGTGACAAATTTTGATTTAAGGCAGCTAATGGCGTATTGATGGGATTCAGATTCCCTGATAAAACTCCTGTAGTTCGCACACTTTGTTGATCCAGCCGTCAGACGCATTTTGCTGATGTGGCAAAATAGCTGAAATTTATTCGTAAGGAGTAATAATGGTGTTGAACCCACTACGCACCCACTGCGTCCGAAAAGGGCCGCAGCTGCTGCGCTTCCCGCTCCGGCTTACCCCGTTTGCCGTGAAGAAGCCGCTGTTGCGGGCGCTGTTACGCTGGCAGTTTCAGCAGGCACTGGCTGAAGGTGAGCTGGACTTCCTTGAGGGGCGCTGGCTTGGGGTCGAGGTCACGGATCTCGGGCTGCGTTGGTCAATCACGCTGGAGCAGGGGCAACTTCAGGTTGCCAGTCGCGAAGACGCCGATGTCTGGTTTCGCGGCAATGCCAACGATCTGTTGTTGATAGCTGCCCGCAGGCAGGATCCGGATACGCTGTTCTTCCAGCGCCGCCTCCTGATTGAAGGTGATACCGAGCTGGGTCTGGAAGTGAAAAACCTGATGGACGCGATTGATCTGGAATCCATGCCGACGCCGCTGCGCATCGGACTTATGCAACTGGCTGATTTTGTTGAGGCCGGAATCAAAGAGGACGCGATTTCCCCGGCGGGTCGCGCAGGTGCAACATGTTAATTCGTTCAGAAATTGGTATCGATGCAGCGAGCATCGACAGCCTGCTGCGTCGCAGTTTTCCGACCGCAGCAGAAGCTGAGCTGGTTCAGCAACTCCGTGAAGACGGGTTGCTCACCCTCGGCGTGGTGGCGACCGATGATGAAGGTCAGGTGCTCGGCTACGCCGCCTTCAGCCCCGTCACTCTCAACGATGAAGATAAACAGTGGGTGGGTCTGGCGCCGCTGGTGGTAGACGAAAGCGTGCGCAGGCAGGGCGTGGGCAAGCAGCTTATTTATGAGGGGCTCGATACCCTGAATGAGTTTGGCTATGCCGCCGTCGTGGTACTGGGCGACCCGGCCTACTTCGGGCCTTATGGCTTTGAACCGGCTGCCCGTCATCAGCTGCACTGCCGCTGGGAGGGCAGCGAAGCGGCTTTCCAGGTGTACAAACTGGCAGATGATGCGTTTAGCGAAGTGGAAGGGCGTATCGCGTTTTCTGCGCCGTTTAACCGTTTCTGAGCGCGGCAAGCCACTGTTCTAATGAGACAGGCTGGTGTTCGACCAGCCTGATCTTCTGCGGCTTTTTCAGCTGCTTGACCTGATATTCCAGCTTAGACGCCAGCGATCGATCCCCTGCCTCACAGTGATACATCAGCTCCAGCGGCCCTTTACCGCGCAGCGCCTTCGCGCCTTTTCCGCTCTGATGCTGGGCAACGCGTCGTTCCACATCATTGGTAATGCCGGTGTACAGCATCCCGCCGGCGGTTCGCAGAATATAAAGACGCCAGTCGGCAGATGTAGCAGAACTCATAGCGCTTTCCGGTTCAGACAGTGATGGGGCTACTTTAGCGCATATTGGAGGGTAGCGGGAATCTCAGAAGAGGAAACAGGCCAGCCGCAGCTGGCCTGGTACAGCATCAGGACGCGTTCAGAATACGCAGAGATTCACGATTAAAAGCGGGCAGGTCGTCCGGCGTCCGGCTGGTCACCAGCCTGTCGTTATCGACAACCACCTCTTCGTCATAAAAATCGGCACCGGCATTTTTCAAATCAATCACCACCGGCTTCACCGTGGTCATTTTGCGTCCGCGTACCGCATTCGCACTGATCAGCAGCTGCTGGCCGTGGCAGATGGCAAAGACCGGCTTACCCAGCGCAACAAAGGCTTGGGTAAATTCAACGAACCGATCGTCGCCGCGTAGCGTATCCGGCGAGTGGCCTCCGGGCAGCAGCAGCGCATCAAATTCTGCCGGATGAACATCATCGATGGCTTTATCAATCGTCACCGTCGCCTGACCCTGTTTACCGGTAATGGTTTTACCCGCTTCAGTATCAATCGTCACCACCTGATGACCGGCTTTGGTATAGGCCCCTGCGGGAGAAGTAAATTCTGAGTCTTCAAATTCATCGGTGATCAGCACCGCAATCTTCTTGCTCATATTTCCTCCTGTCAGCTTTTGTTGAGAGCGGGGATAAGTGTGGTTCACTGACACTGAAAATCAACCCGGTACAGCCGGTAAATTTATAGGTTCATGATTTTTCGGGAAATGCAGGGGCACAGAAAGGTAAAGAAGATGCAGCCTGCTGGTGTTTACCTGTACAGCCCCTTATGATAATCCCCCTATTTAGCTCCCTTAATTCAGGACGATTTCATGGCTACGCTGCATCTGTTACTCGCTTTCGGCTCTTACTTTTTAACCAGCTGTGCAATGGTGCTGATATTTCTGTTTATCTACACGCGCATCACTCCACATAACGAATGGCGTCTGATTAAAGAGAATAATCTTGCTGCATCTCTGGGGTTTGTTGGCGCACTTTTAGGTTATATTATTCCGCTGGCAAGCGTGGCGATTAACTCCGTTAACCTGGTCGACTATGTCGTATGGGGGGCGGTGGCGCTGGTCGTTCAACTGCTGGTGTTTGGCCTGGCGCGCATCTATATGCCGAAAATCAGCCAGCACATTGAAGATAACCATCTGGCTGTCGGACTGTTCCTCGGCGGGGTTTCCCTGGCCGGAGGCATTATTAATGCGGCCTGTATGACCTACTAAAACTCCTGACGCAGGGATGCAGTTTACGTGAAAAAGAAACGTCGCCGTTCCAGGATAGCGGTAAAAAGTTCGGAGCAATTGAAATCTTATTCACGCGGGGTGGCTTTAGATAAAGCCCCGCGCAAAAGCCCCTCGTGGCTGACGCTGGCCATTATGGGCGGTGCGGGAGTGGCGATACTGCACAGCTGCCACGATGAAAAAAGTGAAAAAGACACCCTGTTTGCCAATAGTAACGAGTGTGTTCAGGCGGGTTACTCCGTCAGAGTCTGCGAGGCGCGGGAACAGGCGGCGCAGGAGCAACTGGATGCCAGCTCTCAGGCGTTTGATGACAGCTATGCCTGTCAGAACTGGTACGGCGTTGGTAACTGCCATTACAGCCTGGCTCGCCATCAGTTTCTGCCGCTGCTGGCCGGCTTTTCAATGGGGAAACGCCCGCAGGAAGAGCAGCAGGGCACGTCCTCTTCGGGGGGCGGTTACTACGGCGGCGGGCGGGCCTTCTATCGCGATCGCGATGACCGCAGTGCGCTGAGAACGCCGGACAGCGAGACGCGCTGGACGCGTTCCGCCAGTGATTCACACAGCATCAGCGGACGTACCGTATCCCGCGGCGGTTTTGGCGGTGGCTCGCACCGTTCAGGTGGCTGACGGTGATCCGCATTACCTGTGCCCCACGGCGCGACCTGCCCGCCATCGCCGCCCGTTACGGTTTTAACTTTCATATCATTGACGATGAAGTGTACTGGGATGAAACCCGCGCTTATCGCTTTACCCTGCGCCAGATTGAACAGGATATTGAAGCGCCGACCGAAGAGCTGCACCAGATGTGTCTCGATCTGGTGGATCGCGTAACCGGCGACGAAGAGCTGCTGACCGCGCTGGCAATCCCGCCGCTCTACTGGGATGCGATTGCCCGCAGCTGGCAGCGTCGTGAACCGTCACTCTACGGGCGGATGGATTTCAGCTGGGGTGGTCAGGGGCCGGTTAAGCTACTGGAATATAATGCTGATACGCCCACTTCGCTGTATGAGGCCGCCTTTTTTCAGTGGCAGTGGCTGACCGATGTGGCAGGAAAAGGGCCTGTCCCGCATGATGCCGATCAGTTTAATTCGCTGCAGGAAAAGCTGATTTCCCGGCTGGCCCTGTGGCGCAATCAGCACCCGTTGTATTTTTGCTGCTGTCAGGGGTCGGCGGAAGATCGCGGCACGGTACAGTATCTGGAAGACTGCGCAAAACAGGCGGGTCTGGCGACGCGATTTCTCTTTCTGGAAGAGATCGGGATGGGGGTTGGCGGCGTGCTGACCGATATGCAGGACCGGGTGATCGAACAGGCCTTCAAGCTCTACCCGCTGGAGTGGATGCTGCGTGATGAGTTCGGGCCGCTGCTGCGCAAGGGGCGCGAGCAGTGGATCGAACCCTTATGGAAAACCGTTCTCAGCAACAAAGGGATTTTGCCGCTGCTGTGGCGTTGGCATCGCGGGCACCCTAATCTTCTTCCGGCCTGGTTTGCCGGTGAAGTGGAAAAACCCGGCTGGCGGCTGGCGGAAGAGATGGGCAGCCAGTGGCAGGGGTTTGTCAGTAAGCCGCTGTTCTCACGCGAAGGGGCGAATATCACGCTGTACGCCGATCGCGATGGCCGGCAGACGCTGGCCAGTGAACCAGGAGAGTACGGCGATGAACCGCGCATCTGGCAGGCCAGCGCACCGCTACCGCGTTTCGGCAACGACCACACGCTGATTGGCAGCTGGATTGTCGGGGACAGTGCGGCGGGCATCGGCATTCGCGAGGATAACGGCCCCATCACGAAAGACAGTTCGCGTTTTATCCCCCATTTTATTGCCGGTTAAGCTCCGCGTAGCTGATGGATGACCTGGTTGCTGCTGCCGCGCCACAGCAGCGCCGGGTCTCTCAGCGCCTGAATGTATTTTCCGTCAATCAGCACGTCCACCTCCGCCACCACACGCTGCTGCTGCGCACTTAACGCCTCCAGCCGGTAGCCGGTCCACATCCAGATATCCTTTCCTGCACATTCGCGCCTGACCCGGCGCAGCAGCCGCCCGACATCAGCGAGATTGGCGGGATGCAGCGGGTCACCGCCGGACAGCGACAGTCCCTGGCGCGGAATACGCGTATCGTTCAGATCGGCAATCAGCTGTTCTTCCTGCCCGATGGTAAACGGTACGCCGGAGTTCAGCCGCCAGGTGCTTTTGTTATAGCAGCCGGGGCATTCGTGTTCGCAGCCGGAGACAAACAGCGTACAGCGCGTACCGGGGCCGTTAACGATATCTACCGGATAATACTGGTGGATGTTCATAGCTGACCGTTGTGCAGATGTTTCACCCGGCGTTTCACCTCTTCCTGTTTCCCGGCGTTAAACGGTCGCGCATCCGGGCTGCCGAGATAGCCGCACACCCGGCGGGTGACAGAGACGCGGGTGCTGTCATGATTGCCGCATTTCGGGCAGGTAAAGCCTTTACTGGTGCAGTCGAATTCGCCGGTGAAACCGCACTCATAGCACTCGTCGATCGGCGTATTGGTGCCGTAATAAGGCACCCGGCTGTAGCTGTAATCCCAGACGTCTTCCAGCGCTTTCAGGTTGTGCTGAATGTTGGGATACTCGCCGTAACAGATAAAGCCGCCGTTAGCGACCGGAGGATAAGCGGCCTCAAAGTCGATTTTATCGTACGGATTCACCTTTTTCTCCACGTCGAGGTGGAAGCTGTTGGTGTAGTAACCTTTGTCGGTCACGCCCGGCACCACGCCGAATTCGGCGGCATCGAGGCGGCAGAAGCGGTCGCACAGATTTTCGCTTGGCGTACTGTACAGGCTGAAGCCGTAGCCGGTTTCCTCTTTCCAGGCGTCCACGGCGGCGCGCAGGCGGGTGACAATCGCCAGACCTTTTGCCCGCAGCTGCGCATCATCGTAAGGATGAACGCTACCGCCGCTCAGCGCATTCAGCGTTTCATGGATGCCGATATAGCCAAGAGAGATCGACGCCCTGCCGTTGCGGAAAATAGAGGCCACCGGGTCATCGGCTTTCAGACGCACCCCGCAGGCCCCCTCCATATAAAGGATCGGTGCCACGCGGGCTTTCACATTTTCCAGCCGCGCAATGCGCGTCATCAGCGCCTTTTTCGCCAGCAGCAGGCGCTGGTCCAGCAGCGCCCAGAAGCGCTCTTCATCTCCCCGGACCTCCAGCGCAATACGCGGCAGGTTAAGGCTGATCACGCCGATATTGTTGCGCCCCTCGTGGATCTGCTCGCCGTTCTCCTCATACACGCCGAGGAAGCTGCGGCAGCCCATCGGCGTTTTAAACGATCCGGTGACTTTCACCACCTGATCGTAGTTAAGGATATCGGGATACATGCGCTTGCTGGCACACTCCAGCGCCAGCTGTTTGATGTCATAGTTGGGTTCGCCCGGCGAGCGGTTCAGCCCGTCCCTGATGGCAAACACCAGTTTCGGGAACACCGCCGTTTTGTGATTTTTCCCCAGCCCGGCAATGCGGTTGCGCAGAATGGACTGCTGAACCAGCCGCGCCGCCCAGCTGGTGCCAAGACCAAACCCGAAGGTGACAAACGGCGTCTGACCGTTGGCGGTATGCAGCGTATTGACTTCATACTCCAGCGACTGGAAGGCGTCATAGCACTCTTTTTCAGTACGCGAGCGGGCATAGGCTTCGACATCCGTGACCTGCCACTGCTGTGCGGTAGCACGGTGCTTCACCAGGCTGGCCTCCACAAACGGGGCCAGCACTTCGTCGATACGGTTGATGGTGGTGCCGCCGTAAATATGGCTGGCAACCTGTGCGATGATCTGCGCGGTGACGGCAGTGGCCGTCGAGATCGACTTAGGCGGTTCGATCTCGGCGTTGCCCATCTTAAAGCCGTGCGTCAGCATGCCGCGCAGGTCGATCAGCATACAGTTAAACATTGGGAAAAACGGTGAGTAGTCGAGATCGTGATAGTGGATCTCACCGCGCTCATGGGCGCTGACCACGTCGCGCGGCAGGATATGCTGGCGCGCATAGTGTTTCGCCACAATCCCGGCTAACAGATCGCGCTGGGTCGGGATCACCTTGCTGTCTTTATTGGCATTTTCGTTCAGCAGCGCCGGGTTACTCTGCTCAATCAGACCGCGAATTTCATGGTTCAGCCGGCCGCGCAGTTCACGCGCCACGTCGCGGTCGTGACGATACTCAATATAGCGGCGCGCCAGCTGCGGATAGCGGCCCGCCATCAGCTGGTTTTCCACCGCCCGCTGCACTTCGGCGATGTCCACATGTGGGCGGGTTGTCAGCAGATCGCTAATCTGGCTGGCGGCGGTGGCACAGTAATCGTCATCGTCAATTTTGGCGGCCTGTGCGGCGGCGCGGATTGCCGCGTTAATACGCGCTGGATCGAAGGCGACCTGACAGCCGTCCCGTTTGATTACCTGAGTTGCCACCGCTGTTCTCCTGTGTGGAAGACTATATGTAGTTTGCGATGGCTATGTTAATCGCTATATGTAGTGTTTGCGCGTGGAATAATGGCGATTTTATTGATTTGCAGCAAAGAACATCCGTGTCGGGAATTTCTTTCAGCGGCCGACCCGCATGATGGCAGTTGTTACTGCGCCTGAGATTTTTTGCCGCTCTGAAGTGCTGTCGCGGTTGCATTCAACCCTGAGGAATTACTACTATTGTCGGTTGCTGTGGAGCGAACCCTGCTTCGCTCTGGTTACTCAGGATACTGCCCGATGTCGTCCGTCGCTTATAACGAAAAACAGATCATGCGCTGGCTCGGTGCCCGCACCGTTGCCCGTGCGCGCGATCTGGTCGCCAGCGTACAGAACTTACAGTGGCAGAATAACCTGCTGACCGCGGAAGTGCCGGGGCGTAAAGCCGAACCTTTCAACGTGATCGTGCATTTCAGCCGCCCGCAGGGCAGGCTGCTCGCCAGCGGTGAATGCAGCTGTGCGGTGCAAAACAACTGCAAACACGTCGCGGCAGTGATGCTGGCTAATCTCCAGCCGCGCCAGCCTGAAACTGCGGTCGCACTGAAAACAATCCAGGCGACGCCCGTGCCGGTGCTGCAGCTGCAGTCGCGGGCAAAATTTATCAGCGGTTACGGCCACTATGGTCACCGTCAGAAACGTCTCGACTTTGCCTCAGTAAGCTTTGATTACGCCGGAGTCAGCGTGGATGCCTGCAGTCGCGCAGAGAGCTTCACCGACCGCACGGGGCTGCGCTATCACGTCCGGCGCCAGACGGATGAGGAACAGTCCTGGCTGGCACAGATCGATGCCGCCGGACTGAACGCCATTCCTGCCGGGCATATCTATACGCCGGCACCGCTGCCGCCCGCTATCTTTGCCCCGGCCACGGCACCCCAGTGGCGCGATTTCATCAAAAAAGGTCTGCCCGCGCTGCGTAAACGCGGCTGGCGCATCAGCATGGATGACGACTTTACCTGGAATGTTTCCGAGGTGGACGCGATAGAAGGGCGTGCCATTCAGGGGGAGGATGGCTGGTTCGATCTGGAACTGGCGATGAAAATAGGCCGTCGCCGCGTGCGCCTCGAACCGCTGCTGGCGAAGCTGTTTGCCCGCGATCGCCGCTGGATGTCGGGAAATCTCAGCCTGATTGACGATGATGAACAGTTTGAACTGCGCGATGACCATAACCAGCGCCTGCTGTTCCGTGCCGCGCAGCTGAAGCCGCTGGTGGGCAACCTGATCGATCTGTTTTCCTCACCGCAGCCGCTGCGCCTGGCTGCCTGGGATGTGGGCCGGCTCAGCGAGTCTGGCGATCGTCAGCGCTGGATTTTTGACGGTGACAACGCCGTGCATCAGCTGGCGGAACGGCTGAACGGCCACAGCGGCGTTCAGGCGATTGCTCCCCCGGCGGGTTTGCAGGCCACTCTGCGAGATTATCAGCAGCAGGGGGTCAACTGGATGCAGTTTCTGCGTCAGCATCAGCTGGCGGGCGTGCTGGCTGATGATATGGGGCTGGGGAAAACCATCCAGACGCTGGCGCATCTGCTGCTGGAGAAAGAAGCCGGGCGTCTCGACCGCCCGGCGCTGATCGTGGTGCCCACCACGCTGGTGCACAACTGGTGCTGCGAGGCCAGACGTTTTACACCCGGCCTGCGCGTGCTGGCGCTGACCGGCCCGCAGCGCAAAGATTTCTATGACCAGATGGAACAGTATGACGTGGTGATCACCACCTACTCTCTGCTGTGGCGCGATCAGCCGCAGCTGGTGGCGCACTATTATCACATGCTGATCCTCGATGAAGCCCAGTACGTCAAAAACAGCGCTTCCCGCGCCGCGTCGGTGATCCGTACCCTGAAGACGCGGCACCGCCTGTGCCTGACCGGGACGCCGCTGGAAAATCATCTCGGCGAGCTGTGGTCGCAGTTTGATTTTCTCCTGCCCGGCTTCCTCGGTAGCGAACGCGACTTTACCCAGAACTGGCGAATTCCGGTAGAGCGTAACGGCGATAAAGCGCGTCGCGAACTGCTGGCAAAACGCGTGCGGCCCTTCATGCTGCGCCGCCGCAAACAGGAAGTGGCGAAAGAGCTGCCGCCAAAAAATACCATTGTACGCAGCGTGCCGCTGGACGGGGCGCAGCGCGATCTGTATGACCAGGTGCGGGAAGCGATGCAGGACCGGGTGCAGCTCGCCGTGCAGCAGCAGGGGCCGGGCCGCAGCCACCTGCTGGTGCTGGATGCGTTGCTGAAACTGCGGCAGATCTGCTGCGATCCGCGCCTGCTGTCCGACCCGCGTGCGGAACGGGTGAAGCAGTCAGCCAAGCTGGCACTGCTGCGCGAGATGCTGCATGACCTGCTGGCAGAAGACCGGCGTATCCTGATCTTCTCGCAGTTCACCACCATGCTGGGCATTATCGCGGAAGAGTTACAGAAAGCGCGCATTCCTTATGTGATGCTGACCGGCAGCACCCGCGACCGAAATGAACCGGTGCGCCGTTTTCAGGAGGGGGAGGTGCCGGTGTTCCTGATCAGCCTGAAAGCGGGCGGCGTCGGGCTGAACCTGACGGCGGCAGATACGGTGATCCACTACGATCCCTGGTGGAACCCGGCGGCAGAAAATCAGGCTACCGACCGTGCGTATCGCCTCGGACAGGACAAGCCGGTGTTTGTTTACAAGCTGATCGCCGCCGATACCATCGAAGAGAAGATCGTCGCCATGCAGCAGCAGAAAGCGGATCTGGCTGGCGAGATCCTCGACGACGAGCTGAGCGAACCGGGCCAGTTCAGCCCCGACGATCTGACGGCGCTGTTTTCCTGAATCATGCGGGGCGACCGGAAGAGAAGGTCGCCCCTGCGGCATCCCCTAATGGGTTTTCTGATACCACCATACCGCTTCCCACGGGCGCAGCATCACTTCGCCGGGGGTGACGTGCGTATCCGGATAATTACTGATTAACACCTCCCAGTGTCCGCTCCAGGCGGGCGGATGCCAGACCTGCGTTTCGCCGCTAAAGTTGGTCGCCACCACCAGCGTTTCTCCCTCTGCGCGGCGGCAGTAACACCACAGGCGTGGATGTTCAGGCAGCAGGTCGAGATAATCCCCGTAGGTCAGAATGTGGTAGGTTTTGCGCAGCGCAATCAGCTTCTGATAGCAGTAAAACACCGAGTCGGGGTCAGCCAGTGCGGCCAGCGCATTCACGCTGTCCACATTGTCGCCCATACCAATCCACGGCGTGCCCTGGGTAAACCCGCCGTTGTCACTGCTGTCCCACTGCATCGGTGTGCGCCCGTTGTCGCGCGACTTGCTGGCGAGAATGGCCAGCAGGTTATCGCTGTCACGCCCCTGAGAACGCAGCTCGGCATACATATTGTGGCTTTCAATATCGCGATAATCGATGATGCGGGTGAAATGCGGATTGGTCATTCCCAGCTCTTCCCCCTGGAAAATATACGGCGTGCCCTGCATGCCGTGCAGCGCCAGGGCCAGCAGCTTGGCCGACTCCACCCGCCAGGTTACCTCATCGCCCCAGCGCGACACCACCCTGGGCTGATCGTGGTTACACCAGAACAGCGCATTCCACGCCTGGTTGTGCATACCCTGCTGCCAGTGGGTAAATATTGCCTTCAGCGCCACCAGGTTGAGCGGCGTCAGCGTCCACTTCTGGCCCTGGTAGAAATCCACTTCCACATGGTCGAAGCTGAACACCATCGACAGCTCTTCGCCACTCAGCGCGCCGTATTGCTGGCAGTGTTCCAGGGTCGCCGATGACATTTCGCCCACCGTGACCAGCTGGCGGGGAGTAAACACCTCGCGGCTCATCTCCTGCATAAATTCATGAATACGCGGGCCGTCGGTATACAGCCGCAGGCCATCGCCACCGGGATCGTCAGGGAAGTCCTGCTGCTTGGAGACCAGGTTAATCACATCCAGGCGCAGCCCGTCGATGCCGCGGTCGGCCCAGAAGTTAACCACCTGCTTCAGTTCCGCCCGCACGCTGTCGTTTTCCCAGTTCAGCTCCGCCTGCTCCGGTGCCCACAGGTGCATATAGTACTGACGGCTTTCAGGGTGCCAGCGCCAGGCGCTGCCGCCAAACTTTGACAGCCAGTTATTTGGCAGCTGGCCGGGAGCGCCGTCGCGCCAGATATAATAAGAACGATAGGGGCTTTGCGGATCCAGCGCCTCGTGGAACCAGTGATGCTGAGTTGAAGTATGGTTAAACACCATATCCAGAATAATGCGCATCCCGCGACGGTGAGTTTCTGCCACCAGATTATCGAAATCATTCAGGGTGCCAAACTGCGGATCGATGGCGGTGTAATTTGCCACGTCATAGCCGTTATCCACCTGCGGTGAAAGATAAAACGGCGTCAGCCAGATGGCATCGACGCCCAGCGTTTGCAGATAGTCCAGCCGCTGGATCACGCCCTGCAGGTCGCCCGTACCGCTGCCGGTAGTGTCCTGAAAGCTCTTGGGATAGATCTGATAAATCACGCCGTTCTGCCACCAGTGGGGAGCGTTTGTCATTAATAAATCCTGATATCCGGTAGGTTGCTGAGAGCGTTGTTCCCTAAGATTAGCCACAGAGAGACAATTACGCACAGTATGTACCGATATAAGACAGCGCTGAGCAGGAATCGGGTGCCGGGGCCGCTTTGATGATGTGTAACTTGATGTGAATCGCGAATTATGTTTTAAGAGTGCATCACAAAAAAAGGATGTTCTGATATGCCATGGTCCCTGCGCCCCCTGCTGCTTACCTGTTCTCTGCTCCTGTCGTTCACCGTCTCTGCCAGCCCGGCAGGATCGCTGCCGCTGATGCCGTGGCCGCAGCAGGTGGAACAGCCGCAGGGTGGGGGAGAGCTGGCCCTGACGACCCCGCTGGCGATTCAGGTTCAGGGCGACAATCTGCAGGAAGCGCTGCCGCGCTGGCAGAAACGGCTGGCGCGCCAGACTGGCAACCCGGACCTGCCGGTTTCCGCCAGCGCCACGTCATTACAGATTCGTATCGCGCATCAGGTCGCGCCCATCCCGCAGCTGGAGAGCGATGAGAGCTACCGGCTGGTGGTCAGCGCCGACGGCATCGTACTGGAGGCGGCAACCCGCTTTGGCGCGATGCGCGGCATGGAAACGCTGCTGCAGCTGGTGCATAACGGCAGCGTACCGCTGGTGACGATTAACGACCGTCCGCGCTTCCCGTGGCGCGGTATCCTGATTGATTCTGCCCGCCACTTTTTGCCCGTCGAGACGCTGAAGCGCCAGATTGACGGCATCGCTGCGGCGCGTATGAATGTCTTCCACTGGCATCTGACCGACGACCAGGGCTGGCGCTTTGCCTCAACCCATTATCCCCAGCTACAGGAAAAAGCCAGTGACGGCCAGTGGTACAGCCAGCAGCAGATGCGCGACATCGTCAGCTATGCGGCCAGACGCGGCGTGCGCGTGGTACCGGAAATAGACTTCCCCGGCCATGCCTCTGCGCTGGCGGTGGCGATGCCGGAGCTGATGTCAGCACCGGGACCTTACCAGATGGAGCGCGGCTGGGGCGTATTTACCCCGCTGCTCGACCCGTCAAATGAGCAGGTTTATCAGTTTATCGATACGCTGGTGGGGGAAGTGGCCGCCATATTCCCTGACCCCTGGCTGCACATCGGCGGCGATGAGGTTAATCCCAGCCAGTGGAATGAATCCGCCACGATCCGCCAGTTTATGCAGCAGAAAGGGCTGGAGGACAGCCATGCGCTACAGGCGTACTTTAATCAGCGGGTGGAGAAGATCCTGGAAAAACACCAGCGGCGCATGGTCGGCTGGGATGAGATTTACCATCCCGACCTGCCGCGCAGCATACTGATCCAGTCCTGGCAGGGGCCGGATGCGCTGGGTGAAGTGGCAAAGAATAACTATCGCGGCATCCTCTCTACCGGGTTCTACCTTGACCAGGCGCAGTCAGCGGCCTTCCACTACCGCAATGAGGTCTGGCCGCAGGGGCTGAACGACGCGGACCGGCTGCGGGACGGGGAAACGGCGCAGAGCTGGCAGTTTACGCTGCCCCGTCTGAAGGGCAATCCGCTGAGCGGCAGCTTTACCCTGATCGATGCCGTTGGCGGCTGGCGCGGTTTTATTGATTTTGACGGCCGCGCGCGCCGCATGGTGCGGGAAATTCGCTGGCTCTCGCCCACTCAGTTGACCTTCCGCGTTGACAGCTGGATGGGGGAGCTGCGTCCGGTGATGACCCTGACCGGGGACAGAATGAGCGGCTACTGGCGCATTGCTAACGTGCGTTACCCGACGGTCGGTAGCCGTCTGGCGACGGTTCCTGCGGGGATCCGGCCTGCGCTGCCGGACGACGCGCAGCTGAGGAATAATCTGCTGGGCGGAGAGGCGGCACTGTGGAGTGAAATGGTCGATGAGAACGTGATTGACGTGCGTCTGTGGCCCAGGGCGTTTGTGGTCGCCGAACGCCTGTGGTCGGCTTCTGACGTCACCGATGAACAGAATATGTATCAGCGCCTGGCGGCGGTGGACGGCTGGTCGGCGGTATCGGTCGGGCTGCAACAGCATACGCAGGCGCAGGTGCAAATGACGCGGCTGGCCAACAGCAGTGACACCCTGGCGCTAGAGATTTTCGCCCAGGCGCTGGAACCGGCGCAGTGGTATACCCGCCAGCATCTGAAATATCGCGCCGGGCACTACACTCAGGCAGAGCCGTTAAACCGGCTGGCCGATGTGTTACCGGCCGAGAGCAACAGCGTGCGCGAACTGGACCGTCAGGTGGATGCGTTAATCGCTAACCGGGGGGACACCAGAGCGGCGCAGGCCATCCGGCGTCAGCTGGAGCAGTGGCGGCAAAATATTCCCCAGGTTGCCCCTGTGCTGACCCGAAACCCGCAGCTGCGGCCGCTGATGCCGGTGGCCGGGCAGGTAGCAGAAATCAGCCAGATCGGCCTGTCACTGCTGGATGCGATGGAAAATGAGCGAACGTTCGGGGCGCGTGAGGTGGCTAAAATGCATCAGCGTCTGGATCAGGCCGCGCTGGTGCAGGATGAAGTGGTGGTCGCGCTGGTCTATCCGATCGAAAAATTACTGCGCTACGGGAAATAACGGCGGGTCGATCGTTGATCGGCCCCTACAAAGGGGCCGTGAAGCAAGCGCCGCTTAACGACGAACGGCAATCGCTTCGATTTCGATTTTCACATCTTTCGGCAGACGCGCCACTTCCACGCAGGAACGCGCCGGGAAGCTGGCCCCGTGCCCGGTAAAGAAGGCTTCATAGGCGGCATTCATCGTGGTGAAGTCGTTCAGATCCTTCACAAACACCGTCGTCTTCACAATATCGCCAACTTTCAGGCCTGCGGCTTCCACAATCGCCCGCACATTTTCCAGCGACTGGCGGGCCTGAGCGGCAATATCGTCCGGCACAGTACCGGTTTTGGGATCGACCGGGATCTGACCGGAGGTGATAATCATGCTGCCAAGATCGACACCCTGAACGTAAGGACCGATAGCGGCTGGCGCGTTTTCTGTACTGATTTCGCGAGACATAGTTTCTCCTGAATGTGTCTGATAGTCGTGGGCGTTCCCATCCTGCCCACCGTTGCGGGGAAATGCAAACGGCTTCAGCCGTTCGCCATCACCACATAGTGTGCGAATTCTTTCTCGCAGTATTTGCACTTCAGGTGCAGTTCATCCTGACGCTGTTTCACCGCAAAGCTGGAAAACACCGGTTCCGTGCGGCTGATGCAGTTGCTGTTCGGGCAGGTCAGCACGCGCTCAATACGATCCGGCAGCGTCGGGGCAATCTTCGCCACCACGTTGTAATCATCAATGCGGTTAACCGTGGCATGCGGGGCATAGACCGCCAGCTGGTTGATCTGGTCATCGGTCAGGAAGGTGTTCTCGATTTTGATTAAATCTTTGCGTCCCAGCTCGCCGGAGGGCAGATTCAGGCCGATGGTGATGCGCTGGTCGGTTTCCGTCAGGCGGAACAGGGACAGCAGCTTAAAGCCGACCTGGGCCGGGATATGGTCAATCACCGTGCCGCGTTTAATCGCTTCAACCTGTAATTTATTATCTTGAGTCATGTGGTTATCCCCTTACAGAACCGGTTCGCTGTTCAGTACCAGCGCCAGAAGCGCCTGGCGTGCATAAATCCCGTTACCCGCCTGCTGGAAATACCAGGCGTGCGGCGTGCGGTCAACGTCGGTGTCGATTTCGTCAATGCGCGGCAGCGGATGCAGCACCTTCATATTTTCACGGGCACCGGCCAGGTCGGCGGCGCGCAAAATAAACTGGGCTTTGACGTTGGCGTATTCGGACGGATCCAGACGCTCTTTCTGCACGCGGGTCATGTAAAGAATGTCCACCTGCGGAACCACTTCTTCAATACTGTCGTGACGCGTCCAGATAATGCCTTTTTCGTCGAGCATATCGGTGATGTAGGCGGGCATCGCCAGCGCATCCGGGGCGATAAAGTAGAAACGGTTGCCCTCAAACTTCGCCAGCGCCTGCGTCAGCGAGTGTACGGTGCGGCCATATTTCAGGTCACCGACCATGGCCACACTGAGGTTGTTCAGGCGGCCCTGGGTTTCCTGCAGGGTAAACAGGTCGAGCAGCGTCTGTGTCGGGTGCTGGTTAGCACCGTCACCCGCGTTCAGTATGGGCACGCCGCCGGAAAACTCCGTGGCCAGACGCGCCGCGCCCTCCTGCGGATGGCGCATGACAATCGCATCGACATAGGTGCCGATAACCGAGATGGTGTCCGCCAGGGTCTCGCCCTTCTTACCCAGCGAGGTGTTGCCGCCGTCGGCAAACCCGACCACCGACGCGCCAAGGCGGTGCATCGCCGTTTCAAATGAGAGGCGGGTACGGGTAGAGGCTTCAAAGAAGCAGCTGGCGATCACGTTATGTTTCAGCAGCTCAGGCTGTGGATTCGCCTTCAGGCTGGCGGCGGTACGCAGCACCAGCTCCAGCTCTTCACGGTTGAGATCGTTAATTGAAATAATATGTTTGTGATACAGGGGGTTAGCCATTTCCACTCCTTACTCTACGCGGGCGGGCCTGAAATTCGGGCAAAAAAAAGCCCCTCAATGAGGGGCTTTTCTTAACGATCGTTCATGCTACGGGAGGAAAAACGGTGCTGCCCGCCGGTAAAACGGCGCGTCAGTACGGCTTGATTAACGTGACTCAGTTTCATGCATCCTCCCGGCAAATCGCCGCAAAGTATACGTCATTTATCGCCGACTTCAAGATGCAAACTCACGGTTTGTTGACGAGTCATGCCAGGTCTGGCTGCCCGTCGGGGGCATAACCAGTGCCAGAACCGCGCGCTGGAGCTGAAGGGTTCTGAGCGTATTACGCGGGGCGATCCAGATACTGTTATTAGTGGCCACAATACCCAGCACATCCTCTAAGTGAGCATGTTCAATCACTCTGGCGACGGCGCGAGCGTAGCCAGGTACCACATGAGCGATAACAAATTTTTCGTTGTAATCGACACTCAGCACCATCGCGGACAGCGGGCTGATAGCGTCAGGTTTGCTCTGGAAATGCGGGCTGAGAGTGTAAGTCCGCTCTCCTCTGGCGTTGACGGTTTTAATGACGTCAAGCAGCGCCAGTAATCTTGATACGGTGGACTGGCTGATCTCAGGGTAGCCCTGCTGCTGAAGGGCCAGCCTGATTTGCTGCTGGCTGTGAAAGCTCTGGTTCGCAATCAGCTGGCGACAAATCATCAGCTGAGCCTGCTCTCTCTCTCGTGTTGCCGTAGATTTTTTAGACATAACATTCAGGCTCGCTTATCAGGCTAAAGGACAGCCCCCAGAGAAAGAACGGCAAGAAGTAACACCAGCAGGATCAATAACAAAGGGAAAACCCATTTCACCCAGCGCACATAAGGCACGCGGGCAATGGCCAGCCCCCCCATGACGACGGCTGAGGTGGGGGTGATCAGATTGACCAGGCCGGAAGCGGACTGATAGGCGGTGACCACCAGCTCCCGGCTGATGTGCGCAAAGTCGGCGAGTGGCGCCAGGATAGGCATAGTTAATACGGCCAGACCGGAGGAAGAGGGCACCAGAAATGAAAGTACGGCTTCCAGCATAAACATCACGCCGATAAAGGAGACCGATGGCAGCCCTGTGACGACCTTTTCTGCAGCATGTAACACGGTGTGGGTAATCATGCCGTTGTCCATCACCACCACGATGCCCCTGGCAATACCGATGATGAGCGCCACGCCCAGCAGATCGCGTGCGCCATCAATAAAGGTGCCGGTGAGCTCCGCTTCGCTCATTCTGGCAATCAGTCCGATGATGATAGCGGCCACCAGAAAGACGCCAGAAATCTCGGCCATCCACCAGCCTTGAAAGGACACGCCGTAAATCATCACGGCAAAGGCAATGGCGAAAATCAGCAGAATAAGCTTGCGGGTGGGGGTAAATTCCAGCGAACCGCCAGAGAGCGGAGTCCGCAGAAAGAACGCGCGATGTTCTTCCTGAAGATCGGCAACGATCGACTGCGAGGGATCGTGGCGCACTTTTTTGGCATAGCGCATCACCCAGGCCACACAGATGACCCAGCCCACCACCAGTATTACCAGGCGTAAACCGCTCCCGGCGGTGAAAGAGATACCGGCTGCATTGGAAGCAATCACCGTGGCGAAAGGATTGATGGTCGATCCCAGCGTGCCAATCCCGGCCCCCAGCATGACGGTAGCGGCGGCGACGACCGAATCAAAACCGGCGGCCAGCATGATGGGAACCATCAGGGAGTAAAAAGGCAGCGACTCTTCGGCCATGCCGTAAATGGTGCCTCCCGCGGCGAAAAGAGCCATCAGGATCGGTATCATCCACTCCTCTTTACCGCGCAGGCGCTGCGTGACTCTTTCAATCCCGGCATCAATCGCGCCGGTTTTGTTGACGATGCCTAGAAATCCCCCGATGAACAGGATAAACAGCGCGACGTCAATCGCCCCGGCCTCGTTAGTTTTATGGTTGTAGAATCCATCCCCAGGTGCCAGGACAATGTCTGCCAGCCCCTGAGGTTGCTGAACGACAGGTTGCCAGGTTCCTGCAATCGGGACTTCCTTATTCAGAACCGTGTTCATCTCCATCTGGTATTGTCCCGCCGGAACAATCCATGTCAGACCGGCGACCAGCGCAATTAACACCAGCAGAATGCTGTAGGCCGACGGAAAAGTGAATTTATGCATAACGTCTTATCCTTTGTCGTTATCCTGACGCCACTGCGGCACATGTCGCAGTGGCGACGAACAGGCATTACATGCCCAGCGTGGCGACCATCACGGCCTTGATGGTGTGCATACGATTTTCGGCTTGTTCAAACACGATGGAGTGGGGCGATTCAAACACCTCCTCGGTGACTTCCAGTCCCTTCAGACCAAAGGTCTGCTCGATCTCCCGCCCTGTCAGGGTGTGTTCATTGTGGAAGGCTGGCAGGCAGTGCATAAACTTCACCTGCGGGTTTTGCGTTGCCTTGAGAACGCAGGCATTCACCTGGTAAGGTTTCATCAGCGCCACGCGCTCAGCCCAGGCGCTTTTGGACTCACCCATCGACACCCAGACGTCGGTGTAGAGGAAATCAACGCCGCGTACCCCTTCCTCCACCTGGTCGGTCAGGGTGATTCTGGCGCCCGTCTGTCTGGCTATCTCCTGGCAAACCGTCACCAGCTGTTCGTCAGGCCAGAATGATTTCGGTGCCACCAGGCGGATATCCATGCCCATTTTGGCGGCCCCGACCATCAGTGAGTTACCCATATTGTTTCGGGCATCGCCCAGGTAGGCAAAAGCCATGTGATCGAGTGTCTTGCCGGGGGCATGTTCCAGCATGGTCATGAAGTCGGCCAGGATTTGCGTCGGATGAAATTCGTCAGTCAGTCCGTTCCACACCGGTACACCGGCATGGGCGGCAAGCTCTTCAACAATCGACTGACCAAACCCGCGGTATTCAATTCCGTCATACATGCGGCCGAGCACGCGGGCGGTGTCTTTCATCGACTCTTTATGGCCAATCTGCGAGCCAGACGGGCCGAGATAGGTTACCCGCGCCCCCTGATCGAACGCGGCGACTTCAAAGGCACAGCGGGTCCGTGTCGAGGTCTTCTCAAAAATCAGGGCGATATTTTTGCCGGCCAGTTTTTGCACTTCCTGCCCGGAATATTTGGCTTTTTTCAATAAGCACGACAGATCGATCAGCTGCTGGATTTCCGCCGGAGTAAAGTCCAGCAGTTTCAGAAAGTGACGGTTATGCAGAGAAGCAGACATGATTATTTCCTTATATCACTGGGTGTGGGGATGGATGACGGGCAAATCAGCGTGCCTTTATCACCGCGCAGGATCCCGGCGGCATCGGCCAGCGAACCAATTCCGGCGATGCGGTTTTGCTGTTCAACAAACTCACAGGCTGCGGCGATCTTTGGCCCCATTGAACCGGCATCAAACTCAATCCCTTTCAGGTCTGAGGGCGTGGCGTGGTGCAGCGAACGGCAGTCGGGTTGGCCCCAGTTGAGGTACACGGCGTCAGCATCGGTGAGGATCAGCAGCGCATCAGCGCCAATCTGCCTGGCCAGTAATGCCGCAGAGCGATCTTTATCAATCACGGCTTCCGTTCCGCACAGCCGGTTATGGCTGCGTGTCACGGGAATGCCGCCGCCGCCGTTACAAATCACCAGATGCCCTGACGCCGTCAGAGACTGAATAGCCTGGAGCTCGACAATTCGGACGGGGAGCGGAGAGGGCACCACCCGCCGGGTAAAATTGCCGTCTTTTTTCATCGACCAGCCATGTTCTTCCGCCAGCAGACTGGCCTGCTCCGGGCGATAAACCGGGCCGATATATTTGGTTGGATGACTGAATGCCGGATCGTCTGCATCGATCTCAACCTGGGTCAGCAGTGTGCTGATGTGCAGGTCGGGCAGGCGATTTTGCAACGCCTGTTGCAGCATGTAGCCAATCATTCCCTGCGTTTCAGCCACCAGTACGTCAAGGGGGTAGGGGGAAACGGCCTCGTAAGCGCTGTTCTGCAGGGCAAGCAGGCCAACCTGAGGGCCGTTGCCATGAACCAGAATAATGCGCCACTCTTGCGTCAGCGCCGCAATCGCGCTGGCGGCGTCTTCGATATTCCGGCTCTGAATATCCGCCTCCAGGGGTTCACCCCGCTTTAACAACGCGTTGCCGCCCAGCGCGATGACTAATAAAGGTTTGTTCATTGATGCCTCCTTTTGGGCTTTAAAGGCCATCCCGTTCCAGCGGACAGCTCATGCAGCGTGCGCCACCGCGCCCTCTGCCCAGTTCGTTACCGGGAATGGGCAGCACGGTGATCCCGGCTTTGTCGTATTTTTCATTGGTATAGATATTGCGCTCGTAGCCGATGACGACGCCGGGACGCACGGCAAGCACGTTGTTGGCATCATTCCACTGCTCGCGCTCTGCTTCGAAACGGTCGCCCCCGGTGGTAATCAGATGGATCTGGTCTAAGCCCAGTGCCTGCTCAATCGCCTTCAGCAAGCTGCTTTCTTCTTTGCGGTGCAGGCCGCCCTGACCATCGCTGGTGATTGTCCAGCAGCGGGTCTGAGGACCGATGGCTTCGGGGTAGACGGAAAATGTATCCCGATCCAGATGCGTCATCACCGTGTCGAGATGCATGCAGGCGCGCTGTTTAGGCAGTTCAACGACGATGACTCTGCTTGCCTGCTGATGCCCGAACAGCGCGCGTGCGAGAAATTCAACGCCGCAGGATGTCGTGCGTTCAGACAGACCAATCATGACGGTGCCGTTCCCCAGCACCAGCACGTCTCCGCCTTCAAGCGTGGCATCTTCGTAGTTGGTCTTTTCATCATCGAAATATTTAATAAAGTCGCCCTTTGAGAAGGACGGATGCCAGCGATAGATCGCTCTCAGATTGTTGCTTTCCCTTTGCCGGACAGGTTTAGCCATCGGATTGATCGACACACCGCCGTAAAGCCAGCAGGAAGCATCACGGGTAAACAGCTGGTTGGGCAGCGGAGCCATAATGAAATCATCCGGCTGGTGGAGATCGATGGCCATATTGCTGAAATAAGAGGGTATTTCTTCATATGTTAAGCCCCCGGAAAGGTAACGAGCCAGCTGGCGGTCGGTGGTGTCTGCCAGCCAGCCGCGTATATCTGCCGCAAATGAAGGACTGAGGTGATAATCAGAGACCTGCGTTTTAAGCAGCCACTCTTTGGCCGTGGGCAGCGCTAAGGTTTCTGTTAACAGATCGGTAAAAAGTAAAACCTCAACGCCCTGTTCACGTAGCGTGGCCGAAAAGATATCGTGTTCTTCCCCGGCTTTTTCGACAGACAGCACATCATCGAACAACAGATCCTGACAGTTCGAAGGCGTCAGCCTTTTTAAACTTAAATTAGGGCGATGAAGCATCACCGAGCGAAGCTGGCCTATTTCCGAGCCGACATAATGTCTGTTCATATTCATTTCCTTTTTTAGGGCGATAGCTGTCCGCAGTGAAAGCGATGTTCACGTTGTCTCAGTCAGTTACGTTCAAAATTCCCTGACGATAGTAATAGCCGAATGAATCGTGAATGTGATTTTTATCACGTAAAGCCCACTGTTCCGTGTAATGTGATCTGAAGTTGATGATGGTCATTTTTATCGCGATTTTAATCATCGCCAGAGTGAATAGTTAACGGTAATTTCTGACTTAGTTTTTATTTTCGGCGTAACTTGTTGTGTTTAGTGTTTTTTACGATTTTTTAATTGACTGTTTTTAAAGGTTTTTAATTTTATAATGCATAGGTATTCTTTTATTCTGCTAGTTAATCGCAATGAGCATGAGAATTGTGAGATATTTATTCTGCTAAGTGCGTTTGCCAGGGTTTCTATTTTTGTGATGAATGGATAAGCGTTGTTTTTTATTTGCGGCATTCAATAGGTTACATTTGTCATTTTTAAAAAAGTAAAATGAATTATGTAATGTGAATGGATTCTTATTCAGCAACAGAGCGCGGCAGTGCTGTTTTTTTGAAATAAGTATATTTAACGGGGAAGGAAAGATCAGAGAGGCAGCGAATCAGGTTAATTCGCTGCCGGCCAGTCTGATTAGTGGCTGGAGGAGAGGGTGGCGACCATCACCGCTTTAATGGTGTGCAGACGGTTTTCGGCCTGGTCGAACACCACGCTGTGCGGGGACTCAAACACCTCGTCGGTCACTTCCATGCCGCCGTGCAGGTCGTACTGCTGCGCCATCTGCTGGCCAAGCGTGGTCTGGTCGTCGTGGAAGGCAGGCAGGCAGTGCAGGAACTTCACCTGCGGGTTGCCGGTGGCCTCCAGCATCGCCATATTCACCTGGTAAGGGCGCAGCAGAGCAATACGCTCCTGCCACACTTCTTTCGGCTCACCCATCGATACCCAGACGTCGGTATAGATAAAGTCAGCGCCTTTGACACCGGCGGCAATCTCTTCGGTCAGGGTGATTTTCGCCCCGGTTTTTTCCGCCACTTTCTGGCACTCGGCGACCAGCGCGGCATCCGGCCAGCAGCTTTTCGGTGCAATCAGGCGCAGGTCGAGGCCCACCAGCGCGGCGGCTTCCAGCAGGGTGTTGCCCATATTGTTATGGGTGTCCCCGACGTAGGCCAGCGTCATCTGGCTGAAGGCTTTTTCCGGCAGGTGTTCCTGCATGGTGAGCAGGTCGGCCAGCAGCTGGGTGGGATGGAACTCATTGGTCAGCCCGTTCCACACCGGCACACCGGCGTGTTCGGCCAGCGACTCAACCAGCGCCTGGCCGTGACCACGATACTGAATGGCGTGATACATACGGCCGAGCACGCGGGCGGTATCCTTCATCGACTCTTTATGGCCGATCTGACTGCCGCTCGGGCCAAGATACGTGACGTTCGCGCCCTGATCGAATGCGGCAACTTCGAAAGAGCATCGGGTACGGGTCGAGTCTTTTTCGAAGATGAGCGCAATATTCTTACCTTGCAGGTGCTGAATTTCTTCGCCGTTTTTCTTATCGGTTTTCAACACAGACGCCAGCGCCAGTAAGCCGTTGATTTCAGAAGGGGTGAAATCGAGCAGCCTGAGGAAGTGACGTTGATATAACTGACTCATAAAGCACTCCAGGTAACTTTTATTGAATTAAAATTCAATTTAACCGTATTAATATTCACTTTCAACCCCGGTGAGCAGAAACTTGCTTTTAATGGTAGTGGCGCAGAGAGCACTGTGGGAAAATACGCGAAATAACGCCCTAATGAGGAAGAGATCATGGCTAACGAAGCATTGTTGGAAGAGCAGCGTGAAGAAACACGGCTGATTATTGAAGAGCTGCTGGATGACGGCAGCGATCCGGACGCGCTGTACACCATTGAGCATCACTTCTCCTGCGACAGCTTTGACGCGCTGGAAAAAGCGGCGGTGGAAGCCTTTAAGCTGGGTTATGAAGTCACCGAACCGGAAGAGCTGGACCTGGAAGACGGCACGAAAGTGATGTGCTGCGATATCCTGAGCGAAGGCGCGCTGAACGCCGAGCTGATTGACGCGCAGGTTGAACAGCTGATCGACGTGGCCGGTAAATTCAACGTTGACTACGACGGCTGGGGCACCTATTTCGAAGACCCGGACGCGCAGGATGAAGACGACGAAGACGGTGAAGATGGCGAAGCCATCGACGGCGAAGATAACGGCATTCGTCATTAATCACTCCCTGTAAATTCTGGCCGGGCATGCCCGGCCACTACGTGATCTGTATTGTATGAACATCGAACACCTGCTTGCCCCGGTCCTGGAATTCCTTCACTGCCGTACGCCACAAGCCTGGATTGACGAAGCCCGTCAGCCGCAGCATCTGTCTCTCCTCCTGACCGACCATCTGGTGTGCGAACTGAAAGCCGCGCAGACCGCAATGTGGCTGATCCGTAAATATGTTGCCGATAAAGCCAGCGGCGATGCCTTACTGGCGTGGCTGAAGCCCTGGGAAAACTTTGTCCATAACGACCAGGCCGACCTGGCGTTCCTTGAACAGCACAAAGGCCTGTCGAAAACTATCATCAGCCGCGAAGAGGTGCCGTACGGCGATGAGCTGGTGGATAAGATGGTGCTGCTGATCAAAGAGGAGCTGCACCATTTTTATCAGGTGCTGGAAATTATGCAGGCGCGCGGTATTCCCTATATGAGGATCACCGCCAGCCGCTATGCGAAAGGGCTGCTGCGTGAGATTGCCACGCACGAACCGCAAACGCTGGTGGATAAGCTGATCTGCGGCGCGTACATCGAGGCGCGCTCCTGCGAGCGTTTCGCCAGCCTGGCACCGTATCTGGATGAGGAGCTGGCGGCGTTTTATGTCTCTCTGCTGCGCTCTGAGGCACGTCACTATCAGGATTATCTGGCGCTGGCCGCGCTGATCTCACCGACCGATATCAGCGCGCGGGTGCGTAAAATCGGGGAAACAGAGGCGCGGCTGATCGGCGAACCGGATACGCAGCTGCGTTTTCACAGCGGCGTGCCGGTGTTAACCTGACGGATTACAGGGTTTTCAGCATCGTGACTTCGCAGTCTACGTGGCCGGTTGACCCCATCGGCCCGTCGATGTGTGTAAATCCGAGGTGTTCATACAGGCGAATGGCGCGCGTCAGCGAGGCGGTGGTTTCCAGATAGCAGCGTTTGAATCCCTGGCTGCGGGCAAAGTCCATCGCCTGGAGCGCCAGCGTTCGCGCCAGACCCTGACCGCGCACCGACGGCATAAAATACATTTTCTGCAGTTCGCAGATGTCCGCATCGCTGCACGCCAGCGGTGCCACGCCCCCGCCGCCGACCACTTCGCCTTCCAGCTCAACCACCCAGTAAGCGCAGTTCGCTTCACTGTAAACCTCATATAAGTGGTCAAGATTTGGGTCGGAAACGGTGTAGCCTTTATCTGCCGTCAGGCCAAATTCTGCCGATACCGCGCGGATCACCGCAGCAATATGCGGATTGTCAGCGGGAGCGATCGGGCGCACGCGCAGGGTAGTCTGAATTGCGGTTGTCATACATTTCGCTCATGGTCGGTCGGTTGCAGGTAGTGTAATAACATTGCCGGCGTGCGGATGCAATGGCCTGCACGTGGGCGCGCAACTGGTCTTAGGACGATTCTAAATGATAATTATTTATTGTCGGGTTTCCATTGCCATGCTTAAATAGCCCGGCTATTTATTACGCTTTTTATTTTCTGCTTTGCAGAAGACTATTTCTATTTTCAGGAAGAAAAACAAATGGAAAACAATACCTCGAATCAGCAACGCCATGCGGTGCTGTTCCACGGGCGTTCTGGCGAATATTTTTCTATCTGGCTGGTCAACGCACTGCTGACCCTGGTTACGTTAGGCATTTATTCCGCATGGGCAACCGTCCGTCGCCGTCGCTATTTCTTTGGTAACACAGAAATTGCCGGTGACCGCTTTGATTATCACGCTCGTCCTGTCGACATCCTGAAAGGCCGTATCATCGTCTTTGTGGGGCTGGTGCTGTTCTTTATCCTCTCCTCTGTTTTACCGGCTATTTCTCTGGTATTCCTGCTGGCATTCTGTGCACTGATCCCCTGGATTATCATCCGCAGCTGGCGCTATAACGCGCTGATGAGCAGCTTCCGTGGCGTGCGGTTTAACTACCTGTGCCGCGTGGGCCGTGCCTACTGGACGATGTACCTGTGTCCGATGCTGCTGATTGTGGCGCTGTATGTGGTCATGGCGCTGATCGGCATGGCGGCGATTAACATCGGCAATATCAGCGTCGCGCTGATCCTCGGCATCATTGGTTTTGTAGCGTTCCTGGCCGGTATGGCTGCGGTGCATGGCACCGTGGCTGCACTGAACCACGATCTCTATATCAACAATATGTCCTACGGTTCGCTGCCATTTAAAGCCGAACTGAGTAAAAAAGCCTTTATCAAAATGGTGCTGATCAGCTTTCTGATTATGCTGCCTTTCCTGATTATTTCGGGAATGTTGATTGGTACGCTGTTTGTTTCGATCTTTTATTCCATCGCCATGGGCGTGACCGATCCTGAGATGCTGAACTCACTGATGGCGGGGAATATGTTAAATATCTTCCTGACCTTCCTGGTATTACTGTTCGGTACTTTAGTTTCTTCTGCTTATTTAGTTGTGGCGCAGCGTAATTACGTGTTTGGCCAGACTAAACTTGGTGAAAAACTCCGCCTTAAGTCAACTATGTCTACCGGTTCTTTCCTTGGACTGACGCTGACCAATACCCTGATTGTGATTTTCACACTGGGTCTGGGTACGCCAGTCGCGGAAGTTCGTCTGGCACGTTATATGGCCAAAAGCACCGAGCTGGAAGGGGATATTTCTCTGCTGGACGTGCAGGCGCATAACGAAGGTGCCGGTACGGCCGTTGCTGAAGAAGTGGCTGCCGCATTCGATCTGAACGTTGGCATCTGACTTGCAACTGAACGGCTTTTATCAGTACCCAGGACGGGCAGCTCGCGAGGCTGCCCGTCTCACATTGGGCGAACAGCATCTGACGCTGCAGCTGGATAACCACCGGCAGCTGGTGATGCTGAAGGATGTCACGGTGTCTGACGCGCTGGGTTCCATCCCGCTCACGCTGTCATTCCCGGACGGCGGGCGCTTTGTGCCGGATGACGATGCGGCGTTTCGTCAGTGGTGGCAGCAGCGGCGCCGGCCTGGCCTGGTTCACCGGCTGGAGCAGCACCGCCGCGGCGTTGCGCTGACCCTGCTGGCGACGCTGGCCGCTATCGCTTTATGGATCTGGGTAATACTGCCCGCGACCAGCATCGTGCTGGCGCAGCATATTCCCTCTTATGTGGAACGTCAGGTCGGGCAGCAAACGTTTACCCTGTTGCAGAATTCCGGCTTCAGCGCCGGGCGTCTGACGCCTGAGCAGCAGCAGCGCATTAACCGGCTGTTCCGCGACAGCATTCCGGCGGAGATGAAAGAGGATCCGACGCCGCTGCGGCTGAAGATCATGCATTTTTCCGGCGGGGCAAACGCCTTTATGCTGGCGGACGGTACGCTGATTGTCAGCGATGATCTGGTGCGCATGGCAAAAAGTGATGACGCGATAGTGGCGGTGATGCTGCACGAGATGGGGCATCATCAGCACCGGCACGTCATGCGCATGCTGGTACGTTCGTCGCTGGTGTCGCTGAGTTATCTCTGGCTTACCGGAGACGTCAGTGGGATTGGCGATACGCTGTTGCAGTCAGCGGCCTTTATTGACCAGCTGCAGTATTCGCGCAGCATGGAGCGTGAGGCGGATGACTATGCGATTGCGCAGATGAAAGCTCAGGGACGTTCTCTGGCCGCGATGGCGGAGATTTATCGTCAGCTTGAGCAGTCAGCAGAGAAGGGTAACAGCGGGATCAATCTGCCGGAGTGGATGAGTACCCACCCGGATATGCCGGAAAGGATAAAAGCCGTTCAGGCTGCGCAATAACGCCATAAAAAAGGGCGACCGAAAAAGAAGGTCGCCCCCTACGAGGGTGTTGTAGGGGCGGACCATCTTTTCCGGTCCGCCCGCCTGCCACCCTTACAGCGCGGCGATCACCGCCTGCTGCTCAATCAGTTTGACCTTCGCCTGCTCAAAGTCTGCCAGACGCTCACGCTCTTTCGCCACCACGGCTTCCGGTGCGCGCGCCACAAACCCTTCGTTGCCCAGCTTGGTGGTGATCTTCTCCATCTCCACGTCCAGCTTCGCCACTTCCTTCACCAGACGCTCCAGCTCGGCGGTTTTATCCACCAGGTCGGCCATCGGGATCAGCAGCTCGGCACCGTCAACCAGCTTGGTCACGGAAACCGGACCTTTCTCGCCTGCCGGCAGCAGCTCCAGCGTTTCCAGACGCGCCAGGGTTTTCAGGAAGTTATGGTTGTCGTTCACACGACGCACCACATCAGCGCTGGCACCGCGCAGCATCACGTCCAGCGGTTTGGCCGGAGAGATGTTCATATCGTTGCGAATATTACGCACCGCGACGATAGCCTGCTTCATCCATTCGGTATCGGTCATGGCAGCCGTATCCACACGGCTCTCGCTGTACTCCGGCATCGGCTGCAGCATGATGGTGTCGTCGCTGATGTTTTTTAGGGCTTTCACCTGCTGCCAGATGGTTTCGGTAATAAACGGAATAATCGGGTGCGCCAGGCGCAGCAGCGCTTCCAGTACCGTCACCAGCGTGTTGCGCGTGCCGCGCAGCTGGGCTTCGGAACCGCCGTTCATCACCGGCTTGGCCAGCTCCAGATACCAGTCGCAGAACTGATTCCAGGTGAACTCATACAGGATGTTAGCCGCGATATCGAAGCGGTAGCTGTCCAGCGCGCCACGGTAAGCTTTCACCGTTTCGTTGAATTCCGCGAGGATCCAGCGGTCCGCCAGCGACAGCTCCAGCTCGCCGCCGTTGAAGCCGCAGTCGTGCTCTGCGGTGTTCATCAGCACAAAGCGGCTGGCGTTCCACAGCTTGTTACAGAAGTTACGGTAACCTTCCAGGCGTTTCATATCCCAGTTGATGTCGCGGCCGGTAGAGGCCAGCGCCGCCAGGGTGAAGCGCAGGGCATCGGTGCCGTGCGGCTCAATGCCGTTCGGGAACTGCTTCTCGGTGCGCTTGCGGATTTTTTCCGCCAGCTGCGGCTGCATCATGTTACCGGTGCGCTTCTCTAACAGGTCTTCCAGCGAGATGCCGTCTACCATATCCAGCGGATCGATGACATTTCCCTTCGACTTGGACATTTTCTGCCCTTCGTCGTCGCGGATCAGCCCGGTCATGTACACGGTTTTAAACGGCACCTGCGGCTTACCGTCTTCGTCTTTGATGAAGTGCATGGTCAGCATGATCATGCGCGCAATCCAGAAGAAGATGATGTCGAAGCCACTGACCAGCACGCTGGTCGGGTGGAAGGTGCGCAGCGCTTCGGTATTCTCCGGCCAGCCGAGGGTGGAGAAGGTCCACAGCCCGGATGAGAACCAGGTATCCAGCACGTCTTCGTCCTGAGTCAGCACCACGTCGGCGGCGATATTGTTTTCTGCACGCGCTTCGGCTTCATTGCGCGCCACATAGACGTTGCCTTCGGCATCGTACCAGGCCGGAATGCGGTGGCCCCACCACAGCTGGCGCGAGATACACCAGTCCTGGATATCACGCATCCAGGAGAAGTACATATTTTCATACTGCTTCGGTACGAACTGGATATCACCCTGTTCCACCGCTTCCACTGCGACTTTCGCCAGCGGGGCGGTACGCACGTACCACTGGTCGGTCAGCATCGGTTCGATCACCACGCCACCGCGATCGCCGTAAGGCACGGTCAGGTCGTGAGGTTTGATCTCATCCAGCAGGCCGAGAGCGTCAATTGCCGCGACAATCGCTTTACGCGCGGCAAAGCGCTCCAGCTTCTGGAACTCCGCCGGGATGGTGGGATCGCAGGCGTCAGACTCTTCGCCGTTGGTGTCGTACACCTGAGCGGATTCACGGATATCACCGTCGAAGGTCAGAATGTTGATCATCGGCAGCTTGTGGCGACGGCCCACTTCGTAGTCGTTGAAGTCGTGCGCCGGGGTGATCTTCACGCAGCCGGTGCCTTTCTCCATGTCGGCATGTTCGTCACCGACGATCGGAATGCGGCGGCCAACCAGCGGCAGCACGAGGAACTTGCCGATCAGGTCTTTATAACGCGGATCTTCCGGGTTGACCGCCACGCCGGTATCACCGAGTACGGTTTCCGGACGGGTGGTGGCGACCACCAGGTAATCCTTCCCGTCGGCGGTTTTCACGCCGTCGGCCAGCGGATAGCGGATATGCCACATGGAGCCTTTCGACTCGCGGTTTTCCACTTCCAGGTCAGAGATGGCGGTGCGCAGTTTCGGGTCCCAGTTCACCAGGCGCTTGCCACGGTAAATCAGGTTCTCTTTATGCAGGCGAACGAACACCTCTTTCACCGCGTTGGACAGGCCTTCATCCATGGTGAAGCGCTCGCGCTCCCAGTCCACGGAGTTACCCAGACGGCGCATCTGGCGGGTAATGGTGCCGCCGGATTCGGCCTTCCACTGCCAGATTTTTTCGATAAAGGCGTCACGGCCATAATCTTTACGGGTTTTACCCTCTTCGGCGGCGATTTTACGCTCGACCACCATCTGCGTGGCGATGCCCGCATGGTCTGTACCCGCCTGCCACAGGGTGTTTTTCCCCTGCATACGCTGGTAGCGGATCATGGTGTCCATGATGGTCTGCTGGAAGGCGTGACCCATATGCAAGCTACCGGTGACGTTCGGCGGCGGGATCATGATGCAGAAGCTTTCCTGGCTCGTGTCGCCATGCGGTTTGAAATAGCCCTGTTGTTCCCAGTGCTCGTAAAGCGGCTGCTCGATATCTTGCGGGTTATATGTCTTTTCCATGTCTGCTATGTCTTAGGCAAAGGGGGCGTTGCCGTATTCAAGTGGAATCCAACGCTGCGATAGGCTTTATAGCGGTCGCGCGCCAGCTGTTTCAAAGATGTTTCATAGGGAACGAAGTCTACCACTTCATAGAAAGCGGTGGCAAAATCTGCAAACTGCGGCAGCAGGCTGATCAGCAGGTCGCGCGGGGAATTGCCGCGGCGCTGAGGCCAGGCCAGCTCCACCGGCGCGCCATATTTCGGGCCTTCACCGGCCAGATTATGCGGCACAAAGGCATCGGCCGGGCGCTGCCACAGGGCTTCGTCCAGCCGGATGGCCTGCGCTTCGTCTTCACAGGCGATCAGCACGCGTTTCCCGTCACGCCAGCGGGCCTCGGCCAGATCGCAGACCAGCGCTTCCTGAGCGCTCAGCCCGTCAACCGGGGTGTCGGTTTCCAGCAGATAGAAAGTTGCGTTTTTCATAATGATGCCAAATGATTGCGTCAGGACTGTAGGGGGCGACCTTTTTCGGTCGCCCCACCGGGCTTAATCGTCGCCGTTCAGGCCCGCACGGTTCAACAGGAACTGTGACAGCAGGGCAACCGGACGACCAGTGGCGCCTTTCGCTTTGCCTGAACGCCAGGCCGTACCTGCCACATCCAGGTGGGCCCAGTTGTACTTGCGTGTAAAGCGCGCCAGGAAGCAGGCGGCGGTGATGGCACCGCCAGGACGGCCGCCAATGTTCGCCATATCGGCAAAATTGGAATCCAGCTGCTCCTGATACTCATCGGCCATCGGCAGACGCCAGGCGCGGTCGCCAGCCTGCTCAGATGCGCCAATCAGCTCGTGCGCCAGCGGATTATGGTTCGACAGCAGGCCGCTGATATGGTGGCCGAGCGCAATCACGCAGGCACCGGTCAGCGTGGCAACGTCGATCACCACATCCGGGTCGAAGCGCTCGACGTAGGTCAGGGCATCGCACAGCACCAGACGACCTTCCGCATCAGTGTTCAGCACCTCAACGGTCTGGCCGGACATGGTGGTCAGCACGTCACCCGGACGATAAGCGCGGCCGCCCGGCATGTTTTCACACCCGGCCAGTATGCCCACCACGTTCAGCGGCAGATTCAGTTCCGCCACCATGCGCATCACGCCATAGACCGAGGCCGCGCCGCACATATCGTACTTCATTTCGTCCATCGCTTCGCCCGGCTTGAGCGAAATACCGCCGGTATCAAAGGTGACGCCTTTGCCGACCAGCACGATCGGGCGCGCTTCTTTGTCCGGGTTACCTTTGTACTCAATCACCGACATCAGCGATTCGTTCTGCGAACCGGCACCGACGGCGAGATAGGCATTCATCCCCAGCTCTTTCATCTGCTGCTCGCCGATCACGCGGGTGGTGATGTTCGCCCAGGTATCCGCCAGCTGACGCGCCTGGGAAGCCAGGTACGCGGCGTTACAGATGTTCGGTGGCATATTGCCGAGGTCTTTCGCGGCCTTCACCCCGGCGGCAACCGCCAGCCCGTGCTGAATGGCGCGTTCACCGCTGGTCAGTTCGCGGCGCGTTGGCACGTTGAACACCAGCTTACGCAGCGGACGGCGCGGCTCGACTTTGTTGCTTTTCAGCTGGTCGAAGCTGTACAGCGTCTCTTTCGAGGTTTCCACCGCCTGACGTACTTTCCAGTAGGTGTTGCGCCCTTTGACGTGCAGCTCGGTCAGGAAGCACACCGCTTCCATCGATCCGGTATCGTTGAGCGTGTTGATGGTCTTTTGAATGACCTGCTTATACTGACGCTCATCCAGCTCACGTTCCTTGCCACAGCCAATCAGCAGGATACGCTCAGAGAGAATGTTCGGCACATGATGCAGCAGCAGCGTCTGACCGACTTTTCCTTCCAGTTCACCACGGCGCAGCAGGGCGCTAATGTATCCATCGCTGATTTTATCCAGCTGTTCAGCAATCGGTGACAACCGGCGCGGTTCAAACACGCCCACCACAATACAGGCACTGCGCTGTTTTTCCGGGCTACCGCTTTTTACACTGAACTCCATGCACTCTCCTGAATCTTAAAGACAACAGCGCTTGCTGCGGCTAGAATGGACCGCTTTCGTACTGTATAGCGCTGGCGCAATACGCCGTTGTCAGATTGAGTTTTGGTGAGAATTATTTTTTTTTGCATCACCAGAACGCGGTTGTTGTCATACTATTTTAGCTATGACTTGAGCCATTGATGATAAAAAATGGCGTATAAGCGATGAAACTAGCGATTTTCCTGCAAAAAGACAAGTTTTCACAGGCGTACTCAGCGTGATCATTATTAGATATCTGGTTCGGGAAATGCTCAAAAGCCAGCTGGCTATCCTGTTCATCCTGCTGCTGATCTTCTTTTGCCAGAAGTTAGTCAGGATACTGGGAGCCGCGGTCGATGGCGAGATTCCTACAAATTTAGTCCTGACGCTATTGGGTCTTGGCGTGCCTGAGATGGCGCAGCTGATCCTGCCCTTAAGCCTCTTTTTAGCCATTTTGATGACGCTCGGCCGGTTATATACCGAGAGCGAGATCACCGTTATGCACGCCTGCGGTCTGGGCAAAAGCGTGCTGGTGAAGTCGGCGATGATCCTGATGCTGTTCACGGCGCTGCTGGCAGCGGTCAACGTGAGCTGGCTGGGGCCGTGGTCGTCGCGTTATCAAAGTGAAGTGATGCAAAATGCCAAAGCCAACCCCGGTGCGGCTGCGCTGGCTGCAGGCCAGTTCCAGCAGTCCGGCGACGGTCAGTCTGTGTTGTTTATTGAAAACGTTAAAGGCAACACCTTTGGCAACGTTTTCCTCGCGCAGCTGCGGCCGAAAGGCAATGCCCGTCCTTCCGTCGTGGTGGCTGACCACGGCAATATGGAGCAGCGCCGCGACGGTTCACAGGTGGTGACCCTGGATAACGGTACGCGTTTCGAAGGCACCGCACTGCTGCGTGACTTCCGCATTACCGATTTCACCAACTATCAGGCTATTGTCGGGCATCAGGAAGCGATCCTCGATCCTAATGACTCTGAACAGATGAGCTTCAAAGATCTGTGGTCGTCGGATAAGCCTGATTTCCGCAGCGAGCTGCACTGGCGCCTGACGCTGGTGTTCTCCGTACTGATTATGGCGCTGATGGTGGTGCCGCTCAGCGTGGTCAACCCGCGTCAGGGACGCGTGCTGTCGATGCTGCCGGCGATGCTGCTCTATCTGGTGTTTTTCCTGCTGCAAAGTTCGCTGCGCTCCAGCGGTGGCAAGGGACGCATCGATCCGGCACTCTGGATGTGGGGCGTTAACCTCGGTTACCTGGGGCTGGCCGTACTGCTGAATGCATGGGATACGGTGCCGCTGCGCCGGATACGTGCGCGTTTCACTCGCGGAGGATCGGTCTGATGTTTGGCGTTCTCGACAGATATATCGGTAAAACGATTTTCAACACCATCATGGCGACGCTGTTTATGCTGGTGTCACTCTCCGGCATCATCAAGTTCGTCGACCAGCTGCGTAAAACCGGGCAGGGCGAGTACACCGTGATGGGGGCCGGTCTATACACCGTGCTCAGCGTACCTAAAGACATTGAGATCTTCTTCCCGATGGCGGCGCTGCTCGGCGCGCTGCTGGGGTTAGGGATGCTGGCGCAGCGCAGTGAACTGGTGGTGATGCAGGCTTCCGGCTTTACGCGTATGCAGATTGCCGCGTCGGTGATGAAAACTGCCATTCCGCTGGTGCTGCTGACCATGGCGATTGGCGAGTTCGTCGCCCCGCAGGGCGAGCAGATGGCGCGTAACTACCGTGCGCAGCAGCTGGTGGGCGGTTCGCTGCTCTCCACGCAGAGCGGGCTGTGGGCGAAAGACGGCGATAACTTTATCTTTATCGAACGTATTCGCGGCGACAACCAGCTGGCGGGCATCAGCATTTACACCTTTAACAAAGAGCGCCGTTTGCAAACGGTGCGCTATGCCGCCTCTGCGGAGTACAGCGCGGAGAAAAAACTGTGGAATCTGACGCAGGTTGACCAGTCCGATCTGACCGACCCGCAGCAGATTAAAGGCACCCAGACGCTGACCGGCGAATGGAAAACCACACTGACCCCGGACAAGCTGGGCGTGGTGGCGCTGGACCCGACGGCGCTGTCGATTACCGGGCTGTATAATTATGCGAAGTATCTGAAGCAGAGCGGGCAGGTGTCTGGCCGCTATGAGCTGAATATGTGGAGCAAGATCTTCCAGCCGCTGTCGGTAGCGGTGATGATGCTGATGGCGCTGTCGTTTATCTTCGGCCCGCTGCGCAGCGTGTCGATGGGAATGCGCGTGGTCACCGGCATCAGCTTTGGCTTCCTGTTCTACGTGCTGGACCAGATTTTTGGTCCGCTGAGCCTGGTGTATAACATTCCGCCGATCCTCGGCGCGCTGCTGCCAAGCGCGGCGTTCTTTGCGATTAGTGTGTTTATGCTGCTGAAGCGGCGGTAATACTTCTCCCTACATGGGTCGACCGGAAAAGAAGGTCGACCCCTACGCCGTACCCGTTGATTCCGCAGATGTGCATACCCGACCCGATACACGTAGGGGCTGACCTTCTGTTGCGGTCAGCTCGTAATGTTGCCCGGGACGTTGTGCATACCATGCCACGCCAGATACGTAGGGGCTGACCTTCTGTTTCGGTCAGCCCGCAATGTTGACCGGGACGTTGTTCAGGCCGTTGGCACGGGTCGACCGGAAAAGAAGGTCGACCCCTACATCGTACCGATGACCCCGAACGCCGCACCCGTGATTCCGGACGCTGTGCATACCACGTCACACCAGATACGTAGGGGCTGACCTTCTGTTTCGGTCAGCCCGTCATGTTGACCTGGACGTTGTTCAGGCCGTTGGCATGGGTCGACCGGAAAAGAAGGTCGACCCCTACAGCAGCTGCGGAACCAGCGACAGCAGATACAGAATCAACCCAATCACCCCGCCGACCAGCGTGCCGTTGATGCGGATACGCTGTAAATCGCGACCGATATTCAGCTCCACCTGATGCGACATCTCTTTTGCATCCCAGCTTTTTACCGTATCGCTGATATGGCGGCTGAGGAACGCTGAGAACTCCGGTGCGACGGTGCTGGCCGCCTCTTCCATATGCTGATTGAGCGAGTTGCGCAGCGGCTCATCCTGCATCAGGGTTTCACCGAACCACAGCCCGGCCGCGCTGACTCTGGCGTGCAGCGCCGAGTCGGGGCGCTCCAGATCGTCCTTCAGCCAGCTACGCAGGTCATTCCACAGCTGGCCGATATAGCGGTTCAGCGCCTCATCCTGCTTGAGGTACGCCTTGATCTCTTCGGCTTTCTCCGCCATCTCCGGGTCGGTGCGCAGGCGGGTAATCAGCCGCTGTACGGCACGGTTAAAGCCCTGTCGCAGCTGGTGTGCATCGTCATGTTCGATCTCCGTGAGGATCGACTGCACCGCGTTGGCTGCCAGCTCGGCGCTCTTCTCACCCAGCCATTCGCTGGGCAGCATCTTCTCTTTCAGCGGATGTTCGCGCTTCAGCCAGCCAACCACCTGGTGAGCGATAAACTCGTGGGTGCCGGGCTTGTTGACCAGCTGCAGTATCTGCGCCAGCGCATCGTCCAGCAGTTGCTGGTGGCGGTTATTTTTGGTCAGGCTTTCAAGGATCATCGCGGTCGACTGGCTGAGATCGACCTTATCGATCGCCTTGTGAATGGCGCGGCGCATAAATGCCTGGATGCGCTGGTCATCGGCCAGGTCGAGGAAGCCGCGCACCGTTTTCAGCACCATCCCGCTGAGGCGGGCGGCATTGTCCGGGTGGCTCAGCCAGCTGGCAATGATCTGCGCCGGATTATGGCGACGGATCAGCGCCAGCAGAGACTCGGTGTTGAGGAACTTATCCTGCACGAACAGCGCCAGATTATCGGCGATACGGTCCTTATTCCGCGGGATAATCGCCGTATGGCGGCCTGCCAGCGGAATGGGAACGTGGCGGAACAGCGCGCTGACCGCAAACCAGTCGGCCAGCGCCCCGACCATCGACGCCTCTGCCACCGCCTTCAGCCCGGCGACCCAGGGACTGGGTGGCCAGTACAGCGGCCAGAGAATGGTGGCGATAAATAACAGCGCCGCGCCCGCCAGTAACAGCAGCGGCAGGCGTTTCGCCCGAATTAACTCACGTTCCTTATCCATAACTGCCTATCTTTTCCTTCCGCCCATAATGCTGCCTAACAGGCCGCGAATAATCTGGTTAGTGATCTGCCGCGCTGCGCTTTTGGCCACGCTCTGCACCACGCCGTCATGCTTACCGCCGCGCGGGCCGGTGGTGCCGAACAGAATGTCCTTCAGACCGCCGAGAACGCCGTTATCCACCGCCACGCCGCCTTTAGCCGGGGGAGCACTGCCGCTCTCGCTGGCGTTCTGCACCCCTTTTTGCAGCATCTCGTAGGCCGATTCGCGATCGACGGCTTCCTCATACTTACCGGAAAGCGCCGAGTGGTTGATCAGCCCGTTTCGCTCGTCGTCGGTCACCGGGCCCATGCGCGAACCGGGAGCAATCACCATCGCGCGCTGCACGACCGACGGGCTGCCTTTCTCATCGAGGAAGGAGATCAGCGCTTCACCGGTGCCCAGCTCCTGAATGGCGGCCACGGTATCAAAGTCCGGATTGGCGCGCATGGTCTGCGCGGCGACCTTCACGGCCTTCTGGTCTTTCGGGGTAAAGGCGCGCAGGGCGTGCTGCACGCGATTACCGAGCTGGCCGAGCACCGCATCCGGCACATCCGACGGATTCTGTGAGACAAACCATACGCCGACGCCTTTGGAGCGGATCAGGCGGATCACCTGCTCGATCTTATCCAGCAGCACGGCCGGAGCATCGTCAAACAGCAGATGCGCCTCATCGAAGAAGAACACCAGCTTCGGTTTGTCCAGATCCCCCGCCTCCGGCAGCTGTTCGTACAGCTCTGACAGCAGCCACAGCAGGCTGGTGGCGTACAGCTTCGGCATCTGGTACAGCTTCTCAGAGGCGAGGATGTTGATCACCCCTTTGCCGTTTTCGTCGGTGCGCATCCAGTCTTTGATATCCAGCATCGGCTCACCGAAAAAATACTCTGCCCCCTGCTGTTCCAGCGACAGCAGACCGCGCTGGATGGCCCCGACGGAGGCACTGTTGATGTTGCCGTACTGGGTCTGGAACGCTTTGGCGTTCTCGCCAATGTACTGCGTGGCGGCGCGCAGATCCTTAAAGTCGAGCAGCAGCAGGCCCTGATCGTCGGCGACGCGGAAGATAATCTGCAGTACGCCGCTCTGTACCTCGTTGAGGTTCAGCAGACGCGCCAGCAGCAGCGGGCCGAGGTCGGATACCGTGGCGCGCACCGGGTGGCCGCGTTCGCCGAAGATATCCCACAGCGCTACCGGGTTATCCTGCGGTGACCAGTCGCTGACGCCAATCTTCGCCAGGCGGGCGAGCAGCTTCTCTGACGCTGCGCCGGGTTTGGCAATCCCGGTCAGGTCACCCTTTACGTCGGCCATAAAGACCGGTACGCCGATATTGGAGAAGCTCTCGGCCAGCTTTTGCAGCGTGACGGTTTTACCGGTGCCGGTGGCACCGGTGATCAGCCCGTGGCGGTTAGCCATACCAGGCAGCAGGTGCAGCTGGCGTTCGGTGGTCTGGGCAATCAGCAGCGGCTCGGTCATGATCAACTATCCCTTTGGTTGTAAAGCGGGGGGCATTATTTGTGTAAGCATAGCAGGCCACGAATCCACAAGGATTTGCGGCAGTGATGCCTGAAGTCATTGCAATCAATAGTAATACATCCAAAGGAACAAAAGAGGCAGCATCCGCGTAAAAAACCGACTCATGCTTAACCCCGGCCTCTCATCTGAACGAGGTAACACGATGTCGATTAATGGGAAAGTGGCGCTGTTCACCGGCGCGGGTCAGGGCATTGGCCGCGGGATTGCTTTAAGGCTGGCACGGGATGGCGCAGATATTGCGCTGGTGGATGTGAACGACGATAAAATCAGGCAGGTAGCAGAGGAGATTGCCGCCCTGGGCCGCCGCGCCATCACTATCACGGCCGATATCAGCGAGCGCTGACACAGGCGGCGGCGAAGGAGCTGGCGGCGTTCGGCATCACGGTGAATGCCTACTGCCCCGGCGTGGTGGGCACCGATATGTGGGTGGAGATTGATAAACGCATGGCGGAAGAGACCGGCGCAGCGCCGGGTGCGACCTGTGAGAAGTACGTTTCCGGCATCGCGCTGGGCCGCGCCGAGACGCCGGACGACGTGGCGGCGTTTGTCTCGTTCCTTGCCGGGCCGGACTCTGACTACATGACCGGCCAGGCCCCGCTGATTTCCGGCCGCCCGACGCTTAGTGGCGGGTATCCTGCCCGCCAAAAATATTGGCACGACTGCTTGAGGTCGTGCCGTCGCTGTACTGCGTGTCCTGGCCTTTAAAGATGTTTTCTCTGCTGGTCGAGCGGTGACCGTCGCTGTAGCTGGTATCCTGCCCTTTGAAGATATTTTCACGGCTGGTGGAGGTAGTGCCATCGCTGTAACGCGTATCCTGTCCGCCAAAAATATTGCCCCGGCTGGATGAGGTACGCCCGTCGCTGTATGTGACATCCTGCCCGTTAAAGATATTGGCGCGGCTGGTGGAGGTGGTGCCGTTATCATAGGTGCAGTCATAGCCATCAAAGATATTCTTACGGCAGCTGTCTGCCTGGGCAGTGGCGCAGGCGCCAGCCAGCAGCAGTGCGGATAACAGCGGGAGCGTACGACGTTTCATTGTGTTTCCTTCACGCAGGCCGGAATGGCATAACGCCAACATAATCAAACAGTGTGCAGAAAGTATGGAGACGGGGCGGGGGAAAAATAAAAAAAAGGCCACACAGCGGCGGCCAGGTAAGGAAGACGGTGAGGGGACAGCCTGACCGCCTTAGAGAGAAATTATGAGATAAACTGTCTGCCCTGTTTCAGCACCAGATCGCAGGCTTTGGTTTTGACCTTTTTGCCCATCGGCGTGTCGCCCAGCGCCTTCAGGTTGACCTGCTGATTGTTGCCGGTATTCAGCAGGCCCATCAGGCCCTGCTTATAGTCGGTGGTTTCCTGCTGCTTTTGCGCATCTGCCAGACCCAGCTTGCCGAGCAGCTGGTCCTTCACCGATGACACATTGTTATCGACGATATTGTTCTTTACGCAGTACTGCAGCACGCCTGCCGCATTGGTCATGGTGCCCGCGCTGAGAGACTGACTGCCGCCGTTCAGCAGGCCGGTGAGCGCACCCAGCGAGTTACCGGCAGGGGCCGCGTTATTCCCGGAGGTGTTAGTAGTGCTGTTGCCGTTCTGACCCAGTGCGCTGGCGGCCGAGTTAAGCTGATCCTGCCAGCTGGCGGCACCCGCAGCGGCGCTGAACAGCGCGGTGGTAACAGAACATGCCAGAACCCATTTCATTGCAGCTTTCATTGTGAACCTTATTCGATGTGATGTGACGCACGTTGCCCTCCTGGCCGCGCGCTGATATCTGCTTATTCCGACTGCCGGATAGCAGGGGAGTTCCACCGCACCTCATACATCAGCCATTATGGTTCAAGGTTTGGGAATTATCCGTAGGGGACGACCTTCTTTTGCGGTCGCTCTGACCCCCCCCGCATGTCGCCAGTACGACCCCCAGGGGGCGACCTTCTTTTGCGGTCGCCCCAAAGGCAACGCGCGTATTTTTTCAGCACTCAGACACAGGTCATGCGCAAGGGGGTTGCGTATGCAGAGGGTAACGGTATAATCCACAACGTTTTCCGCATACTCTTCAGTGCCGAAGTGGCGAAATCGGTAGACGCAGTTGATTCAAAATCAACCATCGAGAGATGTGCCGGTTCGATTCCGGCCTTCGGCACCATAAGTATGTAAATAGACCTCAACTGAGGTCTTTTTTTATGCCTAAAATCCAGTCCCCGCAAGGCTCCTCTCTAGCTTTACCACTCAAACTAAGTGACCTGACTCAATCTACATCAACTTACTGATGCGGGTACAAATGCGGGTATATCGAGGTTCGATAATGTTTGTACTTACACAGAATCCTCGGATGAATACTCATCATAGCTCTGAGTGATATAGCTAAGTCTAGGGCGGGCCAGTAACTCTGTACGCGCGGCTTATATTCATAAGGCCGAGCACTTGGGGGAGCGCAGGCTGATGGAGCAGTGGTGGGCTGATTTTTTGGATGCGAATCGTGAGAAGGGAGTTAGTCCTTTTGACTTTGGGAAATGGGAGTTCTCCAGAGATTAACTGGCTGAGTTTGTATGAGTTTGTGATGCAGGCTTAAGTATTCCGTTAAGGGCCTGTCAGTTTGTTGTGGCAAACTGACAGACCGAATTTAGTGACCTACGATAGTAAGGCTTACAACATGCGAATGGTGAGACATGGTTTTCCCACGCGATGAGTGCCATCCTGCATGCGTAGATCTATGTTAGACCAAGATTAAGATACAATTCTGAAAATCAGCTAGCCGCTTAAAGCTTAGAAGTAACTGAAACGTATTATTTCGATAATGATAACTTTAGGTGTCTTTTGTTAAAAAATAATTATGTAAATCATTTTCGATTTTTTCTACAGCCAAATCAATCAACTTAGTAATATTAGGATTGGGTTCCTTTTTTGAATATTTACGGTATAAAAGTACAGATTGTGAAATACTATCAACAATTTCCCAGTATTGAAATGCAGTCATCTCATTTTCTCTACAGGAACTCAACGCCTTCATCGTTGAACCCTCATGGTAAATATGATGAATATCTTGTGAGATGTAATATAATTTTTTGTCGTTTGTTCCAACCCAATGTTCAGTCTCAAACTTTACACCATTTAAATTGATGAAGGAACCTATATCTTCTGAAAAATTAGCTCCCGTAAGCCAGTGTAAATCCATCGCTGCATCAAATGCATACCATCGACATTTATCAAGATTGCTTCCGTTCTTATAAAAATTCTCTTTTATATATTTTCGACGCGTATGTATACTCTCTGGCAGCTGGTTAATGGTTTTTGAGTCAAGATCCCAAAAAGCATATTTTGCTATTTCCAAATCATACGCACTAATCATGTCAATGAAGCTTATCATGCTATAAAGATATACTTCGAATCTTTTTTCAGGCGTGAGAGAAGAATAGTTTAATTTTATATTTTGAATTTGAAGCATAGATATATAATGGAGACCATATACTGTCCTTGCTTCAATGGAAAGTTCCTGGAAATTAATTTTCTTATTTTTAGAGTCTGGGGCGTAATCCCTAAAAGTCGCCTCGGGATCGTCAATATGACCAGGCCAGAATCGGTGGCAAAAGTTCTGATAGGCCATCATTGATTTCTCAACCCATATATCAGGCATTTCATTAACACCAATTGCGGTTAAACATACATTTCCTGATTGTAATAAATTTACTAACGGCAATAGGCCAACTCGTTTTACATCCTCCAGAGTTGATGTCGATGATAATTCCTCCATTCTTTGTAAGGAGCAATTATCTAAGTTTATCTGAACCACTTTTTTCTGCGTCAAACGCTGCAAAGTATAAGCTGGGGTCAATACCTTATTATTTTCATATATAGAGAGGCAAGGTCTTATGAATTTAATTTCAGAGCGTTTTACCATATGTAGCCTCTTCACCTTTTAGAAAAATGGTTATAATTCTAATTGACACCCAACGCCTTATAAACTGCATCTACAGGTTCAGAGTAAAAACTGACCTGGAATTTGGTAAACAACTCGGCTGGCACAGTCGGAATATCTACTGCGGAAGACATCGGCAGAAGTATCTTTTTTGCGCCGCTGTCAAAGGCTAGTTGTAAGCTAGCCGCCAGATCCTGAACAGGGTTGATTACTCCACCGAGCGTCATGCTGCCTAATACGACCATTTGTTCTTGGACGGGTTTTGCCAGTAAAACGGAACACAGGGCAATAAGTGCAGCAAGACTGGTCGCGGTACTTGGTCCGGTATTGTGTAATTCGACTACGTGCAGGTGGTATTCATGTTCAGAAAATTTCGCTGTTGCGCTAACGCGGCTGAGGTTTCCTTTGAAATAATCAAAACCCACGCGGATAGCTTCTTTAGCGCCGGTATTTGAACCAATCCCGGAAACCGAATGTTTACCGTTCCCCGCTGTCATCTGTGTTTCAAAACGATACAGCCCGGTCATTCCCCCCTCGGCTTGAGTAACCAGATGGACAACGCCCGGTTTAGGCATACCAGCAGGAATTAATTCGCTGCCACCCTGTTCTGGCACGCTGACGAAGAATTCTTCCAACGTCTCGTTATCGATGTAACTGAAATTCACATCAAAGAACTCCAGTCCACCCAGCTTTTTAAGCTGTTCTTTGACACGGCGGCGAGCTTCCATGGCGTAGGTCAGGCAAACGCGGACATCTTCTTTGCTGTAGGCTCCATTAGGATGCAGCAGCTTCAATAAACCTGAAACTGTGCGCCTTACCGCGATAACGTCGCGCTGGTTGAGGTTATTACCCAGCTTGTAGAATTTATCAATGGCATCGGAGAAGCTGCGTTTGCGCATTTCCCGCATGTATTCGGCGAGATAATCGGTGATAAGACCGTAGCGGTTGGTAAAGAATTCCGGACGCATTTTCGGGATTTCCCAGCCGGGGATATAGGCATGGAAGCGGTCGAAAAACGCCGTGTCGATCATGGCGGCAGGGAAGGGGGCTAAAAGATGGCTGGTTTTGACTAACGTTTCAACGCTTTGATTGATGTTGCCGACGAACACCATCGATGCTTTACCTTCAATCGAATCTCTACCGCGGGAAAACGAGCCAGACGCCATGTAATCTTTCATGATTTGCACGCCGTCTTTATCTTTGAAAGTGATCCCCGCCACCTCATCGAATGCCACTACGTCCCACATTCCTACCAAGCCGATCTGGCGGCTGGCCATGTTGTAAAACAGGTTTGCAACGGTGGTTTGCCCACCGGAGACTAACAGTGAGTTAGGTGAACACTCTTTATAAACATGGCTTTTACCGGTACCGCGTGGACCCAGTTCGCAGACGTTATAGTTGTTTTCCACGAAAGGGATCATGCGGGTGACAAGGTGCCACTTGGTTCGCTGCTCAATGTTAGCGGGTTCCATCCCCACGGAACGTAGCAGGACATCAATCCACTGATCGCGGTTGAAGTGCGCGCGCGCGGTGAACACCTCTTCCATATCCATATTGGGCATCTGGATAGGTTTGATGGTCATCAGGGAGAAGGGCGAGGTTTTCTGCCCTTCCTCAAAGAAATAGTTCACGGTGATCATGCACCAGATACCGCCGGTCAACAGCTTCTCATTGTCCTTTACCATCTGCGGCGGCACCAGCGCATCTTTAATACCGAGGTTAGAGAGCTGAGCCTCGTAAACGTCTTTCTTCTGATTGAGCTTTACCGACACCTTGTCGATGATCTTGTAGGATCCGCGTTCGCGAATCAGCGATTTCACCTTTTCCGCCTCATCAGGCCGGACGTAGTTATCAGCCAGAATGCGTTTAACGTTCTGCAACCCTTGCTCAACGATCTGGTCATCGTCGGAAGCACAATACATACCGAGCAGATACTCCAGCACATAAACCGGAACGTTAGCCCCTTCCTTGAGCTGCTTGGTCAGGTCCTTACGCACCACGCGTCCGCGGAAATGCTGATTCAGCAAAGCGTCCAGATCGTAACCTTCTGCGACGAGTTCCCCTTCGGATATCACTGGAACGGGTAAGTCATGATGGGTTTGCATATCGCCTCACTTAAAAGAAATCATCCTGAAACGCCAGATCGATAATCACAGGGTACTTCTGGTAACCCGTTTCCGTTTGTGCATCTTCAAGAATTAACCAGTACTCATTACGGCGATTGAAATTCGCGCCAATCAGCTTCAGGGTAACTTCACGTACGCGTTTTTCCATGGTGTTATTATCGCTGTCAAAACTGATTCGTTCTTTGCTGGAAACCATGTTATTCGCACTGTCGACGATGAAAATATTCAGGATGCGTGTTTCGTACAGCTCACTTACCGGGTGGGTCTGGAGCAGGCTGACCTTATCAATGTTGTTCACCAGCTTGATCATCGGATGATACGCAACAATATCAACCGGGCGACGCTGAGGTTGTTTGTCGGCTGCGGTTTTCTGCAGCGCTTTCACCTGCAATACCGGCACGCAGATTTCCTGCAACATCGCTCCACCGTGCACAAACCGCGCACCACCTGAGAAATGGAAACGCTGGATCCCTTTAGGGATCAGGAACTCGCTGTTATCACTGACGCCTGCGGTATCCGCCACTTTCCCTTTCCAGCAAAAGTCATCTGCAGGAAGCTGATGGCCAATAATAAAGCGTTTATGGTTTTTAATCGTATTGTCCGGCTTGATCTGCAGCGTGGTTTTATCCTGACCGGAAAGGGGCTGCTGCTGGAACAGGAAACCGTGGTCGGCTGTTACGATAATGCGTGTACCGTGCAGACGGTTTATCACTCTGGTCACCAAATCTTTTAGCTCGACCACTGCATTGCGGCATGCTTCAAAGGTTTTTTCCTCTGTCGATGCGCTGTCGCCGATGGCATCAATAGTGTTATGCCAGATATAAACGACCTCGTAATCGCGAATAAGATCCCGCCCTTCCTGATTTTTCCATTTCAGAAGATCGTCGGATTTTACTGCCATTCCTTTACATTTCTTGAGAATGGTATTGCGATTAGGCGTACCGGAGGTGGATAAACCGTCCGAATAAACGATGTCGCCATTACCCGGTTGATAGCCCATCTCGTCATGAGGCAGTAATGCTGCCATGCCTAGTTGGGTATAGCTGGGCAACACGCCCAACTGGGAACGTAGTTCGGCAGTAAAACGTTTCTCGGTATTGATCTGGTTACCCAGTTCTTCTGCCACTTCATAACGTAGCGCATCGGAGATAATCACGAATACGCGCTTGATCTGCGGATGGTTAAACTGTGGTTTGACCGCTTCATTGTAGAAGTTCTGCTGTGACGGAACGCCTGGAATACGCCACTCCTGCATACGATTTTCAGCTGCCAGAACCTTATTCCAGCTGCGGCTCAGTTCCGCCAGATACCAGTTGGAATACAGCGCTTCGATATAGTCATCCAGGCTTTTCAGGATCATTGCGCCTTTGCTGTGAACCAGCAGCGCGTATTCATTAAACAGGCGGTAGGCCTGATCAAAGCGGAACAGCTCTTCGCAGTACGCTTTCCAGAATGTTGCGCTGTCCTGATAGTGGAAGCCGTCAATGTGACGATTACGCAGATTCAGCAGCCGTTCTGCCTGACGCAGTGCATCATAAATAGCGTAGTATTCCTGACGTGTCTGGCACCAGTACTTACTCTGACGTTCGGACAGAAGCTTCTTAAAGGCTTCGCGGTCGAGCGTGGTGCTTTCTTCCTGAAGCTGCGTCACCAGCGCATGAATGATGGTCTGTTCAATGCTCAGCGTGGTTTCGCACGCGTACAAATCATAGGGCGAGCTGAGACGAAACTGGTCTTCTGGTCGCAGCGCATCCTGCATCTGCAGTGCGCAATAATCATAGACGTCTTTATAGCGACGGTCGGCACGCCATGTAACCATAAACGCCAGCGCGGAGGCTCTGCCTGACGGCGTGGCCAGCACGTTTTTTTCCAGCCATGCGCGTTTCTGCGGGTCTGCCTGCGCGGAGAGGTCGGTACAGAACAGCTTGAGGATCAGGTTTTCCAGCGAAGCATGTTCGGCCTGGTAGCCCATTTCCTGATCCAGAATGCCCCACAGCACGCCTTGCAGATCGTGGCGTTTCAGCATCGCCAGGGTGTTTTCCAGATCGCTGTCGTCATCTTTCTGCAGATTTACGTATTGGGTTATCAGGCTGAACAGGATTTCTTCCGTTTTTGCTGTTTTTACGCCAGCTATAACCGCAATCATCTTTTTATCAAGAGAGGCTTCATTTTCCTGCTCTGTCACCAGGCCTTTCAAGGCAGAAAGACGCCTGGTGCTGAAAAATGCCTTGCGGCGTTGAATATGCTCGCGCAGGCCAAGCAGCGGAATGCCTAGCGTATTCAGCGTGATGGCGGCGAAATCGGCGTGAAACTCCGCGCTGTAAAGACGAATGTCCAGCAGCCAGTCGAACTCTTTTGCGGGCACCTCGTGGGGAAACCACAGCAAAAACTGCTGTTCCGGCTCTTCGATTTCAATGCGCTTTTTCACCGCCAGCTGTGACTGGTCGGTCATATTGAGCAGCGTGACGTTATCCAGTTCGAGATTATTCAGCTCCTCAAGGAAACGCTTATCAGGATCGTGCCAGAAAACGATGCGATGTTCGGCGAATTTAGCTTTAAGGCCGGCAATAAATTCCTGATTTTGCAAAGTCACAATCCCATGTTGATTCGGTAAATTTGAAGAGTTCTGAACGCCTGGAAACCGTGTTCCGCGTTCTGACACAAGGCAGCATTTTATCATGAACTGGAGGTGACGGATGCCTGAATAAGGCCGGTTTCCCGTATCGAAATCACCACCGGGCTAAAGTCCGGTGGTGTGGGAAGGAATGCTATCTGACTTAAATCACCTCAGGCGCATTGCCGGTAATGGCTTTTACATCCGCCAGCAGATCGCCAAACTTACCGTAGTTAACCTTAACGCCGTCGTCGAGATCAATACTGATTCTCATATCAGCATAGTGGCGCAGGCGATCGTCGAAGCTACGCAGTTCGTTGAATTTTTTGCTCAGGCTATCACGCTCACGCTTCAGACGCGTGGCTTCACCGCCGGAGGCATCATCGACCTGTTCATTCAGGCGATCGATATTGGCCTGGTAGCGAGCCAGCAGCGGGACGACATATTCGGTACGCATTCTCGCCAGCGTGGCGTCGTTGTAGCGATGCAGATAAACCAGGCACTCAAAGGCTTTCTCTTTGCCGGAGCTGAACAGCCAGTAGATCGGGCGCTTTTTATACATCTTCATGTGATCTTTCCAGAACTGAGTGGAAAGATAGCGGCGGATGGTATCGAGTGCAGATTCGCCTTTTTTCGGCTTGATCGCATATAAACAAAGACTTTCGGCGATAAATTCGAGATTTTCCTGCAAGTGCTCTTCGCCCCAGACTGTGCGGACAAACTCTTTGACGCGAGAGGTGACGTCATCGTCAAACCACTCGTCATCCATCAGCGTCAGGATGCTGTCGTTATCCGCCGGGAAGGTTTTGTATGCGCCTTCAGCGACCAGCTCAGCAAAGCCTTTATTGCCTTCATGGGCATAGACCAGACCTTCGCGATCGAGGGAGTAGCGGCCCATTTGGCAGCCGATGCAATAGGAGATAAAATCACTCAGAGTTTCAGAACGATACTTCATCTTTTTGATATCACAGTGTTCATAAGAGGGATATCTAAAATGTATATTCCTGTTTAAAGTAATATCCTCTTTGAATTGTTTAGATGGAAGATTTTCAAATCTAAAAGCATTATTGATTAATGTATTATTTTCTGTTTCAATCTCAATTAGTTCATCGGTGATCTTTTCAGAATAATCATTATAAAATTCAAATGAGTTTTTTAACGAATTGTTTTTTTTGTTTTTATGATAATTTAGCAATGGATTTCGTAAAAAACCCCAAGATATTTCAAATGAATCCCAGTCATTTTTTGAAATTTCAATAGCGCGTAATGCTATATTTTTAGCTTTGGAGGGATCAATTTCAGCATAAGGTAGTCTGGCGACATCTCCTGGATTTGCATGTAGGGTAGGGTTTATTATCTTCATGCTATTGATTGAAACTTTAGAAATCATATTGCATAACAAAATCCAAATAGAAGTATTTGTTTCATAAACCGAATTACCAACGCTACTTAAAATAGACCCAGTAGGGTAATATCTAGCACCAAAATCACCACTTGTAACATCTGACCATGTAATGCATTCTTTAAAGTAAAATTCTTCGGATGGACAGCGGTTTCCTGATTGTTTTAATATAGCATACGATTTTTTATCATAGTTAATCAAATAGTCTTGGTTGCCGTACCATTTTCGCTGTTCTCCGCCCTTATTAAAAGGAACCCATTTTTTGAGCGGTTTCTGCCAAATATCATCTCGATTAGTAGCATTGAAATATGATTTTTTATGATCTATTTCAAACCAAAGGCGAATATGTGAGTCATTATCACCTGTAGCCATCCCCGCACGAATAATAGACTTATCAGATAATTTTCCACTTACTTTGAAAATATTGTAGTAATCATTGCTTATCCAGTATGCGACAGGTGAACCAGGTATTACAGTAAAAAAATCAGTAGCATCAATTGTATATTTTTTCACTCCCCTAAGTAAATTCTCTTTTTTTTGCTGTGAATTCCCGTCCAAAAGCCCGAAAAAATCGCTTAAAAAACCGTTATGTTTATTGTTTTGCATAATCCATGCACAGGTTTGAACGATCTCACCTGAAATTGTTTCAAATGCACGAGAACCAAAGTGCGCTAGGCTTATTATGTTTTTATCTTTTATTAGTGAAGTTCTCAATTTCTCAAATCCGGACAAAAACATCCATGTTTGCATATTCACTTGCGCATTAAATCCATTTTCTTTCAGTAAAGAAAATGCGTGCTGCATAAACATCGCAAATAAATCAGATTTACTTTCCGGGAAATTATTTTTAGCAAAATCTTTTAGCTCACCATTCATCCCCTTGCCGCCCATATACGGCGGATTCGCCACCACCGCATCATACCGCTGCGCCAGTATCCACGCCTGATGAACATACGTAATAAACGCCTTTGCCGCCGTCTTCTGCTGGAAATCCCCTTCCTGCTCCAGGCGATATAGCGCATCGAGAAACGCCTTCAGCTCAGCTTCTTCTTCCTGCGGTACTTGGATCAGCGAGCCCAGCGTTTTGGCGTTTACAAAGCGCTTCAGCGTACGCATCAACAGCTGATATTCCGCGCTGTCGGTCTGAGTTAGTGCGGTGTTTTCGGCAAACATATCCCCCACGCTGCCGGTCTGGTTCTGCTGGTGAAGATTCAGCTGCTGCCACAGTTTAGCAATATCCAGATGCAGGCTCTCCTGCAGGGAGACAATATTCAGGCGCACGTCGCGGGTGAATATCCGGCGGTCATCCTGACGGGCCATCATAAATAAGGAAAAGCCAGAAAGCTGGGCGGCACGGTCGTCGATATCGAGACCGAAAATATTATTTTCCAGAATCAGCTGTGGAATATCACGGGCGCGATAGCCACGCTCTTCGTAGATATTTTTCAGCACGTTATAGGCTTCAATCAGAATATGCCCGGAGCCGCAGGCCGGGTCGAGCACCCTGATGCTTTCTGGTTCAATGCTGGCAGGCGTAATGGCTGCCAGCTGCGCCTGGACTTCCGGCGTCTGTTCGGCCGGCTCAATGTAATAGTCCATTTTGCCTTTCAGCGGCGAGTCCGGGTAGGTCTGTAGCCACTGGCGACCAACGGAGTTCTGCACCAGATACTGCACAATCCAGTTTGGGGTAAACAGCTGGGTGGCGGCTGGAATATCTTCGCTCTTCACCACTTTGCCGATCACGGCATCCTTTTTCTCAGAAATATAGAACTGATACAGCCAGCCGATAACTTCGACCTCTTGCCAGTCATCTTCCGGAATGTTGTCTACCAGATCGCGCAGAATAGAGTCGGTACGGGTCAGGTTATCCGGTAAAAGCAGCTCGGCTTCATCATCCACTGCTTCAAACAGAAACGGCATGGCGCGGTGCAGCGCATGACACTGTGCCAGCAGCAGTTCTCGGTAAAGCGCTTCATCCTGGTTGCCTGAAAGCTTCATCTCAATCAGCTGTGCCTTCTTCTCAGGCAGCAGGGCTTCCGCCACTTCCGGCACATGGTCCAGTACTTCAAAGCCGGTTGGGCTATCCGGGTGCGAGAGCACACGGAGACCGTGATCCAGGTAACCCTGGATTTCCATATAACGAATGGCACACAGGCGGTTAAACCAGGTGTAGGCGCAGTGTTCGACTAGCACGTCAAAGCCCTGCTCGTGAGCGCGTTTGACCAGGCGGTCACGGCGAGTAAGGGTGGATTTAGGATAGTCGAACTGACCGTAGCGCACGGTCTCGCCGAGGATGTCGGCATCCACAATCTGCAAAGCACCTTTTTTATCGATGGAAATCCCAAGCGTGGTCAGCTTCTGGATCACCGCTTCGCGGAACTGATTACGGGCCTGTGGCGCGTACTTTTTGATGTTATTGGTATTCATAGAAAATCCTGCAAAGGGCAGCGGAGCGCTGCCCTGAAGTGGGGTTACTGAAGACGGATCCGGTCACCTGCCTCAATGGCTGCCAGCAGCGCAGCGCGAAGCGTATCCAGCGCTTTTTCCACCTGCTCGGTGGTTTCCAGCACTTCGCCACCGGTGGCTTTGCGCATCTCACTGGCAACATTCACCAGATGCGTTTTTTTCGGTACCGGTTGGATAACGGGTTTTTCAGCAGCAACGTAAGAGTGCTGTGGTTCTGCGGCCTGTTTGGTCTCTTTAGTCTCTTTTACGGCCCGTAGCTGGGCTTCCTGCTTTTTACGCAGCTCGTCGATCCACTGATTTATTTTCTTCTCTGCATCCGTTTGCAGCGCCATCGTCTCTTGCTGTTCCGCCAGAATTTCCGGGATCGACTGGCTGACCTCGGCGCGTTTTCTGGCTTTTTGCATCGGTAGCAGAACGCTGTTTTGCAGCTCTGCGGTAGCATGCGCTTCCTGCAAACGTTGACGGCTCTCTTCAATACGTACGTCAATGCGTTCCAGGGCATGCTGACGATGCTGTTCGACTAACTGATGGTTGACGTTTTGCACCTGTTCAGTCAGTGGCGTGATGCGATTGAGATGTTTGTAAGGCTCCGGCATCTGCCAGATGCTTTCCAGCTCACCCAGCGCTTTTACCGCCACGGCATCTTTTTCCAGCGCGCTGCGGTTGGATTTGAAGCTGCCATTCAGCGCAGCGCCCAGCTTTTGCCAGGTGGCAAACTGCTTACGGTAGAAATCGACCAAATCTTCGCGATCTTCGCTAAACTCCAGCAGTTCATTGGCCTGAGTTGTGAGCTTCTCAATCAGGGCAAAATCTTCTTTTTCGCCAAGAATGGAATTCACCAGGCGCAGCCCTGATTCAATTTCATCTTTTCCTGGATTGTTTCCACCTTCCGCTTTCGCTCTGAAGAGATTCAGTTCCTGTTTCCAGTCATTGAAGACCAGGCGGATATGTTCAACCAGTGCGGGTTCTTCACGCTCGCTAAACGGCTGCTGGGCAATCTGCGCCATAGTTTGCGCGGCTTTGCGAATTTGTGATTCATCGTGACGGCGAATTTTGTGCAGGCGCAGCTCGCTGTGGCGGCGGCTGTTGTTAAACAGATCCCACGCCTGCTTACGTTCGATATTGTTCTTCTGCTGGCTGAAGCTGAATTTACCTTTGCGCGCCAGACGGGCAACCAGCAGCTTCATTTCCTCTTCCGGCCATCCATACGGGCGACGAGCAAAGTGGTTCAGGATATCGCGTAAATAGACCGGCTTGTTGTATTCAATGTTCATGCTGACCCAGGTTTCCACCTCACGCATCGCGTCGTGATTGGATTCTCCTGTGTCGCCAAGATCAAGTTCGGTGTCATTTTCTAACGTAAGCTGTTCATGAATCTCACGTGCGATTTCGCCATTGTAAGGACGCAGCTTTTTTAGTTTGCCGAAGGTATTTTCAATCACGTAGCGGCAGGCTTCATCCACAATGCTGGACGGTGTCGAGGATTTTTTCGGTAAGCGCTCGCCAATTGCCCAGATGTCTGCTTCGGCAAGGAGTGACTCCAGCTGTACGCGAAGCATTTTCTCACGCACGCTGTTCTCGCGCGCCTTTTCTGAAAGCAAGCTGGCCTGTTCCGGTCGCTGACCTGCATTGTCTCTGAGGAATTTTTCAGTCTGGACGACTAAATCGATATCCGTCCAGGTCCGGGCATCGGCAGGTAAACGAATTAAAATGCAGCCATCACCTTCTGAGGTGTATGGGCGGCACGCAGCGTCGTTGTTATAAAAATCATAGGTCGGATCTTTTGGCGTGAGGACTTTCACCACCAGATCGTTAAGCATTGCACCGTCTAACGGGTGCCCGTTCAGGAAGCGGCTGATATCGAAGTCCTGCTTGTTTGCCGGGTAGCGATATTTGCGGTTTTTCAAAATATCATCAAAGATGATCGAAGCCAGTTTCTTGTTGATCGCGGAGAAGTCGACTTCAACGTTACGGATTTCGTTCTCGATCTCTTTTTCTTCATTGGTCAGGAAAACGTGTTTGTCTTCAACACGTGCAATCAGCATTTCCCGTTCCAGCTTGTTCAGACTTTTTTCGACACGACGGCGCAGTTCAACTTTATCGGTATCGATTTTGTCTATCGAAAGGGTGACCAGGTTGTCTAATGTGCTTTTCAGTACATCGACATAGCGGATCAGGAACAGCGTTTTAAGCAGGTTACCATCGAACTCATCAAGGATGCCATTCTGGCAGGCCTGAGTAATGGTGCGGCTGACGGCTGGCTCCAGGAAGCTCTCAATTGCCGCATAAAAACGCCAGAACGGAACCAGAGAATCCAGGCCTTGCGGCGCGATTTGCTGTGCCGCAGTCTGGAAGGCTTCGAGTTGTGAACGTTCACCCATCGCTAACTGTTTACCGGCGGCACCTTTAGTACGAATAGATTCAAAAACCTTTTGCAGAATCTGATAGTGCCACGGGACAAACGGGTAGTTATCAATAAATTCATCTTCACTGGTGTAAGGGCGTAATGAAGCGCTGGTTGTGGGATCAAAGGCAAGCTGGTTACGCAGAATGTCGCCTTTTTCTTGCCAGACTTTAGCGAGTGCAGGTTTTGCCGCATCGTTTTTTACCAGCAAACGTTTTTGAATAACTTCTGAGGTATTGGAGCTTGAAAGTTGCAAACGAGTAGAGAAACGGCCCTGGATTTTAGAGAAGTCTTGTCCGTCACGGCTGCTCATACCACCAATGGCCGCATCGATATCCGCCTGAGAGGTGACAATAACCCATGCACGCCCCCCGCAGATAACCCCCAAGTTTTCAGTGATGGTCTGCAGCTTCAACATCATCTGCGTATTTTTACCGATAAACTGGCCGACTTCATCCACCATAAAGAGGATGTTTTTGCCGTTCTCATCCAGCCACTCTTTAACCCATTGGCAAAAATTATTGATATCCAAGGGGAAATTTTTATCAAGCTGTTCTACCCACTGACGCGAGGCGTCAACGCTTTGACCCGTGGCCTGGCTTAACGCTTCCGCCATTTCATCGCTGATGAAATAGTAGGAGTCGCGCTCTTTTTCCCAGCTCTTGCCAGTGATACTTGAGAAGGCCGTTTTAAACGTTTCATATTGCCCGCGTTTAGCCAGTTCGCGCTCAAGATGGGCGATGTGTGGGAAATCAGCACAGTAACCAATCCGGTCGTTAAACACCTTCAGGAAGACTTTAAGGATGGCATCTTCTTTGTCGTCGACGTTAGCGCGAGAATCAATATTGAACAGAATCACTTCCGTCGGATGGTGGACCGCTTTATTGATATCAGCAAGGAACAGCGGATCTTTGATTTTGTCTTCAAAGAAGGCGTATGCATGACGTTCCGTACCGTTATGGCTGACTTTGCGGTTAGACAGCAGATAAGACAGAATCTTGATAAAGTGCGATTTACCAGAGCCAAAGAACCCTGAAACCCATACGCCAATTTTGTTTTCCATGCGTATGCGCTCCGGGCCGGTTGCCGGAACATAAGATTCAAAGAAATGGCGAAGATGCCCTTCCAGTTCCCGAGTGATGACGTATTCATCCATCTCAATCCAGGCGCTGGAATCGTCCGTCTGTTCGGCTTTTACAACGCCATTAATATTTCGGTCCAGACGTTTCTCAAAGATCTGTTCAATATTCATTGCTGTGCTCTTTAACGAGGATTCAATGTCGCCGATGGTCCACTGTCGGGTACCAGCCTGAAGGCGCGATAATAATTCCGGGAGTCAATATCTGTTAACGGGGCCAGGTTATGTCCGCTGTACTTTCCCGGGTAAAACATTAACAGCGGGGTAAAGCCCATTACGTCCTGCAGGGCGCTCATAAGCTCATGTCCACGAACAACGGGCCAGGCATTACCCATACCAGTAAGGATGACGAAATCCTGAATTTTAAGATCGACTTTTTTTGCTATGTAATCGGCGATCTTCTTTTGATTGAGCAGGCCTACAAGCTGTTTTTTCAACGCTTCTGTGCCCACTTTCACTTCCTGCTGACAGACACGCTCAAGTAACCCACGTTCAGTGAGCATGTCGATAATGACCTGAAAGATATTAAGGTGCGCGAACGTGTGGTCTTTTTCCAGATTACGGAACAGATATTTCAGGTGTTCACGCACCTGCAGCTCATTCTGCGCAGGGTAATCAAAAATCCAAAACCCAATCTCGTTTCCGGAACCGTTATTTTTGAGAAAGCGTTCTTCGCTAATGCGACTCTGAACCTGTGACAGGCGGTACTCAAGCACGGGATCGATCACCGTTGCCCCTCCAGAATGGAAACCAGTTCATGTTGCCCAAGGCGCTGCAAGGTTGCCTGGGTTTCTGGTAAAAGAAAGACGGACTGGAGATTACGCCGGCGCGGCGTATCCAGATATCCCGCTTCAGCTAATGCCTTGATGAGGTTGTTACCCATTTTTTTGATGGATGAATCTGAGTAACTGGTGAGTACGGGCTGATGAGGAAGGTGGCTGGCCACAAACTCATCCCAGCTAGCCATAGGGAGCTTTTCTTTAAACTGTCTGCGTAGGTCATTCACCACTTCTGACAAAAAGTCCTTAACAACCGGTGAGTGGAGGATCAGAGCAACAAACAGCAATTGCTGGCGTTCGCGCTCGCTCCCCTCTGCAATGAGCATCCATGCTGCGTTATCAAGCGTATTCAGGCGTAGTTTTATTGTTGTCGCGTAACGCTTTGCGGTATTGGTAGTGGAGGCTTGTAAAATGTTATGACCCACGATCTGTTTTTGCCAGGTCTGTTCATCCGGGTCGGCAAGCAAGAGCTCAGCGATGATTCGACTTTCCCTGCTCATCAGCGGCCCGCCCAACAGGTCACCAATCCATGTTTTGTCGTTATTCATCGTCATTTCTACCCTCTGAAGACTGCCATGCAGCTCGCAAAAAACAAGCGATGATTGTAATGGGGGAAGAGGCGGGATGCCATGAGAAAAGGCAATTTGTAAGAGGTAAGGGCTCCAATGAGGAGCACTTATATCTTACCTTGACCCTGACCCAAAATCCTGCTCCATTCAGCAACAGAATTCCGGCATGATAAACACTCCCCTGAACGGAGGTGGTGCCGATGAAAAAGTCACGATTCACCGAAGAGCAGATTGTCTTTGCCCTCA
>NZ_JBDFQT010000007.1:0-220465 GCF_039675725.1 Erwinia sp. Eh17-17 | reverse complement strand
GCCGCACTCCCGCTCACCCCCAGCAGGGTGGCGTTACGCTGCTGCGAAAACGCCCGCGCCTGACCCGCCGCATGGCTGACCCGGCTGGCCGACGATTTGACCCACACGCCCCCGCGGCCTGCGTCGTTGCGCTGGTCCGGCAGCGCCGCCGCGGACTGGACCACGCCGGACAGCGCCGTCTGTGAAGCCAGGGCGGCGTTCGCCCCGGAGGAGAGCTCCGGCGCGGGGTTCACCTCTGCCATAGCCGGTTTTTCCGGTGTGATGGTTTCTGTGGCGGCAGCCGGCTGTTCTGCGGCTGCGACCGGGGCAGGCGCTTCTGAAACGGCCGGTGCTACCGTTGCTGCCGGCTGCTCTGCCGCTGCTGGTGCTAACGCTGCTGCGGGCTGTTCTGCTGCCGCCGCCGCTGATTCTGCTACCGTTGCTGTTGTCGCTGCGACCGGGGCTGGCGGCTCTGAAACGGCCGGTGCTAACGTTGCTGCCGGCTGCTCTGCCGCTGCTGGTGTTAACGCTGCTGCGGACTGCTCTGCTGCCGGAGCCGCTGACTCTGCTACCGTCGCTGTGGCTGCCCCGGCTGACGCAGGCGCTTCAGCGACAGAGCTCCCTGATGAAGCGGCCGGCATCCCCGATCCCGTGTCCGGTGAGTTTGATGAACTCGCTGCGGGTAAGCTCAACCCGCCCTCTGGCAACGGCTTTTTTGCACCGGCATCTGTGGAGACCACCGCATTATTGCCTCCCCTGGTCAGCTGCCAGTTATTGCCCTGCTTTTGCAGCGTATAGCGGTACGCGCCGAGGTCAACGTGTCCGCCCGCCAGAGTAAATTCAGCGTCACCGCCGTGGGTAAAGACCAGGCGCTGGAATTCTGTGGCCTTGTCGGGCTCGTTACCGCTGTCGCTGATCGCCAGCTGGTGCCTGCCGGAGGCCGCATTTTCGCCGCGTACAATCAGTAGGTCACTCTTGCCCGCCGACAGGTTGGTGTTCATCTGAAAGATGCCCTCACCGCTCAGTGAGTCCACGCTGAGGTTTTTAAAAGAGCCATCTGGCGTGAAAATGACGCGGCCATCTTTAAGGTTAAGATGATTAAATTCTGAATTTTTTGTTAACTCCCAGCGACTGTCGTCAAGACTCAGTCGTTCAATATCATTGATAAGCCCTGTTAACGATGATTGATTTTTTAACTGGAGATCGCCACAACTTAAGCAGTAAGCAATATGTGATTTTACATCGCCAATCATAGTGCTGTTGTCTGCTTTCAGCGTTGACCCATTTCCTCTGAAAAGGATGATGGGGGATTTTTTCCCACGCGCCTCCAACAGACTCTCTGTCAGAGTCGCATTATTAATAATAGATAGGATGACCGAATTTTTACCTTCGGTAATGATTGAGGAACGAACTATATTAAAATGAGAATCACTACTATTTAATACCTGATCATCATTATCAAATAAAGCATATGCAAGATCATCCTTAATCAGGATTTTTGAATTTCTTATATCTATCCTGCCACCATTTTTTGAGACGAAAAAAGTTTTGCGATTCGTATGAATCAGGTCAATTATATTACCAGAGAAATTGCTATCCTCTAATAAAACAGAACCACCACCATTTGAGAAAATAGCCAAAGGAGCGGAGCTTTCAATGTTTCTAACTGTCAAAACCCCGTTATTTGCAGCACTAAGAGATTGAACTTTAAATAAAGTAGAATCACCATTAAATTCTAAATTATATCCATCAGCAGCAAAACTCACAGCGGAAATCTGCTGTGAATGAACTGCCAGCGCAGTGGTTAACAGAAAATAACTAAATTTGTAGCGCGGGCGAAAATAAAAAGGTAAACGCAACATTAACTGAACCTTAAAATAAATAAATTGAGAGGCTCATTATGCTTTTGTTTAATTTTTCATTCTGTCGGTGCAGGGCTGACAGATTTGTAGGAATTTTCCCGCACGGGTAATAAAAAGATCTATCGGAGCAGGTGTAAAAGCGCGATTAATCTCAGTGTGCAAGTATGGCAGCGCAGCATAAGTAACTTAATGTTCTGCATCCTCTTCCCCCAGCTGCTGCAAAAACTGCTGCTGTGAGCTGAGTAGCTGCGTCAGATTCAGACACTGATAATCATAACCATAGCGCGCCGCAACCTGGGCAATCATCACCGCCAGCACCGGATAGTGGCGATGGCTCCAGTGCGGAAAAAGGTGATGCGTCAGATGCAGATTAATCCCCCCCAGCCAGTAACCCAGCCAGCGTGGCCGCGTCAGCCAGTCACAGGTGGTGGCAAACAGGTGGCTGTAACGGCTGTGCGGCAGCTTTCCCTGCTCCGTCGGCTGGTAACTGTTTCCTTTTGCCCAGTGCGTACCAATAATCAGCATGACAAAAATCAGGGAGGCCATCATCTGACAAAGCAGATACACGCCAATCACCGTCCCGACGCCGAATAAAGGAGACATCAGCCACAGCGGCAGCCCCAGCGCCAGTAAACCGTGGCCCAGCTTTACCAGCAGAAACGCGGCCCAACCCCTGATGCCCTGCAGGCGCATTTTGGCCCCGACGCGCGTCTGTCCGGCGCGATCCAGCCAGTCAAACAGCCAGATGTAATACGGAAAGGTCAGCGCAGCCACCAGCGGCCAGTAGTAGCGCTGATAACGCATTAACGGTCGCAGACGCTGAAACCGCGACTGACGCAGAATACCGTTCTCTTCCATATCCGGGTCATAGCCGATGACATTGTTTCCCGAGTGGTGCATCAGCACGTGGCGCACTCGCCAGCACTCGGGATCCAGCCCCAGCGGGATCGTCGCCAGCGCGCTTAGCCAGCGGTTAGCCCCGCGGGATTTGAAAAAGGCCTGGTGCGATGCATCGTGTACCACGTTGATCGCCAGCAGCATGGCAAAGAAACTGAATCCGGCCTGGCAGGCAGCCCAGGCCAGCCAGTGAGTCTGTTGCAGCCCCAGCCAGCAGCACGCGCCCGCCAGCAGCGCCAGCAGTATGGCTTTCGCGATCATTGCCGCGTCAGCAAAGCGGTGATCGCCGTTCCGGTCCAGCCAGGCCTGAGTGGTGCGCGTCAGTTCACGGTGAAACTGCAGATTTTCACGGGCAAAGCGCAGCGGCGGCAGGTTCATGTTGTCCCTCCTGGCTGGCCCATACGGCGCAGAAACGTCTGCTGCTGCCGGAACAGTTCACGGTAGTTAATGCAGCGATAATTCATCCCGTGTTCTGAAGCCAGCCGGGCCACTATTGCCGCCAGCGCGGGATAGTGCCGGTGATGCCAGCCGGGAAACAGATGGTGCGTCAGGTGCAGGTTCAGCCCACCGGTAAAATATCCCAGCCAGGCGGGTGAAGGCAGCCAGTCACAGGCGGTGGCAAAATTGTGGCGATACCAGCCCTGTGGCAGCTGTCCCTTCAGCCCTGGCGGGTAAAACTCCGCATCGGCCCAGTGAGTCCCCAGCAGCAGAAACACCACCAGCAGAGAGGCCGCCATCTGGCTGATGAGCCACGCGGCCAGCACCACCGACAGGCTAATCCCGTGCTGTTCTGCGGCCCACAGCGGCACGCCCAGCACCAGCAACAGGTGCAGTACCTTACTCAGGGTGAACAGCAGCCAGCCGCGAACGCCCGGCATCAGTCGCCGTTCGGCCAGCGGCGTTTTACCGCAGCGGTCCGCCCAGTCAAAAACCCAGGCCAGATACGGCAGCGACAGCGCAGCAATGAGCGGCCAGTAAAGATGCTGCCAGCGCATCCACGGTCGCCAGCGCTGATAGGGCGTCTGCCGAAAGAAACCGTTCTCTTCCGTATCAAGATCGTAATGCTCAACGTTGGCGTAAACATGATGAAAGTAAACGTGGCGCACGCGCCAGTAGTCCGGGTCCAGCCCCAGCGGCAGCGTTACTACGCGGCTGATAAGGCGGTTGATACCTGGGGAACGGCTGAACACGCCGTGGCTGGCGTCGTGATTAACCAGAATATTCAGCAACATCGCCATCAGCATAAACAACAGGTAGCAGAGGATAAAACCGCCCGCGCTGGTCTGTAACAGGCTGAATGCGTAACACCCGGCGCAGAGCAGCAGCAGCAGCCCGGCCTGAATCCATTCGTGCGCAGCGGCGAAACGGTGATCCTGGCGTGACGAAAGGTAGCGATGCGCTTCACGCATCAGTGCCTGGTGAAAAGCCTGTTCGCCATCAGGCGGGTAACGCAGCGGCGGCAGTGATTTAGCCATGTTCACCCTCTGATGTCACGGCCTGTCGCCCCCAGCCCGCGGCCAGCGCCACGCTGTGTAGCGCCACCAGGGACGCGGCGGCCAGCCAAACTTCGACGGTATCGCGGCACAGGGTAAACCAGGCCGGTAAGGCCAACCCGACCGCCAGCCACAGCAGCGGACTCCAGCGGCGTCCCTCTGACAGGCCACCGAGCGCCACGGCCCCCAGCGCCAGCAGCACAAACAGCCCTGCCTGCTCGAGGCTGACGTTTTGATAGCCGTAGCCGTAGATCCACACATAGCTGGCCACCAGCACAAACAGCAGCAGCATACCGCTGGTCAGGGCCCCGGCACGGCAGTGAAAGGACGCCACACGCTGCGAGGGGAAAAAAGGCAGTTTAAACAGGCGGAAAAACGGCCGGTTACTGGCCCAGAACGGGTTACGAGAAGCACGCTCCCCGCCGGTGCCAAAGCGATATTCCGTTTCCGGCAGACGGGCAAAGGTGCCGAACAGCTTGTCCCAGAAAATAAAGCTGCCGCCAAAATTCTTATCGGAATACGCACGGTCACAGACGTGGTGTACCCGGTGATGGTTGGGCGTCACCAGAATGTACTCCAGCCAGCCCAGCTTCGGCATCAGAGCATTGTGGTTAAACAGCTGCATGCTGTAGTGGAAAATCGACACGGTGATAAACACCGACAACGGCACACCAGCGATCGCCAGCAGCAGGAAAAAGGGAATCGAGGTCAGCGAGGAGTACCAGGAATTGCGTACGCCAAGCGACAGGTTAAAATGTTCACCCTGATGATGCACCACATGCACCGCCCACAGCAGGCTGAAACGGTGGTGCAGCCGGTGCAGCCAGTAGAAAGCAAAATCCCAGGCCAGGAGTGCAAACAGCCACATGCCCCAGGACGGCAGGCCGTCGATCCAGTGCTGGCTGAAGTGCAGCGCCACATAGCCATAGCAGGTCACTTCCAGCCCGCGGAACAGCCACAGCATGATATGACCGGAGTTAAGGTTAAACACCACATCGTGCCAGTTGACCTGCTGCCTGCCCTGGCGGCTGAGGACCAGCGCTTCCGCCATCACCAGCAAAACCATCGCGACAATCGGTAAGACCAGATCGCTCATTGCCGTTCTCTCTGTGCTGAAGAAAATTTCCACGCTACGCGCTGGCAGATCCAGCCGCAGACCAGCGCCACCAGGGCACCACTCACCAGGTCAATAAACAGATGACGACGCAGCTGCAAAATCGACAGCGCAATCAGTATTCCCCAGGCGATCAGCAGCCCGCTGCGCCACGGCTGTTTACGCTGAACCAGCGCCCAGACTGCCAGCAGCGACAGCGCGATATGCAGGGAAGGTAAACAGTTTTGCTCAGAATCGGCGGCCACCAGCCGGGCCAGCATCTGTGAGCTCAGCCCCTGTCCGCTGTCCTGCGGATAGACCAGCGTGGTCGGCCACAGCAGATACACGGCCCCACACACCAGCGCGGTCAGGATCATCGAGGCACTCAGCCAGCGCAGCTTCTGCGGGCGGCAGAACAGATAACCAGCCGGGATCAGCAGGAAGAAGGAGAGATACAGCCAGATGGCATCAGCCGTAAACGGGATCATCCGGTCAATCACACCCGGCTGCATCACCGTTCCCGGTCCCTGCCAGCGGTCGCTGAACGTATAGATCACGCCAACGCTGCCCCAGCCGATCAGCATCGCAACCAGACGACGTAACAGGTTCACTGCCCTTCCCCTTTCAGACGGATAATACGCCGCCGCTTGCGGTCAAACTGCGGCATCAGCGCCTGCACCGTCAGCTGCCAGCGCAGCCTGTCGGTGGCGATCCCCTGCCGGGTAAACAGAGCGATCAGGGCCTGCTGACAGGCGATCAGCTGTTCCCCGCTGGCATCGCTGATCAGTTGCAGATCGTCCCTCTCCGTCTGTATCAGACGGTAATCACTGGTAAGCGGCAGCGCACGGGCGATCGCCCGGCTACAGACATCGGCAAACACGCTCTGCACTTCGCCCCTGAGATTGCGCAGCTGCAGCTGGTCATCGCGCCGCCCTTCAATGGCATCCAGCACCCGCGTTGGCTTTCCGCAGGGGCAGGGCCCGGTAGCCGCCACCAGCACATCATCCAGCCGGTAGCGGATCACCGGCTGCGTGCGGCGGGTAAAGTCGGTAATAATCGGTGTAAAGCGGCGATCGTCCAGCCACTCAGGTTCAATATGCACAAACTCTTCGTTCAGGTGCAGACGCCCGTGGGAACAGGTCGCCGCGAGAAAACCTTCGGTAGCCTGATACACTTCTGCCACATCGCCGAACACCTCGGTTAACAGCTGGCGATCCTGCGGTTCCAGCACTTCCGCGACTGAAATCACCCGGCTGACCCTGAGCGACAGCTGTCCGTTTTGTACCGCCAGCGCCAGGGCGCGCAGTACCTGCGCCGGGGCAACAATAATCGTCGGCGCAAACTGCGGCAGCGTTTGCAGATGTTCACTGAACGGCACGAACAGATCGAAGAAGGCCAGGCTCAGCCAGCGCGTATCCACGCTGTGATACAGGTGATTATCGGCACGCAGAAACAGCGCCACCCGCTCCCCGGACAGCAGGCCGTCAGGCAACATTTTCGCCAGCATGCCCCCGGCCCAGATGCGCTGCTCCTGAGGACTGACGACAAACACCCCGCGCTGCCCGGAGGTACCGGAGGATAATCCGACGCTGAAACGCCCGACCTTTGGCGCGAAATCGCGCTCCTGCTCGCTGCGTAGCGCGCATTGCAACAGCGTATCGACATCCAGCCCGGCCGTATTCATCTGGTTAAAATCGGCCATCATCCGGGTTTTATCGCACAGCGGCCAGGCCGACAGCGGCAGATGCTGATACGGCGCATAAAACGGGCTGTTCGCCATGACCCGGCGGGCAAAGCGTCGGAGCTGCCGCGCCTGCCAGCGCTCCAGCGCCGCACGGTCGCGGAAGGTCAGCCGCCGGGCGCGAAAATAGTGCCACAGCATACGCACGGGGATCATAAGTCCCCCTCATGGCAGAGCAGAATACGCACGCGGCCGCCCCGCCACAGCTGATGCAGCAGGTTCAGCGTGTGGTAGTAGGCGGCGCTGTCATCCATAATCAGGTTCGCCAGCCGGGACGGGCCGCGCAGCTGCTGATAGTTGTCCGGGCACCAGGCCGCATCGCTGGCCAGCAGCGTCCAGCCGTCATCCTGCTGAATAAAGGCGCCAAGATGCCCGGCCGCATGGCCCGGCAGCGCGACCAGCAGAATTTCACCGTTGCTCTCCGGCAGGCACCAGCCGTGCTCAAAGGGCCGCAGCTCGGCGGGAAGCGCAACCCGCTCAAAGCCCTCAACAAAACGCAAACGGGACTCAAAGTCAGAGGGGATCAGACCGGGGACAAACGCATTTTTTAACGCGCGGAACCCGCGCAGCGCACGGGTTTTCTGCCAGCCTTCGCCAGATCCGATCATCGGCACACCGGGGAAGTCGTGCAGTCCGGCAATATGGTCACCGTGAAAATGGGAGATAATCAGCCCCTGAATATCGCCGGGCTGATAGCCCGCCTGACGCAGCTGCGCCACCAGCGCCTGCTGGGGTGAAAAATAAACCGGGGTCAGCCGGGCGTAAAGGCGGAATATCCCGCTGCGGGTGTGGTCGATAAAGTGGCTGGCATAGCCGGTATCCCACAGCCAGCGGCGATTATTGGCCTCCAGCAGCCAGGCGCGGGCGGGAAACTGGCATACGCGCAGGCCGGCACCGCGCAGCGCCATACAGCCACGGTGAGTACAGTAGCCCGCTTCGAACGTCGTCAGTCTAGCCACGGCCACCCACTCCCTGCTGACGCCACCACTGGGCGGTCAGCGTAATCGCCTCTTCCATTGAGTAGTGCGGCCGGTAACCGAGCTCTGCAATGGCCCGCTGCGGACAGAGCGTCATATCCACGCTGACGGCCCCTACGCTGTAGCGGGTCAGCAGCGGCTCACGCCGCGTCAGCAGCGACGCGCCCTCCATCAGGGTCGCCACTCCGTACAGCAGGCTGGCTGGCAGCGAGCGGATCTGGCAGGCCAGGCCGAGCTGCTGGTTCAGCAGCTGATGCAGCGCCTCTGCCAGGGTGACCGGCTGCTGGTTGGTGATGTTGTACGCCGCACCAGAGATCAGGCCTGGCGTCTCGCTTGCCAGCCACATCGCCTGCACTACGTTCAGCACAAACGTCAGATCAAGCCTGGCCTGACCGCCGCCCGGCAGGCGCAGTACGCCCTTATCGCGCTGCAGCTGCGCCAGCAGGCGCGGCACAATCACCCTGTCGTGTGCGCCAAACAGCGCGCGCGGCCGCAGCATGATAAAAGTGGTCGCGGGTGACTGTGCCACCTGGCGCAGCACGACCTGCTCGGCCGCATATTTGCTGGCAGCGTAGTGGCAGGCAAAGCGCCGGGCGCGGAAACTTTCATCAACCTCATGATGGGGGGTGTAATCGAAATAGATCGCGGGCGTGGAAATATGAATGAAGCGCTTTACTCCCTGCCTCGCGGCGGCCGCCGACAGCCGTTCCGTCGCCGTGACGTTCGCCTGCCAGAAATCGGCGCGCCGGCCCCAGGGGGAAGATTTGGCGGCGCAGTGCCAGACGGTATCGGCGTCCCCGACCAGAGTGGCGCAGTCATCCACCGTAGCGGCAGCCAGATCAAGAGCCGTAAACCTCGCCCCGGCCTGCCTGAGCTCTTCGCCCACGGCACGGTCGCGGCCGGTAGCGTGTACCTGATGTCCGGCAGCCAGCAGCCACTCCACCGCATTGCGCCCCAGTCCGCTGGTGGCGCCGGTCACCAGCACCTTCACGGCAGCAGCACCATTCCACCGAGCGTCAGCCCTGCCGCCGTGCCAATCAGCATCACCGGGCCTTTGTCGAAACGATCGGTCACCCGCGCCTCATGCAGAGCGCTGGGAATGGATGCCGCCACCTGGTTGCCGCGATGGCGATAAATATCCACCAGCGCTTCGCTGCTGACATTCAGGCGCTTGCGCATATGCTCCAGCGACAGGTGGCTGGCCTGATGCGGCACGACGGTGGCGACCTGTGCCAGACTCAGTCCGGCCATCCCCAACAGCCGCGCCAGATAATCCTCAATCAGCCCGGAGGCCTGGCGGAACAATTTTTTCCCCTGCATATGGAACAGGAAATCACTGTCGCGCATCCCGGCGCGTGGGTTACAGCGGGTGCCCCCGGCGCGGATCTCACAGAGTTCACTGCCGTCTGGCCAGCTTTCCATCAGGCAGGAAAGAATGCCGCTGTGTCCGTCGCCGCGCTCTACGATGGCGCAGGCCGCGCCGTCCCCGAAGATCAGCGACGACTCTTCGTGTTCCCAGTCAATCCCGCGCGAAGCCAGCTCGGCGGAGACAATGGCGATACGGCGATAGGCACCGCAGTTCACCAGGCCACCCGCCACCTGGAGTGCCGAAATAAAGCTGACGCAGCTGCTGTTGATATCAAAAACAGCCGTACCCGGCGTCAGCCGCGACAGCTTGAGCACCTGTATCGCACTGCACGGCAGCGCCTGTACCGCGATGGCAGAGGCAAATATCAGCAGGTCGATCGTGGTCGGGTCAATATCCTGCGCGCGCAGCGCCGCGTCGAGGGCGTCGGCTCCCAGCTGGGCCTGGCTCGCCTGATGGTCGGCATGAAAGCGGTGGCTGATGCCGGAACGTTTCTCAACGTAGCCGGGTTTAAACCCCAGGCGCTCATCGAGCATCGCGGAGGTGATGCAGGCGGGCGGAAGCGCCACGCCGCTGGCAATAATCTTTAGTGGTACGAAAGCCGTGGTGCGCTCCGGCACGGGCTGATGGGGCTGATTCATCCGTATTCCCATTAACAAAACCGTAAAATTATTGCGCATTGTAACCAAAGTGCGGCACACCGCAAATTATCGGGAATTGAAGAGGAGGTAAGCGGGGAAATACAGAGTGAACTGACTGACATAAGGGGATAAATCAGCAGAGCCTGCTGGCCTGGCAGGCTCTGCAATGGGAGAGTTTACTCGTCAACCTCAGCGGCGCTTGCCTGGGTCAGCAGCAGTTCACGCACCACGCTGGTGGCAAAACTGCCGGCCGGTAGCCAGAAATTCATTTCCAGCGTGGCATCGTCTGACCAGTTCCAGTGCAGATCGCGGGGAATGACCAGCATTGCGCGGCGCGCGGCGTCCACGCGTTCACGGTCCATCAGCGCAATCAGCGCTTCCTCACCCGTCAGGCTGTTCTGCTCAAAGGCCAACGCCTCATCGCGCGTCCCCCATTCACCGCTGCCCGGCAGAGGTGCGGTAATACGCAGCTCGCTGGCTTCAACGCGCTGTTGCAGCGTGTCGAGTTCCGCCGCGTCAGCCACAAACCAGCTGCCGCGCCCGGTAAGCTGAAGCGCATCGCCCGGCAGCACCTGACACAGTGACCCCTGCTGCGCCAGACGGTCGCTGACCACCTGATTGAACATCGCGCTGCGGGCGGCAGAAAGAATAAAGCTGCGCTTATTACGCTCGCGCACGCGGATTTCATCCGCTGCCCAGCGCTGCGCCATGGTGAGGTTGTTACCTTCATGGCCGAAACGCTGGCTGCCGAAATAGTTAGGCACTCCGTCACGGGCAATGAGTTGCAGACGCTCTTCGACCGCCTCACGGTCAGAGATCTGGCGCAGCACCAGAGTAAACGCGTTGCCCTGCAGCGCACCGGTGCGCAGCTTGCGGCGGTGGCGGGCGCTTTCCAGCACCTCAACGCCTGCCAGCTCAAACGCCGTGAGGTCCGGGGTGATTTTGCCCGGCACGCGCAGGCAGAACCACTGCTCGGTGACCGCATGGCGATCTTTCATCCCGGCAAAACTGACGTCACGCGGGTGAATGCCGACAAATTTCGCCAGCGCGTCAGCGACAAAGCGGGTGTTGCAGCCATTTTTACGGATGCGCACCAGCAGCTGCTCGCCGTCACCATCCGGGGCGTAGCCGAGGTCTTCAATCACCACGAAATCTTCTGCGCTGGCTTTCAGCACACCGCTGGCGACGGGCCGACCGTGCAGCCAGCCCTGTTGGGTTAAGTCCATCGGTTATGCCTTCATCAGCAGTGCAACGGCTTCGCAGGCGATGCCTTCACCGCGCCCGGTAAACCCCAGCTTTTCGGTGGTGGTCGCTTTCACGTTGACCTCATCCATGTGGATACCGAGGTCTTCCGCAATGTTGATACGCATCTGCGGCGCATGTGGCAGCATTTTCGGTGCCTGGGCAATAATCGTCACATCGACGTTACCCACGCGGTAGCCTTTTTTGGCAATCTGACGCATCGCTTCGCGCAGCAGTTCGCGGCTGTCCGCCCCTTTATAAGCCTCGTCCGTATCCGGGAACAGCTTGCCGATGTCACCCAGGGCCGCCGCGCCCAGCAGCGCATCTGTCAGCGCATGCAGCGCCACATCACCGTCGGAATGAGCCAGCAATCCTTTTTCATAAGGGATACGCACGCCGCCAATAATCAGCGGGCCTTCGCCGCCGAAAGCATGTACATCAAAACCGTGACCGATACGCATTGAATGTTCTCCTAACTCTGTATTTGGGTCAGATAAAATTGCGCCAGCGCCAGGTCTTCCGGCCGCGTCACTTTAAGGTTATCACTGCGCCCGCTGACCAGCTCAGGGTGGTAGCCGCAATACTCCAGCGCCGAGGCTTCATCGGTGATGGTCGCGCCGTCATGCAGCGCGCGCAGCAGGCAGTCACGCAGTAGCGCCAGCGGGAAAAGTTGGGGTGTCAGCGCATGCCACAGGGCTTCGCGCTCGACGGTATGATCGATATCGCTGCGGCCACCGATGGCGCGTTTCATCGTATCACGCACCGGAGCCGCCAGAATTCCACCCACCTGGCTGGTGGTGGTCAGTGCCAGCAGCCGGGTCAGATCGCTGAGATGCAGACAGGGGCGGGCAGCATCATGCACCAGCGCCCACTGCGCATCCCCTGCCGCCTGCAAACCGGCAAGCACAGAATCAGCCCGCAATCCCCCGCCCGTGACGGTGGTCACGCGCGCATCCTGCGCCAGCGGCAGCTGAAGGAAGTGCGTGTCCTGCGGGCTGAGCGCAATAATCACCCGGCCGACGGCCGGATGAGCCAGCAGCGCAGCAATGCTGTGTTCCAGAATCGTTTTGCCACCGATGGTGAGGTACTGCTTGGGGCATTCTGACTGCATGCGGCTGCCGATCCCGGCTGCGGGAACGACGGCGATAATCTCCGGGAAGGACGCGGCGCTATTCATCATAGTGGTGAGGCAATCATGGTTATGGCTACTGACTGGCTGTTCGCTGCTGCACGTTTCGTTTATTTTGATCCGGCACAAGGCGATAGAAGGTCTCGCCGGGTTTAATCATCCCCAGCTCATTGCGTGCGCGTTCCTCGATCGCTTCCGAACCGCCGTTTAAGTCGTCGATTTCGGCAAAAAGCTGATCGTTTCGCGCTTTAAGTTTGGCGTTATTGGCCTGTTGCACAGCAACATCCTCACTAACGCGTGTGTAATCATGAATGCCGTTCTTGCCCAGCCAGAGCGAATACTGCAGCCAGCCGAGTAGTACAAGTAACAGCAACGTAAGTTTTCCCATCCCCAGCCCCCTGAAAAACGGCTCAATCATCCCATAACTTTTAGTACGACTCCACTCCGCTGGTGAAATAGAACCACATTCTCAGCATATGGTGCGAATACGCGCTAAAAATCACCAGAAATGGGGGTTTTTCGCTGACTGAAACGAAAAACTTTGTAACGTTGCGATGCATTTACACATCGCGAGGCCCGACTACCAGCCCGTCAGTAAGGTAAAAAGCAGCCAGAACAGCGCGACCACCATCACTATCGTGAGCAGCCCTGCCCAGACGAAACGATCGCGCAGCAGCATCGTCGCGATAATACCGACCAGAACCGACACCGGTAACAGCGCAAGGAAGAAAGGCCAGGTATAGAGGAGAAAGAACAGGGTGTTTGAACCGTACAGCAGGAAAGGAAGCGCCAGTGCAACCCACCAGGAAACAAAGCCCATCACACCACCGGGCAGAGTCCATGAGGGCTCTTCCCGATCGCGTTCGTCTTTACGTGCCAGCATGGGGGTGACGTTATGCATAAATATCCCGTTGAAGCTAAGGCGGGGATCGCTATGATGTTCCCGCCCGATCGCCGCCCACTTACGCACGTGAGCTGACTCTCTCTCAGGGTTTGATAATATCTCGCTGACGCAGCAGGTCTAATAACTGTGCGGTTAAATGTGTTACTAATTGTTCACCATCCAGATGAATATCCGCTGCCTCTGGCGCTTCATACACGGCATCAATCCCGGTGAAGTTACGCAGCTCACCGGCGCGGGCTTTCTTGTACAGCCCTTTCGGATCGCGCGCTTCACAGATGGCCAGCGGCGTATCGACGAAGACTTCAACGAAGCGCCCTTCCCCCAGCAGGTCGCGCACCATCTCGCGCTCGGCACGGTGGGGAGAGATAAACGCGGTCAGGACCACCAGTCCGGCATCGACCATCAGCTTCGCGACTTCTCCGACGCGGCGGATATTCTCTTTGCGGTCGTCGTCGCTGAAGCCAAGGTCACGGCACAGGCCGTGACGCACGTTATCGCCATCCAGCAGATAGCTGCTGACCCCAAGACGGTGCAGGGCCTGCTCCAGCGCACCGGCAACGGTAGATTTACCGGAACCCGACAGCCCGGTAAACCACAGCACCACGCCCTGATGACCATGCTGCTGCTCGCGCTCTTCACGACTCACGGGGTGGGCATGCCACACCACGTTTTCATCATGCTGCGCCATATTACTTACCGCCCAGCAGGTCGCGCGCGTTCCAGTGCGGGAAGTGACGACGCACCAGCGCGTTCAGCTCCAGTTCAAAGGCGCTGAATTCACCGCCGCTCTGCTGAACCTCTTCCAGCGGCTGACGGATCATGCCCGCACCGACGGTGACGTTGCTCAGGCGATCGATAAAGATCATCCCGCCGGTGACCGGATTCTGCTGATACGCATCGAGCACCATTGGCTCATCGAAGATCAGATCGACCAGCCCGATGCCGTTCAGCGGCAGCGCCTCAGTGTCGTGCTGCGTCAGGTTGTTGATCTCGACCTGATGCTGAATACGCTCCACGCGCGCCCTGGTTTTCTTTCCGGCGATTTTTACGTCGAAACTCTGCCCCGGCACCAGCGGCTTTTCCGCCATCCACACCACGTCAACAGCCGCAGCCTGCACCGGCGTTAGCTGCGCATCCACCGCCACCAGCAGGTCACCACGGCTGATATCTATTTCATCTTTCAGCACCAGGGTAATCGCCTGCCCGGCGGCGGCCTGATGCAGGTCACCGTCGAAGGTCACGATGCGGGCAATCGCCGACTCCACGCCGGACGGCAGCACTTTCACCCGCTGACCCACCTGAACAATACCGGATGCCAGCGTCCCCGCATAACCACGGAAATCCAGGTTCGGACGGTTAACGTACTGCACCGGGAAGCGCATCGGCTGCTGCTCTACCACACGCTGCACATCCACCGTTTCCAGCACGTCCAGCAGCGTCGGGCCGCTGTACCAGTTCATTGCGGCACTCGGTGCGGCAACGTTTTCGCCTTCCAGCGCCGACAGCGGGACAAAGCGAATATCCAGATCGCCCGGCAGCTGCCCGGCGAAATCGAGATAGTCCTGTTTGATCTGCTCGAACGTCTCCTGACTGTAGTTGACCAGATCCATCTTGTTGATCGCCACGATCAGATGTTTGATGCCCAGCAGCGTCGAGATAAAGCTGTGGCGACGGGTCTGATCGAGCACGCCTTTACGCGCATCGATCAACAGGATCGCCAGGTCACAGGTAGACGCGCCGGTGGCCATATTGCGCGTGTACTGCTCGTGGCCGGGGGTATCAGCAATGATAAATTTGCGCTTCTCCGTGGAGAAGTAACGGTACGCCACATCGATGGTGATGCCCTGCTCGCGCTCGGCCTGTAAACCATCCACCAGCAGCGCCAGGTCCAGTTTCTCCCCCTGGGTGCCGTGACGTTTGCTGTCGTTATGCAGCGTTGAGAGCTGGTCTTCGTAAATCTGGCGCGTGTCGTGCAGCAGGCGGCCAATCAGCGTACTTTTGCCGTCATCGACGCTGCCACAGGTCAGGAAACGCAGCAGGCTTTTGTGCTGCTGCGTGTGCAGCCAGGCTTCCACGCCGCCCTGGTCGGCAATCTGTTGTGCAATTACTGTATTCATGACGGTTCCTCAGAAATAACCCTGGCGTTTTTTCAGCTCCATTGAGCCGGCCTGATCGCGGTCAATCATCCGCCCCTGACGCTCACTGGTCGTGGAGACCAGCATCTCTTCGATGATCCCTGGCAGCGTTTGTGCTTCGGATTCGACGGCACCGGTCAGCGGCCAGCAGCCCAGGGTACGGAAGCGCACCATGCGCTCTTCGACAACTTCTCCCGGTTGCAGATCGATACGGTCATCGTCGATCATCATCAACATGCCGTCGCGCTCCAGTACCGGACGCATGGCCGCCAGGTAAAGTGGAACAATCTCGATATTTTCCAGGAAGATATACTGCCAGATATCCAGCTCGGTCCAGTTGGAGAGCGGGAACACGCGAATGCTTTCGCCTTTATTAATCTGTCCGTTGTAGTTGTGCCACAGCTCCGGACGCTGGTTTTTCGGGTCCCAGCGATGGAAGCGGTCACGGAAAGAGTAGATACGCTCTTTGGCGCGCGATTTTTCTTCATCGCGCCGTGCGCCTCCGAAAGCGGCATCAAAACCGTATTTGTTCAGCGCCTGCTTCAGCCCTTCGGTTTTCATGATATCGGTATGTTTGGCGCTACCGTGAACGAACGGGTTGATGCCCATCGCCACCCCTTCCGGGTTACGGTGAACCAGCAGTTCAGCACCGATATTTTTCACCATACGATCGCGGAATTCGTACATTTCGCGGAATTTCCAGCCGGTATCAACATGCAGCAGCGGAAACGGCAGGGTTCCGGGATAGAAGGCTTTCCGCGCCAGATGCAGCATGACCGATGAGTCTTTACCGATGGAGTACATCATCACCGGGTTACCGAACTCTGCCGCCACTTCGCGGATAATATGGATGCTTTCCGCCTCCAGTTGACGCAGATGAGTGAGTCGTTTCTGATCCATATCTTTTCCTCAAGCCAAATTCACAACAGGGGACTCGCGTCCGTCCTGCTGCGCTGAATGTTGGAACCATGCCAACTCATGATGCAGATTGACCACTTCGCCAATCACTATTAGCGCCGGAGTTGGGGCGTTTCGTGCCAGTTCTTCAAGTTGTTCCAGCGTGCCGGTCAGCACCTGCTGATCCTGGCGGGTGCCACGGCTAATCACCGCCGCCGGGGTGGCCGCATCGCGCCCGTGCGCGATGAGCTGGCTGGCGATGTCACCTGCCGCCATGGTCCCCATATAGATAGCCAGCGTCTGGCGTGAACGCGCCAGCGACGGCCAGTCCGTACCCTGACCGTCGGCGCGGCAGTGTCCGGTCACAAACAGCACGCTCTGGGCGTGGTCGCGGTGAGTGAGCGGAATACCGGCGTAGGCCGTGGCGCCGGACGCTGCCGTCACGCCCGGCACCACCTGGAATGGAATGCCCGCCGCGACGGCAGCCTGAAGTTCTTCCCCGCCACGGCCAAAAATAAACGGATCGCCGCCCTTCAGACGCACCACGCGTTTGCCCTTTTTGGCCAGCTCAACCAGCATCCGGTTAGTCTCTTCCTGTGGCACGCTGTGGGCGTTGGCGCGTTTGCCCACGCAGATGCGGTCTGCATCGCGGCGCACCAGGTCAAGAATTTCATCGCTGACCAGATGGTCATACAGCACCACATCGGCCAGCTGCATCACCTGCAACCCCCGCAGCGTCAGCAGGCCGCTGTCTCCGGGCCCGGCGCCAACGAGGATAATTTCCCCCTGGGCGGACTGCGTATCCGTCAACTGCTGGTCAAGGGTGCGTTTCGCCCCTTCAATATTGCCGGAGGCCACCTGGCTGGCGAATAACCCGTTAAAGGCTTTTTCCCAGAAGCGACGGCGGTCAGACATCTTGTTAAAGCGCTCTTTGACCTTTCCGCGCCACTGCCCGGCAATCTGCGCCATCTGGCCGAGATTGGCCGGCAGCAGCGATTCCAGTTTTTCGCGCAGCAGGCGCGCCAGAACCGGGGCCGTGCCGCTGGAGGAGATCGCCACCACCAGCGGAGAACGGTCAACAATAGAAGGAAAGATAAAGGAGCATTTCGGCTGGTCATCGACCACGTTGGCCAGCAGGTGGCGAGCCGTGGCATCGAGATAGACCTGGCCATTGAGCTCGCCGTCATCCGTGGCGGCAATCACCAGGAATACCGTGTCGAGCTGTGCTGGCTGATAGTCTTTAGCCAGCCATTCAATGCTGCCGCTGTCGTGCAGCGCCGCCAGTTCTTCGCAAAGGTGATGTGACACGACCTGTACGCGGGCACCGGCACGGCGTAACAGTTCGATTTTGCGTGCAGCCACATCGCCACCGCCAACCACCAGCACCGGCTTGTGTCTGATGTCAGCAAAAAGAGGGAGATAATCCACGTGAACCCTGTCTGTATCACTATTATAAAGGGGACTATACGTCCCGGCCCTGGAGCTTATGAAATTACTAATTGGAATGAGTAGTTACCGAATGGAATAACGCCACGGTAAAGCTGCGAACAAAATGTGCTTAACGAATGATATTTCGCGCCTTTCAGAGAGATTGAAATTGTCTAACCGTCTCTGCAATTTCATACTATGTGCGCAATTATTTTCGCATAATTCGTCACAGGATGACGATTAAGGACCCATAAATGTTAACTCTTCTGCGCCTGGGCGCGCTGTCGGCGCTGCTCGGTTGCAGCCTTAGTTTGCAGGCTCATGCCGCCAGTCAGAAAACCGGCAGCATCGCAGAGCATCAGATGCGGCATATCGCCACCTATTATCCCGGCCGGATGGCGGGCAGCCCGGCTGAAATGCTGACGGCCGACTATCTGCAGCAGCAGTTCAGCGAGCTGGGCTATCAGAGTAACCCGCGTCGCTTCACCACCCGCTATGCCTATCAGCATCAGGGCGGCGAACAGACGTGGCGAAACCTTAATACCACCTCCGTGATCGCCGCGCGGGAAGGCAAGGTCGCACAGCAGATTGTGATTATCGCCCACAGCGACAGCTGGACGCCGCAAAATGATACTGAGACGCAGAAGAACCTTGGCGGTCTGACCAATCAGGGAGTAAACGATAACGCCTCTGGCCTGGGCGTGATGCTGGAACTGGCGCAGCGCCTGAGTCAGCAGAAGCTGCATTACAGCCTGCGCTTTGTGGCGCTGAGCGGAGAAGAGCTGGGTCAGCAGGGCAGCGAAGAGTATCTGTCGCGCATGTCCCCTGAGGAGAAACACAATACGCTGCTGGTGATTGACCTGGACAGTCTGATTATGGGCAGCCATCTGACCTTTATGAGCGGCAGTAAAACGCCGGAGGCCGTGGTCCGCCAGACGCGTGACCGTGCCATAACGCTGGCCCGCCATCTGGGTATCAGTGCGAAATCACAGGCCGCGCAGAAGGAGGGGCCGTTTGACCGCGCGGGAATTCCACTGCTGTTGGTCAGCTCGGGCGATGCCGCGTCAGGAAAGCTGCCGCGCACTGTCGCCCTGCACTTCCCGCCAGAACTGCGTCATCAGGCGCAGCGTGATAATCTTGATTACATTGACCACTGGTTGCCGGGGCGCATTACCCGCCGCGCACATGATTCGGTCGCGGTTTTGCTACCTTTGATCCGTGAACTGGCTAATCCTTAATCTCTGGAGTCTGACATGTATATCGTTTTTCTCACCTATACCCGCCCGATGGAAGAAGTTGAAGCCCTGCTGGAGCCACACGTGGCGTGGCTCAACCGGTACTTTACCGCCGGGGCTTTTATCAGCGCCGGGCGGAAAGATCCGCGCACCGGGGGGATGATCATGGTGAAAGAGATGGACCGGAAACAGCTGGATGTGATCCTCGCGGAAGATCCTTTCCAGCAGGTCGCCAGCTATGACGTGACCAAGGTGAATATCACCCGCTCCGCCAATAAGTTTGCCGCACTGACCGGGATCTGAGGTTTATCATGACTGCGGCAGTCATGGCAGAGGGCACGGCTGACAGACAAAGAAACGATCCCGCTTGCGAATAAGTAAATTTCAACAAGGAAGTTATATGTTTAAAAAGGATGTTTGTGGTTGGGCAGGCATTTTACTGGGCAGTATGGCCCTGCTGCTGGTCATCACCCACTTTATGGCCGGTCCGTTTACTCCCCGCCCTTCGCTGGAAAGCATTGTGGTAACGAAAACGGTGGCAATTAAGCATGCGGCCTTAGACGCCCTGCACGGTAAGCCGCTGGTTGAAAAAGCAAAAAGTGTCGGCTGGAATATTGACCGCATACTGTCGGTTATTAGCGCAATGATGGGGACGGGTGCGGTGATCCTTGGCATCATTGGCTGGGCACGTAAGGAAGAACATCGTGTCGCGGCTGCCGCCGGGCTTCTGGGGCTGGCGACGATTGCCTTTCAGCCCGCCATGGCCATCGTTGCCGCCATTATTCTGGCGGTGCTTATTGCAGGCATCCTGCAAGGCCTGCTGGGATAACCAACGCGGGAATATGTGCCGATTTAATGGCCGACCGGAACAAAAGGTCGGCCAATACGTAAATCTACTCGTGCAGCCCGCACTCGCGCTTGAGGCCAAAAAAGCGCGTCTCTTCTTCTGCCATTCCCGGCTCCCATTTGCGCGTGGTGTGCGTGTCGCCCACCGAGAGGTAGCCCTGCTCCCACAGCGGATGGTAGCTCAGACCGTGCTGTTGCAGATACTGATACACCTGGCGGTTGTCCCAGTCGATGATCGGCAGCAGCTTGAACACGCCCTTTTTGATCGCCAGCACCGGCAGATGCGCCCGGCTGCCTGACTGGTCGCGGCGCAGCCCGGCAAACCACGTCTGCGCTTTCAGCGTTTCCAGCGCGCGGTTCATCGGCTCAACCTTGTTAATCTGGTTGTAGCGCTCAATCCCCTCCACGCCCTGCTCCCAGAGCTTGCCGTAGCGCGCTTCCTGCCACGCCGGGCTGTGCTCCGCGCGAAACACCTGGAGGTTGAGATCCAGTTTTTCCGTCAGTTGATCAATGAACTGATAGGTTTCCGGGAACAGATAGCCGGTATCGGTGAGGATCACCGGGATATCCGGTTTCTGACGCGCCACCAGATGCAGGCTGACCGCCGCCTGAATACCAAAACTGGAGGTCAGTACCGCCTCACCCGGCAGGTTCTCCAGGCCCCAGATCACCCGATCTTCAGCGGAGAGCTTATCCAGCGTATTGTTGATTTCAGCGAGCGCCATTACGCGCTCCACTTTCGGTAATGCGTTCAGTGTAGTGAGATCGAGAACTGCCATATCACCCCTCCATCATTCCCAGAAGTCACGGGCCGGGTCGAGCACCGGTCTGACGATACCGGCACGAATAGTGAAATCACCGAAGCCTTCATCCGCCTCACGCTCTTTCGACCAACGGCCAATCAGTTCATCAAGGGTCGCCAGGATCTGCTCTTCATTGATGTTTTCGCTGTACATACGCGGGATACGTGTGCCTATGCGGTTACCGCCCAGATGCAGGTTGTAACGTCCCGGCGCTTTCCCCACCAGGCCGACCTCAGCCAGCAGCGCACGACCACAGCCGTTAGGGCAGCCGGTGACGCGCAGGACAATGTGCTCATCGCCCACGCCGTGTGCGGTCATGATGCCTTCCACGCGGGTGACAAACTCCGGCAGGAAGCGTTCGGCCTCTGCCATCGCCAGCGGGCAGGTCGGGAAGGCCACGCAGGCCATTGAGTTCTCACGCTGGTGGCTGACGTTTTCCATCAGGCCGTGCGTGACCGCCAGCTGTTCAATCTTCTCTTTCTCTGACTCCGGCACACCCGCGACAATCAGGTTCTGGTTGGCGGTTAAGCGGAAGTCACCCTGGTGGATTTTCGCAATTTCAGCCAGGCCGGTTTTCAGCGGGCGGCCAGGATAATCAAGAATACGGCCGTTCTCAATAAACAGCGTCAGGTGCCATTTGTTATCAATGCCTTTCACCCAGCCGAAGCGATCGCCACGGGTGGTAAATTCGTAATGCCGTGTCGGCTCAAAGACGATCCCGGCGCGACGTTCCACCTCGGCCTTAAACACATCCGGGCCAACGCGCTCCAGGGTGTATTTGGTTTTGGCATTTTTACGGTCGGTGCGGTTACCCCAGTCGCGCTGGGTGGTCACCACAGCGGCCGCGACGTCGAGGATCTTCTCAACCGGCAGATAGCCGAACTCCGTCGCGGTGCGCGCATAGGTGGCTTTATTGCCGTGGTCGATAGACAGACCGCCACCTACCAGCAGGTTAAAGCCCACCAGCTTGCCGTTCTCGGCAATCGCAATAAAGTTCAGGTCGTTGGCGTGCAGGTCAACGTCATTATGCGGCGGCACCACCACGGTGGTTTTAAACTTACGCGGCAGATAGGTTTCACCGAGGATCGGCTCCACATCGGTGGTGGCGACCTTTTCCTGATCCAGCCAGATCTCGGCGTAGGCGCGGGTCTGCGGCAGCAGATGCTCCGACAGTTTTTTCGCCCACTCGTACGCTTCCTGATGCAGTTCAGACTCAATCGGGTTTGAGCTGCAAAGCACGTTACGGTTGACGTCGTTGGCCGTTGCCAGCGCATCCAGCCCGACTTCGTGCAGCATCTGATGGGCCGGTTTCACGTTGCCTTTCAGAATGCCGTGAAACTGGAAGGTCTGCCGATTGGTCAGACGAATACTGCCGTAAATGGTGTTGTCAGCGGCAAATTTATCAATCGCTAGCCACTGAGTCGGCGTCATGATGCCGCCCGGCAGACGGCAGCGCAGCATCATCGCGTGGCGTGCATCCAGCTTCTGTTCGGCACGTTCAGCGCGAATATCGCGGTCATCCTGCTGGTACATGCCGTGGAAACGGATCAGCAGGAAGTTATCGCCGTTGAAGCCGCCGGTGAGGCCATCATTCAGATCTTCGGCAATGCCGCCGCGCAGGTAGTTGCTCTCTTTTTTCAGGCGCTCGGCGTCAACCAGCTTGCCTTCAACCACCAAGGGTCCAGGATATTTTTCATTGCTCATTAGTACACATCTCGCTGATAACGGCGCTCAATGCGCAGCTCACTCAAAAATTCATCGGCCGATTCGGTATCCATTGCACCAAATTCAGCTACCACTTCCAGTAATGCCTGCTCAACGTCTTTCGCCATGCGGTTCGCATCGCCACAGACGTAAATGTGCGCACCCTCCTCGATCCAGCGCCACAGCTCCGCCCCTCTGGCGCGGATTTTATCCTGTACGTACACTTTGTGCGCCTGATCGCGCGACCAGGCCAGGTCGATATGGGTCAGCAGGCCGTCTTTGACGTAGCGCTGCCACTCAACCTGATAGAGGAAGTCCTCGGTAAAGTGCGGGTTACCAAAGAACAGCCAGTTTTTGCCCGCCGCACCTTCAGCATCGCGCTGCTGCATAAAGGCGCGGAACGGCGCGATGCCGGTCCCGGGACCAATCATGATCACCGGCGCATCCGGACTGGCAGGCAGACGGAAATTATCGTTATGCTCGATAAAGACGCGGATCTCTGCGTCCTCTTCCAGGCGGTCGGCCAGATAGCTGGAAGCGCCACCGGCACGGGCACGCCCTTCAATCTCATAGCGCACCGCGCCCACGGTAATATGCACTTCGTTTTCATTCTCGGCCTGTGAAGAGGCGATAGAGTAAAGACGCGGCGTCAGCGGGCGCAGCAGGCCGGTCAGCTGTTCGGCATTCAGCTCGGTCGGCGCATAGCGCGCCATATCAACAATCGGCGTGTTCTGCGCGTAATGCTGAAGTCTGGCTTTATCCTGCGTCTGCGCCAGCAGCGCTTCATTACGGGAAAGTCTGGCATATTGCTCGACAATCTGCGGGGTATTTACCGTCAGTTCGTAATGTTTTTGCAGGGCTTCAGCCAGCGGCAGCGTGGCACCGTCAACGTTGACTGGCTCATCCCCTTTCAGCCACAGCAGCTCCAGCAGCTCTTTCACCAGCAGCGGATCGTTCTCGAACCACACGCCCAGCGCATCGCCAGGCTGATAGCGCAGCCCGGAATCGCCGAGGTCAATTTCGATGTGGCGCACGTCTTTGTCTGAATCACGGCCGGTGATTTTCTGGTTAACGGCGAAACTGGCGGTCAGCGGGGATTCTTTGCTGTATGGGCTGGTGTGGATCTCATTCACGCTGCCCGTCGTCGCCGCAGCCACCTGGCTGGCGCTGGCATCCGGCACGCGCGCCTTGAGGATATCGACCACCTGCCTGCGCCAGGCTTCGGCCTGTGCGGCATAGTCTACGTCGGCGTCCACGCGCTCCAGCAGACGTTCACCGCCGAGCTCTGCCAGCTTGTGGTCGAAATCTTTGCCCGCCTGGCTGAAGAATTCATAGGAGGTGTCGCCCAGGCCAAACACTGCAAACGCGCTGCCGTCCATTTTTGGCGCTTTCTTCGACATCAGGAATTTGTGCAGCGCCACCGCTTCTTCCGGTGGTTCACCCTCGCCCTGCGTTGATGTCACCACCACCAGCAGTTTTTCCTGACCAATCTGCTTAAACTTGTAGTCCCCGGCATTCACCAGGTTAACGTTCAGCTTCACCGCCAGCAGGTCGTCACGCAGCTGCTCAGACAGACGACGCGCGTTACCGGTTTGTGATGCAGAGAGAATCGTTACCGTGGGCACCTCAACCGCCGCCGGAGCGCTGGCCACGGCCGCGCCCGGAGCCTGATTAACCATGCCCCAGAAATAACCGGAAAGCCACGCCAGCTGGGTGGGAGTGTAATCCCCGGTGGCTGCCTGCAAGCGGGCAAGCTGGTCCGGATTTAACGGAAGCATGTTAGAGGGTGCCTGAGTCGTCATTGCGTTGAAAATTCCACAGTCAGAGATCTATTAACAACAGGGTAAGGGCAAGCATAATAACCCTTAAATAAGGGTTGGAAATAATTAATAACCAAAATGACTAAGCGGTTTTTCGGGTAAGCCTTAGCAGCAAAACAGATTGATTATTGCTATAACTTTCAATGAGTTAAAATACACACTATTTTAAGGTGCTTGCGCTTATTGCCCTGAGCCGGGAAACGGGTGCGAAAAAAGCCGTTTTCCGGTATCCTGCGGCGGTTTTGTTGATAAAGACTGAGACTGTCACTATGGCCACAACGCTGTTTAAAGATTTTCAATTCGAAGCCGCGCACCATTTACCCAATGTGCCTGCAGGGCACAAATGCGGCCGCCTGCACGGGCACTCCTTTATGGTTCGTCTGGAAATTACCGGCGAAGTGGATGCTCATACCGGCTGGGTGATGGATTTTTCCGAGATCAAAGCGGCATTCAAACCCGTCTATGACCGTCTGGATCACTATTATCTGAATGATATTCCGGGCCTGGAGAATCCCACCAGCGAAGTGCTGGCAGAGTGGATCTGGCAGCAGATGAAGCCAGTGCTGCCGCTGCTGAGCGCCGTGCTGGTAAAAGAAACCTGTACCGCTGGCTGCGTCTATCGCGGTTAACCGTCCGACAGGTCCGTTACCCTCAACGGGCCTGCATTTTTATCCTGACTAATTAGCCTAAACCATTCTCTTAACAGCATATTCCAAAAGACTCTAAACTAGCATTTCAAGATATAAGCGCCTTTTTCTGCCCCGTGATATTCTCTCGACACATCATAAAATATCAATAAGATTGCTCCAGGACAGGTGTAAAATGCCAGCATGGTTGACGTTAGCAGTGGATTCATTCTGGCCGATGCTTTATGCCGGCGTGACCTTTACCATTCCATTAACGCTCATTTCTTTTGCTCTTGGTTTATCGCTGGGCTTTATTGTTGCCCTGGCGCGGCTATATGGGCCAAAGCCATTACAATATATCGTTCGCTTCTATGTCTGGCTTATTCGCGGTACGCCGTTACTGGTGCAGCTGTTCCTTATTTTTTACGCTCTGCCGGGCGTAGGGATTACCCTGGATGCCTTCCCGGCAGCAGTAATCGGTTTTACGCTGAATATCGGCGCTTATACTTCGGAAGTGATCCGCGCCACGCTGCTCTCCGTACCTAAGGGCCAGTGGGAAGCCGCCCACTCTATCAGCATGAGCTGGGCTCAGGCGCTGCGACGGATTATTATTCCTCAGGCAGCGCGTACTGCCATTCCGCCGCTGTCCAATACGTTTATCTCACTGGTTAAAGATACCTCGCTGGCATCGGTGATTACCGTGCCTGAAATGTTCCTCGCCGCGCAGCGTATTGCGGCGGTAACGTATCAGCCATTAATTTTATATACCGAGGCCGCCATTATTTACTTGCTGATTAGCTCTGTATTATCGGCATTACAGACGCGACTGGAAAATAAGCTGGCGAATAACAGCACGGTAAAGGAAAGAGATAATGATCAAATTATCCGGAATTGAAAAACAGTTTGATGGTAACCCGGTATTAAAGAATATTAACCTGACCATTAGTGAAGGCAGTGTGACCGCGCTGATCGGCCCTTCCGGCAGTGGAAAAAGTACGCTGTTACGCTGCATCAATCTGCTGGAAATCCCCCAGGCGGGGGAACTGACGATTGGCACTGAACGGATAGCCTTCTCCGGCAGCCCCCGCGTCAGCCGCAAAGATATTCGTCGCATCTGCCAGCAAACCGGCATGGTGTTTCAAAACTTCCAGCTGTTTCCCCACTTAACGGTGTTGGAAAACATTATGGAAGGGCTGGTCACCGTGCATAAGCAGACCCGCGCTCAGGCCCGCCAGCGAGCAGAAGCACTGCTGGAAAAAGTCGGCATGTCCCACAAGCGCGACGCCTGGCCAGCCAATCTGTCCGGTGGTCAGCAGCAGCGCGTGGCGATTGCCCGCGCGCTGGCCCCTTCCCCGAAGGTGCTGCTGTGCGATGAACCGACGTCGGCACTGGACCCGGAACTGTCTCTGGAAGTGGTGGCAGTGCTCAGGCAGCTGGCAAAAGAAGGCATGACCATGCTGATGGCCACGCACGACCTGCGCCTGGCAGCCAATATTGCTAATAACGTGGTGTTTCTGGAAGCGGGAGAGATCGTGGAGTCGGGAACGTCCCACGCCCTGTTCACCCGCGCAGAGAAGCCCAGAACCAAAGCCTTTATTTCTACCCTGACCGACACTTTGCCCGATTCATGGGAAATATAATTTAAGACCCCTTCACAGACCGCATTCAGGAGTTATGACATGAAAACGATGACGACGTTGTTACTGGCTGGACTGATTCAGTTTGGCTTCTCTTCTGCGGCGCTGGCAGAAACGGACCTCGCCAAAATTCAGTCGGCAGGCGTACTGAAAATCGGTACGGAAGGCACCTATCCTCCGTTTACCTACCACGATGCATCCGGCGCGTTGACCGGTTTTGATGTTGAGATCGGTCGTGAAGTGGCGAAACGTCTCAAGGTGAAAGCTGAATTTGTTGAGGGCAAATGGGACGGTCTGATCGCCGGTCTGGATGCGAAGCGCTACGACGCGGTGATTAACCAGGTCTCGATCACGCCGGAACGTCAGCAGAAGTTTGACTTCTCTGAGCCGTATATTGCCTCTAAAGGCGTGCTGATTGTGCGCAGCGACAACACCACCATTAAGTCTTTTGAGGACCTGAAAGGTAAAAAATCTGCCCATACGCTGACCAGCAACTTTGCTCAGCTGGCGCGCAGCTATGGCGCAGAAATCGTCGGCACCGACGGTTTTAATCAGTCGGTGGATCTGGTCGCCAGCGGTCGTGCCGATGCCACGATCAACGATAACCTTTCGTATCTCGACTTCAAAAAGCACAGACCGGAAGCAAAAGTCAAAATTGCCGCCACCCAGAGCGAAGCCGAGCATTCGGGGATCCTGCTGCGTAAAGGAAACCCGGAGCTGAAGGCCGCTATTGACAAGGCTTTGACCGAGCTTAAAAACGACGGAACCTATCAGCGCATTTCTCAGCACTACTTTGCCGCTGACGTGTCGAAATAACCCGTCGTTGTCAAACTCCGCAGGGTAACCCCCTGCGGAGCCACTCTTCACGGCGCCTGATTAGCTCCGCTCAGCAACCGACCCGCTTCTTCTCCGCTAAACCACTCCACCAGGAAATCCAGCAGGGCGCGCAGGCGCGGTGACTGGTACTGGCGCGAGGTGTAAATCGCATACAGCCCCAGCTCATCCAGCTGATAGTCCGGCAGCAGCGCCACCAGCTCACCGCTGGCCAGTAAAGATCGTACGCTGTAAACCGGCTGCATTGAAACCCCGGCCCCTGCCAGCGTGGCCGCCAGCAGCATAACGGAATCATTGCCGCTCAGGTTGCCGCTGACGGCCACGGCCTCTTTCTCTTCCCCACGGGTGAAATGCCACAGGCTTTTACCGAAATGCGAATAGGCCAGGCAGTTGTGCCGTATCAGATCCTGTGGGACAAGTGGCGTTCCCGCGCGTGCCAGATAGTCCGGTGCGGCACAGAGCGCCGAATGGCAGGTATGTAGCGGGCGGGCAATCAGATTGGGTTCCAGCTGGGCGGTAATGCGCAAAGCCAGATCGATGCGCTCTTCCACCAGGTTAACCCGCTGATTGCTGATATGCAGGTCAATGCGCACCCTGGGGTAACGCAGCTGAAAGGCCGTCAGTGCCGCCATCAGTACGCTCTGCCCCAGCGACAGCGCACAGGAGACGCGCAGCAGGCCAGACAGCGCCTCGCCCTCCGGCTGGTTACTTTGCTCAATCTCAGCAGCCAGCGTCATCATCTGCTGACAGCGCGCCAGCGCGTGTTCCCCGGCGGGCGTCAGGCTAAGACGCCGCGTGCTGCGGTGCAGCAGTCGCGCCCCGGACCAGCTCTCCATCTGGTTGAGGTGGCGGGTCACCATTGCCCGCGACATGCCCAGCGTTTCCGCCGCCGCCGACAGGCTGCCGCGTTGCACAATGGTGATAAAAACCGTCGCTGCGGTCAGTCGATCCATAATATGTCCGTTTTATGCAACAATCTGTTGCCTGATAGTCGGTTTATCTGGTGGATTTTGCAACCTACACTGCTCTCTTTCCCGTTATCAGGTAGCCCATCATGAAAACCCGTCTGACGTTACTGCTGGCCTTTGCCGCCAGCGCACCGCTTTACGCCGCTGAAACACTGAAAATGGAGGTCTACAATCCGGGTGAAGCCAGTATGTTTGCGGTTTCCAGCGAGATTATTTCCGGCCCGCATGAGGTGGTGCTGATTGACGCTCAGTTCCAGCGTAATGATGCAGAAGCGCTGGTAAAGCGTATTAAAGCCACCGGTAAGACGCTCACCACGGTATTTATCAGTCAGTCCGATCCGGACTTCTACTTCGGGCTGGATACTATTCAGCGCGCCTTCCCGCAGGCAAAAATTCTCGCCACAGCGGCCACGGTCGATCTGATTAAGCAGTCGAAAGACGGCAAGCTGGCGTTCTGGGGGCCGAAAATGGGCGCTAATGCGCCACAGTCGCTGGTGGTGCCTGAGGTATTAACCGGCAACAGTTTCAGGGTCGATGGTGAAACCATTGAGGTGAAAGGCATTGATGGCCCGCAGCCGCAGAATACGTATCTGTGGGTGCCCGCGCTGAAGACCGTCATGGGCGGCGTGGTGGTGTATGGCAATAATATCCACGTCTGGATGGCCGATGCCCAGCACGCTGAGGAACGTTCAGCGTGGCAGCAGAAGCTGGAAGCGATTCACGCACTGAAACCGGTGCGCGTGGTGCCGGGGCACTTCCTGCCGGGCGCCGCCGAGACGCTGGCGTCGGTTAACTTCACTCAGCAGTATCTGAAAACCGCAGAAACGGTGCTGGCAGAGAGTAAAGATGCTGCCAGCTATACGGCGGCGATGAAGACCCGGTATCCGGCACTGAAGGACGCATCGAGCCTGGAACTGAGTGCAAAAGTGCTGAAAGGCGAGATGAAGTGGCCGCAGTAAGCGGATAAAAGGTCGCACAGGGCGACCTTTGAGGTATTTGCACAGAATCGATTTGCCTGTTGTTGCGGCACGATCGGTCGGGGTCGACCTTCTTTTGCGGTCGCCCCGATGACAGGGTCTTCAGGCGATATTCAGATACTTGTGCGTCTGCATCGACAGCCGCCAGTTGCGCGCAATACAGGTCTCAATGCACAGCTTCGTCGCGTCATCCTTCTGACTGATTGGCTGCAACGCAATGATCCGCGCCTTATCATCACTGAGCGTCGCCAGCAGGTCGTCCAGCGCATCGACATCGCGCTGACGCGCCACCGGATGCTTGACCTCATCAGCCCGCACCAGCGCCTGGTTCAGCACGTCATAGCCGCCGCGCATATTGACCTTGGGCGATACCGTAACCCAGGTTTCCGGGGTACAGCGCACCTCATGGGTGCCGCTGGTTTCAATCTGGCAGCCGAAACCGTGCTGCGAAAGCGCTGCGGTCAGCGGCGTCAGATCGTGAATGCACGGCTCTCCGCCGGTGATGACAATATGCTTCGCCGTCCAGCCATGTCGCTGGATCACCGCGATTAAGGCTTGCGCATCGGCCGCGCCCCAGGCATCGGTTTCCACGGTTTTCAGCAGAATATCTCCCAGCGAGGTCTCCCGATCGGCCAGCTTATCCCAGGTATGTTTGGTATCACACCAACTGCAGCCCACCGGGCATCCCTGCAAGCGGATAAAAATTGCCGGTACGCCGGTATAAAGACCTTCGCCCTGCAACGTCTGGAACATTTCATTTATCGGGTACTGCATTAACATCTCGACTGATGGCTAAATAACGGGCGCAGATTATGGCAGATTGGCAGGATAAGACCAAACAAAGCGTGCCGATCGTTGCCGCGCCGTTGACCGCCCCGGTTAAGGTGGCGGTCAGCGCCGGTAGCCTGGGTTAAAACGTTTCCCAGTTGCCTTCGTCCGCCACGGTGGCTTTACGCGGCGCGGACAGACGCGGCGTTTTCAGTGCCATCGCCGCCGGAACCAGCGCGGTCAGTGCCTTTTGTGGGCCAATTTTAAACACCGCAACCGCCTGAGACAGCAGGCTGGCCTGCTCTTCCAGCGATGCCGAAGCGGCCGCAGACTCCTGAACCAGCGCGGCGTTCTGCTGCGTTACCCGGTCCATCTCGGTGACCGCCAGGCCAATCTGGTCAATGCCACGGCTCTGCTCGTCCGAAGCCGAGGAGATTTCCCCCATGATATCGGTGACGCGCACCACGGCGCTGACGATATCCGCCATGGTCTCACCTGCCGTACCCACCTGCCGGGAACCGGCGTCAACGCGGTTAACGGAATCATCAATCAGCGTTTTGATCTCTTTTGCTGCCTGTGCGCTGCGCTGGGCAAGATTACGCACCTCACCCGCTACCACCGCAAAGCCCCGTCCCTGCTCGCCGGCCCGCGCCGCTTCCACCGCCGCATTCAGCGCCAGGATGTTGGTCTGGAAGGCAATACCGTCAATCACGCTGGTAATATCGGCAATCTTTTTCGAGCTGCCGGCGATCTCCTGCATGGTTTTCACCACGCCATCCACCACCCGGCCGCCTTTCGACGCGGTCTCAGAGGCATTTTTTGCCAGCTGTGTGGCCTGACGGGCATTCTCGGCGTTCTGTTTCACCGTAGCGGTCAGCTCTTCCATACTGGCGGCGGTCTGTTCCAGCGACGCGGCCTGCTGTTCGGTGCGCGAAGAGAGATCGTTGTTGCCCTGCGAGATTTCGCTCGCGCCAGTGTAGATAGCATTCGAACTGTCACGCACATTGCCCACGGTGGCAATCAGCGACTGCTGCATCTGCGTCAGATTACTGGCCAGCAGCCCCATCTCACTGCGGCCATCGACCACCAGCGTTTCAGAAAGGTCACCGGCGGCGATGCGCTGAATATGGGTCAGCAGCTGTTTCAGCGGCGTCAGCAGAACGCGCTTAATCACCACCCAGACCAGCGCCACCAGCAGCAGTAATACCAGCACCACCGCCCCCAGCGTCCACACCATGTGGTTGTAACCTTCCTGATTGTCGGTCACGCCCAGCGCCAGCAGATTGTTGTTCTGTTCACGCCAGCTTTCGTAATTTTTCTCCAGATCGTCCTGTGCTTTCTGCGCCTCCAGATTGCCGTAAGCCTCGTAGTTATTTGCGCCGAGGAACTGGATAGACTGCTTCATGGTGTCGAACATCAGCTGATAGCTGCTGGCTATGGCCTCGTTCAGCACGGCATTCTGACCGTCGATCGTCGGATATTGTTTGTAGCGGGCGAAATGTTGCCCGGCATCATCCAGCGTTTCCGTGGCCTGCCCCAGCAGTTTTTCGATAGCGGCCAAAGAGGCCGGATCGGTCTGCTTTTTCAGAATGCGGATGGCGACACGGTTAATGGTGACGCGGGTTTTAACCAGCGTTTGCCAGGCGTCGCTCAGCTGTCCCTGCTGCTGAGTCAGCACACTGGCACGGGTGAAGTTGGCTTTGTCCTGACTGATGGCATTAAACGAAAGTGCGCTGGAGACCAGCAGCAGCGCACTAAAGACGATCAGCATAATAACGATGCTGGTGACAACTTTTATATTTTTAAGCATGGTGCGCACTCTGCGATAAGGGGTTAGCCCGGTAACAGCTAATATCGGTACAAAGTGCGCATTACTTTAAATAATTACAAAAGTGCGGGAGGCGGCCATTCGCTGACCGCCCGTATTGGTAAGTTACATAAACCGGTTATCGCGCATCTGCACAACCGCCTGCTTCGCCACGTCTTTCGCCCCGCTCAGGGTAAAGTGACCGTAGTCATTCGAGGTCGGGTGGCCATCCGATGCGATTCCGCGACACACGTTATCCGGGCAAACGATGGAGTACACCGAGATATAACGCGTCCCCTGGCGGGCCATCGCCTCACGCATCTGCACATCGGTACCGCGGATCTCTTTCTTAATCGATGAAGCCACCAAATCCTTTCGCCCGTCGGTCTGGTAGGCCAGCAGATCCGGCAGCGCTTCGGTGTATTCCACGGTCGGCCCCATAACGATGATGTTGTCAGAGCGTGACTTCAGATGGTCGAGCGTGGCGCGCAGCGGGGCAATATCTTCCGGCGCCCAGCGTGCCGAGATGATGATACCGTCAATTTTATGCTCAGGGATCCACTGGTCATAAACGTAATCAACCAGGTCGGTGCACGGGTTGCGCAGATCCTGCCTGTACAGCGGCTTACAGCCTGCGGAAGTCGCCTGAATAACATTGATGCCCTGCCCCGCTGCCAGGCTGATAGCGCGCCACAGGTGGGCGGCATGGCTGTCGCCAATCATCACGTAATTTTTTCCGGTCGGAGACGTCTTCAGGCAGAACTCACGGTCAAAGGGTTTATCCTCCTGGTTTTTACCATCAACAAAACACTGACCGCGACGGTACTGGTAGTCGAACTCCGGCATTTTACTGTATTCCGAGTACTGCGCCAGCGTCAGCGCCTGTGCAGAGAACTGCCCGGAGCTGTTGCTGATATGCCCTTTATACAGCGCGCCCGCAGACATCACCGCCAGCCCGATCACCGATGCGGTAACAATGCGCCCCGGCGAAACCCAGGCCAGACGATAGCGGAAAGGAATTTCGATCAGGTAACGCGAGGCGACGGCCAGAGTAAAGGTCAGGGCCAGGATCACCAGCTCGCGCACGCCAGGTTCGAAATTAAAGAACATGCGTGCATAGACGATAATCGGCCAGTGCCACAGATAGAGGCAGTAGGAGATCATGCCGATATACACTACCGGTTTCAGGGCCAGCAGACGCGAGACCACGGACTGCTGACCGGCAAGGATAATCAGGAAGCTTCCCAGGCAGGGATAGAGCGCATTCCACGCCGGGAAAGGCATGGTGGTATCCAGCCAGAGGAAACCAAACAGGATCAGCCCCAGCCCGGCAAGGCTCATCACGTGCTTTAGGTTGGTACTGTAACGGGCAGTTTTCGCCTCCAGTCCGGCAATGGCAATAATTCCACCGAGCGCCATTTCCCAGGCTCGGGTCGGCAGCATATAGAAGGTAAACGTCGGTTTGCGCGTCACGCCGTAGACACTCAGCAGCAGCGACCCGGCTATCACCAGCAGCATCACCTGCGTGGTGCGATGTCGGAACAGGCGGATCACCAGCAGCAGCACAATCGGGAAGAGGATATAGAACTGCTCTTCCACCGCCAGTGACCAGGTGTGCAGCAGCGGCTTGAGATCGGCCGGGCCGTCGAAGTAGCCGGTGGTTTTCCAGAAGAAGATATTAGAGGCCGATAGCAGCGCTGCCAGGGCGCTGTTGCTCAGGTCGGTGAACTGCGCCGGCAGCAGATGATAATAGCCAAATATCAGCGTGGCCAGCAGCACCACAAACAGCGGCGGCAGAATACGCAGACAGCGACGTTTGTAGAAGTCGAGGTACGAGAAATTCCCCGCCATCGCGCTGTTAAAGATAATGCCGCAGATCAGATAGCCGGAGATGACAAAGAAGATATCCACGCCGGTAAAGCCACCGGGTATCCCCCCGATCCCCATGTGGTAAGCGATAACAGGCAAAACGGCGAGTGCGCGCAGCCCGTCAACATCAGCACGGTATTTCATAAATTCTGATCCTGATTACAAATAGTTACCAGGAATTTACACAATATGACCGCAGAAAACGCCCCGTAACCAGTGAACCAGGACTTTTCCGCATTGAGGAAATGGAGTTAACCTGTTGAAAGTAAAATATTTAGCATAAAAAAGCCCCGTCCTGAGACGGGGCTTTTCAGATTATCCTCAGCCGGTTAACCGGCTCAGAAAATCAGCAGCTTACTGACCTTTAACTTCTTTCAGGCCGTTGAATGGCGCACGGTTGCCCAGCGCTTCTTCAATACGGATCAGCTGGTTGTACTTAGCAACACGGTCAGAACGGCTCATAGAACCGGTTTTGATCTGGCCCGCTGCAGTACCTACCGCCAGGTCAGCGATGGTCGCATCTTCAGTTTCACCTGAACGGTGAGAGATCACCGCAGTGTAACCCGCGTCTTTTGCCATTTTGATCGCAGCCAGAGTTTCGGTCAGAGAACCGATCTGGTTGAATTTGATCAGGATGGAGTTAGCGATGCCTTTATCGATACCTTCTTTCAGGATCTTGGTGTTGGTCACGAACAGGTCGTCGCCCACCAGCTGGATTTTGTCGCCCAGCACTTCGGTCTGGTATTTGAAACCAGCCCAGTCAGATTCGTCCAGACCGTCTTCGATAGAAACGATTGGGTACTGTTTGGTCAGGTCTTCCAGGAAGTGAGTGAACTCTTCAGAAGTGAAGGCTTTGTTGCCCTCGCCTGCCAGCACATATTTGCCGTCTTTGTAGAACTCAGAGGCTGCACAGTCCATCGCCAGGGTGATGTCTTTACCCAGAACGTAGCCCGCTTCTTTTACCGCTTCAGCGATAACAGCCAGTGCTTCGGCGTTGGAACCCAGGTTTGGCGCATAGCCACCTTCGTCACCCACCGCAGTACCCATGCCTTTAGACTTCAGCACTTTCGCCAGAGTGTGGAACACTTCAGAACCCATACGAATCGCTTCTTTCAGCGTTTTCGCGCCAACAGGCTGGATCATGAATTCCTGGATGTCGACGTTGTTGTCTGCGTGCTCGCCGCCGTTGATGATGTTCATCATTGGCAGTGGCATAGAGAACTTGCCTGGGGTACCGTTCAGTTCAGCAATGTGCTCGTACAGTGGCATACCTTTAGCCGCTGCTGCTGCTTTAGCCGCAGCCAGAGAAACCGCCAGAATGGCGTTAGCGCCAAACTGTGATTTGTTCTCAGTACCGTCCAGATCGATCATGATCTTGTCGATGTTAGCCTGGTCTTTTGCATCTTTGCCGGTTACCGCGTCAGCGATAGGACCATTAACCGCAGCGACCGCTTTAGTAACGCCTTTACCCAGGAAACGAGATTTGTCACCGTCACGCAGTTCCAGCGCTTCGCGAGAACCAGTAGAAGCACCTGATGGCGCTGCTGCCAGACCTACAAAGCCGCCTTCCAGGTGAACTTCAGCTTCAACGGTCGGGTTTCCACGGGAGTCGATGATTTCGCGACCGATGACTTTAACGATTTTGGACATTAGTTTTTCCTCAGTACAAGTTAACTTAAACTTAGGCACACCCCCCGAAACCTTACGGTTTCAAGAGGTTATGAAAACACTTATTTTGCCAAACGCTTCTGGTACTCACTGGCGGCTTTTACAAAGCCGCTGAACAGCGGGTGCCCGTCTCGGGGTGTTGAGGTGAATTCCGGGTGGAACTGACACGCAACAAACCATGGGTGATCAGGAAGCTCAATGATCTCCACCAGCTGGTCATCCCCTGAGCGGCCTGCTACACGTAAACCGGCCGCTTCAATCTGCTTCAATAGCATATTGTTGACTTCATAACGATGACGGTGACGCTCAACGATGGTGTCAGAGCCATACAGCTTCTGCACCAGGCTGTTTTCGGTCAGCTGGCACTGCTGGCTGCCCAGACGCATGGTGCCGCCCAGATCGCTCTGCTCAGAACGCTGTTCGACGTTGCCGTCTTCGTCGCGCCATTCGGTAATCAGCGCCACTACCGGGTACTTACAGTCCGGTACGAATTCGGTAGAGTTCGCCCCTTCCATATGCGCCACATTGCGGGCAAATTCCATCAGCGCAACCTGCATCCCCAGGCAAATGCCGAGGTAAGGGATGTTGTTTTCGCGCGCGTATTGTGCCGTCATCAGCTTGCCTTCCACGCCGCGATAGCCGAAGCCGCCAGGAATAAGGATAGCATCCAGATTCTTCAGCACTTCAACACCACGGGTTTCGACATCCTGCGAGTCGATAAGTTTGATATTCACGGTAACGCGATTTTTCAGGCCACCGTGTTTCAGCGCTTCAATCACCGACTTGTACGCATCCGGCAGTTCGACATATTTGCCGACCATCCCGATGGTCACTTCGCCGCCTGGATTGGCTTCTTCGTAAATCACCTGCTCCCATTCGGCCAGATTGGCTTCCGGGGCATTCAGGTTGAAGCGCTTACAGATGTAGTCATCCAGGCCCTGCGATTTCAGCATGCCGGGAATTTTGTAGATGGAGTCGACATCTTTCAGCGAGATAACCGCTTTTTCCGGCACGTTACAGAACAGCGCGATTTTCGCCCGTTCGTTGGCCGGTACGGCACGGTCAGAACGGCAGATCAGCACGTCTGGCTGAATACCGATCGACAGCAGCTCTTTCACCGAGTGCTGGGTTGGCTTGGTTTTCACTTCGCCCGCTGCGGCCATATACGGCACCAGGGTCAGGTGCATATAGATGGTGTGCTCACGGCCCACATCGACCGCCATCTGGCGAATCGCTTCGAGGAACGGCAGTGATTCGATGTCACCCACGGTGCCACCAATTTCCACCAGCACGACATCATGGCCTTCGCCACCTTCGATGATGCGTTCTTTAATGGCATTGGTAATATGCGGGATCACCTGAATAGTCGCGCCCAGATAGTCACCGCGACGCTCTTTGCGCAGCACTTCTGAGTAGATACGACCTGTGGTGAAGTTGTTACGGCGGCTCATCTTAGTACGGATGAAACGCTCATAGTGGCCGAGATCCAGATCGGTTTCCGCCCCGTCATCGGTGACGAAAACTTCACCGTGCTGGGTTGGACTCATGGTCCCTGGATCCACGTTGATATACGGGTCCAGCTTCATGATGGTCACGTTGAGACCACGCGCTTCAAGAATAGCGGCCAGGGAAGCTGCGGCAATGCCTTTACCCAGAGAGGAAACGACCCCGCCGGTCACAAATATATAGTTCGTTGTCATGCTGAACCTGAGAATGTAGGTTTAAAGACGATGGAATGGATAACCAGGACGGGAAAATAGTATACCCGAAACACCCCGTGGCGACAATTGATCGTTTCCGGTTGTGTGCTTACCACCGCATTTACCGCCATGAGATTACCTGAATCTGGCCCGCAGGAGGTTGACGCACATCACACTTTTGTTGAATCGTGTCAGCCATTTATTCCTGGGATTTTACCACCTGCCATGCCGCTTCCATCTGTTCAAGCGTCGCCTGCTGCATTTCCATTCCCTGCTCCGCGATAATCTGCTCAACCTGGCGGAAACGGCGTTCAAACTTGGTGTTGGCCTTTTGCAGTGCGGTTTCGGCTTTACTGCCGAGGTGGCGCGACAGGTTGACCGTGGCAAACAGCAGGTCGCCGATTTCTTCTTCCAGTTTGTCCTGGTCAATCACCGCCTGCTGCGCTTCGTGCATCACCTCATCGATCTCTTCATGCACTTTGTCCAGCACTGGCCCGAGGGTGGTCCAGTCAAAACCGACGCTGCTGCACCGCTTCTGGATTTTATGGGCGCGCATCAGTGCTGGTAACGCCTGCGGGATATCGTCGAGCGCCGAGTGCTGGGCTTTACTGGCCCGCTCGTCGCTTTTAATCTTCTCCCAGTTGACCAGCACCTCAGCGCTGTCGCTGACCTGCGCACCGGCAAAGATATGCGGGTGACGGCGCTCCAGCTTGTCGCTGATGGCATTGCAGATATCGTCGAAGTTAAAGCGGCCCTCTTCCTGCGCCATCTGGGCATAGAACACCACCTGGAACAGCAGATCACCAAGCTCACCACGCAGGTCGTCGAAATCAGCACGGTTAATCGCGTCGATCACTTCATAGGTTTCTTCAAGGGTATAAGGGGCGATGGAGGCAAAGGTCTGCTGGCGATCCCACGGGCAGCCGTTTTCCGGATCGCGCAGGGTTTTCATGATGCCCAGCAGGCGATCGAGAGAAGTCATAAAAAAATCCTTAAAATGATGAGGGCCGATCGGAAAAAAAGATCGGCCCCTACGGTATATTCAGGGGCTGCCCCTGCGACACATCCAGGGGCTGACCCCGCGACACATCCAGGGGCTGACCCCGCGAAACATGTAGGGGCTGACCTTCTTTTCCGGTCAGCCCGTTATTATCAGTCAGTGCAATCTTTTCGCGTCGATGATGTCCGGCACCTGATTGAGGCGCGCTATCACCCGTCCCAGCACCTGCTGATTGTAAATCTCAATATCCATATCGATGGTCGCCAGCTGTTTTTTGGTGTCGCTGTGGCTGGACACCCCCAGCACGTTGACCTTTTCATTTGCCAGAATAGTGGTGATATCGCGCAGCAGGCCGCTGCGGTCGTTGGCGGTCACCCGCACCACCAGCGAATACCCGCTGGAATAGGTTTCCCCCCACACCGCATCAACAATACGTTCCGGCGCATGAGACATCAGGTCAGCCAGCTGGTCACAGTCGGCACGGTGAATGGAGATACCGCGCCCCTGGGTGATAAACCCGGTGATATCGTCGCCGGGGATAGGCTGGCAGCAGCGCGCAATGTGGTGCATCAGATTGCCCACGCCTTCCACCACCACGCGCCCGCTCTCTTTACTGCGCGGCACGCTGTTGGAGGTTTTCTGCGTCAGTTTTTGCAGCGCCTCGCGGTCTTCTTCCTCGGCGCTTGGCTTGTTAAGCTTCGACTGCAGGAAGTTACTCATCTGATTGAGGCGAATATCGCCGCCGCCAATCGCCGCCAGCAGTTCATCCAGCGAGTTAAAGTTGTAGCGCGGCAGCAGCAGCTTCTCGGCATCTTTCAGATTGATGTCAAGGTGGCTCAGCTCGCTGTCGAGGATCTGCCGCCCGGCGATAATATTCTTGTCGCGATCCTGCTTGCGGAACCAGGCGTGGACCTTAGAGCGCCCGCGGCTGGTGGTGACATAACCAAGATTCGGGTTCAGCCAGTCGCGGCTCGGGTTCGGCTGCTTCTGGGTAATAATGTCAATCTGGTCACCCATCTGCAGCTGATAGGTGAACGGCACAATGCGCCCGCCAATCTTGGCACCGATACAGCGGTGGCCGATATCGCTGTGAATGTGGTAGGCAAAATCGAGCGGCGTGGAGCCGGCCGGCAGGTCCACCACGTCGCCTTTCGGGGTAAACACATACACCCGGTCATCAAACACCTGGCTACGCACTTCGTCGAGCATCTCGCCGGAGTCTGCCATCTCCTCCTGCCAGGTAATCAGCTTACGCAGCCATGCAATGCGCCCTTCGTGACCGGAAGCGCCGCGCGCACTGCCACCGGCAGCAGCACCCTCTTTATATTTCCAGTGCGCGGCCACGCCCAGCTCGGCATCTTCATGCATCTGACGGGTACGGATCTGGATCTCAACGGTTTTACCCTTCGGCCCCAGCACCACGGTATGAATGGACTGATAGCCGTTCGGCTTCGGATTGGCTACATAGTCGTCAAATTCGCTCGGCAGATGGCGGTACAGCGTATGTACGATACCCAGTGCGCCATAGCAGTCCTGCAGCCGTTCGGCGACGATACGCACGGCGCGCACGTCAAACAGCTCGTCGAAGGCCAGCGCTTTTTTCTGCATCTTGCGCCAGATGCTGTAAATATGTTTCGGGCGGCCATACACTTCTGCCTTAACACCCTCTTTGACGATCTCGGTGCGCAGCGACTGCACGAACGTGTCGATGTAGTCCTCGCGGTCAATGCGGCGTTCGTGCAGCAGTTTGGCAATACGCTTGTATTCGTCGGGGTGCAGATAGCGGAAGCAGAAGTCTTCCAGCTCCCATTTTAACTGGCCGATACCCAGCCGGTTCGCCAGCGGCGCATAGATGTTGGTGCACTCTTTCGCCGCCAGCACGCGTTCATCTTCCGGTGCGTCTTTCACTTCGCGCAGGTGGGCGATGCGCTCTGCCAGTTTGATCACCACACAGCGGAAATCTTCCACCATCGCCAGCAGCATGCGGCGGACGTTATCCACCTGCTCGGAGGCCATGGAATCGTTGTGGGTGGCTTTTAACTGGCGGATGGCGTCCATATCGCGCACGCCGTGCACCAGCGAGACGATAGCTTTACCGTGTTGCTCTTCCAGCAGCGCTTCACTGACCACGCCGGCATCCGCCAGCGGGAACAGTAGCGAGGCGCACAGCGTTTCGCAGTCCATGCTGAGCATCGACAGGATTTCCACCATCTCCACGCCGCGCCACAGCAGCAGTGCTGCATCAGGATGACCTTTGGTGGTCGCTTCACAATAGCGCCAGGTCTCGGCCAGTCGTTCACATGACTGCTGGTTTGAGATCCCCAGACTGGTGATCCATTGGTCGAGCGCAAACTCGCCAGCCGTGTTCAAATGTGCACTTCTTACCGCAACCATATCCTCTCCTGGCGTAGCCACCGTCTTCCTGATATTTAATTCTGCATTATACGCAGCCTTCGCTGCTAATGCTGCAATGCCTTCCACACCTGCGACATTTTCAGGCACTTTCCTGATAAGCAGATGATAGCTTCCAGTAAGCTCCCCCGCCCAATCAGGATAGCAGCCGTCATAGCTTAGGCTTATGCGAAAATTGTTCCAGTTTTTGCGAGAAATAGTCTTCGACATTTAGAAACGCCACGCAAATTTGCCCGCCCCTTGTCCGCCTGACTCCAGCGCGTGCTCAGGGTACCCTTACCAGCAGCAGCAGTCTGACAGGGCGAAATCATGCATCAAATTTGGGCCTCATCGTGGGGCAACTGACTCTTTTAGCCGCTAAAATTTCTCCATTGTTTCTTTGCCGATCACACGTCATCATTACCGCCAGTAATAATCGGGAATGGCCTGCCTCAGCAGGGGCTGCCATCTTCCGGTTCAGACCACGATGCCAGAGGGACGGCACAGAGCGAACGCCGCGCACAGGGAATATTATGACCAAATACAGCCTGCGGGCTCGAATGATGATTTTGATTCTGGCACCGACGCTGATGATCGGGCTGCTGCTCTCCACCTTTTTTGTGGTTAACCGCTACAACGAATTACAGAGTCAGTTGACCGATGCCGGGGTCAATATTATCGAACCGCTGGCCGTTTCCAGTGAATACGGTATGACCTTCCACAGCCGCGAATCAGTGCGCCAGCTGGTCAGCCTGCTGCACCGCCGTCACTCCGATATTGTGCGGGCGATTTCGGTGTTCGACGATCACAATCAGCTGTTCGTCACCTCTAACTATCATCAGACGCCGGATCTACTGCGCCTGCCGGACAATACGCCGTTAACCACGCGTTATATGAAACAGCGCAGCGGCAATTCAGTGATCCTGCGCACCCCGATCCTGTCTGAAACCTATTATCCGGATGAATCACCGGGTCAGGATGCAAAACCCACCGGTAACCCGCTCGGCTATGTGGCCATTGAGCTGGACCTGCAGTCAGTCAGGTTACAGCAGTATAAAGAGGTGTTTATTTCCACCCTGCTGCTGCTGCTCTGTTTATGTATTGCCATGCTGTTTGCCTACCGCCTGATGCGCGACGTCACCGGGCCAATCCGCAATATGGTCAGTACCGTTGACCGCATCCGCCGGGGTCAGCTGGACAGTCGCGTGGAAGGCTACATGCTCGGTGAACTGGACGTGCTGAAGAACGGCATTAACTCCATGGCAATGTCGCTGACCGCCTATCACGAAGAGATGCAGCAGAATATCGATCAGGCGACTTCCGATCTGCGTGAGACGCTGGAGCAGATGGAGATCCAGAACGTCGAACTGGACCTGGCTAAAAAACGTGCCCAGGAAGCGGCGCGTATTAAGTCAGAGTTCCTTGCCAACATGTCGCACGAGCTGCGCACCCCGCTGAACGGTGTGATTGGTTTTACCCGCCAGACGCTGAAAACTACGCTGAATTCCACCCAGCGCGACTACCTGCATACCATTGAACGCTCGGCCAATAACCTGCTGAGCATTATTAATGACGTACTCGACTTTTCGAAGCTGGAAGCCGGGAAGCTGATTCTGGAAACCATTCCTTTCCCGCTGCGCGCCACGCTTGATGAAGTGGTGGTGCTGCTGGCGCAGTCAGCGCATGAGAAAGGGCTGGAGCTGACCCTGAATATTCAGGGCGACGTCCCGGATAATGCCATCGGCGATCCGCTGCGGATGCAGCAGATTATCGTCAACCTGCTCGGCAATGCGATCAAGTTTACTGAGCGCGGCAATATTGATATTCGCGTCGAGAAACGTGCGCTCAGCAACAACCGCATGGAGCTGGAGGTCCAGATCCACGACAGCGGGATCGGAATTTCAGAAAAACAGCAGTCACAGCTGTTCCAGGCTTTCCGTCAGGCAGATGCCAGCATTTCTCGCCGTCACGGCGGCACCGGACTGGGGCTGGTCATTACCCAGAAACTGGTCAACGAAATGGGCGGTGAAATCTCCTTCCATAGCCGCCTCAATCACGGTTCCACCTTCTGGTTCCACGTCAATCTGGCCCTGAACCCGAATGCCGCCAGCGACCCACGGGTGATGGACTGCATTGAAGGCCAGCGCATGGCGTACGTCGAACCGAACGAGACAGCGGCAAAGGCCCTGCTGGATATGCTTGCCGCAACGCCCATGAACATCAGCTACAGTCCGTCGCTCAGTGAACTGCCTGAAGCACACTACGACGTGCTGCTGATGGGGCTGCCGATCGCCGACCCACAAAATCTGGAGATGACCAGCGAGCAGCTGACGCCGATCCTGCAACGCGCCAGCAGCGTGATTATGGGTCTGCCGTTCCAGATGCAGGTCTACGCTGAGGAGCTGAAGGGGCGCGGCGTCACCGCCTGCTTGATCAAGCCTATTTCCATGACCCGCCTGCTGCCTCTGCTGGTTGACAACCACCATCGCGATGCCCTGCCACTGACCGAGCGTCAGCGTCTGCCGTTACGCGTGATGGCGGTGGATGATAACCCGGCCAATCTGAAGCTGATTGGCGCGCTGCTGGAAGAACAGGTCGCAGAGATTGTGCTGTGCGACAGCGGCGAGGCGGCGATTCGCCAGGCCCGGCATCAGCATCTTGATATTATTCTGATGGATATCCAGATGCCGGAAATCGACGGCATCCGCGCCAGTGAAGCGATCCGCACCCTCCCCCAGCACGCAAACACCCCGATTGTTGCCGTGACGGCACATGCGCTGGACGGTGAGCGGGAACAGTTGATTAAGGCCGGGATGAACGACTATCTGGCTAAGCCTATCGACGAGCAAAAACTGAGCCGCCTGCTGGCGCGATACACCCCGGCGGGCCAGCGTGAGCTGACGCCAGTATCAGAGGTTCCCGCCTCACTCGACTGGCCGCTGGCGCTGCGTCAGGCGGCGAACAAGCCCGATCTGGCGCGCGATCTGTTACAGATGCTGGTCGATTTCCTGCCGGAAGTGCAGACGCTGGTGGAGCAATATACAGCGGAGAACAATACCACCGCCCTGCGCGATATCATCCATAAACTGCACGGCAGCGCCAGCTATAGCGGGGTGCCCCGCATGAAGCAGCTCTGCCAGCAGCTGGAGCAGAGCCTGCGCAACAGCGACGATCTGACGCTGGTCGAGCCGGAGCTCTTCGAGCTGCTGGATGAAATGCAAAACGTGGCGCGGCTGGCCAAAGAGCGCCTGAAGCTGTAACCCCGCAGGCCGCCCTCTAAAGCTGCTGCCCGATATTCAGGGTAGCAGCAATATTACGGGCGCTGATGCGCAGGTTTTCCGCCGCATTCTCCAGCGCATCTTCCAGGCTGCAAATACGATAGATGACGCTAAATATCGCATCCACTCCGTGCTGATGGACCACGTCAGCATCGCGCGTCAGGCTACCGGCAATGGCGATCACCGGTTTGTTATAGCGCTTCGCCACGCGCGCCACGCCGACAGGCACCTTACCGTGAATGGTCTGACTGTCGATGCGCCCTTCTCCGGTGATCACCAGCGTGGCATCGCGCACTAGCGCATCCAGCCCCAGTGCCTCGGTGACAATCTCAATGCCCGGACGCAGATCGGCCTGGCAGAAAGCCACCAGCCCGGCCCCCATCCCTCCGGCAGCGCCGCCACCCGGCAGCGCCATCACATCGCAATGCAGACAGCGCTTAATGACCGCCGCATAGTGGGTCAGTGCATGGTCCAGTAAGCTGACCTGCTCGGGCGTCGCGCCTTTTTGCGGGCCAAACACCACTGATGCGCCATTCTCTCCGGTCAGCGGATTGGTAACGTCGCAGGCCACTTCAATGCGGCAGCGGGCAATACGTGCATCCAGTCCGCTGATATCAATTACGTCAAGCTGCGCCAGTGCCGCCCCGCCAAAGCCGATTTGATTTCCGGCATTATCCAGCAGCCTTGCGCCCAGCGCCTGAACCATCCCTGCACCGCCGTCATTGGTGGCGCTGCCACCGATGCCGATAATGATCCGCTCAATACCCCGATCCAGCGCATCGCGGATCAGTTCACCGGTCCCCCAGCTGGTAGCGGTCAGCGCATCGCGCTGTGCGGGGGGAACGCCCTCCAGCCCGCTGGCGGCGGCCATCTCAATAATGGCGCAGCGCCCGTCGCCCGACAGGCCATAAAAGGCATCGATGGGATAGCCCTGCGGGCCGGTCACCCGCAGCGAGATGCGCTGACCGCCAGTGGCCGCGACCATGGCATCGACAGTACCTTCGCCACCGTCGGCAACCGGCAGTTTAACGTATTGAGCATCGGGGAAAATGTCGCGAAAACCCGTTTCAATCTGGGTGGCAACCTGAAGTGCAGAAAGGCTTTCTTTCCAGGAATCCGGAGCGATAACAATTTTCATGGGCTATCCGTCTGGTTGGCTGCGGGTATAAATCACTGGTATGGGTCGCGCGGAAAATCGCGGGTCGATCGGAAAAACAACGGGTCGATCGGAAGAAATGATCGACCCCTACGGCGTGTTTATGCGATAAGTTTAGCCCACTGCTCTACCCACGGCGAGGTGACCTCTTCCGGTTCCGGGTTTTCGGTCGCATCGACTCGCAGCATCTCGCCCACACGCACGGCACTCTGATCGTGCAACAGCGCAGCAAACTTTTCGCCGCCGCCGCAGAACGCCTCGTAGCTGCTGTCGCCCAGGGCGATAATGCCGTAACGCAGATGCGGCTGGTAGCCCAGCTTGTCTTTGATGCCATTAAACAGCGAAACGATACTGTCCGGCAGATCGCCCTGCCCTGTGGTTGAGGTAATCACCAGCGCCACTTTTTCGGCATACTTCTGCCAGTCGTCCAGCGTCGGATCTTCATAGATCTTCACCTGATGCCCGGCCGCCGCCAGTAAGGGTTCCGCCTCTTCAGCCACTAACAATGCGTTACCGTAAACAGTACCTACAAAAATGCCTACCTCAGCCATGACTCTTCTCCGTTACTGCTGCTTATATTGCTCACTATCCTGCGCACTTTCCGCCATGAACTCAACCCGCGCGATCTCAGGGAGATGCTGCTGCCAGCCAAACCTGTCGATAACCGTCTGCCAGACCTCATCCAGCCCGGCACGCAGTACCAGCGGTTCAGCGGTGACCGGGTGCGTCAGGCACAGTTCGCTGGCGTGCAGCATCAGGCGGTTCATGCCAAAGTTTGCCACAGCGGCGCGGTTCTGCTTCAGGTCGCCGTGTGCGCTGTCGCCAATGATCGGATGACGCAGATGGGTCATATGACGGCGCAGCTGGTGCTTTCGCCCGGACTGCGGCTTCATCTCCACCAGCGAATAGCGTGACGTGTCATAGGGCCCTGCCGGCACCGGCTGTTCGGTGGTTGCCAGCCCGCGCCAGTGGGTTACCGCCGACTGCGGTGCTTTTTCCGGCTGGCTGAATTTATCGGCAATTTTGTCCAGCTCTTCGGTCAGGGGATAGTCGAGCGTCTCCTCCCCTTCCAGCCAGCCACGCACCACCGCATGATAAGTTTTTTGCAGCTGATGGTGTTCGAACTGCTGCGAGAGTAAGCGTGCCACATCGCCCGACAGCGCCATCAGCAGCACGCCGGAGGTGGGGCGATCGAGACGGTGTACGGTAAAAACGTGCTGCCCAATCTGGTCGCGCACGGTCTGCATCACAAACCGGGTTTCATGACGATCGAGCCAGCTGCGGTGAACCAGCCAGCCCGACGGTTTGTTCACCGCCACCAGCCACCGATCCTGATAAATGATCTCCAGCATCAGTTTGCTGACTCAAAAAGCTGGTCGAATTCATTTAAGCAATGCAGCAGCCGGGCACGCTCAGGGGTCTCCCCCTCAAGCCAGACTTCGTAATAGGGGGCAATAGCCAGCGATACCGGCAGCGGGGCCCCGGCATCCAGCAGCGCCTGCATGCGCGGTAAAAAAATCCATTGCAGCCACTGCAACGGCGTCATGGTGTCAACACAGAATGGCTCCGTGCTGGCAAACGCCTCGCTGGTGGGGGCGACGGTCTGCCATAAACCGGCCTGTCTGAGTTGCGTTTCAATCGCCAGCAATCGTTGCTGCACCTGCTGTTCACGGCTCATGAGCAACCTCCTGATTTAGCTTCGGGGATAAAGGGCGCAAAGCATAGCATCCGCACCGCGCAGGGTAAAAATTTCAACGAAAAAAGGGGCACTGTATTAACAGTGCCCCTGGTCCGTTTGCAGCGTTCCAGCTACCTTTATGCTCCCTGCTCATCCTTGAAAACTATTCCTGTCGCTCTCCTGAGCTAAGCATCATCCTGACGCTGATCCTTTGACATCCCTGACCACCGACCGTCCTGTTCGGTTCACATTCTCCATCCTGGAGGTGTCCTTTACCTCTTCCTGAGGTTTCCTTACTTCATCCCGAAGCCTGTCCCTGATACGTCATCCTGACGGGTCCAACTCATTCCATGAGTACATCATCCTGATGTCTGTTCCAGTCCTGAGCGTCCTTCGCGATGGGTGCTATTCTGCCCGATCAGCATAACCAAACAAGACACCTCAGCGGGCTTTTTCGGCTTTACAGACAGACCGCGTCAGGGAAAATGCCCTAACGTTATGATCTACAATATTTTTACAATTTTAACGATTGATATGTCTGCATCAATGGGAGCGATCTCTCACAGGGTTTGTGAGAGATCTCGCACATGCGGGAAGGGCGAAATCGCATTAACGATCGCTAAGGGGTTGTAACAGAATAAGAAAATTCTCAACGGAAGGCGCTATCACCTGGCGCTTTTGGGTGCCTAACTGCTCAATAATCACTTCACCCGTCAGGTTACACACCGATACGACTTCCAGTTCAGACTCGGTAGTGGCGATGAACAGCGTTGGAGAATGTTTCAAACGGCGCTTCATCACCAGGTGCCCGATCAGGTTTTCCTGCACGCGCACAAAATCATCTTCACTCCACACCTGTACTAGAGACATCCGCTGTCCGGCAAAAGTTCCCGCCATGTCGCCGGCAAATTGTGCGGTGTAGAAGCCGGTCACCGCGGGTTGCAGGCTCAGATCCAGCGCCCGTTCCACGGCATCAAGGTTTTTCGCCAGCGTAAAGGGCTGCGGCTGCCACCAGACTTCATCATCATGGGTGGCAACGATGCAGGGCGACGGTATGCCGTGCAGGTCAGCGCTGGCTGGCGCATGTCCATGCTGCTGCTGCCAGAGATCGCCATAGCGCTGACTAAAATCGCGTAATGCCTGGGAGGTTTCTTCGATCATTATTTTTTCACTCTTTGCTTGCTGGGTTACACTGACAGCCTGTTGTACTCGTCATCCTGTGCGCCTCACGCGCTTTGACAGTACCCACCATACTCAGGAATTTGCCATAGCGTCTGCCGCGCGGGCACCCTAAGGTAACACAAGGTAACACCATGTCTTCATACGACGATCATCAGGCACTGGAAGGCCTGACGCTGGGGAAACCCACTGAATATCACGACAGCTATCAGCCCGATCTGCTGCAGGCAGTACCGCGTAGCCTGAACCGCGAGCCGCTGGGCCTCTATCCGGATAATCTGCCCTTTAGCGGCGCGGATATCTGGACGCTGTATGAGCTCTCCTGGCTGAACAGCAAGGGGCTGCCCCAGGTGGCGATCGGCGAGGTCACGCTGGATGCTAACAGCCTTAATCTGATCGAGTCCAAGAGCTTTAAGCTCTATCTGAACAGTTTCAATCAGACCCCGTTCGCCGACTGGGGCGAGGTGCGTCAGACGCTGGAGCGCGACCTCAGCGCCTGCGCCGGTGGCCATGTCAGCGTGGCGCTGTTCCGTCTTCAGGAAATTGAAGGTCAGCCGATAGGCCATTTTAGCGGTGAGTGTATTGATGAGCAGGATATTGTCATTGATAACTATCAGTTCAGCGCCGACTACCTGCGTAACGCAACCGCCGGAGAAATCGTCGAAGAGCAGCTGGTCAGCCATCTGCTGAAATCTAACTGCCTGATCACTAACCAGCCTGACTGGGGCTCGGTACAGATCAGCTACCGCGGTCCGCGCATTCAGCGCGAGGCGCTGCTGCGTTATCTGGTCTCTTTCCGCCATCACAATGAGTTTCATGAGCAGTGCGTTGAACGTATCTTCAGCGACATTCTGCAATATTGTCAGCCGGAATCGTTAAGCGTGTATGCCCGCTACACCCGGCGCGGCGGGCTGGACATTAACCCCTGGCGCACCAACGGCAAGTTTGTGGCAACCCGCTCCAGGCTGGTTCGTCAGTAATTCTGAGCTGGCGCACGTTAACCTGTTGTTAAACATCGATGAATAAGGCTACTCTGGCAACGGACAGCGATATGTTGCTTTCAGTGCATATCTTCGGCACGGGTCGACCGGAGAAAAAGGTCGCCCCCTACATAAGGTCGGCGTAGGGCTGACCCTCTTTTTCGGTCAGCCCGTGAAATTGTCTAAGGATATCTTGCCTCTGCGGCCGCGAGGTCGTGGAGTTACCGCACACCCGGCGGGTGTAAAGGAGTTCACTTGATTACACATGTCAGCCCTCTTGGCTCTATGGATCTACTATCTCAGCTTGAAGTCGATATGCTGAAGCGCACGGCCAGCAGCGACCTCTATCAGCTCTTTCGTAACTGCTCACTGGCAGTGCTTAACTCCGGAAGCCAGACTGACAGCAGCCACGAACTGCTCTCCCGATTCGAAAGTTTTGATATCAACGTGCTGCGTCGTGAGCGCGGCGTCAAACTGGAACTGATTAATCCACCGGAAGAGGCGTTCGTTGACGGGCGAATCATCCGTGCCCTGCAGGCAAACCTGTTTGCGGTGCTGCGCGATATTCTGTTCCTGAACGGCCAGATTGATAACGCCGGACGCTTCCAGCAGCTGAAAGCCGAAGATCCGGTCCATATTACCAACCTGGTTTTCTCCATTCTGCGCAATGCGCGGGCGCTGCACGTCGGTGAAGAGCCCAACACCGTCGTGTGCTGGGGTGGCCATTCAATTAACGCGATTGAATACCAGTACTGCCGCAACGTCGGTTCCCAGTTGGGTCTGCGGGAGCTGAATATCTGTACCGGCTGCGGACCGGGCGTGATGGAAGCCCCGATGAAAGGGGCGGCAGTGGGCCATGCTCAACAGCGTTACAGAGACAGTCGCTTTATCGGTCTGACCGAGCCGTCAATCATTGCGGCCGAACCGCCTAACCCGCTGGTGAACGAACTGATCATCATGCCGGATATTGAAAAACGTCTGGAAGCCTTTGTGCGTATCGCCCACGGCATCATCATCTTCCCCGGCGGCGTGGGAACAGCGGAAGAGCTGCTCTACCTGCTGGGTATTTTGATGAATCCGCATAACCACGACCAGGTACTGCCGCTGATCCTGACCGGTCCGAAAGAGAGCGCCGACTACTTCCGCGTGCTGGACGAGTTCATTATCAACACGCTGGGCGATGAAGCGCGTAAGCACTACACCATTATCATTGATGATGCGGCTGAAGTGGCGCGTCTGATGAAAAAAGCCATGCCGAAGGTGAAAGAGCACCGTCGCGAAACGGGAGACGCTTACAGCTTTAACTGGGCGCTGCGTATTGCTCCCGACCTGCAAATGCCGTTTATGCCGAGCCACGAGAACATGGCAAACCTCAACCTTTCTCCTGATCAGCCTGCTGAGCAGCTGGCAGCAGCACTGCGACGTGCCTTCTCTGGTATCGTTGCCGGGAATGTGAAAGACGTGGGCATTAAAGCCATTAAAGAGAAAGGACCGTATAAACTGCACGGCGACCCGGAAATCATGCGTCGTATGGACGACCTGCTCCAGGGATTTGTTGCCCAACACCGCATGAAGCTGCCGGGCAGCGCCTATATCCCCTGCTACGAAATCATTAAGTAAAAGAGCGGCCTGCGGGCCGCTCAGGGTTATCTGATGAACCATCTGTTAATTATCGATGCGCTGAATCTGATTCGGCGCATTCACGCCGTCCAGGGGTCTCCCTGCCAGGAAACCTGTCTGAATGCCCTGCAACAGCTGTTGCTGCATACCCATCCGACTCACGCCGTGGCCGTCTTTGATGATGACGATCGCAGCGACAGCTGGCGACATCAGCTACTGCCAGACTATAAGGCAGGCCGCTCACCGATGCCGGAGGCCCTGCGTGACGAGATGCCGCTGTTGCGGGCGGCGTTTGCCAGTATCGGCATCGCCAGCTGGCATTCAAAAGGGGATGAAGCTGACGATCTGGCCGCGACCTTAGCCAGCAAGGTGGCCAGCGCGGGTCACCAGGCGACGATTGTCTCCACCGATAAAGGCTACTGCCAGCTACTGGCACCGACCATTCAAATCCGCGATTATTTCCAGAAACGCTGGCTCGACGTGCCCTTTATTGCTGCCGAATTTGGCGTTGCCCCGGCGCAGCTGCCCGACTACTGGGGGCTGGCCGGTATCAGCAGCAGCAAGATTCCGGGCGTCGCCGGTATTGGTGGCAAAAGTGCCAGCCTGCTGTTACAGCAGTTCGGTTCGCTCGCAGAGATCTATCAGCAGCTGGATCAGGTGCCGGAAAAATGGCGCAAAAAGCTGGCACAACATCAGCAGATGGCGGAAATCTGTCAGCAGGTGGCCACGCTAAAAACGGATCTGGTGCTGGAAGGGAATTTGAAAGAGTTACGATTGCCGTTGTCGTAGAGGTCGGGCATGCCCGACCCACGTTTTACCGGGGGCGAGGCCTGCCCCCTGAGGGTGTTCTAGCGTTCGTCGCGACGGCCCGGAGCCGCACTCCAGATGCGACGGATATGTACCGTCACTTCTTCACGATCGTGATAGAGCTGACGCGCCTGAATCTGGGCGTTAATCCCGTTTTCTTTCAGCTTTTCATCGATCATCGCCAGGTTCTGCGACACTTCCTCGTAGCGTTTTTTCATCGGCAGCTTGAGATTGAAGATCGCTTCGCGGCACCAGCCGTTCACCAGCCAGTCGGCCATCAGGTTCGCCACGCGAATCGGTTTTTCCACCATATCGCACACCACCCAGTAGTTATTGCTGCGCGTCGGGCGATATTTGAAACCGTCTTCGCGCTGGTGGAACACCTGCCCGGTATCCATCAGGCTGGGCGCCATCGGGCCGTTATCGACGGCGTTCACCATCATGCTGCGCTGCACCAGCTGATAGGTCCAGCCGCCGGGGCAGGCACCGAGATCCACCGCCCACATGCCGCTGGCCAGGCGTTCATCCCACTCGTCGGCAGGAATAAACACGTGGAAAGCCTCTTCCAGCTTGAGCGTGGAACGGCTTGGCGCATCGGAAGGGAACTTCAGTCGCGGAATGCCCATAAACAGCGCCGAGTTGTTGTGCGGCAGAGAATAGCCCACATAGCAGCAGCCGGAAGCAATAAAGAACACGTGAACCACGGGGCGCTTGTTGCTTTCATAATTGAGCAGAATCCCCGCTTTACGCAGGCTGGCACGCAGCGGCACGGTGAACTTACGGCAGAATTTAAGCAGCTCTTTGCTGGCGTTGGTGTCAGGCACTTCAACACGCAGATCGCCGCCCTTTTCCACCACGCCAGTCAGCATGCCCGCCACCGGCGAAATGCGGTCTTCCGTCGGCAGGTCGCGCAGCAGTTCGCCCACCACGATCATCTGACGGGAGAAAATCAGCTCGCTGAACGGCAGTTCGTTGAGCAACTTCTCGGCTTCTCCCTGCTGATAGCATTCAAACAGCACGTAGGCGGAATCGTCTTTCACCCTAGCGAAACCGTACACTTCGCGCTCAGCGGCTTTAGCGGTAATTTCAGCCGCACACTCTTTCTCAAAACCCTGACGGCAATACAGTAAAATCTTATTCATGGCGATCTGCCCTTTTTTTCAGACGCAGAGCGCCAACCAACATCAAAACCCAACCGATCAGGAAGCAGGTGCCGCCAATCGGGGTGATATAAACCCATAATTTCAGGTGCGACAGCGCCAGACAGTAAAGACTGCCGCTGAACAAAACCGTGCCGAGAGCCAGAAATGCGCTACTCCAGTAAAACCAGATATTTGCCCGGCGCTGCATCGCAGCCGCTATACCGAGTATCGCCAGGGTATGAAACGCCTGGTACTCCAGCCCGGTTTTCATCCAGGCCATTTCTGCGCTTCCCAGCGACTTGCTTAACACGTGGGCACCAAAAGCCCCCAGCATCACGTAGAAGAATCCACTGATGGCAGAGAAAACCAGCATTGCACGACTGGACATTGAACCATCCTCTATCAGGACAGAGGGATACCCCTCTGCCGCCTGTTCATCATTCCTGTCGTTTACCGGACAGGGCGGCGCGATCAGTGCTCGTAACGAAAGCGAAATTTTTCTTGTTCGCTGGCCGCTTTCGCCAGGATCCACTGACGGAAGGCGGCTATTTTACCCAGTTCTGCCTGACTGTCATGACAAACCAGATAAAAAGCATTTTTACTGACCAGCACGTCATTAAACGGGCAAACCAGTCTGCCGGCTTCGATTTCACTTTGCGCCATAACGTTGTTGGCCAGCGCCACGCCCTGACCGTGGATTGCCGCCTGCAGCACCATCGCACTGTGGCTGAAAATGGGACCCTGCTGTACGTTGATACTGTTGAGCCCCAGCTGGCGGGTATAGGCCTGCCAGTCACGGCGGGATGCATCGTGCAGCAGCGTGTGTTCTGCCAGCGCCGCGGGTGACGTCAGCGGACGTTCGCCGGTTAACAACAGCGGGGAACACACCGGCAGCAGGTACTCTGCATACAGTTTTTCCACACGCAGCCCCGGCCAGTTGCCGCGCCCGTAAAAAATCGCCACGTCAACATCATCAGCCAGCTTCTCTTCATCACGGTCCACCGCCTGAATACGCACGTCTATTCCCGGATAAGCTGAGTTAAAGCTGGTAAGTCGCGGCACCAGCCACTGAATGGCAAAACTCGGCAGCAAACTGACCGTCAGCGCCCCTTTTGCACTACGGGCCTGCAGTTTTCGCGTGGCGTCGTTCAGCGCGGTAAAAATTTCCTTAATATCGAGGTAATAACTCTGCCCCTCTTCGGTCAACAGCAGCGAACGATTGCGGCGGCGGAACAGCTTCAGGCCCAGAAAATCCTCCAGTGACTTAATCTGGTGGCTGACAGCCGCCTGGGTCACAAACAGTTCTTCTGCGGCTTTGGTAAAACTGAGATAACGCGCAGCAGCGTCAAAAACCCGCAGCGCATTCAAAGGTGGCAAACGTTTAGACATGGTCGATGGGTACTTTTCGTCGCGGCCGGGTGTGGCTCTGTTACACAGAGTTACGTATTAGTTTTTTTTATCCGAGGCATTATAAATTGTCCGTTGAGGAACTACCAGCAAATACCTATAGTTGCGGCACTTCCTGAGCCGGAACGAAAAGCGCATTAAAATTTGGTGTTAACTCGCGGAATTTTGAGGGGCTTTTGGCTTGTGTCGTGATGTTGTGTTTGCAATTGACCTGACGATTTTCGGGTCTGGTAGCCTGGCTACCTTTTTATTCCTGTAGATTTACCCTGTCTGTCCATATTGATTTTTAATAGCACCGCCTTAGCGCGGTGCTTTTTTTTGCCTGCGTATTACTGACCCATCTCAACCATTTCTTTGACATCAGAACGGTTAATCTGCTGTTTGGTACCGTTGGCATCTTTATAGCTGATCATCCCGGTATCATCGTCTACCATAGGCTTGCCCTCGGCAACGATAGTCCGGCCATCATTGGTGTGCATGACATAATTACTCGAACAAGCAGCCAGAGTAAACGTCATGGCACAGACAGCAATCACAGCAGCTAATTTTTTCATTTTTATCTCTCCATTATGAGACAAGAAGTCCCCAATGAGCTGTCAAAAGAGTGGCAAACAACGGGTAATCTGCCTGCCGGAACAGCCCTTCTATTTGCGGGCAAAGACTAAAAGCAGTCATAATTCAGCATAACGCGCTTTTCCAGCTTTGCCAGAAAACCACATTCATTTCAGTCTGGTCCTAAAACAGCACTAACTATCCCTGAGGGTTGCACAAGAGTATGACGTCATTCGATCCGCTGCAGTTTCGCCAGCAGTTTCCCGCACTTGCTGATGCCGCCTGTTACCTCGACAGCGCCGCGACCGCGCTGAAACCGCAGGCCGTTATCGACGCTACCGAACAGTTCTACCGCCTGAGTGCCGGGACGGTTCACCGCAGCCAGTTTGCCGCCGCTCAGCGTCTGACCGCGCGCTTTGAAGAGGCTCGCACTCAGGTCGCTGAACGGCTAAATGCCGCAGACGGTCACACGATCGTCTGGACCAAAGGCACCACCGAGGCGATTAACCTGGTGGCACAGGGCTGGCTGCGCCCGCGCTTACAGCCAGGGGATGAAATCGTTGTCAGCGAAGCCGAGCACCATGCCAACCTGGTGCCGTGGCTGATGGTGGCAGAGCAGACCGGAGCCCGCGTCATTAAATGGCCGATTGGCCGTGACCGCCTGCCGGATATCGGCCAGCTTCCGGCGCTGTTGAATGCACGCACGCGCCTGCTGGCCGTAGGGCAGATGTCCAACGTCACCGGCGGCTGCCCGGATCTGCGTCAGGCGATCGGCCTTGCGCACAGCTGCGGGGCCAAAGTAATGGTGGATGGTGCCCAGGGCGTGGTGCACTGCCCGCCGGATGTCCAGGCGCTGGATATTGATTTCTATGCATTTTCCGGCCATAAGCTGTATGGCCCGATGGGCATCGGTGCGCTGTATGGCAAAGCGGAACGGCTGGCGGAAATGGTGCCGTGGCAGGGTGGCGGCAAGATGTTAAGCCAGGTAAACTTCGACGGATTTACCCCCCAGGCAGTGCCCTGGTGTTTTGAAGCGGGTACGCCGAACGTCGCCGGGGTCATCGGTCTCAGCGCCGCGCTGGAGTGGATGAGCAGCATCGATTGGGCGGCAGCCGAGCGCTGGAGCTGCGAACTCGCCACGCAGGCAGAAACCCGGCTGGCCGCCCTGCCCGGTTTTCGCAGCTACCGCGCCAGCGGCTCAAGCCTGCTGGCCTTTGATATTGCCGGCGTCCATCACAGCGATGTGGTGACGCTGCTGGCGAACAGCGGCATAGCGGTACGTGCCGGTCAGCACTGCGCCCAGCCGCTGCTGGCCGCCCTTGGCGTCAGCGGCACCCTGCGCGCTTCTTTCGCCCCTTACAATACGACAGACGATGTGGATGCGCTGGTCGCGGCCATGACCTCCGCCCTGACCTTACTGGCAGATTAAACGATGAATGAACCGATGATGAACCCGCACCCGTTTGGCACAGAGATTACCGCCGATTCACTTCTGGCACAGTTCGCCAGCTTCCGCCAGTGGGAAGATCGCTATCGCCAGCTCATCCTGCTGGGTAAGCGGCTGCCGGCTCTGCCCGACAGGCTGAAAACGGCAGAGATCGAACTGAGCGGCTGTGAAAATCGCGTCTGGCTGGGACATCAGCGGTTAGCAGACGGGCGTCTGCACTTTTATGGCGACAGTGAAGGACGCATCGTGCGTGGCTTACTGGCGGTCCTGCTGAGTTCGGTTGAAGGGAAAACGCCCGCGCAGATCCGCGAAATGGACCTGCTGGCACTGTTTGACGGACTGGGATTAAAGGATCAGCTCAGCGCATCGCGCAGCGCCGGATTACAGGCGCTGGCCGATGCGGTCAGGCGCACGGCTACTCTCCCAGCGTAAAGGTCAGCGCCTCACTGCTACAGCCCGTATTCATCTGGCGGGACGGCGCGCCGTTGGGACCATAGCGCATCCCATCACGACGATGGCGCTCATCGTTGTTATCGTTCAGCCCGGCGTTCTGGCTGCACGCAGGATTGCGCGCATCTTTATCTCTTTGCTGCTGGCGTAAATACTGCTCATTTTGCTGTTGAATCTGCGCCTGCTGTGCCTGCTGGCGCGTGATTTCCTCGGCACTCCAGCGTGATGCGCCAGAGGGGGCCGGAGCAGGCGTCTTGTCGCGCTGCTGCTGTTCCCACTCCGCAGGCTCCTGAGGCTGCCAGGAATAATCGGCCCCGGCTGCACAGGCGGAAAGCGCGCAAAACAGGCTTAACAAAGGTGCTGTGACTTTAATCATGCCGTGCCTCCCACTGAGAATCAGACATTAAATTATCATCGAAATAGTTAACCTGCCTTAAACATCCGCCGCGCTGATTTCCTGACGTGCGGCTTTCGCCATCATTTTCTTCAGCGCGTGGGAAACCGCCACAAAGCCAAAGGTCGCGGTCACCATGGTTGCCGCACCAAATCCTGCCGCACAGTCCATGCGCTTTGGCCCTTCGGCGGTACTGCGCGAAGCGCATACGGAACCATCCGGCTGCGGATACATCAGCGCCTCGGTTGAGAACACGCAGTCGATCCCCAGCTTGCCTTTGCTGTTTTTCACGATGTTAAAATCGCCCTTCAGCCGTTCGCGCAGTTTTGCCGCCAGCGGATCCTGAATGGTTTTGGCCAGATCCGCCACCTGGATCTGCGTTGGATCAATCTGACCGCCCGCGCCTCCGGTCGTCACCAGCGGCACTTTATGACGGCGACACCACGCCAGCAGCGCAGCTTTCGGCCGCACGCTGTCAATTGCATCAATGACATAGCTGAAATCCTGACCTATCAGCTCCGCCGTATTGTCCGGCGTGATAAAGTCGTCCACGCAGGTCACACGGCACTCCGGGTTAATCGCCAGCAGGCGTTCAGCCATCACTTCCGTTTTCGACCGGCCCACATTCTCTTTCAGCGCATGAACCTGACGATTGGTGTTGGTCACACAGACATCATCCATATCGATCAGGGTAATGGCCCCGATGCCGGTGCGTACCAGCGCTTCCGCCGCCCACGACCCGACACCGCCAATGCCCACTACGCAGACGTGAGCGTCAGCAAACAGCTGCAGCGCTGACTGACCATACAAGCGGGCTGTGCCGCCAAAGCGTTGCCGCCAGGCATCTGAGAGAACCATCATTTATTATTCCTTGCAATCATTCGGGCAGACAGCGGGCCGACAGAGCGACCCGCCGCAGGCTTACTGGCTGACCAGTAAACCACTCTGAGAGGCGTTATTCTGTGCTGAAGAGAACAGTGGCGTACCGGCCCCAGGCGCGTTTTTCAACACCCAGACGCGGCCATAATGGTTAAACCAGCCCGCCATATGCCCGGCGTCCGGGCCAATGCCCTGGTAAATATCGAAGTGCTGGCCTTTAATGGCCCCGCCGACATCCAGCGACACCATGATGCGCATCTCGTATTTTCCGGTAAATTTACCGTTATTGTCCAGCAGCGGAATTTCCGCCAGCAGCGCGGTACCCGGTGGGATCAGCGCACGATCAGCGGCAACGGAGGCTTTCGCCACCAGCGGGACGGCGCTGGCCCCGCGCACCGGGGCAAAGTTCTCAGGCTTAAAGAAGACGAAGGATGGATTCTGCTCCAGCAGTTCGCGCACCTCAGCCGGGCTGTGATCCTCGCCCCACTTGCGGATGGCCTGCATCGACATATCTTCACGCTTCACTTCGCCACGGTCGATCAGCACTTTACCGATGCTGCGGTAAGGGTGGCCATTTTTGCCGCCGTAGCCAAAGAACGTCAGCGGGCGACCATCGCCATAGTCCACGTAGCCGCTGCCCTGCACGTCCATAATAAAGTTATCCATCAGCGAATTGCTGTAACCCGCGATATAGCGCTCATCCAGCGCACCGCTGTAAATGTCAGCACGGCTTGGCAGCTTCCTGCCCTTAGCGCGCGGCGGCATACGGTATAAAGGATACTGGAACTCGCCCTGCCGGGTATAACGCGCTTGCAGAACCGGCGTGTAGTAGCCGGTAAACTGAACGTTACCGTAGTTGTCGGTCCCTTCCATCTGATAAGCATCCAGCCCGAACTGGCGCAGCTGACGGGTATCGCCCCCGGCCATCAGCCAGCTCTCTATTGCGCTGTAAGTCCCGGCCTGACGCGAATACATTCCCGATGAGGCGAAACGAATTTGAGAAACCTGGTCGGCAAAGTCTTTGCCGTTAACCGGGCGTCCTTTAGCATTGGGCTGATTGACCAGCGCCAGCGGCTGGTCGAGTTTCCCGTCCTTATACTGCTGCCCACGATCGGTGGGTTTTGACGAGCACCCTGCCAGCAGCGCCAGCAGCGTGCCGGTCACCAGATATTTTGCCCAACCTGCTTTCATGCCTTGTTTCCTTTATACGTGAACCCTGCGCGAAGATAGCAAAGGCACCGCCATAATAAAATGCGCCCTGAGAAAAAGAGCGTTGCCATTTGTGCAACATTTCAGCATCTTAGTTGAAAAATGCATCACAACCACGATTTTAGCCACTTATCTGCAAAAAGGGGTTGCAAGAAAACCCATCAGGCGTATAGTGCGCATCCACGGACGCGGGATGGAGCAGCCTGGTAGCTCGTCGGGCTCATAACCCGAAGGTCGTCGGTTCAAATCCGGCTCCCGCAACCAATTAACTGAAGTCAGTATGATTGAGTTAAGCAGCAGTAAAGAAGAACGTTGTCGTGATGGAAGCGACAAACCACGCGGACGCGGGATGGAGCAGCCTGGTAGCTCGTCGGGCTCATAACCCGAAGGTCGTCGGTTCAAATCCGGCTCCCGCAACCAATTCCGTCGTGGATGGGTAGTAAAAGTAGTCAAGCGTTAATCGGACGCGGGATGGAGCAGCCTGGTAGCTCGTCGGGCTCATAACCCGAAGGTCGTCGGTTCAAATCCGGCTCCCGCAACCAATCAAACACCCTGAAGGGTGTTTTTTTGTATCTGTCGTTTGCCCCCCTCCCTGTTAAGCCGGCAGAATCCTTTCCGCCCGGTGACTATTTATGCTTCAGCGGCGCCAGCGGCGCACCGTTAGCAAAGTACGCTTTAATCCCTGCCAGAATGGAATCCGCGACCTGATGCTGAAAACGGGTGGTGCGGAGCTTACGTTCCTCTTCGATATTGCTGATAAAGGCCGTTTCTACCAGGATCGAAGGAATATCAGGCGCTTTCAGGACCGCAAAACCCGCCTGGTCCACCGTCCGCTTGTGCAGATGGTTGATCTTCCCCATGCGGGATAACACCTCTTTACCAAACTTCAGGCTGTCATTAATCGTCAGGCTCTGCACCATATCAAACATGGTGTGGTCGAGATAACGGTCGCCGCTCTTACTGACGCCACCAATCAGGTCTGATTCGTTCTGCGTCTGGGCGAGAAAGCGCGCTGCCGTGCTGGTTGCGCCCTTTGTTGACAGGGCAAAAACCGATGAGCCACGCGCTGCACGGCTGGTAAACGCATCGGCATGAATGGAGATAAACAGATCGGCGCGCTGCTTACGCGCCTTGGCGACCCGCACCTTCAGAGGAATGAACACATCCTCGTTGCGTGTCATATAGGCACGCATGTTCGGCTGCTTGTCGATCAACGCCTTCAGACGGCGGCCAATCTTCAGCACCACGTCTTTCTCGCGGGTTTTATGCTTGCCCACGGCACCGGAGTCTTCGCCTCCGTGACCGGGGTCGATCATGATCACAATCGGTCGATCCCTTCCGGCCTTACCGGGCAAGGCCGCATCGGCCGGCTGGCTGCGCTCAAGTTCACCCTGATTGTAATCTTCCAGCAATGCCAGCAGCGGATCATCCGTAGACTTCTGCGACTGTACAGGATAGAGATCCAGCACCAGGCGATTTTTGATCCCGGCGACCGGATCGAGCGTGAAGATGCGCGGGGCGACGTTCTGCTTCAGTTCCAGCACCAGCCTGACGGTATTGGGATCAAACTGACCGACGCGGGCATTTTTAATATAAGGATCGTCCGAACGAACCAGATGACCCACGCTGTTCAGTACGGCGTTAAGCCGGATATTTTCGATATCCACCACCACGCGTTCAGGATTGCTCAGGGCAAACTGCTTATACTTGAGCGCGGTGCTGGACTCAATGGTCAGACGTGAGTAGGTGGATGAAGGCCAGAGACGGATCGCCAGTACGTGACTGCTGGCCGCAAAGCCGACACGGCTGACGCTGAGCAGGCAGGCTGCTCCTGCTGCCTGTATTAACCGCCGCCGGTTAAGTGAAGTTGAATCGGTCATGCCACTCCGGATGCTGTGATTTGTCTAATAAAAAGCCAATAACAAAAAAGTTGCAAAAACTTTAACGAATCAGCTCTGCCGTGTCACCCCAAAAAAGCGAATAAATGCAGGGCATTAGCCACAGTGAAATGCGGTAACGGGTGATAAGTAAGGATAAATGTCACTTGCACCCGACCCGATAAAAGAATAAAAATACACTTTTAACGAATAATAATGCAAAGAGGGTTTGCCGTGAAGGAACGTAGTACCGAGCTGGTTCAGGGATTTCGCCATACCGTTCCCTACATCAACGCCCACCGTGGTAAAACGTTTGTCATTATGCTGGGTGGTGAAGCCATCGAGCATGAGAACTTCTCCAGCATCGTCAACGATATCGGCCTGCTGCACAGCCTTGGCATCCGCCTGGTGGTGGTGTACGGCGCGCGGCCGCAGATTGATGCCAGCCTCTCCGAGCGTCATCTGGAACCTCTCTACCATAAACATACGCGCGTCACGGATGCGCAGTCACTGGAGCTGGTAAAACAGGCGGCTGGCCGTTTACAGCTGGATATTACCGCCCGTCTGTCGATGAGCCTGAACAATACCCCGTTGCAGGGGGCGCATATTAATGTGGTCAGCGGCAACTTTATCATTGCGCAACCGCTGGGCGTGGATGACGGCGTGGACTACTGTCACAGCGGCCGCATTCGCCGTATTGATGAAGAGGCCATTCACCGCCAGCTGGACAGCGGTGCCATCGTGCTGATGGGGCCGGTGGCGGTTTCTGTTACCGGAGAAAGTTTTAATCTGACCTCAGAAGAGGTGGCCACTCAGCTGGCGATTAAGCTGAAGGCGGAAAAGATGATCGGCTTCTGCTCTGAGCAGGGCGTGATCAACCATGAAGGCAACATCGTCTCCGAGCTGTTCCCTAACGAAGCGCAGCAGCGTATTGAAGAGCTGGAAACCGGCGATGATTATCATTCCGGTACCGTGCGTTTCCTGCGCGGCGCGGTAAAAGCCTGCCGCAGCGGCGTACGCCGCTGCCACCTGATCAGCTACCAGGAAGACGGCACCCTGCTGCAGGAGCTGTTCTCACGCGACGGTATCGGTACCCAGATCGTCATGGAGAGCGCCGAGCAGATCCGTCGTGCGACCATTAATGATATTGGCGGGATTCTGGAGTTGATCCGCCCGCTGGAGCAGCAGGGCATTCTGGTGCGCCGCTCGCGCGAACAGCTGGAAATGGAGATCGACAAGTTTACCATTGTTGAGCGCGACAACCTGACCATAGGCTGCGCGGCACTCTATCCGTTCCCGGAAGAGCAGATTGGGGAGATGGCCTGCGTGGCGGTGCACCCGGATTACCGCAGCTCGGCACGCGGTGAAGCGCTGCTGGAGCGCGTGGCGTTACAGGCGCGGCAGATGGGTCTGAAAAAGCTGTTCGTCCTGACCACCCGCAGCATTCACTGGTTCCAGGAGCGTGGATTCGTTCCGGTCGATATTGAGCTGCTGCCAGAAAGCAAAAAGCAGATGTACAACTATCAGCGCCGTTCAAAAGTGCTGATGGTCGACCTGCGCGAAGCCAACGCCCAGACGCGGCAAAGCTAATCGCGCAAAGCGCGATTAGCTCGTAGGGGTCGACCCTCTTTTTCGGTCGACCCGCAAAGCGCGATTAGCTCGTAGGGGTCGACCCTCTTTTTCGGTCGACCCGCAAAGCACGATTAGCTGGTAGGGGTCGACCGGCAGCGGGCGGATCGAAAAAATGATCCGCCCCTACAAAACCCGTCACACCTGCACGTATACGGGCGGACCGAAAAAAATGATCCGCCCCGACAAAATCCGTCACACCTGCACGTATACGGGCGGACCGAAAAAAATGATCCGCCCCTACAAAACCCGTCACATCTGCACGTACACGGGCGGATCGAAAAAAAATGATCCGCCCCTACAAAACCCGTCACATCTGCACGTACACGGGCGGATCGAAAAAAATGATCCGCCCCTACAAAACCCGTCACATCTGCACGTACACGGGCGGATCGAAAAAAATGATCCGCCCCGACAAGATCCGTTATCCCTGCCCGGACGTCAGAATCAATCGTTCGACCAGGCCACTGCGCCTTTGGGTACGCATCTTCACCGCACTGTTAAATACCGCTTTATCTGCGTACAGCGTCAGCTGACGTTTGGCGCGGGTTATCGCGGTATACACCAGCTCCCGCGTCAGCACCGGCATCACCTGATTCGGCAACACCATCAGCGTGTGTTCGAACTCCGACCCCTGTGATTTATGCACCGTCATCGCCCAGGCACTGTCGTGCGGCGGCAGTCGGCTGGGCTGTACCGCTTTGATGGTGCCGTCTGGCAGCGGGAAGTACACTTTCAGCTGTTGTTCCCCGTCCGGCATCGCAATACCGATATCACCGTTAAACAGCCCCAGTGCCCGATCGTTACGGGCGATCATCACCGGTCGTCCGATGAACCACTTCCCGTTTAGCGCCACGTTACGGCGGATCAGTCCCACCTGACGCAGCGACTGCTCAATGCGTTCATTCAGCCCGGCGACGCCAAACGGCCCCTCGCGCAGCGCGCACAGCAGCTGGAAGCGGCTAAACTCGGCCAGCACCTCAGCCGGTGCAGCACCGGATGCCAGCTTCGTCAGATAGCCGCGATACCCGGCGACACAGTCGTTCAGCAGCTGCTGGTAATCTTCCGTACTGCTCAGCGCATGGCGGCGGATATCGCTGAATCCGTGACCGAATACCTGCTCCACCCGCTTTACCTCTCCAGCGTTGACCGCCAGCGCCAGCTGGCCGATGCCGGATGATGCTGTAAAACGATAACTTTTACGCAGCAGACAGAGGGTATCGCGCACGGGGGAGGCGCTCGCATCATCACGCCCGGAGACCTCGCAGCCGGTCAGGCGCGCCAGCTGCGCCGCACGCGCCACGCTGTAGCCAGACTCCGCACAGCGGCAGATATCGCCAAGCACTGCACCCGCTTCTACCGACGCCAGCTGGTCACGATCGCCGAGGAAAATCACCCTTGCCTGCGCTGGCAAGGCGGCAATCAGGTTAGCCAGCATCGGCAAATCCACCATCGAAGCCTCATCCACCACCAGCACGTCAAGATGAAGCGGGTTACCCCGGTGATAGCGCATACGCTGGCTGCCGGGCAGCGCCCCCAGCAGGCGGTGCAGCGTGGTCGCCTCACCGGGAAAACTGTTCAGAATCGCGGGATCCAGTTTCAGTTCCTGTAGCGTTTTACCCAGCGACTCCGTCAGTCTGGCCGCGGCCTTGCCGGTGGGGGCCGCCAGTTCGATGCGCGGGGCAGTTGCTGACAGCTCAATCAGGCTGGCAAGCAGCTTGGCCACCGTCGTGGTTTTTCCGGTTCCCGGCCCGCCGGAAATCACCGACACCTGGCAGGTCAGGGCTACCGCAGCGGCAATTTTCTGCCAGTCATCGGGCTGCTGGCCAAAATAGCGATCCAGCGTCTGACGCACCTGCGCCTCGTCCAGCGCCACGGCGGGCTGCTGATGCTGCACAAACTGCGCCACCTCGCCTTCGCTCTGCCACATACGGTGCAGATACAGGCGCTGCTGATAGAGTACCAGCGGAGTGGCAGACTGCCCGTCACTGACCGCACTTTGCGCCAGCAGAGAGTGCTGCCAGTCGGCAGGTGCTCCGGCCGCCTGCCACAGCGCCTGAGCCAGTTCGGGGTGCCGCCCGGCAAAGAAAGCGTCAGGGTGTAGCTGGTCGAGCGGCAGGCAGACGTGCCCTTCCCCTGCATCGCGGCTGACCAGCGCGGCGGCCAGCATCAGCGCAGGCTGCTGTCCGGTCGCCACCATCTGCGCAAACTGCACGTCCAGGGGGCGCAGCAGTCGCAGGCGCTGAGCCTGCTGTAAACCTTCAGTCAGCGTCATGCGCCGGTCCCCGCATCGTTAGCAAACAGCTGGTCAAGCGCGCTGACAAAATCTTCCTGCGGCCGCGTACTGTAAATACCGTTGCTGGCCTGCGTGCCGTCCAGGCCGCGCAGGAACAGATAAATAACGCCACCAAAATGCTGCTGGTAATCGTAGTCCGTCAGGCGGTGCCGCAGGTAACGATGCAGCGCCAGGGTATACAGCTGATACTGTAAATCGTAACGATGTGACTGCATCGCCTGGGTCATCGCTTCCTGGGTGTAGGCACTGCTGTCCTCACCCAGCCAGTTAGATTTATAGTCGAGCAGGTAATATTTTCCCTGCCAGCAGAACACCAGGTCGATAAAACCTTTGAGCATGCCCTGCACCTGATAAAAATCAAGCGGCGGACAGCCCGCCGACAGCGGGTCCTGACGAACGACGCTGTCGAGCGCGCTGGCCGTCAGCAGGCGAGAAATGGGCAGATAGAACTGCAGCTCAACCCGTCGGGCCTGGGGTGGCAACTGGTGCAGGCTGACGCCGCTCTCATTGAGTGGCGTCTGCAAAATACGCCCGATCCAGTCACGCATCACCGGAAGCCAGGCCTCGTCCAGCCCCTGACTGCTCAACTGCTGAGCCAGCCAGTCATCCTCCAGCGGTGCGGTAAATTCCAGGGTTTCAAACAGGCCGTGCAGGAAGGTTCCCGGTGCCGCTCCACGCGGAAAACTGTGTGGCGTCAGCTGCGGCAGCAGCTCATCGCTGGCTTCGCCTGCGGCATCCACGTCGAGACGCGGCAGCAGATCCAGCGCGGGCGCATGGCCGTGCTGTTGCAGGCCTGAATAACTGGTCACACGCCAGTCGTCCCGCAGCGAGCGCTGCAGCTGCGGGCTGCTCAGTGCCTGCGGGTCCTCACGTTCTGGCTGCCAGGGCGTATCGTCCGGCTCCTGCGCAATCACAATCGCCGTCGCTTCACTTTGCAGCGTCAGCAGTGCGGCCCTGAGAACGGCGGCATCAGCAGGTTCACCCTGCTGGACCAGATAGCCGAGTGCACTGCGGTGCAGGTCGCTGTTGCCTTCTTTTTTACGGGTACCTTTAATCAGAGGCGCAATGCCGACGCTGCAGTGGTAAACCGAGCGCGTTAGCGCCACGTACAGCAGGCGTAAATCCTCTGCAAGCCTTTCCTGTTCGGCCAGCTCCACGCTCTCTTCTCCCTGTTGCAGGTCGAGCAGCGCTTCAAACGTCTGACGGTCGTGATAGACGCCATTTTCCGCCTCGCGAAAGTTGGCGACAAACGGCAGCCACACCAGCGGATACTGTAAGCCTTTGGACTTGTGGATGGTGACAATCTGCACCAGATGACGATCGCTCTCCAGACGCAGCTGCTGATTAGCCACCTGACCGTCCGGCTGTTCCACCTGCTGGCCCAGCCAGCGCACCAGCGCATGCTCACTGTCGAGAGTGGCGGCGGCTTCCTGTAACAGCTCACCGAGGTGCAACAGGTCGGTCAGGCGGCGTTCGCCGCTGTCGGACGCCAGCAGATTTTCCGCGATGTTGCGCTTCACCATCAGTTCACGCAGCATCGGCAGGACTCCGCGCTTTAGCCAGCGCTGGCGGTAGTCAGCAAACTCATCCACCAGGGCATCCCAGGCGCGTTCATCCTGATTCAGCGCATCCAGCTCGCGTGCATCCAGGCCCAGCAGGCTGCTGGCCAGCGCACTGCGCAGCGTGCGTTCCTGCTCCGGGGCCAGCACCGCCTGTAGCAGCCACAGCATTTCACGCGCTTCAGGGGTGGTAAACACGCTGTCGCGATTCGAGAGGTACACCGAGGGGATCGCCAGGCCATTTAACGCCTCGCGCATTACCGAAGCTTCACTGCGGCTGCGCACCAGGATAGTGATATCCGAGGCGCGCACTGGCTGCTGCTGGCCCGCTTTACCGATCAGCGCAGTGCCCTGCTGACCCGCCGTCAGCCAGCGACGGATCTGCGCTGCACACTGACGCGCCATAAATTGTTGGTAATCACTTACTCCTACGCCTTCGCCTGGCTGTAGCCAGAACTGCAGCGCCGGTTGTTCTTCACCCTCAATGCTAAAACTCAGGCTGGCATTCGGCCCCGCCGGGCTGACGGTGATAAACGGAATATCGCTGAATAAAAAGGGATTGGTCTGGTGTAAAAACAGCTGGTTAACGCCGTCAACCATGGCAGGTGACGAGCGCCAGTTGGTTTCAAGCGTATAGTGGGCGCTAACTTCTGCCCGCGCTTTCATGTAGGTGAAGATGTCCGCCCCACGGAAAGCATAGATCGCCTGCTTCGGGTCGCCGATCAGCAACAGCGCGCTGTCTGGCTGACGCGCGTACAGCGTATGGAAAATGCGGTACTGCTGCGGGTCGGTATCCTGGAACTCATCGATCAGCGCCACCGGATAACGCAGACGGATCGCCTGCGCCAGCGCGGCACCGCCCGGCTGCTGTAGCGCCGCATCAAAGCGCCCGAGCAGATCGTCAAAGCCGAGCTGGGCATGCAGGCGCTTCTCCTGCTGAGTCACAAAGCGCACTTCATGCAGCGCACGGGCAATCACCAGGTCACGCAGCGACAGCGGCTGCGCCAGGAAGGCATCTATCTGGTCAAACAGCGGATGGCGCGGCGGCTCGCCCTTTTTGGTTTTCTCTGACAGGACGCGCTGGCCAAAGCGTTCAAGGTCTTTAATAACCTCATAATCCTGTGTCTCTGACTGCGCCCACTGGGTGATCTTTTCCAGCCAGTTAGGTAAGTGCTTACTACTGTAACTGCGCTTGTCGACCCCGGAAGATTCCACCAGTGACAGCAAATCGCCCGCCGCCAGCCATGCCTGTTTCAGCGCGTCGATCTGGGCAATGATTTTCGCATGGCGCTGCTCCAGCGTTTCATCCGGGGCCGGGGCAGACTTCAGCACCGGCGCCTCGCCGCCCAGCCACGGCGACAGCGTTTTCAGCAGCTGTTCCGGGCCATCCCACAGCTGGCGCACCACCCGCGCCACCGGCAGCGGCAGCGGATAGCAGTGACGCCGCCAGAAATCTGCCGTTGCCCGGCGGCGCAGCGGGGTTTCATCTTCGATCAGGTCCTGCTCGAACAGCATACCGGACTCAAAGGCGTTGAGATTCAGCATGCGCTGACAGAAGCCGTGAATGGTAAAGATACCCGCTTCGTCCATCTGCCGTTCGGCGGCCAGCAGCATTGATGCCGCCTGGGATAAATCAGGAACTTCGGCCATCAGAGCACTCAGCATCGGATTGCGGCTTTCACCGCGAATACAGGCAATACGCAGCTCGTGAATATTGGCGCGAATACGCCCGCGCAGCTCCGCCGTGGCCGCCTCGGTAAAGGTCACCACCAGTATCTCCTCTACCGACAGCGGGCGGCTGAACGCCGCCTCGCCGCCCAGCCCCAGCAGCAGGCGCAGATAGAGTAGCCCGATGGTGAAGGTTTTCCCGGTGCCGGCAGACGCCTCAATCAGCCGCTCACCGTGCAGCGGCAGGGTTAAGGGATTGAGCCTGTCTGGTACCCGCTGGCTCATGGTTTATCCTGGCTCACCGGTAAAGACTGCTGCAGGGTGGAGAGATCTTTCCAGGTGGTCCAGCCCTTCTCCGCTGCATAGTCTGCCTTGCCGTGGTGGCTGCCGGAAACCTGCGACAGCAGCGCCAGGCCGGTCGGGGCCATCACCGCCTGATGGAAGAAGTCCGCCACCGCCTGCGGCGTCAGCGCCTGCACCTGTTCAATTACCTTCTCACGGGTGTCAAAACGGTAGTTTTCGCGGTCAAAATCCTTGCTGAATCGTCCGGCTTCTTCATCCAGCGTTTGCGGGCGCTGCTTCAGTTCGTTGATCATCGCCGCCTGATACTGAGCAAAATCAGCCTGGCTCATTTCACGCAGGCGCTTTTCCGCCGTCGGGTAAAACGCCTTAAAGCGGCTTAACAGGTACGCAGGCTGCTTCACGTTGCTTTGCAGCAGGAAACCAATGCCCCACTGGCGGCCGACCGGCATCTGGAAGGAGAATACTGCATAGCCAAGCTGCTCTTCGGTGCGCAGCTGATTATAGAACCACGGCTGAATGATCTGGCTCAGCATCGCGCTGCTGGCCATGCTCTGATACTCAGAGAAGCCCAGCGGGACATACACCGCGGCCAGGGCCGAATCGGTGCTGCTGCCCGGCTGTTGCAGGTTAGCCAGCACCTGTTTATCCACCGTGACGTGCTGGCTGTGCCACCAGTCGCTGCCCTCACAGTTCAGCTGCTGCTTCACATCGGTCGCCAGCTGACGCACGGCCTGCGGCGACATGTTCCCGACCACCATCAGCTCTGGCGTCGAGTGCTCCAGCAGCATGGTACGGTAGTCGAGCAGTTGCTGTAGCGTAATGCCTGCCACCAGCTTCCGCCGCTCGCTGCGCTGGGTATAAGGCAGCTGTGACAGCAGCTGCGCAGGCTGGATCGCCAGCTCAAACGCCTTGCCCTTTTCGGCCGCATCCAGACGCTCCAGATACCAGGATTTCGCCTGTTCCAGCTGCTGTTCACTTGGGGTAAAGCTGGCATAACCGGACAGCAGTTGGCCCATCAGCTTCGGCAGACGCTGGGTGAACCCGCTGGCGCTAAAGGAGACGCCGTCATCTTCACTGGTGGAGAAACTGATACCGCCCACGGAAGCCTGTGAACTCAGTTCATCCAGCGCCACACCCGCCAGATAGTCATTCAGCGCAAACAGCACCTGATTCTGCGCCGTACTCATCGAGGCTTTGTTACGCAGGGCAAGTGTGATATTCGCCTTGGGTTCATCAGCGTAATACTGGCTTGGCATGTAGAACACGCGCAGCCCTTTCTGATTCATCAGTTCTTCAGGGCGTGAATAAGGCTTCTCAGGCTTAATCAGGCTGAAGTCATCCGGGATATAAGGGTTGAGCACCGGCAGCGACAGGACAATTTTATCGCTGGCGGCCTGCCAGCCGCTGAAGCGCTGCGCAGAGATGCGATCCACCTGGTAAGGTGCATCAACAAAGTAGGCCGTTTTGTTATGAGGTTCTTTCGGGCTGATAAACCAGATACGGGCATTTTGCGGCGTCATACCCTCCAGACGTGCCTTAACAGCCTGCGGGTCAAACTGGTCTGCAATATAAGGTGCGACCAGAGTGTCAGCGACCGGCACACGCAGCATGGTATCGACCAGCCATTCGATGTAGTCCATATCACGCGTGATCGACGGATAGCGGAAATCGAGGTCCAGCACGTGCGACACTTCATCAAAATAGCGCTTATCAACGCCCTGAGTACGCAGGGTGTTCAGGTAACTGAATACTGCCGCAATCACTTCATCGCGGTTGGCCTGACCTTTATCGGTCAGGGAGATCGCAATCGAGAAGACGCCGCCGTTGCGGTCAATCATCGGGTCAGCCCCGGCACTGATCGAGTCCGCCAGCCCCTGATTTTGCAGCCAGTCTGACAGCGTGTTTTTACTGCGGTTACCGATCAGGTAGCCAATCAGCGTGTCGGTTTTGCTGCGGAATTTATCGCTGTTGTTATCGATACGGAATTCAATTTTCAGCTGCTTGCGCGGCTGGGCCGGCACGTAGTGAATAATGATGCCTTTCTGCTGGTCGGTAACTACCGGAACGGTAATCTCCGGAACGCTGGCGTTATGATTTGCCACGCGGCCAAACGTCGCGGCGGCAATCTTCTGCAGCTCTGGCAGCGGCTGATTGCCGTAGATCACCGCCTTCATTAAATTGGCGGAATAGTAGCGATGATAGAAGGCTTTCAGCGCATCGTGCAGTTTACTGCCGGGCTTATCGCGCAGCGTTTCCAGGTTACCACCGGAAAAACGTGAACTTGGGTGCAGCGGATTGAGGGTTTCAGCACCGACCTGCGCCATGCGCAGACCGTCACGCGAACGGGCCATCGTCAGTTCGGCATTCACCGCATGGCGTTCACGGTCAGCATTTACCGGGTCAAGCAGCGGCTCGGCTATCGCATCGGCCAGGCGATCGACGGCCGGTTGCAGCGCATTATTTTCCACTTCCAGGTAGAAGGCGGTGCGGTAAGACGCGGTGCTGGCGTTATGGCTGCCGCCATGTTTTTTAAGGAATTCTGCGAGGTTATCCGGCTGCGGATAGCGCTTTGAGCCCATCAGCACCATGTGTTCGAGATAGTGCGCCAGGCCCAGTTGATCGGTCGGGTTTTCCAGCGATCCCACCGGCAGAGTCAGCGCCGCCAGCGATTTGGTCGCCTGTGCGTCAGAGACCAGCAGCACGGTCATGCCATTATCTAATCTGATGGCCTGATACTGGCGCGGATCCTTCTCACTTTTGCGGATGGTGTCGGCGATCGGCTGCCATCCATCCTGCGCCTGAACCAGCGGGGCGAATAACGTGACAGAAACAAAACAAGCTAACCAGACTGCATAACGACGCATTCAAACTCCTCAACGGGCTGTTATTCTCCGGCTTCCTGCCGGTTAAATATCGGCTTACAGATTTCAGCGCACTGCGGTAACGCACGCTAACTCAATAAAAACATACAGGATGCAGAGCGGTATGTCCTGAAAACATCCCCTAAGAAGGGCAATGATTCTGCAACAACGCTAACATCCAGCGTTCCGCCTGTTCGGTCATCTCTTTCTCGCTGGCGCTATCCAGCGTGCGCAGCAGGCGTTGCAGATAAGGGTCTGTGCCCTCACCGTCGATCTGATAATTTCCCTGCCAGCATTGCAGCAGCTTAACGTGCGCTTTTTTCAGCGTCGCGTCATCGCGCAGCAGCATGCCGGTTTTTTCGTCAAAACAGGCCTTAAGCCACGCTCCGCCGGACGCCGTCAGCAGCAGCGGTGCGCACATGCCCTGGCGGTAGCCTTCAACATAGCGGTTGAGGTGCTGCATTGCCGCCTCGGCCGTCAGCGGCGCAAAGCGCCACACGCTTTCTTTACGCCCCAGCATGGTACTGCTTCCGGTTCCGCCCATGGCGCAGTAAACCAGATGTTCAAGCCACAGCGTCAGACCGTCATTAAAGTTGAGGATGCCCGGACGCCAGCGCAGCAGCCCGCTGTCCTGCACCTGAGCCAGCCAGCCGCTGAGAGTCAGGCCGCCGACCGTCAGGTCGATCTCCCAGCTCTGTGCAGCGGCACGCTGTTCGCGCACCCGCCCGGCCAGCTCGCTCATCTCCTGCTCCTGTTCCTGCCAGAACAGCTCACCAAACGCCCCGTAAGGCAGCGCCCCCGCAGCGCGCTGGCGTGCATACAGGCGGTCACTTTCACTGCCCTCAATCAGGCTGTTCAGCAATTGGGTATTCACCTGATAGCGGCTCAGCCCCTGGAGAGAGAACGGCTCGGCATCCGGCAGCCCGGTCTCATCCAGATGGAAGCTGACGCCCAGGCGCAGGCTGAAGAAGGCGCGCACCGGATGACGCCAGAAGCGCACCAGTTTCTCAAAACTCAGCGTATCCGGGGTTTCGTCCGCCAGCGGCTGCATAAACGGCGGATGGGCCGTGCCCTGGGCACTGGCAGCCGGCAGCCATTCGGCAGCAAAGCTGCGGAATTCCGATGCGGCACTGAAGTTTTCTGCCGCGAACGGCATGCGGCTGTGCAGATGGTGCAGATGCTTCACCACCGCTTCAGCGCTGCTGTCGACATCCTTTTCTCTGTCCTGCTCCAGGCAGAAACTCTGGCTGATGTACTCCACTAATTCGCTGACCAGCACCGACGGATAACGTTCCGTATTGTCCTGAATTGAGCGGCCAATATAGCTGATATACAGCTGCTGCTGCGCCGAGTTCAGCGCTTCGAGGAACAGATAGCGGTCATCATCGCGACGGCTGCGATCCCCTTTCTGCGCCTGCTGGCTCATCAGGTCAAAGCCCAGCGGCGGCAGCGTACGCGGATAAACACCGTCGTTCATCCCCAGCAGGCAGACCACTTTGAATGGAATAGATCGCATCGGCATCAGGGTACAGAAGTTTACCGGTCCGGCGAGGAAACGCTGGCTGATACGCTGCTGATCGAGGCGTGATGACAGTTCGTCGCGCAGCAGCGTCAGCGGCACCGCCTGCTGATAACGGGCTTCCACCCCGTAGTTGATCGCCTGCTGCCACTGTTCTTCAATCAGCGCCAGCGCGGCTTCGGTTTCAGCGTCGCTGGTAAAGAAGTCATCCAGCATCTGACGACACAGCGGCAGCCAGTCCTGAAGCTCACGGGGTTCGCTCAGCCACTGCCGCCAGCGATTCAGCTGCATCAGCAGCTCGGCAAGGTTGCCCGCCAGTTCAGCAATCAGGCCGCTGGATTCGTCGTAAGGCAGGATGCCCTGCCAGTCGCCAGCCTCACTGTTCATGGCGTAGCCCAGCAGCATGCGCGTCAGGCCAAAATGCCAGGTATGCTGGCCGGTAGCGGGCAGGTCCAGCTCGCGCACGCTGTCATCATCCAGCCCCCAGCGCACCCCGGACTCCGCCACCCAGTGGCGCAGCAGGCGTAGCCCCTCTTCGTCCACGGTGAAACGGCTGGCGACCGCTGGCACTTCCAGCAGCGCCAGCACGTCTTCCGCAGTAAAGCGGCTTTCCGGCAGGCTGAGCAGGGAAATAAAGGCCTGCAGAGCAGGATGGGCCTGACTGGCGCGGCGGTCGGAAATCGCAAACGGCAGCGCGCGCTCCGCAGGCGCGTTGCCAAACACCGCCTGAATAAACGGGGTGTAGGCGTCAATGTCAGCTACCATCACAATAATATCGCGGGCGGTCAGCGTGGAGTCTTCCGCCATCATCGCCAGCAGCCGGTCCTGGAGCACCTCAACTTCGCGCTGCGGACTGTGACACAGGTGGATCGCCACCGAACGATCGTCCGCCGCCAGCACCCGCTTACTGCGGCTGTGTTCCCATTCACGCTGTGTCAGACCGATGGCCGCATGGTCTTCCAGCTCCAGCAGATCACGCTTCAGGGTGTGCAGCAGGTTATCCGGTTCAATATCTACAAAGGCAAACACTTCGTTGGGCTCCATCTGCGCCAGCAGGTAGAGATTGTCACGCCCGAGCTTGCCCCACGAGGCTAACAGCGGGTTACTTAACTGCTGTTCGCCCCCCTCATTAAACAGTGACGGAGCGGCGTCGCTGTCACGAAACTGCGGGATCTCGCGGTTATCCTGATAGTGACGGCGATTGCGGCTTTGCAGTCTGGCGAGGAAACCGTAATCCTGAATATCGCCCCAGTAGTGACGGCAGGGGTTGGTAAACAGCAGATGGATATCAATATGCCGGCCCAGCGCCTGCAGCGCCTGTAAATAGACCGGAGGCAGTGCGGAAATCCCGCAGATGAATACCCTGTCGGGCAGGTTGGCCGGGCGCTCGCGGCTCTTTTCCAGCCTGGCGATGAAGCGCTGGTAAAGGTTGGCGCGGTGCCATTCTGGCTGACCGAGTTGATCGGTATAGGCGACCAGCGCGGCCCACAGCGGAGCCTGCCAGCGCTGAGATTCCCCGAGGTCGTCAATTCTCTGACCTTTTTCCCAGCTGTTCAGCCAGTGAGGGCGGTAAACCAGATACTGGTCGAAGAGATCCGCCACGCGCGACGAGAGCTGGAACAGCTTGCGCTGGTCGTCGTCATCGCTGAGGTAGTGACGCAGCATTTCAAACTCATCCCCCGGCAGCATGGCGGGCAGGATCGCCATCAGCTTCCAGCTCATGCTCGATTTATTAAAGGCGCTCTCTTTCGGGATCTCCGGCAGCACGCTGACAAACATGTCCCAGATAAAACTGGCGGGCAGCGGGAAATCGATATTGGCCGCAATGCCAAATTCTTCGGCCAGCGACATTTGCAGCCACTGCGCCATACCGGGGCTTTGCACCAGCACCACTTCCGAACGCAGCGGATCGCCCAGCGGCTGGTTTTCTATCTGCCAGCACGCCAGCGTTTTTAACAGATCCAACTGATTGGAGTGGTAAACGGTAAACATACACCTGTGCCCTTTTATATTGCGCCGGAGGCTACTGTACCCTGTCAGGCCCGGCTTGAAAATGTCATGGCGCTATCAGCGCTTTTCATCACACTGCAGCTGCGTCAGTTCGGCGCGCTGCCCGGCAGGGCTGACCACCCGCGCAGTCACCAGCTGGCAGCCAACCGGTCCGCTGCGCGAGTGCTGCTGCGTCTGCCAGTGAGCCGTTTCCTGCCCCTCTAAACGCTGGAAAGCCGTGCGCCAGGCCGTACGCTGCTGCCACTGACGGTGAAACCCCTGCCCCAGCACCTGCTGATAGCGCACCAGTGCCGTATAGCTGAGGCTGAACAGCAGCAGGGCAAACAGGATTTCTGTCAGGCTGAACCCCCGCTGAGCGGCGCGATTATTTAACATGGCAGGCTCCTTCTCTGCTCAGGGGGCAGTAGTCCAGCCAGCCGTGTGGGTCAGCCTGCACCGCGCCGTCACTGCGCAGGCTGACCCAGCGCCACAGCGTCAGGGTGCCTGGCCCGCTGTCGGCCCGCAGTAACATCAGCGCAGGCTGCAGGCACGCGCGCCAGTGAAACACCGCTTGCTGCTGGCACTGCCACGTTTGTGCAGCGGACCAGTGCAGCCGCTCGCCCCAGGCAAGCGCAGACGTGGCCCCGGTAAACTGCTGAAGGTGGCGCTGCTCATCGCCCACCAGGCTCATCGCGTCGCTGAGCTGTCGCCGGGTGGCATGCAGCATCAGCGTCCCCATCAGCAGCACGATCATCACCGCGATCAGGGACCCGCTGCCGCGCTGCGATGATAACGCCATCAGAGGTTTTCCGCCGTCAGCCAGTGCTCAAGGTCCAGCGTGATATCGGGAAAGCGCCGGGCAAAACCGCTGAGACGCAGCCTGACCTGGCGCCCGTGGCGGACAGCTTCGAAAGCGCTGATACCCGTTACGCGCGGGTCGTTTAAGCGTTCCCAGCCGCTCCCTTCACAGCCAGTGACCCCGCGCTGCATCTCCAGACTGTCGGCTCGCAGGCGATAGCCCCAGACCTCGCTGTTATCACGACCTGCGGCCTCCCAGCGGCCGTTGCTGTTTTCATCCCAGCGCACCAACAGGCAGCCCCCCTGCTTGCGCGTAGCGTCCAGCCCCGCCCCCAGGCAGTGACCGTGGCAGTAACCGGCGCGGCGCGCGGCTTTTTCCAGCGTATGCATCATCTGCCAGAGCTCTTCGTGAAGCTGCGACTGTATGATTAACCGCAGATTCTGCGCCTGAAGCTGCGGCAGCGTGCGCATGGCCGCCAGCATCAGCACGCTGCCGAGTGCCAGCGCCATTAACGTCTCCAGCAGCGTGAATCCCTGCGCTTTCACCGGCAATCCTCTTCGGACTGCAGGCAAATACGCACCCGCCCGCGTGATGACACTATGACGCGCCGTTCACCCGCGTCGCTGGCGATAACGATCCTGCCGGGGCGGGCAGCGTTGTGCCTGCCGTAAAACCCCAGGTCAGCGGTAAGTGCGCGCACGCTGATGCCTGCATGCGGCGCAGGGAGCGTATGCCGCGTGGGACGACGGCATAACGCCGGCCCGGCTCCCAGACACCAGCGCTTCCCTGGCTTCAGCCACAGCACATGCGTGGCGTTGTGCCAGTTGGCATCACTGCGTACGCGCTGCAGCAGGCGCTGGATCTGCTGCGCAGTATCGTTGAGCTGCTGCCGCTGCCGCCAGCGCTGCCAGCTGCTCCCCCCGCCCAGGCTTAGCAGCCCGACTATCGCCAGCACCACCATCATTTCCAGCAGGGTAAATCCGTTGACGTTTTCGCTTTTCATGCCCGCCAGTGTGCGCTTTTAACCCGCTGCGGCCAGCGTCGGATGATGTTATTGCGTGACGACTTCCACACGAATTTCCCGCTTGCAGACGCGATCATTCACGTTGAGAGGTGTATTCCAGAAGGGAGAGAAAAGAAGCGGGAAAGAGGCAGAACACGGTTGCTGTTACGCCCCCGGCAAAGGGGGCGCTGAGCGTCAGATCGCGACCGGAGCTTTAATCGCCGGATGCGGATCGTAGCCTTCAATCTCGAAATCGTCGAAGCGATAGTCAAAAATTGAGGCTGGTTTACGTTTGATCAGAAGCTTCGGCAGCGCGCGTGGTTCACGCGTCAGTTGCAGACGCGTCTGCTCAAGGTGATTGCTGTACAGATGCGTGTCGCCACCGGTCCAGACGAAGTCACCCACTTCCAGATCGCACTGCTGTGCCATCATATGCACCAGCAGCGCATAGCTGGCGATATTGAACGGCAGGCCGAGGAAAATATCGCACGAGCGCTGATACAGCTGGCAGGAGAGCTTGCCATCAGCCACGTAGAACTGGAAGAAGGCGTGGCAGGGAGCCAGCGCCATCTGATCCAGCTCCCCGACGTTCCAGGCAGAGACAATGATGCGGCGCGAGTCCGGGTCGCTTTTCAGCTGCTCAACCACGCGGGTGAGCTGGTCAATCTGTGCGCCGTCGGGTGCTCCCCAGCTGCGCCACTGTTTGCCATAAACCGGACCTAAGTCGCCGTTCTCATCGGCCCATTCGTCCCAGATCGATACCTTATTTTCTTTCAGGTAAGCGATGTTGGTGTCACCGTTCAGGAACCACAGCAGCTCATGAATAATTGAGCGCAGATGGCACTTTTTCGTGGTCACCAGCGGAAAGCCATCCTGCAAGTTGAAACGCATCTGATGACCAAAAATTGACAGCGTACCGGTGCCGGTACGGTCGTTTTTCGGAGTGCCCTGCTCGAGCACGTGCTGCATTAACGCCAGATACTGTTTCATTTTTCCTCACGAACCCGCTGCGCAGGGCGACGACGGTATGCCCAAATCATCATAATCAGACCGGCGATAATCATCGGCACGGAGAGGATCTGCCCCATACTGATGCCGCTGAACAGACCAAGCTGTTGGTCAGGCTGGCGGAAGAATTCAACGATTATACGGAACGCGCCGTAGCCAATCAGGAACAGCCCGGACACCGCGCCCATCGGGCGGGATTTACGAATAAACACGTTAAGAATGATAAACAGCACGATACCTTCAAGGATCAGCTCATAGAGCTGTGAAGGATGGCGCGGCAGCACCCCGTAGGTTGCCAGCAGCTGCTGCCATTCCGGGTGAGTTGCCACCAGCGCGATATCTTCGCTGCGCGAACCCGGGAACAGCATCGCCCAAGGCAGGTTCGGATCGACACGTCCCCACAGTTCGCCGTTGATAAAGTTACCGAGACGACCGGCTCCGAGACCAAACGGGATCAGGGGAGCCATAAAATCAGCCACCTGGAAGAAGTGACGTTTGGTACGGTAAGCGAAGATCATCATCACCACGATCACCCCAATCAGGCCACCGTGGAACGACATGCCGCCATCCCAGACTTTGAACAGATACAGCGGGTTATCAAGGAACAGAGGCAGGTTATAGAACAGAACGTAGCCGATGCGCCCGCCGAGGAACACACCGAGGAAACCGGCATACAGCAGGTTTTCTACTTCTTCTTTTTTCCAGCCGCTTCCCGGTTTGTTAGCCCGGCGCACCGCCAGCCACATTGCGAAAACGAATCCCACCAGGTACATCAGTCCGTACCAGTGCAGTGAAACTGGCCCGATCGAGAAAATCACCGGATCAAATTGAGGGAAAGCCAGATAGCCGTTATTCATCTTTCACCATTGTTAAGTCAGTCCTGACAGGCAGCCGCGCAAGGAGGGGCTGCATAAGGCGCGCATCATAGCATAATGCGAATTATTGCGGTCTCAGCTAACTGTAAACTTTGTTAATTGTGTTTATCTGCCGCCGCGAATCAGACCGCCCAGGCCTCTGCGCTCCATGAAGGAGGCAACCTGGTGGCGAACATCGGTCGCGAACTGAGCTTCCAGACCACGCTGAGCCAGGGTTTGCGCTTCTTCATGATCCAGATGGCTCAGCAGGTATTTCACCCGCGCCACGTTGCGACCGTTCATGCTGAGATGGTGATACCCCATGCCCACCAGCAGCGCGACACACATCGGGTCACCGGCCATTTCGCCACACAGGCAGAGTTCGATGCCCGCACGCTGAGTTTCTTCAGCAATGGTTTTTAACGCCCGCAGCATCGCCGGGTGCAGGCTGTCATACAGGCTGGCGACGCGGGTATTGTTGCGATCCACCGCCAGCAGGTACTGGGTGAGGTCGTTGGTGCCGACGGAAACGAAATCTACCCGCTCCTTCAGCTGGCCGATCATAAAGATCATTGACGGCACTTCGATCATCACCCCGATGCGCGGCTGTGGGATGGCGTAGCCAAGCATCTCTTCCACTTCACGCGCGGCGCGGGCGATCAGACGCCGGGCTTCATCGATCTCTTCCAGGCTGGTGATCATCGGCAGCAGGATATTAAGGTTATCGCTCGCTACGTTAGCGCGCAGCATGGCGCGCAGTTGGACGAGGAAAATTTCCGGCTGGTCGAGCGTCAGACGAATCCCGCGCCAGCCCAGGCAGGGGTTCTCTTCGCTGATGGGCATATACGGCAGCTGTTTATCCGCACCGACGTCCAGGGTACGCAGGGTAACCGGTTTATCCAGAAACAGCTGCAACATCCCCTGATACTGCGCCACCTGCTCCTCTTCCGAGGGGAAGCCGTTCTGCAGCATAAACGGGATTTCAGTACGGTACAGGCCCACGCCGTCAACGCGGTTGCCCAGCGTCTGTTCATGTTCCGCGCTCAGTCCGGCATTGAGCATCACTTTTACCGGTTCACCGCTTTTCAGCGCGCCGGGCAGGAAGACAAAATCTTCCGCCAGCAGGCTCAGTTCGTTCTCTTCGCTGATCAGGCGCTGATATTCCTGTACCAGCACCGGTTCCGGGTCAACCAGCAGTTCGCCCCGGTAACCGTCAACGATCAGCAGGTGCCCTTTCATCAGCTCCGGCTGAATATCCGCGCCCATCACCGTCGGGATGCCCATCGCCCGCACCATAATCGCCGCATGCGAGTTGGCGGCACCGTCACGCACCACCACGCCTGCCAGGCGGTCACGCGGCAGCTCGGCCAGAGTGGTAGCGGTCAGCTCATCGGCGACCAGCACAAAGCGTTCAGGCCAGGTATTCGTCCCCTGCACGGTGTCGTCGAGGTGGAACAGCAGGCGCTGCCCCAGCACGCGCAGGTCGCCGGAGCGCTCGCGCAGGTAGCTGTCCTGCAGACTGGCAAACTGAGCGGCAAACTTTTCAATGACCTTTTTCACCGCCCACTCAGCCACCGAACCGGCATCAATTTCCGCCAGCAGGTCTTTTTTCAGCCGGGCATCGCTTAACAGGTGCGAGTAGAGATCAAAGATTGCGGCGCTCTCTTTGTGCATGCTGGCGGTAAAGCGCTTGCTGTAGCGGCGGAATTCGCTGGAGGCTTCGCTCATCGCCAGCGCCAGGCGCTCGCGCTCGCGCACCGTGTCCAGCGTCGAGGCCGCAAACACGTTTTCCAGCGAGGGCTGGCTGGAGTCTACCCAGCCTTCAGCGACAGCAACGCCAGGCGCCGCTGCCAGCGCCCGGATACGGGTCTGCCGGTACTGACCAAACAGGGCATTGAGCTGTGACTGTGAGAGAATAGCCGCCATCTGCGTGGCCAGCGTCACCAGGAAGGATTCTTCACTTTCATCGAACTGGCGGTGTTCGCGCTGCTGCACGACCAGCACGCCAAGCAGCTGACGACGGCTGATAATCGGCACGCCAAGGAACGAGCGGAAACGCTCTTCCTTCACGGAGGGAATATATTTGAAGCTGGGGTGACTCTGCGCATCAGCAAGGTTGATTGGCTCAGCCAGACGGCCCACCAGTCCGACGATACCTTCATCAAAGGCCAGGGCGACCGTGCGCCCACGCGGCTTTTTTAGCCCACGCGTAGCCATCAGGTAATAGCAGCGGCGATCGTGATCGGCAAGGTACACCGAGCAGACCTCGGTATCCATCGCCAGACAGATTTCGTTAACCAAAATATCCAGCGCCTCGGTAAGCCGGGGCGCTGCCGCCACTTTTTCAACTATTTCGCGTAGCTGTGTGAGCATAATCTACGTGGCTTAACCTCTCTTCCGTCGAAAACCTGGCGCATTTCGCTGTACGGTATTCTCCTGCAGGGGCATAACCACACCGGCGAATTCTTTCATCACGCGTCGGTAAACATCACGTTTAAAAGAGACCACCTGGCGTACCGGATACCAGAAACTTACCCAGCGCCAGCCGTCAAATTCAGGCGTGCTGCTGGTTTGCATGTTGATATCCGCGTCATTGCACATCAGCTGCAGAAGATACCACTTCTGTTTTTGGCCGATACAAACCGGCTTTGTGTCCCAACGCACCAAACGTTTTGGCAACTTATATCGTAACCAGTTACGGGTAGATGCAAGGATGCGAACATCCTTGCGGTTCAAACCGACTTCCTCGAAAAGTTCGCGGTACATCGCCTGCTCCGCCGTTTCACCGGGGTTAATACCCCCCTGGGGAAACTGCCAGGAGTGCTGACCGAAACGTCTGGCCCACAGCACCTGCCCCTGCTTGTTACAAATTACGATACCAACATTCGGGCGGTAGCCATCATCATCGATCACCGGACTACCTCAAACTAAAACTGGATGTTCTGATTGTTTCATACTCCTTACAGACGGTAAACCACTGGTTTCAGACGAGGTGATCGCGTCAGGCTGGGATAACTCATCCTTTTTGGCAAAGTTATAAACAGAAACCCGGACAAAAACGCGATCTTATTCACGTTTTCTGTGGATAGCTTTGTGCAGAACTCTGTTAACAGATGGGGAAAACTTTCTGGCGGATAAAAAGCGCCCCTAAAAAAAATAAGAATAAACCCATATTAATCAGTAACCTTTGTCGTTAACCACAGCTTTCCCCCCGGTTGTCATGCGGTTGTCACAGGGTCATGATCGACCGCTGGTGAAAGATCGAACGCTTACTACGTTATCCACAGAATATGTTGATTACTTCGCCGGGAAAAGCGCAAAACTGGGGAAAAGTGCCGCCGTCAAGGCTGTAAATGGAAACAGTATTATTGTAAAAGGTGAGTTATCCCACTTTTCTGTGGATAAGTACCCCCGTGATCCTGTTCATTGTCGGTGACAAGACGGGTAAAACTGTACAGAGTGGGATATTTTCTGGCAGCGGATGCAATAAAAAAACACGAGTTATCATGCTATTATTAGTGTTTTCCCCAGATAAGTTAGCCATATTCCTCGTGTGCGCAAATGACGGCTATTTTTTGAACAAAACCCGGACGTGATGATGAGTGACGATCTTTACTTCGTTCCCCCACCGCAGGATGAAGCAGAACTGCTGGCGCGTGCCTCGGCCCTTGCCGGGTATACGCTGGGCGAGCTGGCGCTGCGCATCGCCCTGCCAGTACCGCGCGATCTGAAGCGTGATAAAGGCTGGGTGGGTCTGTTACTGGAACGTTATCTCGGTGCCAGTGCAGGCAGTAAACCGGAACAGGACTTCGCCGGGATCGGCATTGAGCTGAAAACCATTCCGGTGGATGCCGCCGGACGCCCGCTGGAAACCACCTTTGTCTGCGTAGCTCCCCTGACCGGCAACAGCGGGGTGACCTGGCAAAACAGCCACGTGCGCCATAAGCTGGCGCGGGTGCTCTGGGTGCCGGTAGAAGGGGATCGCGCTATTCCTCTGGAACAGCGCCATGTCGGTGCGCCCCTGCTGTGGAGCCCCAGCGCCGAAGAGGAACTGCAGCTGCAGCGCGACTGGGAAGAGCTGATGGATATGATCGTGCTGGGTCAGGTCGATCAGATCACGGCACGCCACGGCGAGTTCCTGCAAATTCGCCCCAAAGCGGCCAACAGTAAAGCGCTGACCGAGGGCATTGGCCGCGACGGGCAGCCTGTAATGACGCTGCCGCGCGGCTTTTATCTTAAAAAGACGTTTACCGCGCCTCTGCTTGCCCGCCATTTTCTTCTGTAACCATTGCGCTAAAGGTTTTCCTACTATCGTCAACCTTGCGTATAATCGCCGTTTAGCTTTTGTTTAAGTTTAAGGTGTGTTTTTAACATGTTTGAATGGATTGCCGATCCCAATGCCTGGTTAGCGCTTGGCACGCTGACGATCCTCGAGATAGTTCTCGGGATAGATAATATTATTTTCCTCTCTCTGGTGGTGGCAAAACTGCCTAAACATCAGCAGAATACGGCCCGCCGCATCGGGCTGGCTGGCGCGATGCTGATGCGTCTTGGCCTGCTGGCCTCGATTGCCTGGGTTATCCGCCTGACCGATCCTCTGTTTACCCTGATGGATCATGCGTTCTCAGCGCGTGACCTGATCCTGCTGTTTGGTGGGCTGTTCCTGCTGTGGAAATCCAGCATGGAGATTCATGAAAGCATTGAGGGCGGCGAAGGGGAGCACAAGACCAGCGTGCACTCGTTTGCCGGTGCTATCGTACAAATCATGGTGCTGGATATTATTTTCAGCCTCGACTCCGTGATTACCGCCGTTGGCCTGTCCGATCACCTGATTATTATGATGGCTGCCGTGGTGATTGCCGTACTGGTGATGATGTTTGCCGCCCGCGCGATTGGTGAATTTGTCGATCGTCACCCGTCAGTGAAAATGCTGGCGCTGGCGTTCCTGATCCTCGTCGGCTTCACGCTGATACTGGAAAGCTTCAACATTCATATTCCGAAAGGTTACATCTACTTCGCCATGTTCTTCTCCATGGCGGTGGAATGCCTCAATCTGGTACGCAATAAAAAAAACCCGCTGTAATATCCTCAAGCCCGGCCAGCTCTGGCCGGGCAAAGAAATAGTGCTGGTCATTTGTCAATGGCGGGCAGTGCGCAGGGTCTATTTTCAGACTGATACTATTTATTACCACAGGGAAAATAGTTTATTACTACACTAATATGTTGAGTAATAAAGAATATGGAGAGCAGGTATGAAGTCGATGATTGGCGCAGTAGTCCTGGGCCTGACGGTACTGGTCAGCGGTTGCAGCAGTGATTACGTGATGGCAACTAAAGAAGGCAAAATGATTATGACCGACGGTAAGCCGCAGATCGATAAAGAAACCGGTCTGGTGAAATATACCGATGATAGCGGTCACGAGAAGCAAATTAACGGTGATGAAGTATCGTCTATCGTTGAGCGTTAAGCCGGATATTGCCACCTGACTCCCGCAGTTAACGGTGGCTTCACCGCACTTCCCGCTAAATCCCCCCTTCCCCCGCCCGCGAAGCACGGTTATAGTCAAAAACCGGGTTTTTGGCGCGACGTGTGCCAGTCCCAGGCAGAAAGCGACTGTTGCGGACGCCCTGATGTCCCTGACCTTTGAATAATGAAAAAGGAAGCCGGCAATGCATTATCACCGTATCCCCCACAGTACCCTCGAAGTCAGTTCTCTGGGGCTGGGCACTATGACGTTTGGTGAACAAAACAGCGAAGCCGACGCCCATGCACAACTGGATTATGCCCTGAGCCGTGGTATTAACCTGATTGATACTGCCGAAATGTATCCTGTCCCGCCCCGTCCGGAAACGCAGGGCCTGACCGAGCAGTATATTGGCAGCTGGCTGGCTGCGCGCGGTAACCGCGATAAAATTATCCTGGCCTCTAAGGTCTCCGGACCGATCCGCGGCGCAGATGCCTCGATCCGTCCTGGACAGGCGCTGGACCGCAAGAATATTCGCAGCGCGCTGGACGCCAGCCTGAAGCGTCTGAACACCGACTATCTCGACCTGTATCAGCTGCACTGGCCGCAGCGCCAGACCAACTGCTTTGGCAAGCTGAATTACGAATACACCGACAGCGCGGCCACCGTCACGCTGCTGGAAACTCTCGAAGCGCTGGCTGAACAGGTTCGCGCCGGTAAAATTCGCTATATCGGGGTATCCAATGAAACGCCATGGGGCGTGATGCGCTATCTGCAGCTGGCGGAGAAGCATGAGCTGCCGCGCATCGTCAGTATTCAGAACCCCTACAGCCTGCTGAACCGCAGCTTTGAAGTCGGCCTGGCCGAAATCAGCCAGCATGAAGGCGTAGAGCTGCTGGCTTACTCCAGCCTGGCATTCGGGACGTTGAGCGGGAAATACCTTAACGGCGCCCAGCCTGCCGGTGCGCGTAATACGCTGTTCAGCCGCTTCAAGCGCTACAGCGGCGAACAGTCCGTTCAGGCGATAAGCGAATATGTGGCACTGGCGAAGCAGCACGGACTGGACCCGTCGCAGATGGCGCTGGCCTTTGTGCGCCAGCAGCCGTTTGTCGCCAGCACCCTGCTGGGCGCGACCACGCTGGAACAGTTGAAAATGAATATCGACAGCTATGACGTCACGCTGAATGAAGAGGTGATGGAAGGGCTGGAGGCGATTCACCGCCGTTATACTTACCCGGCACCGTAAATCTTCACGGGCGGATCGTTAAGGGCGAGGTATACCTCGCCCCTGGACATTCAGGAGTAGCGTTCAGCGCGTTTAGCGCTCTCCTGTACCCGACGCTGCCAGTCTGGCGTCTCGGCTTCTACATTTCCCATCACCATCTTACGGGCATCCTGCGTCACGTTTTCCGGTGCCGTTTTTGGTGTGCCGCTGTTGTAAGGAGGATGCGGGTCGTACTGCATCAGCAGCTGAGCAAACTCCGCGCTCTCTTTGCCGGTCAGTTTGTCGCGCAGGGTCAGACCAAAATCAATGCCTGCCGTCACGCCGCCGCCGGAAATACGGTTGCGGTCAGTCACCACGCGCTCATCCACCGGAATAGCGCCAAACGGTTTGAGATCCTCCATCATCGACCAGTGCGTCGTGGCCTGGTAGCCCTTCATCAGCCCTGCTGCGCCCAGCAAAATCGACCCCGTACAGACGCTGGTCACCCATTCCGCTTCACTGCCGACTTTGTGCATCCAGTCGAGCATTTTCGTGTCCAGCAGATGAGCATAAGGATTACCGGTTCCGGTTACGCACAGAATATCGACGCGATCTAAACGATCGAACGTGGTGGTCGGGCAGAACTGCATGAAAGACTGTTCACACTTGAGCGGCTGGAGGTCGTGCGCGACAAATTCAACGTGCAGATCGTCGCCTGCGAGGGCGGTGGCCGGGCCGATAATATCCAGCGGTGTCATGCCCTGATACAGCACAAACGCCAGCGTGGGCTTATCCCCTTTTTTGCCTGAAGTGACACCGGGCTTCGACTTTTCGCTACTGGCAAACAGCGAACGGCTGGTGCCCATCCCGACGCCGGACGCAATCAGCGCCAGTGCAGATTTTGCAATAAACTCCCTTCTTTCCATGTCTGTTTCTCCATAAAGACAGTGATACTTACGTATTAAACTAATAATAACCGTGGGCCACTTTACCGGAGGCGATCGTCTTCAGAAAGGATAAATGAATAAGAATAAGAGTATTTAAGTGCGGAAAACGGGCCTTGCGGCCCGTTAAATATCAGACGCGGCGTTTCTGCGCCAGCTGCCAGCCCCACAGCACAGCAATCGCCAGAGCAAACAGCGCGCCGAAACCGACGCCCGTGGCCACCGGGGGTGCACCGAACTTAATGGCCAGCGTGTAGAGCCCGAGCATCAGCAGCATGGCGGTATTTTCACCGAGGTTCTGCACCGCGACAGCGTTACCCGTGCCGACCGAGTCTTTACCGCGCATCTGCAACAGCGCATTCAGCGGCACCACAAAGAAGCCGCCGAGCATGCCGATAATCACCAGCAGCACATAGGCATTGATCGCCTGATGCTGAAGCGAGAAGACCAGCACCGCAATGCCAATCAGCACACCCGCAGGCATACAGCGCCCCACGGTTTTCAGCGTCACCAGCTTCGCTGCGGCAATCGCCCCGAAGACAATGCCGATTGCCACCATCGCATTCAGCAGCGTCGGCGTTTTGTTATCGCTGATCCCCAGCGCGACCGGCACCCACAGCACCAGCAGGAAACGCAGCGTGACGCCTGCGCCCCAGAACAGGCTGGTGCCCACCAGTGAAAAACGCGTTTCGCCGTCACGCCACAGCGTGCCACAGGCGCGGAAGAAGCTGGCGGACATCCGGGCCGGATGCCAGGACTGCCCTGCACGCGCCACCGCCAGTTTAGGGATCAGCACGTTCGCCGCCACCGCCAGCGCATACGCCAGCACGCAGGCGACCAGCGCAGCCGTCAGATTCCAGTCGGCCAGGAAGCCTCCGGCCACCGATCCCAGCAGAATGGCAGCAATGGTCGAGGACTCCATCATGCCGTTGGCCTTCACCAGGGTTTCCCCTCCGGTCAGCTCACCCAGAATGCCATATTTCGCCGGGGAGTAAGCCGCAGCACCAATACCTACCAGGCTGTAACCGAGGAACGGATCAAACCCGAAGCAGATCGCCAGCGCACCGAGCAGTTTCAGCGCATTGGCAAACATCATCACCTGCCCTTTGGCGAAACTGTCGGCCAGCTGACCGACGAACGGGGCGAGAATGATGTAGGTGGCGACAAACATCATTTGCAGTACCGGCTGACTCCATTCCGGATATACCAGCGATTTCAACACCGCCAGGGTGGCAAACAGCAGCGCATTATCGCCAAATGCCGAGAAAAACTGGGCGATAATCACCGCCATCATCCCCTTAGACATCAGCGGCTGATAGCCCATCTGTGTGCTGCTCATGCCTGTTCCTCCGGCTTTTCGGCCATTTCACGCAGGGTCACGAAGTCCGGTTTCCCGCTGCCGAGCAGCGGCAGCTGGGACAGGACGCGGATATCACGGGGAACAGCCAGCTCCGGGCTGCCCAGCTCGCGGGCGGCACGGGTCAGCTGTTCACGGGTGAGCTGGGCGTCGGTGGTAAACAGCACCAGCGCCTCGCCGCGATTACCGTCCGGTTTCATGGTCGCCGCGTGCTGCTTTTCGTCCGAGGCTTTGCGGGCAATCAGTTCTACGGTCTCCAGCGAGACCATCTCTCCGGCAATTTTAGCAAAGCGCTTCACGCGCCCCTGGATCTGGCAGAAGCCCCCTTCATCAAAGCTGACAATATCGCCGGTGTCGTACCAGCCTGCTTCCATCTTCCCTTCGCCGTTATCAGCCTGAGGAGCTTCCAGTACGCCCGGATGCTCAACGCGCAGATAGCCTTTCATAATATTCGGGCCACGCAGCTGCAGCTGGCCACCGTTCTCAATACCCGGCACGGCGATCAGACGTGAGTCCATACCTGGCAGGATGCGGCCGACGGTATGGGATTTTGCCGCCATCGGCACGTTAATCGCCACCACCGGGGCACATTCGGTGACACCGTAGCCCTCCAGAATGCGGATGCCATACTTTTCCATCCACAGCTCGCGGGTCTGGTCCTGCAGTTTCTCTGCCCCCGCCACCACGTAGCGCAGACGCGCAAAGTCGTACGGGCTGGCAAAGCGCGCATAGTTACCGAGGAAGGTCGACGTGCCGAACAGCACGGTGCAGTTGCGGTCATACACCAGCTCAGGAACGATGCGGTAATGCAGCGGGCTGGGATAGAGGAACACCTGCGCCCCGGTCATCAGCGGGGTAAACAGACCCACCGTCAGGCCGAAGGCGTGGAACAGCGGCAGCGCGGACATAAAGCGGTCACGCGGGGTGAAGTCAGCCACGGTACGGATCTGCTCAACGTTAGCCAGCAGACTTTTATGCGAATGCACCACCCCTTTCGGATGGCCTTCCGAGCCGGAGGTAAACAGCACCATCGCGGCATCTTCCGGCTGCTGCGGCACCTGCGCCAGCGACGGCGTCAGCAGATGGCGCAGGATCCACAGTTTGTCCTGAGTGGTCACGGTGTCTTTCAGATCTTCAAGGTAGATCCACTGCACCTGAGGGATCCCCTCCGGCAGATGCCCCAGCTTGCCTTTGTCGAGGAACTGACGCGAGGTAAACACCGTTTTCACTTCGGCAGCGGCCAGCGCGCTGGTCAGCCCTTTTACCCCGGCGGTGTAGTTCAGCATCGCCGGGATGCGCCCGCGCATTGAGGCACCGAGGATTGCCGCCGCCGTGACCGTTGCGTTCGGCAGCAGCAGGCCGATATATTCGCCCGGCTGGCTGTAGCGCTCGAGAATACGGCCCACGCCGAGCGACTTTTTCAGCAGTCCGGTGTAGCTGTCCGGCTTGAAATTAACGTCTTCCACGCAGGGTTTAAACAGACCGTAGCGGGTACGCGCAGAGAGAAACGCCTGGTAGAGTGTTTCACGCGGGCGCACTGCCATGCGCGCTTCCATCATGATGTGATGCAGGTGCTCTCCCGCCAGCTTGCGGCGGTCGCGCGCGCGCGCGGCTTCCGGCATCGGGATGGTGGTCGCAGGCAGGACAGTCAGGGTAATACGGGGAAACAGGCGGCGTTTAAACACGCCCCCGAGACGGCCAAACACGGTGTACTCGGCGCCTTCAATGCGCAGCGGTACCACCGTAGCCTGTGATTTCGCGGCCACGAAGCCCGCACCGTCGTATATTTTCATCAGCGATCCGGTGACGGTGATACGCCCTTCCGGGAAGATCACAACCGGACGCCCCTGAGCCACCAGCTTCACCAGATGTTTCAGCGCCATCGGTTTAGTCGGGTCAAGCGGCACGAAGTCGATAATTGAGCGCAGCGCGCGCATATACCACTGGTCGGTGATCGAGGAGTAAACCGCAAACACCGGCTTTACCGGCAGAAAGACCGCCAGCAGGATGCCGTCAATAAACGACATGTGATTTGGGGTAATCAGCACCTTCTCTTTGTACAACCCGGAGAGGTCACCCGTCAGGCGCGTACGATAGAGCACGCGCAGCAGAAAACGCAGTATTGAAAACAGCATGCCTGATCCTTTTAGCCGCAATAAACTGCGGTAACGATGCAGGAAAGGTGCCGACAACTCAATATTTATTGAGGATTTAGTGTGATTCTGAAGGGATTGGCGGGCCAGGGAATGCCCGGCCCGCCAAACGATCGACGGCTGTGATTAGCAGCTCAGATTATTATTCACGTTCAGTTACGACTTCCAGCCTCCTCCCAGCGCTTTATAGAGGATGATTTGCTGGTTTAGCTGCCCGAGACGCGTGGCGATCAGCGACTGTTGTGAAGCGTACAGCGAACGCTGCGCAACCAGTACATTGAGATAATTGTCGACCCCTTCGCGGTAGCGCACGTTGGCAAAGCTGAAATTACGCTGGTTCGCGGCTTCGTCCAGCTGGCGAGCCTTGAGCTCATCCTGGTAGGTTTCCTGCCCGGCCAGCGCATCCCCCACCTCTTTAAACGCCGTCTGGATGGTTTTTTCATAGTCGGCAATTTCTATGCGTTTTTGCAGTTTGGCAATATCCAGATTGGCCATGTTCACGCCGCCGTCGAAGATCGGCAGATTGATGCTAGGGCCAAACGACCAGGCGGCCGTACCGCCAGAAAGCAGATGGCTGAAGGTCGCGGAAGTCGAACCGCCGGAAGCGGTCAGGCTGATGCTGGGGAAGAACGCTGCGCGTGCTGCACCAATATTGGCATTGGCGGCTTTCAGCGTATGTTCCGCCGCGATGATGTCCGGGCGGTGCGTCAGCAGGTCAGACGGCAGCCCCGCGGGTGTCACCGGGAAATGCCACTCTTTTTGCAGCCGTGCCCCCTCCAGCAGGTCCGGCGGCAGATCGCTGCCGACCAGCAGCGCCAGCGCGTTAACGTCCTGGCGCACCTGACGGCTGTAGGTGGCAATATCAGCCTGAGCGGCCCGTACTGCGGTTTCTGCCTGCACCAGATCCTGCTCGCTGGCCACGCCGCCGTCATAGCTGCGCCGGGTCAGGTCATACGAGTCCTGCTGGCTCTGCGCGGTGTCCTGCGCCAGTTTCAGCAGCTCGTTGTCCGAACACAGCGACAGGTAGCTGGAAGCCACTTCGGAAATCAGGCTGATCTGCGTGGCGCGCTGGGTAGCCGACATCGCCAGATACTGCTCCAGCCCTTGATCGCGCAGGCTGCGCAGGCGACCAAAGAAGTCCAGCTCCCAGGCGGTGACGCCAAGGCTGGTATTCAGCTGGTGGTAGGTCACCGAACCGCTGTTTTTGGTGCTGTACAGATCGCCCGGCAGGTGGGTGCCGGTTCCTCCGGCATCAAGGTCAATCGAAGGCATCAGCGCCGCACGGTCAATTTGCACCTGAGAACGCGCCACTTCGACATTCAGCGCGGCGACGCGCAGGTCGCGGTTATTGGCTAACGCACTGGCGATGAGCTTATGCATCACCGGATCGGTAAAGAAGCTCTGCCAGCGGATATCCGCGCCGTTTCCGGCGCGCGTTGTATCCTGGCTGTCATAATGCGCGGCGACCGGCAGTGCCGGGCGGTGGTAGTCCGGCTCCATAGTACAGCCTGCCAGTATCATCGCCAGCGGCACAATGCCCAGAGTGAATGACTTACGCATCATGTTGATCAACCTCAGTTTTCGTTTTTTTCCTGTCGGAGAAGAACTTAGCCACTACGACATAAAACATCGGCACAAAGAAGATAGCGAGGAAGGTCGCGGTAATCATGCCCCCCACTACCGCCGTACCAATTGAGTGCTGGCTGCCCGCCCCTGCCCCATGTGAAATCGTCAGCGGGAAGACGCCCAACACAAAGGCCATTGAGGTCATAATGATCGGACGGATACGTAATTTCGCGGCTTCAATCGCCGCCTCAACCAGATCCATGCCCTCGTTATCATGCAGATCTTTGGCAAACTCGACGATCAGGATGGCATTCTTCGCCGCCAGCCCGACGGTGGTCAGCAGCCCGACCTGGAAGAACACGTCGTTATTCAGACCGCGCAGCAACACCGCCAGAATGGTCCCCAGTACCCCGAGCGGAACCACCAGCAACACGGAGATCGGGATTGACCAGCTTTCATACAGTGCGGCCAGACACAGGAACACCATCAGAACGGAGATGGTATACAGCGCCGGGGTCTGGGAACCCGACATCTGCTCCTCATACGACAGTCCGTGCCAGCTGACGCGGAAGCCTTTAGGCAGCGTGGCGGCAATCTCATTGACCGCTTTCACCGCCTCACCGGAGCTGTAGCCCGGCGCAGGGGCCCCCTGAATTTGAACCGCCGATACGCCGTTGAAACGCTCATAGCGCGGGGAGCCGAATTCCCATTTCCCGCTACCAAATGCCGAGTACGGCACCATCTCGCCGCTGGAATTACGGAAATACCACTTGTCCAGATCTTCAGGCGTAACGCGCGATCCGGCGTTGCCCTGCACATAAACTTTCTTCACGCGGCCGTTATAGATGAACTGGTTAACGTAGCTCGACCCCCAGGCGGTGGACAGCGTATCGTTGACATCTTGCAGGCTGAGGCCCAGCGCCCGTGCGCGCTCGTCATCAAGAACCAGATGATACTGCGGCTCATCCTCCATCCCGTTCGGACGGGTAGCAAACAGGCGTTTGTCTTTCGCGGCCATAGCCAGGAACTGGTTACGCGCCGCCATCAGCGCAGCATGCCCCTGGTTATTGGTATCCTGCAGGAAGAAGTCAAACCCGGTGGCGTTACCCAGCTCCATGACGGCCGGAGGAACCAGCGCATACACTTTCGCATCCTTCATATGGGCAAAGTGGGCCATGGTACGCGCCGCCAGCTTGCTCACCGACTGCTCACTGTTGCGGGTATCCCAGGGTTTCAGCAGCACAAATGACATGGCGGTATTTTCTCCGCGCCCGGCAAAGCTGAAGCCGTTGGGTGAAAACACCGACTGTATTTCTGGCTCGTTTTTCAACAGCCAGCTTTCTATCTCATCCAGCACGGCCTGAGTTCGCTCACTGGAGGCGTTGGCTGGCAGCGTTACCTGCACCATCATTGCCCCCTGATCCTCATCCGGCAGGAACGACGTCGGTACGCGGGTAAACAGATAGCCTGTCACACCGATGATCGCCAGATAGACGAGGAAAAACAGATTGCGTTTAGAGATCACCGTCCCGACACCGTTGCTGTAGCGCAGGGTGCCCGCGTCAAACTTACGGTTAAACCAGCCGGCAAATCCGGTGGTTTTTTGCTCTGCGGCATTACTTTTCAGCATGGTGGCGCACAGGGCGGGGGTAAAGATCATTGCCATCAGTACGGAAAGCGCCATGGCGGAAACAATAGTGATGGAGAACTGGCGGTAGATAACGCCGGTGGAACCGCTGAAGAACGCCATTGGTAACAGCACGGCAGACAGCACCAGCGCAATCCCGACCAGCGCCCCCTGGATCTGCTGCATCGACTTAATGGTGGCGGCTTTCGGATCCAGCCCCTCTTCGTGCATGACGCGCTCGACGTTCTCCACGACGACGATAGCATCATCGACCAGCAGGCCTATCGCCAGCACCATCCCGAACATCGTCAGGGTATTGATGGTGTAGCCACTGAGCGCCAGAATCCCAAAGGTTCCCAGCAGCACCACCGGCACTACCATGGTGGTAATCAGCGTCGCCCGCAGGTTTTGCAGGAACAGCAGCATGACGAAGAACACCAGCACGATGGCTTCAAACAGGGTTTTAACCACTTCATTGATCGAGGCACTGACGACGGGAGAGGTGTCGTACGGGAAGTTAACTTTGACCCCTTCTGGCATATAAGGGGCAATATCGGCCACCGTTTTACGCACATTCTTCACCGCATCAAGCACGTTTGCACCACTGGCCAGACGCAGGGCGATACCGACCGAAGGCTGGCCGTTGAAGGTGGCAGAAATGCTGTAATCCTGCGGACCGAGGTCAACACCGCCGACATCGCGCAGCCGGACCTGTGAGCCGTCAGGATTCACTTTCAGCAAAATATTTCTGAACTGCTCCGGCTTTTGCAAACGGGTTTTACCGACGATAGTGGCACTGTATTTGACTCCCGACACTGTAGGCAAACCGGCCAGCTTACCGCTGGCAACCTGCACGTTCTGCTGGTTGATGGCGTTGGTGATATCACTGGGTATCAGTTGATACTGATATAATTTTGCCGGGTCGAGCCAGATACGCATGCCGTATTCTGCCCCCATGACGATAAAGTCACCCACACCGTTACTGCGCGCTATCGGGTCCTGTAACTTTGATACCAGCAGGTCAGCCAGGTCACCGTTACTCATTTGTGGATTACTGGATGTCAGGCCAACCACCAGCATAAAGTTCACCTGGAATTTGCGGATGTTAATCCCCTGCTGGACCACTTCCGTCGGCAGCTGTGACTCCGCCAGCGACACCTTGTTCTGTACCTGAACTTGGGCAATATCCGGATCGGTGCCCTGGTTAAAGGTGACAATGATCTGGGCGCTGCCGTCACTGCTGCTTTGCGATTCGATATAGCGCAGATTATCCAGGCCGTTTAGCTGCTGCTCAATCACCTGGACTACCGTGTTCTGTGTGGTTTCAGCGCTGGCGCCAGGGTAAACCACCTGCACGGAGATCGCGGGCGGAGCAATGTTGGGATACTGATTAATGGGCAGGGTGAAAATCGACAGCCCACCAATCAGCATGACAACAATCGCCACTACCCACGCAAAAATAGGGCGTTCAATAAAAAATTTAGACATCAGAATATCCTTGCTGCGCTACTACTGCGCCGAGGGGTCGGCAGTGGTCAGATTTGAATGCTGAGCGTTGACGATCCGCCGCTGGCTGGTTTTCACCAGGGTTCCTGGCTGCACGTTTTGCAGCCCTTCCACCACCACGCTGTCGCCTGGCTTCAGACCGGTTTCCACCAGCCAGTTTTCGCCTGTCATCTGTCCGGTAGTAATCATCTGCTCCCTGAGGCGGTTATCCCCCCCAACGACATAGACGTAAGGACGCCCTTTGGTGTCATGCATGATGGCTTCAAGCGGAACCAGGATGCCTTTTTCTGATACGCCCTGCGGCAGGCTGGCATGGACAAACATCCCCGGCAGCAGGTCGCGCCGGGGATTGGGGAAGGCCGCACGCAGCGTCACGCTGCCGGTGCTTTCATCGACGGTCACTTCTGAGAATTCCAGCCGCCCTTCCAGCGGGTATGCCGAACCATCTTCCAGCGTCAGTTTGACCGCGGCGGCGTTTTTTCCTGCGGCTTTCAGCGCGCCGCTGGCCAGAGCGCGACGCTGTGTCAGCAGATCGAGCGACGATTCGCTGACGTCAACATAGATCGGATCCAGCTGCTGAATCAGACTCATGTAGTTGCTCTGGCCGTTGGTCACCAGTGCCCCTTCCGTAGACAGCGAACGGCCAATATGGCCGGTAATCGGTGCCCTGACATGGGTGTAGTTAAGGTTGACCCGCGCCGTTTCGACGTCCGCTTTCGCTTCGCGTGCCGCAGCAACTGCATCATCATAAGTCTGTTGACTGATGGCATGCGCCGCCGCCAGCGGTTTGTAACGTGCGGCCAGTTTATTGGCGTTAATCAGGTTGGCCATCGCTTTGTCGTAGGTGGCCTGATAAGTGGCGGGGTCAATCTGGTAAAGAGGTTGTCCGGCTTTCACCTCGCTGCCTTCTGTAAAAAGGCGTTTAAGCACAATGCCGCTGACCTGCGGGCGGACTTCCGCCGTGCGTATCGCCGTGGTACGGCCTGGCAACTGAGTAAACAGGGTAACAGGCTCGCTTTTTAACGTGCTGATACCCACATTAACTGGTGCTTCACCGGACGGTGCCACGCTCTGATCGCAGGCAGCCAGCAAAAAAATCAAACTCGCAGAAAGTGTCCTCAAGTGCATTATGAACTCTCAATTAGGTAGTCATGAAATTAATAACGAGAGTGATTACTCTCAAAAATAAACAGCATTATAAGAAGGTGAAAAGTCGGTTTATGTTAATTTTGTGCTAAATATTTTTTCGAAAAGCTACAAATAAGTTATTTGTGCTAAATCATGCGGCAAGCGCTGAGCGGGAGTGCGTGAGCCACTCAGTACGCTGGTCAACCCCGTGGTTCTATTCCCCTCCTTCTTAGTTCACGCCGCGCCAGGTCTTTCAACCAGCAGGCAAGCGTGACATTGTCATTTTCAGTTAACGTTCTCAGTTGCTCATGAAGTTCAGGATGAATTCTTAGCTGAAAAGCAGCTGAGCGTCCGCCAACTTTCGGCGTCCTGTCTTTTAATTTCGGCATCATCATCGGTTCCTGATGGTAAGAATCGCCCCCTGCAGCGCTACCAACACCTCAGGGGGCTACACAATGCAGTGGAATGCGGTACTGCACCGTGCTGCGCACACCTTAGCGATTTCGCTGATGCCGGGTTTGGCGATTAGTGTAGATGGGGAATAAAAGTTGTCAGCGAATTTCACCGTTGTAACAACTTGAAGCAAAACGGAATCTGACATAAAAAAACCCACGCATGGCGTGGGTTGGAGGAGTGCAATATTCGTCAGGCGCGGTTTCCTGTTTTCCCGCGTATTTCATCAGCCGGGATGATAAATCGCATCCGGCGCGATATTCATATGTTTCAGCACCGGGCCGATAATATTGCCAAATACCGGTGCCGCTACCGACCCACCAAAGTGATCGCCAGCTGTCGGGTGGTTGATCATAATCACCAGCGCCACCTGCGGGTTACTGGCCGGTGCCACACCGGCGGTATAGTTAATATAGCCACCGTCATATTTCCCACTGTCGCCCATTTTTTCTGCCGTACCGGTTTTGATTGCCAGCCGGTAGCCCGGTACGGCAGCACGCACGCCGCTGCCGCCCGGTAAGGCATCACTTTCCATCATATGCACCACCTCACGCACCGTCTCTTCATCCGCCACGCGGTGACCGGAAACCGGTGGACTGACCCGGGTAATAGAGAGCGGTCGGTAGATGCCAAAGGATCCGAGCGTGGCATATTCACGGGCAATCTGCAGCGGCGTCACGCGCAGGCCATAGCCAAATGAGAACGTGGCCCGTTCAATATCGGCCCAGCGCTCACGGTGCAGCGGGAAGTAGCCGACGCTCTCCCCGGTCAGGCCCAGCCCGGTAGGTTTGCCCAGGCCGAACGCATGATAGGTGTTCACCAGCACCTCGGCCGGCATTGCCAGCGCAATGTGCGATACCCCGATATCACTCGATTTCTGCAGGATGCCGGTCATGGTCAGACGCGACCAGTGACCCACATCGCGGATCAGGTGGCCATTCACGCGGTACGGGGTGGTATCCAGCACCGAGTCCGGGCGCACCAGCTTCCGCGCCAGGCCTTCCATCACGACCAGCGGTTTCACCGTCGAACCGGGCTCAAAGCTGTCATTAATCGCCGTGTTGCGCATCTGTGCCGGAGATACATCAACAAAGTTGTTCGGGTTGAACGACGGGTAGGACGCCATCCCGAGGATCTCCCCGGTGTCGATTTTTACCAGCACGGCGGCACCCGAATCGGCCTTATTCAGCAGCACCCCGTCACGCAGTTTGCTGTACATGGTGTACTGGTCAAATTTATCGATGCTGAGCTGCACCGTTGGCGGCTGCTTTGGCGGATCGTAGTCAATCATCGCCACGATATTACCGCTGGCATCCTGACGGTATTTTTCCACCCCCGGCGTGCCCTGCAGCAGTTTATCAAACCCCTTTTCCAGCCCGGTCAGCCCGCTGTTGTCCGCGCCGACAATGCCAAGCAGCGGGCCGGTTGCTTCACTCATCGGATAGTAGCGGCTGTCGTTATACACCGTACTGATGCCGGTCAGGTGCAGCCTGACGATATCCTTGGCGATGCCCAGCTCAACTTTGCGCCCAAGATAGAGAAAGCGGCGGTTTGGGTTGGCGTTAATCTGTGCCGCAAGCTGCTCCGGGCGCTGTTCCAGCGCATTCGCCAGGTACTGCCATTTATCACTGGTAAAATCCGGATGTGCTTCCAGCACGCGCTGCGGGTCGGCAATGATATCGCGCGACGGCACGCTCAGTGCCAGCGCTTCCCCGTTACGATCCAGCAGCGTCCCGCGGTTGGTCGGCAGCGTGACGGTACGCAGAGAACGTTCATCCGCCTGTTTTTCCAGCATCGGATGGTTGATCAGCTGTAAATCGGCCACCCGCGCCAGCAAAACCACCAGACAGGTCATCACTCCCAGGCAGACCAGCCGGAAACGCAGGGGATTGAAAGTGGGGGCAGGCTGAGATTTTGATTTCGCCAGGAATTTCTTTAACGGGGGCATCTGGGTTCCGGTACAGGCTGGGAGATAACTTGCTGGCAGTTATACAAAAAATGCCGCAGAGAGAACAGGGAAACTGTGTTTCAGATCGTGAGTGGCTGCTCTGACTCGGCCCGGAATGATAATTACAATAACATCATAAAAATCAGAATATTACTAAGCACTCACCGAATTGCAGGCAAAAAAAACCTGCGCATCTGCGCAGGTTGGTGAAACAAAGCGTTAAAAACTTTTTGATGTTCACCCATCAATACCTCTGGGACTTGAACTGTAGCAATCCTGTGCGTTACGCCGCTACAGGGTAATCGCAACAGTTACCCGCAAAATGTAACCAGCCATGTGATTTATAGGTTTTTTTGCAATCTCTCTGCTTTATCGCCTTTTCCTGCTGATTTTTCAGAGCGCGCTTCCATTTTAGCCACATGGTGTTTTTCATCTGCTTTATTTCAGGCATTAAATATTCGCTTTTCTGATCTCGACCAGGCAGCTCATCGCGTTCGGACCCTGGGTCAGCGACGAGGTGCCAATATCCAGCGTCAGCACGTTCGGGTTGCCTGCACGGTCGTAAGGTTGCCAGGCTTTACCAAAACCCGGATCGAACCAGGCTCCGGTGGCAATCAGCACCACCTGCGGTGTGACACCGTCGCTGATGCGTACTCCCGCCTGCATGGTGCCGCGATCGTTACTGACCTCAATAACGTCACCCTCGCTGATACCGCGTGCGGCAGCATCCTGCGGGTGCATTAACAGGGTTTCACGCCCGGCGGTTTTATTCGCCTGTACCGTCGGCGTGGCGTCCATCTGACTGTGCAGCCGGTCATGGGGCTGAATAGAGATCATATGCAGCGGGAAACGCTGGCTGACTGGCGCGCCCAGCCACTCCTGAGGCGGCTGCCACTCCGGGTGCGGGACAAAATCAGCCAGCTGATAACCGGCAATGGTTTCCGAAAACAGCTCTATTTTGCCGCTGGCGGTTTTAATCGGGTGGGCAACCGGGTCATGGCGGAAATCTTCCATAAACACCCAGTCGTTTTCTGGACGCGCAGTCTCCACGTGGCCCTGCTGCCAGAAGCTGTCAAACTCCGGGAACTCAATACCTTTAGCGTGATGCGCCACCGCGCACTGCTGGTAGAGGTGTTCTATCCACTGGCGCTCGTTACGGTTTTCCGTAAAGGTATCGCGGTAGCCCAGGCGTTCAGCGATATCGGCAAAAATATCAAAGTCGTTGCGCGCCTGATGCTGCGGTTTAATCGCCTGATGCATCGCCAGTACAAAGCGGTCTTTCGACGACCCGCCGATGTCATTACGCTCCAGCGAGGTGGTGACCGGCAGGACGATATCCGCCATCTGCGCCGCGGGCGTCCAGACGATATCCTGCACAATCACGGTATCCGGGCGCTGCCAGCCCTCAACCAGACGGTTAAGCTGCTGATGATGGTGGAACGGGTTACCCCCCGCCCAGTGCACCAGATGGATATCAGGATAGGTATGCGTCTGCCCCTGGAAGGTATATTCCGTACCGGGGTTAAGCAGCATATCGCTGATGCGCGCCACCGGGATCGCCCGTTCGGCAATCGGGTTGTGCCCGGCAGACATCAGCGGCGAGGGCCCTTCGGTACGCGGATTGCCGACGCTGTTCATCGAGCCATGACCGAAGGAGAACCCGGCACCCGGCAGCCCCGGCTGGCCCAGCATGGAGGAGAGCGCAATCATCATCCAGTACGGCTGCTCGCCACGATGGGCGCGCTGGACCGAATAGGAACAGGTGATAAAGCTGCGTCTGCCGCACAGCTGCTGCGCCAGCAGCGTAATACGCGCCGCCGGGATGCCGGTGATCGCGCTGGCCCACTGCGGCGTTTTCGCCTGGCCGTCGCTTTCACCCAGCAGGTAAGCGCGCAGCTGCGGGTAGCCCACGCAGTGCGACTGCAGAAAAGCATTATCCACCGCGCCGACGCGCTCAATTTCATACCCCAGCGCCAGCATCAGCGCCACATCGGTGTTCGGGCGGATCGGGATCCACTCGGCATTAACAAAGGCCGGGCAGTCATCGCGCATCGGGCTGATGTTAATCACCGGCGTGCCTTTGGCCGCCAGTTGCAGCAGCGCAGGCTTCAGGCTGTGCTCCCCTGCCCCGCCAGAGGCCACCTGGCTATTTTTCAGCGCCAGGCCGCCAAAGGCGACGAAGATTTCGCAGTGTTCGATCACGCCCGGCCAGTCGGTGACGCGCCCGGTGAGCGGCATATAGGTGCCAATCACATACGGCAGGAAAAACTGTGCCGCGCCCCAGCTGTAGTTACCCTGCTGATCAATGCCGCCCCCGCCGAGGTTATAGAAACGCCGTACCAGGGTGCGGGCATGGTTCACACGCCCGGCGGAAGACCAGCCGTAAGAGCCGTTAAAAATGCCGCTGGCACCATAGCGGTCACGCACCCGGCGATTCTCTTCGGCCACCAGATCCAGGGCGGTATCCCAGTCGACCGCGACAAAATCCTCACGGCCGCGCAGGCTGCGGTCGCTGTTTTCGCGCGACTTCAGCCACGAACGGCGCACCATCGGCTGGCGGATACGCTTATCGGAGTAGACCAGTTCGGGAATGGTGTTGAGCATTGGGGAGGGATCCTGGTCCGCGAAAAAAGGCTCACAGCGGCGCAGTATTCCGTCTTCCACTACGGCACTGAAGGCTCCCCAGTGGGCAAGATGTGGCACTTTCTTTATCGTCATTTCAGGATCCGCTCTGGCATTTTTTTTGGAAACCCAGAATATCATCATTCTGCGGGCAGCGGCACAGGGCGTTTTATCGTCTGGCTTTGCGATGCCTGCGACATTCTGCGTGGTTGCGCAGGCTTGCAGTCACTGGCACTTTCCGCAACACTAATGGCAATGTAAACGCTTACCCAGGAAGGCATTGAACCAATGGCTACTATAAAGGATGTTGCCAGGCTTGCGGGCGTTTCGGTGGCGACCGTATCCCGTGTCATTAACCACTCCCCTAAAGCCAGTGAAAGTTCGCGCCTTGCGGTGACCAGCGCGATGGAATCGTTGCAGTATCACCCTAACGCCAATGCGCGGGCGCTGGCCCAGCAGTCAACGGAAACTATCGGGCTGGTGGTCGGGGATGTATCCGATCCGTTTTTCGGTGCCATGGTCAAGGCAGTGGACTCTGTGGCCTGGCAAACCGGTAACTTTTTGCTGATTGGTAACGGTTACCACAATGAGCAGAAAGAGCGCCAGGCCATCGAGCAGCTGATGCGCCATCGCTGCGCGGCGCTGGTGGTTCATGCCAAGCAGGTTCCCGACGAAGAACTGATCCCGCTGATGAAGCAGCTGCCCGGTATGGTGCTGCTCAACCGCGTTCTGGCCGGTTTTGAAAACCGCTGCATTGCGCTGGACGATCGTTACGGCGCCTGGCTGGCCACCCGCTATCTGATCCAGCAGGGACATACCAGCATTGCTTACATCTGCTCGACGCATTCGATTTCCGACGCCACTGACCGTCTGCAGGGCTATTATGACGCGCTGAAAGAGCACAATCTGCCGTGTAACGACCGCCTGGTGGCCTTTGGTGAACCGGATGAAGTGGGGGGTGAGCAGGCGATGACCGAGCTGTTGGGCCAGGGTAAAACCTTTAGCGCCGTGGCCTGTTATAACGATTCGATGGCCGCCGGTGCGCTGGCAGTTCTGAGCGACAATGGCTTACGCGTGCCGGAAGAGATGTCGCTGATTGGCTTTGATGACGTACTGGTGTCGCGCTATGTTCGCCCGCGTCTGACGACGGTGCGTTATCCGATTGTGACCATGGCACAGCAGGCTGCGGAACTGGCGCTGGCGTTAGCGCACGGTCAGCCGCTGCCGGAGATTACCAATCTGTTCAGTCCAACGCTGGTGCGCCGCCACTCGGTGGGTTCGCCGCCGTAATGGATGTTAGCGGGCTGACCGGAAAAGAGGGTCAGCCCCTACGCGACCGGCTCAAAAATTCACTCCAGCGCTTTGTGATATAGCCGCACCGCTGTCGCCGGATAATCCAGCGCATCACCGATGTATGCCCAGCCGAAACGTTCGTAGTAATCCGCACAGGCGGAATAGAGATACAGCTGGCGGTCGCCACGCTGGCGGGCGCAGTCAATCACCGTCTGCTGAAGCTGCGCGCTTAACCCGTGGCCGCGATAGCCCTCCGCCACGTACAGAGCCGCCAGCCAGGGGAACAGATCCTGACGGCTGATCAGGTCGCAGCGCCATAAGCCGACGGTGCCCACCGCCCGCTCTCCATCCAGCGCGACAAACGTCAGCGGCAGATCGGCACCGCTCAGGCTGCTGTCGATCACGCTGGCAAAAAAGTCGCGGCTGTTATCACTGCCAAATGCCTGCCACAGCCAGTCAATGAGGGTCTCACGGTGTTCCACTGCGGCACTTAACGGCACAATGCGCAGCGAATTCATACCAGTTTTCCCTGAAAAATCGGCACTGATTCAAACAGATAGCCGTCAAAGTCGGGGGCATCGGCGTCAGAGAGTTCCAGCAGGCTGTGTTTGACATTTTCGAGGTGCTGCCACATCGCCTGCCAGGATCCCATCACGTCACGACGGCGCAGTGCAGCGAGGATCGTCTGATGATCGCCCAGCCATTTCAGCCGGTAGCTGCGGGTTTCAATATGGCTGCGCAGCTGTTGCCACAGCGGGCTGCTTTCATGATGCCGCCAGATACTGTTTACGGTATCCAGCAGCATCTGGTTTTGTGTCGCCCCGGCCAGCAGCAGGTGGAACAGCTTGTCATTGTCCTGACTTTTATCGTCGAGGGCGATGGCGCGCTGCTCCTGCTCCAGGGTACGTTTCAGGTTTTCAATATCGGCTTTGGTGGCCATTTTCGCCGCAAACGCGGCGATATTGCTCTCCAGCAGCTGACGCGCCTGCAGCATTTCAAACGGGCCAACGTCGCTGCGGAAGAATGCCTCCTCTTCATCACCGCTTTGTGAAGGGATGCGCATCACATAGACGCCGGAACTCTGACGGATGTCCACCGTCCCTTCCAGCTCCAGCATCAGCAGGGCTTCACGAACAATGGTGCGGCTGACGCCCCAGGTTTCCGCGATATTGCGCTCCGGCGGCAGCCTGGAACCCACCGGATAGTGGCCGTCGATAATTTGCTGACGCAGATCGTGCCCGATTTCCTGATACTGCTTTTTTTCCTGCGCAGGCGCACCTTTGTCCACAGATCTTCACCTTTTAAGCCATTGTCTGAATTGATTCCGGCTAGTTTACCAAAGCCAGCGCCTGATCGAGTACTTTTGCGCCGTTAAGGGTGCCATAGGCAACAGAATCAATCACCGCAATCGGGATCTGGTAGCTGTCGGTGAGCTTACGGTTCTCCTCCAGCTTGAAGCGTACCTGCGGCCCCAGCAGTACCACGGCCACTTCGCCAGGGTAGTTTTCCAGCTCATCGCGCAGATTCTGCTCCGGGATAGCATAGATCTGGTAACTCAGACCGCGGGCGGCGGCTTCTTTTTCCATGCGTGTCACCACCATGGAGGTGGACATGCCTGCCGCGCAGGCCAGTACGATTCGTTGCATCATTAACTCCTTATTTAGCTTCATCATCCAGCGTGACGGTCAGCTGGCGCTGGCTGCTGACCTGCTGATACCAGTGGGCAGACTTCTTCATCCGCCGCTGGCGCTGGTTTTCAAGGTCGATTTCAATCAGACCGTAACGGTTCTTGAAGGCGTTCATCGGTGATACGTTGTCGGTGAAGGCCCACAGCATATAACCCAGGCAGTTCATCCCTGCGGCATTGGCCTTCACCGCCTGGTAAAGGTGCCCGGTGATAAAATCGATACGGTAGTCGTCCTGAATCTCGCCGTCCGCGTTTTTAAAGCGCGCTTCGTTCTCGATCCCCATGCCGTTTTCCGCAATAAACCACGGGAAATTGTCGTAATCGTTTTTCATGCGTAGTGCCATGTCCCAGACGATGGCAGGCTGAATTTCCCAGCCGCGCGAGGGGTTCATACGACGCCCCGGCAGTTCGAAATGTTCATAGTAAAATGCCGGGTGGAACGGCGTTTCCGGGTGCCACGCCCGCGACGGGGCTTTCACCCGGTGCGGATAGTAAAGGTTGATGCCCACTTCATCGACGCGGTTGGCTTTGATGATCGCCAGCTCCTGCGCGTCCACCTCCCAGTGCACCCGATGCTGTGCCAGCAGTGCGATCAGTTCATCCGGGTACTCGCCTTTAATCGCCGGGTCGAGAAAAACGCGGTTATAGAACAGATCGTACATTTCCGCGGCTTTCACGTCGTGCGCGGCGCTGGAGCGGGGATAGGTCACTTCCGGATTCAGAATGGTGCCGACAGTTCCCTGATAGCCTTTCTCACGGAACAGGCTGACCACTTTCGCCGTCGCGAGGTTTTTATGGTGATTCCACTGCATCCATTTATCGGTGTTCTGCTCATACGGCCAGCGCAGCGCATCCAGGTAGACGCGGGTCTGCACCACCACCGGCTCGTTAAAGGTAAACCAGCGCGTGACTTTGTGGGCGTAGCGGGCAAAGACCTGCTCAGCATAGCGAACATACAGCTCAACCACGTGCTTCGAGCCCCAGCCCCCGTACTGCTCCAGCAGCGTGGCAGGCAGCTCGTAATGCTCCAGGCACAGCATCGGCTGAATACCATTAGCCAGCAGCTCGTCGATCAGGCTGTCGTAATACGCCGCATACTCTTCATCCACCACGGCATTTTCATAATCGGTGAGAAAACGCGCCCAGTTGATGGACGTGCGGTAGTGCGTCAGCCCCGCCGCCTTCATCAGCGCCACATCTTCTTTGTAGCGGTTGATGAAATCCGTGGCGACGGCCGGTCCATAGCCGTTATGCCAGACGTGGCGGTCATTCTGGTACCAGGCATCAAGATACGAATCCTGGCCGGCTTTCTTGCCGCTCCAGCCTTCGGTCTGCCACGCCGAGGCGGCAGCACCGAGGATAAAATCGTCCGGGATGGTAACGTTCAGGGTACTCATCATAGCTCCTTAATGTTTCGCGAGTTCAGGCTGTAACGCTTTCGCGTCAGCGGCTTCCGCACGGCGCGCGGCGATTTTAACGAACGGCAGATAGACCAGAATGGAGACCAGGATACAGACGATCTGCGTGACTACCGCCCCCATCGATCCCGCCGTGGACAGCCAGGCGTTGATAATCGGCGGTGTGGTCCAGGGCACCATCACCACGGCTTTTCCGGCAAACCCGGTGACCGTGGCAAAGTAACCAATCGATCCGGTGATCAGCGGTGTGATGATGAACGGAATGGCGAGGATCGGATTCAGCATAATCGGCATACCGAAGATCACCGGCTCATTAATATTGAACAGACCCGGCCCGAAGGAGAGCTTGGCAATTTCGCGCATCTCTTTGCGTTTGGTGGCCAGCATCACCGCCGTCAGCAGCCCGATGGTCAGCCCGGAACCGCCAATACTCATATACACGTCCCAGAACGGCATAGTGATAATGTTCGGTGCCTCGATGCCCTGCTCAAAGGCATTCATATTGACCAGAATCGCTCCCAGCAGCAGCGGTTCACGAATCGGTTTTACCATCTGGTTACCGTGGATGCCGATCACCCAGAACAGCTGGGCGACAAACATCAGCAGCAGGATGCCCCACAGGCTCTGCACCACCGACTCCAGCGGCTCCTGGACAATTTTGTACACCGCGTCATACAGATACATGCCGGTAAAGCGGTGGAAAATAAAGCCAAAGGTGGCGATGGCCGAGACGGTGATGATCGCCGGGATCAGCGCGGAGAACGACGCGGCCACATTGGGCGGCACGGTATCCGGCATTTTGATTTTCAGGCGATCAACATGTTCCAGGCGGCAGTAGATTTCGACCGACAGGATGGCGATGAACATGCCAAGGAACAGGCTCTTGGTATCAGAGAACTGTTTCGCCAGCACGTCGGTCACCACCTGCATCTCCCCGTTGACCATCATGCTTAATGTGGTCGGCGTCACGGCGATAAAACAGATGATCGCCAGCAGGCCGGGGAACAGCGTTTTAATGCCGTTGATTTTCCCCAGTTCAATACCGATCAAAAACACGGCGCCGATATTCAGGAAGCTCAGGGTGGCGTAGTTAATGCTGGAGGTAATGGGCTTCAGCTCTGCCAGGAATGACAGCGCCTGAAAGCTTGCCAGCCCGTTCTTACCGTCCAGCACCATATTGGAAATCAGCACCGAAAATGCACCGACAATAATCACCGGCATCAGAGTAATAAACGACGCTTTGATCGCCATGATATAGCGGTAGCTGTTGAATTTTGTGGCAAAACTCCCCAGCGAGTCGATTAACCGATCCTGTAGAGACATGTATAAATCCTCGAGGTAAAGGGTCAGGCATCCCGGCATTGATATTTTGTTGAACTTCCGCTGTTGTGGCATACCAAAAATATACAATTGTTGATTATTTACTGTGATAAGACTCTCAGAAGTGATCACTGGTATTCCAATAAGATATTCAGACCAATTTTGGTATACCAATGGAGGCAGTGATGGATTTCGAGCAAACGATGATGGAGTTACTGATCAATGCGGGTGAAGCACGATCCCATGCCATGAGCGCTATCCAGCACGCCCGCAAGCGGGAGTGGCAGCTGGCAGATGATGCACTGGCAGCCTCTGTAGAAGCGTCGAAAGGCGCACATAAGATCCAGACGCAGCTGATTGGGGCCGACGAGGGGTGTGGTAAGGTCCCGGTGACGCTGATCCTGGTGCATGCGCAGGATCACCTGATGAATGCCATGCTGTGCCGCGATCTGGCTGAAGAGATTGTCCTGCTGAGGAAAGAGATGTTTGCGGGGTGAAAACGGGTACGGGGGGAGGCTGCTGTAACGTAGGGGCTGACCTTCTTTTCGGTCAGCCCACAGGCCGGATTACAGCTCCAGCGCCAGCAGTTCAGCGACGGTCTGCGCACGGCGGATCTGGCGCGGCTGGCCGTTTTCGAACAGCACCTCCGGGATCAGCGGGCGACTGTTGTAGTTCGACGACATCGAGGCACCGTAGGCACCGGTATCATGGAACACCAGATAATCGCCAACCTTCACCGCAGGCAGCGCGCGGGTTTCCACCTTGCCGCCCTCCAGCTGGGTAAAGACGTCCCCTGATTCACACAGCGGACCGGCCACCACGGTGTCAACGGTGTTGTGCTCATCCAGCAGGCGGCCATCTCCGGCAATGGCGGAAATATGGTGATAGCTGCCGTACAGCGACGGACGCATCAGGTCGTTAAACCCGGCATCCACCAGCACAAAGTGACGGCTGCCCATCGACTTAACGGCACGTACCTGGCTTACCAGCACGCCAGATTCCGCCACCAGGAAGCGCCCCGGTTCAATTTCCAGTTTCACCGGATGGCCGAGATGCTGCGCCACACGCTGCCGCGCCGCGTCCCACAGGCCGTAATAGTGGCTGGTATCAATCGTCTCTTCACCCAGGCGATAGGGAATCGACAGCCCGCCACCCGCGGAGATCGCCTCCAGATCCTGGCCAAAACTGACCACCTGATCGACCATCGCATCGCACACCTGTTCCAGGTGAGCGTAGTCCACGCCGGAACCGATATGCATGTGGATCCCTACCAGCTTCAGCTGATATTGCTGAATCGCTTCCAGCGCCAGCGCCATATCACCATGCCAGATGCCGTGCTTGCTGTTTTCACCGCCGGTATTGGTTTTCTGGCTGTGGCCGTGACCAAAGCCCGGATTGACGCGCAGCCAGACCGGATGCCCGGCAGACACCTGGCCCAGCTGGTGCAGCATATCTACCGAACCGGCGTTGACCGGCACCTTCAGCTCTGCAACCCGCGCCAGCGTTGGCTCATCCAGCAGGTCGGCGGTAAAGACGATTTCGTCGCCTCCCGCCAGATAGCCCGCCGCCAGTGCGCGTTCAATCTCGCCCAGCGATACGGAGTCCACTTTTACTCCGGCCGCCCGCATCAGGCGCAGGATATGAATGTTAGAGCAGGCTTTTTGCGCAAAGCGCACCACGTCGAACTGCTGTAACTGGCTGATACGGTCGTTGATAATCGCCGCATCGTAAGCCCAGAGCGGGCCGCCATATTGCAGCGCCAGCGGCAGCAGGTTGTCCTGAGTCAGGGCGGTGGTGGTGTCAGTTAGCAGGCGTGGCATAAAAATTCTCCTTAGGTTTATGTCATTCATTACGCCACAGCGCGAACCGGGAGAAAAATATCTGTTTTATCGGATTCTATTCATCCATGATATGGGATGAATTAACAGGGGGTAAAGGATGGCCGGAGTTTCGTTACGTCACATTGAAATTTTTCACGCGGTGGTCACCACGGGTAACCTGACCGAAGCGGCCACGCTGTTACATACCTCGCAGCCCACCGTCAGCCGCGAGCTGGCACGTTTAGAAAAACTACTTGGCCTGCAGCTGTTTGAGCGGGTGCGCGGCCGCCTGCAGCCTACCGTGCAGGGGTTACAGCTGTTTGAAGAGGTGCAGCGCTCCTGGTACGGACTGGACCGTATTATCAGTGCTGCCGAAGGGTTGAAGCAATTTCGTCAGGGGGAGCTGTCGGTGGCCTGCCTGCCGGTCTTTTCGCAGTCGCTGCTGCCGCTGCTGTGTCAGCCATTTATGCAGCGCTATCCGGACCTCAGTCTGAATATTATTCCGCAGGAGTCTCCGCTACTGGAAGAGTGGCTGTCGGCACAGCGTTACGATCTGGGCCTGACCGAAACCATGCAGACGCCGGCGGGTACCGTACGCAGCGCCCTGTTTACCGGAGATGAGGTCTGCGTGCTGCCAGCCGATCACGCGCTGGCGCAGCGGGCCACGCTGACGCCGGCGGATTTTAGCGCGCAGAACTATATCAGCCTGTCGCGAACTGACAGCTACCGGCAGATTCTGGACGGTATTTTTGCCGAACACGGCGTGCAGCGACGCATGGTGATGGAGACACACAGCGCGGCATCGGTGTGCGCGATGGTCAGAGCGGGGATTGGGGTGTCGATAGTGAATCCGCTGACGGCACTGGATTATGCCGACAGCGGTATGGTGATACGGCGTTTCAGCATCGCAGTGCCGTTCACCGTCAGTCTTATCCGGCCGCGCCACCGCCCGGCCTCTGCGCTGGTCGATGCCTTCAGTCTGCACCTGCAACAGCACATTGGCCTGTTCAGCGAGCGGCTGGCGCAGCGGCTGAGTTAAGCGCGAGCCACCTGAGGACGGCCGCGTGAACCCCGGAAGGTATACAGACAGACCAGCAGGCCGGTAAGTGCCAGCAGCGCCGCTGAAACCGGAACCGCCGTCAGACCATATCCGCCGCCGATGACCGCACCGCCAACCCAGGCCCCCAGCGCGTTGCCGACGTTAAAAGCAGAGATATTCAGCGTCGATACCAGGTTCGGGGCATCTTTACCGTGGCGCACCACGTTAATCTGCAGCGCCGGGACCATCGCAAAGGTCGCCATCGCCCACAGGAACAGGGTAATTTCCGCCAGCCACAGTGAATGGCTGGTCCAGCTGAACAGCAGTGAGAACACCGCAATCAGCGAGAAGCTGAGGATCAGGCTGAACGAGACTTTCCAGTCGGCCAGTTTACCACCAAGGATATTGCCCACCGTCAGACCGGCGCCGATCAGGAACAGCGTCCAGCTGACGCCGCGGTCGGTGATGCCCGTCACCTGCAACAGCAGCGGGGCAATGTAGCTGAACAGCGCAAACATCGCAGCGGCAAAAAACACCGTCATCAGCAGTGACAGCCACAGCTTGCCGTTATTCAGCGCGCTGACTTCCGACGCCAGGTGCACGGGTTTTTCATCACGATTGGTCGGCAGGCTGACGATCAGGCCGATAAAGGCCAGCACGCCAATGACCGCTACGCCCCAGAATGTGGCACGCCAGCCAAACATCTGGCCAAACCAGGTGCCCAGCGGCACGCCCAGCACGTTGGCCAGCGTCAGTCCGGTAAACATCAGCGCCACTGCGGAGGCCTGTTTTCCCGGTGCCACCAGGCTGGCCGCCACTACCGCACCAATGCCGAAGAACGCGCCGTGACACAGTGCGGTGACAATACGCGCCAGCATCAGCAGGTTATAGGTATAGGCCAGCGCACAGAGGATGTTACCGACAATAAAAATCGCCATCAGCAGCGTCAGCGTGCGCTTACGCGGCAGCTTCGCGGTCAGCAGCGCCATAATTGGCGCGCCAATTGCGACGCCCAGCGCGTAGCCGCTGATCAACCAGCCCGCTGAGGGGATGGATACACGCAGGTCATTCGCCACCTCCGGCAGCAGCCCCATAATGACGAATTCGGTGGTGCCGATAGCAAAGGCACTCAACGCCAGCGCCAGTAATGAAACAGGCATCTCTTACACTCCCAGAATATTTGAAAACCTGCCCTCTGCACTCAGAGAACATGCGTGGTCAGAAAAATTATTAACGCAGTACGCGCAAAATGAGTGATCTGCGTCACAGCAAACCATTAAAGCATAGCTGTTGAAAGGCTTACAGCCCCGCCCCGGCAACAGACTGTTGTCTGCCAGGCAAGAATCAGCACAAAGAGAGAAAATTGAAGCAAAAAATGCGATCGCATACGCATTTTGTCATTTTTCTTCGCTATACTTTGCCTTAATTCACCCCTACATCATTTTCCCTAATCATTAACTCCTGCGATTTTTCTTAAGTTTTAAAATGATGACGGTGCTTCAACGCCAGCTCTCCGTCTGACGGCAAATTTGATGTAGACGAGATACATTAAAGTTCTGCGACCAACGGCCGATATGCCAGTCAATGAGGTTATGACAATTCCTGCCGTATCCGAATCACTGAGGAGACCCGATGCGACACGCCATTTGCCTGCTAGCCCTTTTTCTGGGCGGGTGTTCCGTAGGGAAGTACCAGTACAGCAGTGAAGCGCACGATCGGGTTGATATGACGGTCACCGGTATCCCGACGGTGCTGGGTCTCGGCACGCTGGGCACCACCATCCCCCTGACGGCAAATTACAGCCTGACCGCGGCTCACGTGGCAAAATTCTCACTGTATCGCGTCAAATCCTGGCATCCTGAATGCGATCTCGCCGTGGTGTATCATAAAAATGATAACGTTCAGCTACCGCATTTCCGTAACGGCCTGATTGGCGACAAGGTTAATATGTATGGCTACAGCTTTATATCGGCCATGCCGGTGGCCTCCACCGGGACTAACCTGATCAATACCGGATTAAAAAATACCTGGAATAAAGTCAGCTGTGTGGTGGTGGCATCAGATGCGGGCGTGGTACAGGGAATGTCCGGCGGCGCGGTGTATAACGCTTCTGACGATTCGATTGGCGGGGTGATTGTCGGCTACAGCAAGCGTATCAACGACACGAAAACCGGCAAGACGCTGTATAAAGACGTTTCACTGTATGTGCCCTATGCCCGCTTTAAAGACTGGCTGAATGACGCGGTAAAATCCTGATTGTATTGAAAAAAAACGGCCAGCGATAAGGCTGACCGTTGCTGTCACGCAGTGCGCTTACTTGTTGGTCGGGCGCAGTGCCGGGAACAGGATCACATCGCGGATGGTGTGGCTGTTAGTGAACAGCATCACCATACGGTCAATACCAATGCCGAGACCGGCGGTTGGGGGCAGACCGTGCTCCAGCGCGGTAACGTAGTCTTCATCGTAGAACATCGCTTCATCATCACCGGCGTCCTTCGCATTAACCTGCTGCAGGAAACGCTCGGCCTGGTCTTCCGCATCGTTCAGCTCCGAGAAGCCGTTACCGATTTCACGGCCGCCAATGAAGAACTCAAAGCGGTCAGTGATTTCCGGGTTCTGATCGTTACGACGCGCCAGCGGCGAGACTTCTGCCGGGTATTCAGTGATGAAGGTTGGCTGGATCAGGTGCGCTTCTGCGGTCTCTTCGAAGATCTCAGTGACCACGCGGCCCAGACCCCAGCTCTTCTCAACTTTAATGCCGATAGACTGGGCAATAGCCACGGACTTATCGAAATCGTCGAGACCGGCCAGGTTGGTTTCCGGGCGATATTTCAGAATCGCTTCTTTCATCGTCAGCTTATCGAACGGCTTGCCGAAGTCGAACTCCTGGTCGCCGTAAGGCACCACGGTGGTGCCCAGCACGTCCTGCGCCAGAGTGCGGAACAGGCTTTCGGTCAGCTCGATCAGATCTTTATAATCTGCATACGCCATATAGAGTTCCATCATGGTGAACTCAGGGTTATGGCGCGGCGAGATACCTTCGTTACGGAAGTTGCGGTTAATTTCGAACACGCGATCGAAGCCACCGACCACCAGACGCTTCAGGTAGAGTTCTGGCGCAATACGCAGGTACATATCGATGTCCAGCGCGTTGTGATGGGTGATAAACGGACGCGCAGAGGCACCGCCCGGGATCACCTGCATCATCGGGGTTTCCACTTCCATAAACTCACGGCCAACCATGAAGTTACGGATACCGGCCATGATCTGCGAACGGATTTTGAACGTCTTACGAGAGTCGTCGTTAGAGATCAGATCCAGATAGCGCTGGCGGTAGCGGGTTTCCTGATCGGCCAGGCCGTGGAACTTGTCCGGCAGCGGGCGCAGGGCTTTAGTCAGCAGGCGCAGTTCGCTACAGTGAATCGACAGCTCACCGGTTTTGGTCTTAAACAACTTACCGCGTGCGCCGACGATATCGCCGAGATCCCACTTCTTGAACTGTTCGTTGTAGATGCCTTCCGCCAGATCGTCACGGGAAACATACAGCTGAATGCGCCCGCCCACGTCCTGCAGAGTGACGAAAGAGGCTTTGCCCATAATACGGCGGGTCATCATACGACCGGCCACGCTGACTTCGATATTCAGCGCTTCCAGCTCTTCGTTCTCTTTGCCATCAAACTCGGCGTGCAGCGTATCGGAAGTTCGATCGCGGCGGAAGTCGTTCGGGAAAGGCAGACCGGCTTCGCGCAGCGCAACCAGCTTTTCACGGCGCGATTTCAGTTCATTATTCAGCTCAAGTGCAGCATCAGCGGCCTGCGGTTGTTGTTCAGACATGTGAGTTCCTTATAAACCTGCTTTCAAACTTGCTTCGATAAAACGATCCAGATCGCCGTCCAGAACCGCCTGAGTATTGCGCGTTTCTACACCGGTGCGCAGATCCTTGATGCGGGAATCATCCAGCACGTAAGAACGGATCTGACTGCCCCAGCCGATGTCAGACTTGTTGTCTTCCGCCGCCTGTTTGTCTGCGTTTTTCTTCTGCATCTCGTATTCATACAGCTTGGCGCGCAGCTGCTTGAAGGCCTGATCTTTGTTTTTGTGCTGCGAACGGTCGTTCTGGCACTGCACAACAATGTTGGTCGGTAAGTGGGTAATACGCACCGCCGACTCGGTTTTGTTGACGTGCTGACCACCGGCACCGGAGGCGCGATAAACGTCAATACGCAGGTCGGCCGGGTTGATTTCGATATCGATGTTGTCGTCCACTTCCGGGTAAATAAACACCGAACTGAACGAGGTGTGGCGACGTCCGCCGGAGTCGAACGGGCTTTTACGTACCAGGCGATGCACGCCGGTTTCAGTACGTAACCAGCCAAACGCGTAGTCACCGATGATTTTAATGGTGGCCGATTTGGTGCCGGCCACTTCACCGTCAGACTCTTCGATAATTTCGGTTTTATAGCCTTTGGCTTCCGCCCAGCGCAGGTACATACGCAGCAGCATGCTGGCCCAGTCCTGTGCTTCGGTGCCACCGGAACCCGCCTGGATATCCATGTAGCAGTCGGCGCTGTCGTATTCGCCGGAAAACATGCGGCGGAACTCTAACTCACCGAGCTTCTTTTCCAGCCCGTCGAGTTCAACCACGGCTTCATTGAAGGTGTCTTCATCTTCGGCTTCAACGGCCAGTTCCAGCAGGCCAGCGACATCTTCCAGCCCCTGCTCCATCAGGTCCAGCGTTTCAACGACGGCTTCTAATGCGGAGCGTTCTTTACCCAGCGCCTGGGCGCGATCGGGTTCGTTCCAGACATCAGGCTGCTCCAGTTCAGCGTTTACTTCCTGAAGACGTTCTTTCTTGGCATCATAGTCAAAGATACCCCCGAAGAACGCTACTGCGCTCAGTGAGATCCTGAATACGGTTCTTTACCGGATTAATTTCAAACATGGTTTTGAGATCTTTTTAGGTGATCGAAATGGACGTGAGTTTAACGCAGCAGTTTAACCGAAATAGCACACAGTTTGTAGCACTGAACTCGCTTTGCGTGTTCAGTGCCCGTAGCCGCCGTGCTTCTTTTGCGGTCTTTCCGGCATCCCCTGGAACAATGGAGGTCTGAACATGTCCATCACCGATGCATTACTGGCGTTTACCTTTGCCGCCACCCTGTTAACACTGACGCCGGGGCTGGATACCGCGCTGATTTTACGCACCTCAGCCGTGGAGGGAACGAAGAAAGCGATTCAGGCACAGATGGGAATTAACGCCGGGTGTCTGGCATGGGCGGCGGCCGTCGCTTTCGGTCTGGGGGCGCTGATTGCCGTCTCTGAACTGGCCTATAACCTGCTGAAATGGTGTGGTGCTGCTTACCTGGCCTGGCTGGGCATACAGATGCTGCTCAAGCCACGCCGTCAGATGGGTGAGGCCAGTCTGGCGACAGGAACGCAGAACTGGTTCCTGCGCGGCTTCTTCGGCAACCTGCTGAATCCCAAGGTGGGTATTTTCTACGTTTCTTTCCTGCCACAGTTTATTCCCACCGGGCATTCGCCAGTGCTGTGGACCTTCGGGCTGGTGATGATTCATGTGCTGCTGGGTACGCTGTGGTCGTCGCTACTGATTGGCAGCACGCGCCGACTGTCGGGCGTGCTGAAGCGTGAGCCGGTAGTGAAGTGGCTGGACCGCGCCACGGGCAGCGTATTTCTGCTGTTTGCGGCAAAGCTGGCGTTAAGCCGCCGGCCGGGGTGATAGCCGGGGCGACCGGGGTGATATCCGGGGCGACCGGAAAAAAAGGTCGCCCCCTACGATCGACGCGAGAAATGTAGGGGCTGACCTTCTTTTTCGGTCATCCCTCACTTACAGCGCCCAGAGATGATCGATAATCAGCTGCACCGTGCGATTGCCGCGAAACTCGTTAACGTCAAGCTTATAGGCCAGCTCGATCTGCTTCACGCTCGGGTCAGGCCACAGGGCGGTATCAATATTAAATGCGATACCGTCCAGCAGCGGCCCGCCGCCGAGGGGTTCAATCATCACTTTCAGGTGGCGCTCGCCGACCAGCTTCTGCTGTAGCAGCTTAAACTTACCGTCAAACGTCGGCTCCGGGAATGCCTGGCCCCACGGACCCGCTTCACGCAGCAGCTCAGCGGTCGCCAGCGTCAGCTCCTGCGCCATCAGTTCGCCGTCAGACCACACCACACCCTGCAAAGACTCCGCATCCAGCCAGTCGCCAACCAGTTCGGCAAAGCACTGACGGAAACGCTCAAAATTAGCCTCTTCCAGTGACAACCCAGCCGCCATGGCGTGACCGCCAAATTTAATGATCAGTCCCGGATTCAGGGTATCCAGCCGCTCCAGCGCATCACGCATATGCAGCCCGGCAATCGAGCGGCCGGACCCCTTCAGCGTTCCGTCACCGGCAGGAGCAAAGGCGATTACCGGACGATGAAAACGCTCTTTCAGGCGGGAAGCCAGAATGCCGACCACGCCCTGATGCCACTCCGGGTGGTACATGGCGATGCCGAGCGGCAGCGCTTCGCTACTGCTTTCCAGCCGGTCGCACAAGGCCAGCGCTTCAGACTGCATCCCCTGCTCTATCTCTTTGCGCGTCTGGTTCAGCGCATCCAGCTCGCTGGCCAGCATACGTGCCTGGCCGAGATCTTCACTCAGCAACAGCGCCACGCCGACCGACATATCATCCAGCCGCCCTGCCGCATTCAGGCGCGGTCCAAGGGCAAAACCTAAATCACTGGCGGCCAGCTGACGCGCATCGCGATTGGCGATCTCCAGCAGCGCACGGATGCCGGGGCGACATTTACCGGCACGAATACGGCTCAGGCCCTGCCAGACCAGGATGCGGTTGTTGGCATCCAGCGGCACGACATCAGCCACGGTGCCCAGCGCCACCAGATCCAGCAGTTCCGCCAGATTGGGTAGCGTGGTGACCCCGCTGTCACGCAGTTGAGCGCGCAGGGCCAGCATCAGATAGAACGCCACCCCCACGCCCGCCAGCGACTTGGACGGGAATGCGCAGTCGTTGAGGTTTGGGTTAACAATGGCAGCGGCATCCGGCAGCGTATCACCCGGCAGGTGGTGATCGGTCACCACCACGGCAATGCCTTTTGCGTTCGCCAGCGCCACGCCAGCGTGGGAAGAAATGCCGTTATCCACGGTGAGGATCAGCTGTGCACCACGCGCTGCGGCCTGCTCCACCACTTCCGGGCTGAGGCCATAGCCGTCATCAAAGCGGTTAGGGACCAGATATTTCACGTTCTGGCCGCCCATGCTGCGCAGCGCCAGCACCGTCAGCGCAGTGCTGGTCGCGCCGTCGGCATCAAAATCACCCACAATCATAATGCACAGATTATCGGCCAGTGCCTGTTGCAGGATCGCTACTGCGGTCTGGATGCCGCTCAGCGACTGGAAAGGATGCAGGTATTTTGCACCGCGCTCCAGCTCACTGGCCTGGTGGATGCCGCGGCGGGCATACAGACGGCGCAACAGCGGATGGAGATCGGCAGGCAATGCGGCAGCGTCCGTCGCCTCGCGGCGACGGAGTTCAGTTTTACGGTTCACCAAATCAGCCGCCGTTTTTCTGGCTGTCGAGGAATTTTTTCAGGTCCTGTGGGCTCTGGTAGCCTGGGATCATCGTGCCATTTTCCAGCAGCATCGCCGGGGTGCCCTGGATGCCATAAAGCACGCCCAGTTTATACTGCTGACCAATATCAATTTTGCCGTCAATCGGGGAGACGGCTTCGCCCTTCATCGCCGCATCAAAGGCTTTGCGAGGGTCAGCGGCAGACCAGATAGACTTCATCTCTTTCGCCACGTTGCCGTTCATCCCTTCACGCGGGAAAGCCAGATAACGGACGGTGATGCCCAGCGCGTTATAGTCGGCCATCTGCTCGTGCAGTTTGCGGCAGTAGCCACAGGTGATATCGGTAAATACCGTCACCGTATACTGCTGCTTCGGCGCTTTATAGACGATCATCTCTTTGCTCAGCGCTTCGACTTTCTTTTCCAGCAGCTGATTGGTGACGTTGACCGGCTGACTGCCGCTGACGTCATACAGCGGTCCCTGCACGAAGTGTTTGCCATCGTCGGTGACGTAAAGCACACCGCTCTCACTCAGGACCGTTTTAAAACCGGGCAGCGGAGAGGGCTGGATTTCCGTCTGCTGTAAGCCCAGCTTGTTCAGCGACTGTTTAATAGCGGCATCATCGGCGTGTGCCAGTCCGCTGACCAGGGCGATGAGTCCCGAAAGTAACAGGTAATGCTTCTTCATTTCATGTCCTTATAGCCTGATTAAAAGGCTGTTTTACGTAAATCAGGCACGTGGATGATGCTGCTGATGCAGCTGGCGCAGGCGTTCTGTCGCCACGTGCGTGTAAATCTGGGTGGTCGATAAATCACTGTGACCCAACAGCATCTGCACGACACGTAAATCCGCACCGTGGTTCAGCAGGTGAGTTGCAAACGCATGGCGCAGCACGTGCGGGGACAGTTTTGCACTGTCGATGCCCGCCAGTGTGGCGTAATGTTTAATCCGATGCCAGAAAGTTTGCCGGGTCATTTGTTGCGCGCGGTTACTGGGGAACAGCACATCGAGCGACTGACCGTTGAGCAGCCACGGGCGGCCGTACTCGATAAACTGCTCTATCCAGTGCACCGCCTCTTCCCCCATGGGGACCAGTCTCTCTTTATTACCTTTACCAATCACGCGCACCACGCCCTGGCGCAGGCTGATGTCGCTGAGCGTCAGCCCCACCAGTTCGCTTACGCGCAGCCCTGTGGCATACAGCAGTTCCAGCATCGCCTTGTCGCGTAGCTCAATCGGCTGGTCAAGGCACGGGGCCTGCAACAGCCTTTCCACCTGAGCTTCGGAGAGATCTTTGGGCAGGCGCTGCGGCAGCTTAGGCGAAGAGAGTAGCGCGCTGGGATCGTCTGCACGCAGTTTTTCACGGTAAAGATACTGAAACAGGCGACGCATAGCGCTGAGCAGGCGGGCGGAGCTGGTCGCTTTGTATCCCCCCTCAAGACGTTCGGCAAGAAAGCCCTGCAGATTAACGGCATCCACCGTCAACAGCGACAGCTGCTGGTGATCCAGCCAGCCGCACAGCGATCGCAGGTCAAGACGATAAGATGAGACGGTATTTTGCGCCAGATTGCGCTCGATCCACAGCGCGTCAAGAAACTGCTCAATCAGATCGTTATCCTGCACTCCACCCTCTCTATTCTGCAGTTTAATGACACGACGTGCGCCATGAAAAACAACTTTATGCTGATAAATCAGCATGCTGGCACGTTATCCGAACGTTCAAAGCGCGTCCATTATGCCTTATTCCTGCCTGCTTCTGATATAATCACCGCCAGACTTTACGAAAAATGAGTTCGACTACCATGAATATTGGTCTGTTTTATGGCTCCAGCACCTGTTACACCGAGATGGCCGCCGAGAAGATCCGCGACTTTATCGGTGAGGATCTGGTCACGCTGCATAACCTGAAAGATGACTCTCCCACCCTGATGGAACAGTATGACCTGCTGATCCTCGGTATTCCGACCTGGGATTTTGGCGAAATTCAGGAAGACTGGGAAGCCGTCTGGACCGATCTGCCGCAGCTCAATCTCCAGGGCAAAATCGTGGCACTGTACGGCATGGGAGATCAGGGGGAGTACAGCGAATGGTTTCTTGACGCGTTAGGGATGCTGCATGAAGTGCTGGCCCCTTCTGGCGTACAGTTTATCGGTTACTGGCCGCTGGAAGGCTACGAGTTCACCAGCAAAAAACCGCTGACTGCTGATGGTAAACAGTTTGTCGGCCTGGCGCTGGATGATATCACCCAGTTTGAGCAGACCGATGAACGTATTGCTCAGTGGTGTGAACAGATCCTGACCGAGATGGCTGAACTGCTGTAAATGGCAAAGGCCGATCGCAGATGACGATCGGCCCCTGGTTCAGGATGCGCCCGGTATTATTTCCACAGACCGAAGCGCCCCTCGCCGTTCTGCCCCTCTTCAGTGGCAGCGTCTGACGTCACCGTTGCCGACAGGCGATACCAGTCGATATTGCGCGTCAGTGCCATCACCGCTGCCAGGGCGGCCATCAGTACACCGGTGCCCAGCAGCAGCGCGCTATCCTCCGACTGCAACAGCTGCCACAGCACTGCATCCAGCACCAGCACACCCCCGACAAACAGCAGACTACGACGCCATCCCTGCAATACCGCCTGCAGGTAGAAGCCGTTAATGGCTGCGCAGGTCAGGCTGGCGGTCAGCCAGGCGAGATTAAAGCCGATATGCTCGGACAGCGCCAGCAGCACCAGGAAGAACATTACCAGCGACAGCCCGACCAGCAGATACTGCATCGGATGCACGCGCAGCGCGGTCAGAGTTTCAAACAGGAAGAACGCCATGTAGGTCAGGCCAATCAGCAGAATGGCATACTTGACCGCACGCTCGGTCTGCTGGTACTGATCGACCGGGTTAACCACCATCGCGCTGAAGGCCGGGAGTTTCTCGGTGCTGACGGTAAAATCATTGCGCACCAGCGAGTTCAGATTGTTAGCAAACCAGCTGCTCTGCCAGCGTGCCGTGAACCCTTCAGGCGTAATCTGATGCTTCTCCGGCAGGAAGCTGCCGGTAAATCCCGGATGCGGCCAGTTACTCTTCAAATCAAAGGTGGTGTTTTTTCCCAGCGGCACCACTTCCAGCTGCCGTGTACCCTGTAATTTGATAGCAAAATTCAGTGCCAGTGTTTTCTGCTGTAACATCTCAGCAGGCAGGGCAACATGTAATCCTTCGCTGTTCCCCGGAAGACCGCTTCCCGGCTGGAAATCAAACTGCTTATCGCCCACATTCAGCGGCGTCACGCTGCTGATGCCGCGCGAGTCGCCAACCCCCATCACCAGCTGCGGGGCGCCCAGAATGATGCCCGGTTTGGCCATATCGTCCAGCTGTTCTTTGTTAAAGGTGGCATTAACGGTGATCCCCGTGCGCCAGACCTGGCCCTGATAAATACCGACTTTACGCTGTTCCACCTGCTGATCGCCCGTGACTTTAAGGCTGTCAGGCAGATAGTAGCGCAGATGATTGACCTGCACGGTCACGTCTTTACCATCACGCGTTTCCGTCGCGATCTCGCTCCAGGGTACAGCAATCAGCGGCCCGAACAGACGCTGCGGGCCGCTGGTGCTCTGGCTGAGTTTGTCGGCCACGCTGTCACGCCATGCGCTACGTTCGGTAATCAGTGAGCTCAGCATGCTGAGCGGCACCAGCAGCAGCAAAAGGCAGCCGATGAGCGTCAGCATTTTCCAGAGTACGGGCGATTTAGTCATGTTGGATTCTCCTGTGTGTATCACGCAGAAGATAGCCCGTCAGGATGGGGAGAAAATGAAGTTATGTGAAGGGACGGTGAAGTGCGCGCTTATTTTTTCACACTCAGCTGCGCGCAGACGCCACCTTCGGGACGATTGCTCAAAACAATGCTGCCCTGGTGGAGGCGCGCCACTTCCTGAACGAAGGCCAGCCCCAGCCCGCTGCTCTTCTCACCGTGACTGCGCGGCAGCGAATAGAAGCGGTCAAAAATGTGTGGGAGTGCATAGTCAGGGATGCCGCTGCCGCTGTCCAGCACGCTGAAAACCACCTCTCCCGCACGGCTGTTCACCGTTAATATCACTTCCCCCTCAGGCGGAGTGAAATCGAGCGCGTTGTCGATAAGATTCGCCAGCGCCTGCTCCAGCAGCAGCGCATCGGCCTGTACCACCAGCCCGTCAAAGGCGGCACGGTCAAACGAGAGTCGCTTGCCCTGCGCCTGGATCGTCAGGCTGTCGCATAACGATGCCGCCAGCGGTAGCAGGCTCACCGCCTGGCGCTCGATCACCGGGCGGTTTTCCAACGTGGCCTGACGCAGCAGGCTGTCAATCAGCCGCTGCATGCGCGCATTCTGCTGAAGAATATTGGCTGAGAAACGTTTGACGATAGCGTCGGGCGGGCACTCCTGGAGAATTTCCGCTGCACCGCGGATGGCGGCCAGCGGGCTTTTCAGCTCGTGCGTCAGCGCATGGGCGTAATGCTCAATATAGCGTTTCCCCTCCAGCTTCAGCCGCATGCTCTCCAGCGCCTGCGCCAGCTTGCGCAGCTCGCTGCTGTTCATGGCAGGCAGGGGTAAAGACTCGCCTGCGGTGACAGAGTCGGCATAGCGCACCAGGCGGCCAACGGAGCGGTTGATCCACAGCACAAAACCCAGCCCTATCAGCAATGCAATTCCCAGTAGCGCGGCACCTGCCCACAGGATGCGGCGCTCACTGCGGCGGATGACCGGCACCATCGTGCTGTTGGCTTTCCCCACGCTGAGCACTCCCAGCATGGTTGCACCGTCGCGCACCGGGGCCGCGACATACATAACCGTGCTGGCATCATCATTCGGATTGCTGCGCGAACTGCGCGCACCGTACTGCCCGCGCAGCGTCAGCAGGACATCATTCCAGCGCGAGTAATCCTGCCCGGTGGCTACTCCGGCGGAGTCGAACAGGACAATGCCTTTTGCATCAGTGAGATAAACCCGATATTCGTTACGACGCTTGGCGATACCGCTGATATTGGCACTCACCCGGTAACCGCGCAGCTGCGCGAACGCCTGCGCCAGCTGCCCGTTCTGCGGCGTACCGCTGAGAATATCGGCGCGGGCGAACTGGGCCAGCAGCGTTGCGGTATCGACCAGCGTCCCTTCGGTAGCGCGCCGCACGCCGGGTTTGACCTCTTTCAGGAAGATGCTCAGCACAAACCAGGCGGCCACGGCAACAATCAGAAAGTAGCCCAGCAGCAGACGCATGCCAATACGCATCAGCCTGCCACCAGGCTGTAGCCAAGGCCGCGATGCGTCAGCAACACCTGCTCGTGAGGATTGATGTCACGCAGCTTGGCGCGCAGGGTTTTGATATGAGTATCGACGGTGCGATCGAAGCTCTCTTCTGCCTCTTTCCACACCAGATTCATCAGCTGCTGGCGCGAAAAGACCCGGCCGGGCGAGAGCAGCAGCGTTTTCAGCAGCAGATATTCGTAGCGCGTCAGCGCCAGCGATTGCTGGCACCACTCCACGCGCGCAGCCGCTTCATCCAGTGTGAAACTGCCCACGCTATAGCGTGGCGACTGAGCAATGCGCTGCTGTTTTTGCAGGCGGCGCAGCAGCGTGCGTACTCTGGCGCAGACCTCACGAGGGGAGAACGGCTTGGCAACGTAGTCATCCGCACCGATCTCCAGCCCCAGCAGACGATCCACCTCTTCGCTACGTGCCGTGAGAAACAGCACCGGCAGGTCAGGGTCGCTCGCCAGCAGACGGCGGCACAGCTCAAAACCATTGATATCCGGCAAACCCACATCCAGGATCACCAGGTCAGGTGCCTCCTGTTGCAGCGCCTCCAGCAGCGGCATGCCGCGAGGAAACCAGCGGGTGGTAAAGCCCTCCAGTTGCAGCATATACGTCAGTGTATCTGCAATAGCCGCTTCATCTTCTACCAGCCAGATGGTGGCGCTACTCATCCCGCAGTTCCTTTTTATTCAGCAGCTGCTGGCGCAAAAGCCGCCACTCACTGTTATCCATACCATCGGCAAACAGCCACAGCCGCGCCCGCCTGCCTTTGCTATCGCGTAATGACAGGCGTATTGCCTGCCGTGTCAGCCACGGGGGAGAAGCCATGCACCACTGCCGCTGACGCCAGTAAAACTCATGGCCTTCGTGCAGCATCAGCGCCCCCTGCCAGCTCTGCGTACGCCGCAGACTGCACAGGCACTCGCGCAGCGTCAGCGCCAGCAGGGCGACTCTTGCCAGAGATGCGCTGCCCGGCCAGGGAACCAGCCAAAGTGCCAGTATCACGGCACCATGCAGTAACACCACCACCGCCTGGCCTCGCCGCGATATCCGCAGGTTACATTGGCACCGGACCACGTTCTTTGTTTCTGTGCTGAATCAGCGCGACCATACGCTTTAACTCATCGTCGGCCGGTTCACCGTGGTTCATCAGCCAGTTGAACAGGTCCGGGTCATCGTTTTCCAGCAGGCGAACGAAAAGACGTTTATCGTCATCGTTCAGCGAGTCAAATTCATACTGAAAGAACGGCATGATGGAGATATCCAGTTCGCGCATACCGCGACGGCAGGCCCAGTGAATCCGTGATTTATTTGAAATGTCCATGTCACTCTGCATCGGTTAATCAAACATGGCGCTCAGTGTAACGCTTTTTTGCGTTACTGTTGATGATGCAATTTTACCCCTGCGGGATGCTGCGCAAAAACAGTGGCATCAGTTGCAGGGTTATCACGCGTTTTGTGCCGCATTTTCCGGAAACAGGTTGCAAAGCCGTGCGGCTCTTTTAACATGAGTCGCAGATTTTCATCATTTCCTTAATTAGGACTGAATTATGCCGATTATCTCTTTCCCGCCGCGCCAGCCCGCCGCATCGGCACGTCTGCCGTTGACCCTGATGTCACTGGAAGAGTGGGCGCTGGTCACCGCCACTGGCGCAGACCGCACCAGTTATTTACAAGGTCAGGTGACGCTGGACGTCGCCGCCCTGGCCGCTGACCAGCATCGCCCTGCGGCACACTGTGATGCCAAAGGAAAGATGTGGAGTAATCTGCGTCTGTTTCACCGCGCCGACGGCTATGCCTATATTGAGCGCCGCAGCCTGCGCGATAACCAGCTGACCGAACTGAAAAAGTATGCGGTGTTCGCCAAAGTCACCTTCGTCGCTGACGATGACGCCGTGCTGCTCGGCGTTGCCGGTTTTCAGGCAAGGGCAGCGCTGGCGGACCACTTCAGCGCACTGCCGGACGCCGCGACACCGGTCGTGCAGGACGGGGACAGCACGCTGCTGTGGTTCGATCTGCCCGCTGAACGTTTCCTGCTGGTTACCAGCGCTGCGAAAGCGCAGGAACTGCGTGAGAAGCTCGCCGATTCCGCCCAGCTCAACAATAGTTCACAGTGGCTGACGCTGGAGATTGAAGCCGGTTTCCCGATTATTGACAGCGAAACCACAGCACAGCTGATCCCGCAGGCCACCAATCTGCAGGCGCTGGATGCCATCAGCTTTAAGAAAGGCTGTTACACCGGGCAGGAGATGGTCGCCCGCGCGAAATTCCGCGGTGCCAATAAACGTGCGCTCTACTGGCTGGCGGGTAAAGCAGGTATCGTGCCTGCGGCGAACGGGTCGCTGGAAATGAAGATGGGTGAAAACTGGCGCCGCACCGGCACCATTCTGGCAGCCTGCCAGCTTGATAATGGTGATGTGTGGGTGCAGGCCGTGATGAACAACGATCTTGAACCGGATACTGTTCTGCGTGTGCAGGGGGATGAAGGCGGGCTGCTCGCTATACAGCCGCTGCCTTACGAAATTACGGCGGGTTAACAGAAGGGGCTGAGGCCCCTTACATCACGTAAAGATAGATAGCGAGAAAGTGGCACAAACAGCCGCCGAGGACAAAACCATGCCAGATGGCATGGTTGTAGGGAATGCGCTTCGACACGTAGAAGATCACGCCCAGCGAATAGATGATCCCTCCGGCGGCCAGCAGCCAGACGCTGCCTGCCGGCAGGCGCATCACCATCTGATACAGCACAATCACCGACAGCCAGCCCATCAGCATATAGGTGACCAGCGACAGCGCTTCGAAACGGTGGGCAAACACCAGCTTGAAAATCACGCCAGCCAGCGCCAGCCCCCAGATCACCGCCATCAGCCAGTGCGCCAGCGGTGACCTTAATCCCACCAGCAGAAAAGGCGTATATGTCCCGGCGATCAGCAGGTAAATCGCGCAGTGGTCGAGCTTTTTCAGCCAGAACTTCGCCCGTTCTCCCGGTATTGAGTGATAGAGCGTTGAGGCAAGAAACAGCAGGATCATACTGCCGCCATACAGGCTGTAGCTGGTAATAGCCAGCGCGCCCGCCCGGCTGTCGATAGCGTGGTCCAGCATCAGCACCAGACCAATAATACCTAACAGGCAGCCGATGCCGTGGCTGATACTGTTGGCCACTTCTTCAGCGACGGAATATCCGGCCGTCTCTATTTTTTGCTTCACCATATAAACGCTTATCCCCGGTTTTCAGTGCGATCGTCAGTGCAAGATGCGCTGGCGGAAATTTCATCAGCATCAGCCTAACTGAGATTTTTTTCAGAGTACACATGTAAGCCAAAATATTGTATGTCCTCTTGCACCACCCGCTCCCGGCGGGCTGACCGGAATAGGGCCGCACTGAATTTAGCGTCCTCCGGCAGCATCAATAATTGAACCGGTGATATAAGAGGACTCATCGCTGAGCAGCCAGGCAATTGCCCGGGCGATCTCTTCCGGCTGGCCGCCGCGCTGCATGGGAATATTGGCCGCGAGCCGATCCACGCGCTGTGCTTCCCCGCCGTCGGCGTGCATTTCGGTATAGATAAAGCCCGGACGTACGCCGTTAACCCGGATGCCCTGCGCGGCCACTTCCAGCGACAGCCCTTTGGTCAGCGTATCCATCGCCCCTTTCGAGGCGGCATAATCAACATATTCGCCCGGCGCTCCCGTTCTGGCGGCGGCCGAGGAAACGTTGACTATCGCACCGCCACTGCCGCCGTGATGGTACCCCATGCGTTTGACCGCTTCGCGACAGCAGATAAAGCTGCCGGTGACGTTGGTGGCAAATACCCGGCTGATGCGCTCTGCCGTCAGCTGTTCCAGCGTCGTCTGTTGAAACAGGATCCCGGCGTTATTCACCAGCGCGGTCAACGCTCCCGGCTGCCGGTCAATTTCTGCAAACATCGCCATGACCTGAGCTTCATCAGAGATATCTGCCTGAATGGCAAAGGCACTGCCGCCCTGCCGTTCGATCTCTGCCACAACCGACAGCGCATCGTCAGCACGTCGTGCAAAATTAATCGCCACACGCCAGCCCTGTCGGGCCAGCAGAATGGCCGTGGCGCGACCAATTCCCCGGCTGGCGCCGGTCACTAATGCGATATTCATTTTTTTTCCTATTGAAAAGGGCTGACCGAAAAAGAAGGTCAGCCCCTACGCCGAAAAAGAAGGTCAACCCCTGGGCCGAAAAAGAAGGCCTGTCCCGACATCACCCGCATCCGCCGTAGGGGACGACCTTTTTTTCCGGTCGTCCCGGGCCGAAAAAGAAGGCCTGTCCCGACATCACCCGCATCCATCGTAGGGGACGACCTTTTTTTCCGGTCGTCCCGGGCAGAAGAGAAAAGAAGGCCTGTCCCGACATCACCCGCATCCATCGTAGGGGACGACCTTTTTTTCCGGTCGTCCTGGGCCGAAAAAGAAGGCCTGCACCGACATCACCCGCATCCATCGTAGGGGACGACCTTTTTTTCCGGTCGTCCCGGGCAGAAATGGTTCGTTGCTGGCGGTAACGATATTGTTATTCGTATTCGCTCATCGGCACACAGGAACAGAACAGATTACGGTCACCGTAAACATCATCCAGGCGCTTCACGGTTGGCCAGTATTTATTCGCACTCCCGGCCGGGAACACCGCCAGCTCACGCGTGTAAGGATGGCTCCATTCACCGACAATTTCCATCTGCGTATGGGGGGCATTGACCAGGGGGTTATCTTCCAGCGGCCATTCTCCATTTGCCACGCGGTCAATCTCACTGCGGATCGCCAGCATCGCATCAATGAAGCGGTCCAGCTCAACCTTACTTTCCGACTCGGTCGGCTCCACCATCAGCGTACCCGCTACCGGGAACGACATAGTCGGTGCATGGAAACCGTAGTCGATCAGACGCTTGGCGATATCCAGTTCACTGATGCCGGTTTGCTCTTTCAGCGGACGAATATCCAGAATACATTCGTGCGCGACGCGACCATCACGCCCGGCGTAAAGGATCGGGTAAGACGACTGCAAACGGTGGGCAATATAGTTAGCGTTGAGGATCGCCACTGAACTGGCCTGTTTAAGGCCCTCTGCCCCCATCATGCGGATGTACATCCAGCTAATCGGCAGTATTGACGCACTGCCAAACGGGGCCGCAGACACCGCGCCCTGCCCGGTCAGCATACCTTCAATCTGCACCACGCTGTGACCGGGAACAAACGGTGCCAGATGGGCCTTCACGCCGATTGGCCCCATGCCCGGACCACCGCCACCGTGCGGGATGCAGAAGGTTTTGTGCAGGTTAAGGTGGGAGACATCGGCCCCGATATAGCCCGGCGTGGTGATCCCCACCTGAGCATTCATATTGGCACCGTCAAGATAGACCTGACCGCCGAACTGATGCACGATCTGGCAAACTTCGCGGATCGTCTCTTCGTAAACGCCGTGGGTGGACGGGTACGTCACCATAATGCAGGAGAGCGCTTCCCCCGCCTGTTCAGCCTTCACACGCAGATCGTGCAGATCGATATTACCCTGTTTGTCGCACGCCACTACCACCACTTCCATCCCCGCCATCTGAGCCGATGCCGGGTTGGTGCCGTGTGCAGAGCTGGGGATCAGGCAAAGATGACGGCCCGCTTCATTACGGCTTTCATGGTAACGGCGGATGGCCAGCAACCCTGCGTATTCACCCTGCGCGCCAGAGTTTGGCTGCATACAAAGCGCATCGTAGCCGGTCAGCTGTACCAGCCAGCGTGAAAGCTGACCGATCATCTGCAGGTAGCCACTGGCCTGCCCGGCCGGACAAAACGGATGCAGTTCGGCAAATTCCGGCCAGGTGATCGGGATCATCTCGGCGGCCGCGTTGAGCTTCATGGTGCAGGAACCCAGCGGGATCATCGCCTGATTCAGCGCCAGATCTTTACGCTCCAGGCTGTGCATGTAACGCATCATCTCCGTTTCACTGTGATGACGGTTAAACACCGGATGGGTCAGGATGGCATCTTCGCGGATCATCGCCGCCGGGATCGCGCTGGCATCGCTGTCCAGCTCGTCAATATTCAGGCCATGCTCTTCACCCAGCAGGATAGAGAACAGCGCCGCGACGTCTTCACGAGTGGTCGTTTCATCAAGGGTGATGCCTACGGCATTGAGGATATCGCTACGCAGGTTGATGCCAAAACTCAGCGCGCGGTCCAGGACTGCGGCTTTGTCACTGACTTCTACGGTCAATGTGTCGAACCAGGTCGCGTAACGAAGCTTCACACCGCGCTGTTGCAGACCCTGCGCCAGAATATCCGTCAGGCGATGGATGCGGCTGGCAATACGCTTCAGCCCTACAGGGCCGTGGAACACGGCATACAGGCTGGCAATGTTGGCCAGCAGTACCTGCGAGGTACAGATATTGGAGTTGGCTTTCTCACGGCGGATATGCTGCTCGCGCGTCTGCATCGCCATGCGCAGCGCAGTGTTACCCGCCGCGTCGCGGGAAACGCCGATAATGCGCCCCGGCATTGAGCGCTTGTGCTCGTCGCGGGCGGCAAAGAAGGCGGCATGAGGGCCACCGTAGCCCATCGGCACGCCAAAGCGCTGGGCGGAACCGAAGACAATATCGGCGCCCTGTTTACCCGGTGCCTGCAACATCACCAGCGACATCACGTCGGCCGCTACGCTGACCACCACTTTGCGGCGTTTCAGCTCTGCGATCAGGTCACCGTAATCATGGACTTCACCGCCGCTACCGACCTGCTGCAACAGCACACCGAACACGTCATCCAGCTCCAGCACCTTCTCTGCTTTGTCCACCAGCACGTCAAAGCCGAAGGTTTCTGCACGGGTGCGCACCACGTCCAGCGTCTGCGGGTGAATATCATCGGCGACAAAGAAGCGGTTGGCCGTTTTCAACTTGCTGACGCGTTTAGCCATCGCCATCGCTTCGGCCGCGGCGGTGGCTTCGTCCAGCAGCGAGGCCGAGGCGATATCCAGCCCGGTGAGGTCCAGCGTCAGCTGCTGGAAGTTCAGCAGCGCCTCAAGACGCCCCTGCGACACTTCCGGCTGATAAGGCGTATAGGCGGTGTACCAGCCCGGATTTTCCAGCATATTACGCAGGATCACCGGCGGGGTGAGCACCGGGGTATACCCCATGCCAATAAAGGATTTATAGCACTGATTTTGCGCGGCAATCGCCTTCAGCTCGGCCAGCGCCAGGTGCTCGGTCAGAGCATCGCCAACGGCAGGTGGGCTGGGAAGCTGGATATCAGCGGGCACAATCGAGGTAATCAGGTCGGTCAGCGACGTCGCGCCAATGGCGCTGAGCATGGCGGCCTGCTGTTCCTGCGAAGGTCCAATATGGCGCTCGATAAATGCACCGTGATGTTCAAGCTGGCTGAGTTTCTGGGTCATGAGCGGTCAATCCTGCATCGGGCGTAAAGAGACGGGACGGGGCGCTGCACCATCCCGGATAACATGTCGGCGTGATTACTCGATGGTGCTCTGATAAGCGGCGGCATCAAGCAGGGTTTCGAATTCCGTTTCATCCGTGGCTTTAATGCGGAACAGCCAGCCATCGGTGTACGGAGAGCTGTTGACCAGCTCAGGCTCGCCGTCCAGCCCGCCGTTTACTTCCACAATCTCACCGCTTAACGGCGCGTAGATGTCAGAAGCGGCTTTCACCGACTCGGCAACGGCACACTCCTCGCCCTGGCTGTAGGTATTCCCCACCTCAGGCAGATCAACAAAGACCATGTCACCCAGCAGCTCCTGGGCATGCTCAGTAATCCCTACCGTATAGGTGCCATCGGCTTCTTTACGCACCCACTCGTGGCTGTCACGGTATTTCAGTTCAGCTGGTACATTGCTCATCATGTTCTCCAAAAAAGGCAAAAGTTACTTCGTCACCGGCTTACCGGCGCGAACAAAAACGGGTTTGGTGACACGCACCGGCATTTCACGGTTGCGAATCTGCACCACGGCATGTTCACCAATGCCAGCGGGAACGCGCGCCAGCGCTATACTGCAGCCCAGCGTCGGGGAGAAGGATCCGCTGGTGATTTTTCCTTCCAGCTGATTGCCCGCCGCGTCGTTAAAGTGTACGGGCAGTTCGTTACGCAATACGCCCTTCTCGGTCATGATCAGGCCAACCAGCTGCTCCGTCCCTTTCTCGCGCTGAAACTCCAGCGCTTCACGGCCAATAAACTGGCGGTCTGACGGTTCCCAGACGATAGTCCAGCCCATATTGGCGGCCAGAGGCGAAACGCTTTCGTCCATCTCCTGACCGTAAAGATTCAAACCGGCTTCCAGGCGCAGGGTATCGCGCGCGCCCAGACCCGCAGGCCTGACGCCTGCCGCCAGCAGCCGCTGCCAGAAGTCAGCGACCTGTTCATTGGGCAAGGCGATTTCATAGCCAGACTCCCCGGTGTACCCGGTAGTGGCAATAAACAGATCGCCAGCCTGCACTCCAAAGAAAGGCTTCATTCCGCTGACGGCATTACGCTGCGCGTCGTTAAACAGCGTCTGCGCTTTTTGCTGTGCATTCGGTCCCTGCACCGCAATCAGGGCCAGATCGTCGCGTTCGATCAGCTCCACGCCGTACTCCGTGGCATGCTCACCGATCCACGCCAGATCTTTTTCGCGGGTCGCGGAGTTAACCACCAGGCGGAAGTTATCTTCGCTCATAAAGTAAACAATCAGATCGTCAATCACGCCAGCCGAGGCGTTAAGCATGGCGGTGTAGAGTGCTTTGCCGGGCTGGGTCAGCCGGGCGACATCGTTAGCCAGCAAATAGCGCAGGAACTCACGGGTACGCACGCCGCGCAGGTCAACAATGGTCATATGAGAAACGTCGAACATGCCGGCATCCGTTCGCACCGCGTGATGTTCATCCATTTGCGAACCGTAGTGCAGTGGCATCATCCAGCCGTGAAAATCGACCATACGCGCACCGCTTGCCAGGTGCTGTTCGAATAACGGGGTTTGCTGAGTCTGGGTTTGCTGAACCATAATCTTCCTGTGCCTGATCGGTTGCTGACGCGCGTCTTTACACCGCCTGTCAAGGCTGACGCAAACGTTACCTTCGCTATGAACTTACCACCGAAGTGGTCAATTATCCATAAGTTAAACGGGGTCGAATTCAGCCTTCGTTCCTTACGGCCAGCGCTGATTCTCTGGTTTTTATCACTGAAAAAATGCGGTATTGCGCGCATAAATGGCAATTCATCGGCAAAAACCCAGTTCAAAGATCAAGTCAGGGCATTTATTCCCTAAATTTAAACGCCCACCGCCCCCAGTAAGCATTACTAAAAGTAATGCGAAGAATTGAGTGGAATTAGAATTTCTCAAACGATGCGTAAAAAAAGGGCAGGTATTGCACTCTGAAGGGGCAACCGGGAAAAACGGAGATGGCAGGATGAAAAAAGGGGGCTACGCCCCCTGATTTTAGCGCGGTGTCAGCGCAGCCAGTCGGGAAGATCGTGCAGGCCCATCGCCTGCTTTAACAGCCGTGGCTTAACGCCGGGCAGGTTATCCGCCAGCGCCAGCCCCACATCACGCAGCAGCTTTTTCGCCGGGTTATTGCCGTTAAACAGTTCGCGGAAGCCCTGCATACTGGCGAGCATCACCGCTGCACTGTGCTTGCGGCTGCGCTCATAGCGGCGCAGATAGAGATGCTGACCAATATCTTTACCCTGCTGATGCAGCCGCTTCACTTCACCTATCAGTCCGGCGGCATCCATAAAGCCTAAATTGACGCCCTGCCCGGCCAGCGGATGAATGGTATGAGCGGCATCCCCCACCAGCGCCAGACGGTGGGCGGCAAAGTTTCGCGCATAGCGCCCCACCAGCGGGAAGGCTTTACGCTCGCTTTCCAGCGTGCACAGGCCCAGCTTGAGATCGAAAGTTACCGACAGCTGCTGATTGAAAATCGCTTCGGGCATATCCTGCAGCCGCGCGGCCTCCTGAGGCGGCAGCGACCAGACAATCGAGCAGAGGTGCGGGTCGCTCAGCGGCAGAAAGGCCAGAATGCCATCCCCGTGGAATACCTGGCGCGCCACCGACCCGTGCGGCTGCTCCGTGCGGATATTCGCCACCAGCGCATGATGCTGATAGTCCCAGAAGGTCAGCGGGATATCCGCTTTATTGCGCAGCCAGGAGTTGGCGCCATCCGCCGCCACCAGCAGGCGGGCCGTCATCATGCTGCCATCCTGCAGGGTGACAAAGGCTTCGTTATCGCCAAAGGCCACCTGCTGTAATTCCGCCGGGGCAATCAGTGTGATATCGCTCAGGCTTTGCGCACGCTGCCACAGCGCCTGGTGGATCACCCGGTTTTCGATAATATGACCGAGATGCGCCAGCCCCTGCTGCTCATCATCAAAGGCAATATGGCCAAAGCTGTCGCGATCCCACACTTCCATACCGTGATAGGCACTGGCGCGCGCGCTGAGGATGGCATCCCAGACGCCAAGGTGCTGCAACAGACGCTCACTGGCGGCGTTTATCGCGGAGACGCGTAATGCCGGAGGCGCGCTGTTATCCACGGCCTGTGGGACTTCGCGCTCCAGCACGGCGACGCGCAGCCCACTGCCCTGTAAGCCACAGGCCACGGCCAGGCCGACCATTCCACCACCGGCAATGATCACATCATAGGTTTGCATGTCTGCTTTCTCCTCAACGCTTAACCCAGCCTAACGTGCGCTCGGCCAGCAAATTACGTAATGGCGGCAGATGATCCATCGCCAGCAGTCCCAGATTGCGCCCTGCGACCAGCGGCGTATAGCGATTGGCAAACAGTCGAACCAGGCCGTCAGTGATACCAATGGTTGCCTGTGCATCCGGCAGACGGCGCCGCTGATAATGTTGCAGCGTGGCGTAATCCCCTACTCCGCGCCCGGCACGGAAGGCCGCCGCCAGCGTTTCGGCCAGCGACATCACATCACGAATCCCCAGATTGAACCCCTGACCGGCGATCGGATGCAGGGTCTGCACCGCATTACCGACCAGCGCAAGCCGATGGGAAATATGCTGTGAGGCCGTTTGCAGTTTCAGCGGATAGCTGTTGCGCTGCCCGACCTGAGTGATGCGCCCCAGACGCCAGCCAAAGGCGCGCTGTAGCTCAGCGATAAACTGCGCATCGCTCCAGCCGTCAACAGCCTCTTTCTGCGCCAGCGGATGACACCAGACCAGGGAGCTGCGACCGCCGGACATTGGCAACAGCGCCAGCGGACCGTGTTCGGTAAAGCGTTCAAACGCCCGTCCCTGATGCGGCACCTGGTTCGAAACGTTGGCGATCACCGCCACCTGCTGATAATCGGCACTCTGCCACTGTACGCCGCACGCTGCAGCGACTTTTGAGCGCGAACCATCGGCGGCAACCAGTAGCTCACCGTTCAGTCGCTCCCCGCTTTCCAGCACTACGCTGACGCTATCCTGGGTTCGTTCGACCCCGGCGACGGTATCCGGACAGCGCAGGGCGACACCCGGCGCCTTTTTCAGGCAGGTAAACAGCCGCTGCCCGACCTCATGCAGCTCAACGACCTGCCCGAGGGCCGACACGCCGTAGTCGGCAGTCGTCAGCGATACAAAGCTGGCATGGCCGCGATCGCTGACATGAACATCGGTGATCGCCGTGGCCGCCGTCGCCAGTGCCGGCCACAGCCCGATAGACACCAGTTGCTGACGCGTGCCCTCCGCCAGCGCGATTGCGCGTCCATCATAACCGGGATGTACCCGGCTGGCAGGCTCCGTTCCCTCAACCAGCGTCACCGCCAGTTTTCCCTGAGTCAGGTGAGAGATCGCCAGTGCCAGCGTGGCCCCGGCCATCCCTCCCCCTGCGATAATTATGCTCATGAACGTTTCGCTGCCGCCATTAGTGCTTCAATGTCATCGGCATCTTTGACCACCGTATCCGTCAGGTTTTCATGGCCGTCGGCGGTGATAATGATGTCATCTTCAATGCGAATACCAATACCACGATAGCGGGCGGGCACATCAGCATCCGGTGCGATATACAGCCCCGGTTCAATGGTCAGGACCATACCGGGTTCCAGCAGGCGGTCACGATCGACCCCGTAATGGCCCACATCGTGAACATCCAGCCCCAGCCAGTGGCTCAGACCGTGCATAAAGAACGGTCGGTGAGCATTTTCAGCCATCAGAGTATGCACATCGCCGTGCAGGATGCCGAGCTTAACCAGCCCGGTAACCATCACTTCCACTGCGGCCGCCGTCACTTCGCGGATGCTGGTGCCGGGACGATACAGCTCAAGCGAGCGATAAAGTGCTGCCAGCACAATGTCGTAAATCTCACGCTGTGCGGGGGTAAATTTTCCACCTACCGGGAAAGTACGGGTGATATCTCCGGCATAACCTTTGAACTCACAGCCCGCATCAATCAGCACCAGCTGACCGTCGCGCATCTGACTCTCATTTTCGGTGTAATGCAAAATACAGCCGTTATCCCCCGCACCCACGATGGTGTTATAGGAAGGGAAGCGCGCGCCGTGACGGGTAAATTCGTGCAGGATTTCCCCCTCCAGCTGGTATTCATACATGCCGGGACGCGCCTTCTGCATCGCACGGGTGTGTGCCAGCGCACTGATACGCCCGGCCTCACGCAGCACAGCCTGCTCCTCAGGCGATTTAATCAGGCGCAGCTCATGGACCCAGGGACGCCAGTCGGTCAGCGTGGCGGGGGCAGAGAGATTCTGCTTTGATCCGCGACGCAGGGTTTCCAGCGCATTAAACACGATGGAATCAGCAAAGGCGTACTGACCCTGAGCGTGGTAAACCACGTCCAGCCCGTTCAGCAGCAGGTGAAGCTGGTCACCGATGTCATTCCACGGCAGAGCACGGTCAACGTCCAGCTTCTCCGGCGCGGCGTCCTGTCCCAGACGGCGTCCGAACCAGATTTCAGCCGTCAGGTCCCTGACGCGATTGAACAGGACGCTGTGGCTGTGATTATCCGCACTTTTTATCAACAGCAGCGCGGCTTCCGGTTCGTTAAAACCGGTGAAGTACCAGAAATCACTGTTCTGACGGTACGGATACTCGCTGTCATTACTGCGCGTCACTTCCGGCGCGGAAAAAATTACGGCTGCGCTGGCGGGCGCCATTTTCGCTAACAGCGCCTGACGGCGGCGCAAAAACTCTTGCTGGGTCATGGGACCTCCTGAATGCTGTTCCGTTAAATCACGTCTGGCGGCCATGCAGGCCTTGCCTCAGTGCAGCGTCGGTTTTTTCATTACGACATGCGTCGGTACAGCGCGGGTAAAGGTGTCATGACACAGCAGTGCAGCAACGCGCACATACTCAATCACCTCTTCCAGCGACTGTTCCAGTTCTTCCTGATCTTCATCTTCATCATAGCCGAGCTGCGCGATGGTACGCAGGTCATCAATGGCTTCGCCGGTTTCCCCTTTCACCTGACCAATTTTCGGTTGGGTGACGCCTAACCCCAGCAGGAAATGATTGACCCAGCCGGCCAGCGCATCGGCGCGATCAAACACGGTGATATCGTCGTCTTCCGGCAGGTAAAGCTGGAACAGGAAACCTTCATCCTCCAGCGAGTTACCAATCGCTTCGTGCAGCTGCTGCAAAGGCTGAGACAGCGTTTGTGAAAAAGCCATGCCTTCGTTCGTCAGGTCATGCACCAGCGTTTGCCAGCTACTGTCATGGTTGCCGCCACAGATCAGTCCGCTGATCAGGCCATGCATTTCGGCAGGTGTCATTCCCACACCCTGCTGCGTCAGTACTGAGGCCAGCGTGTTGTAGCCCGGCATTTCGTTAGTTAGTGACATTGTTTTGGTCATCGTTGGCAGGTTTAGTTCGTGATATGCTACCACCAGGTGCCTCAACGATTCCAGAAAGGGGTTGTTTCTTATAAAAGGCGTAGTTATAGTGGCGCCCCTCCCAAGCCATTGAGCGGTAAGGGTGATTGCGGGCGCAGTAATCAGTCAGGAAGGTGGCATGTCTGCACAACCGGTAGATATTCAAATTTTTGGCCGTTCATTAAGAGTAAATTGTCCGCCGGAACAGCAAGATGCGCTGAATCTGGCTGCCGAGGACCTCAATCAACGGTTGCAAGACTTAAAAGTTCGCACTAGAGTCACTAATACCGAGCAACTGGTATTTATTGCTGCACTGAACATTTGCCATGAACTGGCGCAGGAAAAAGTCAAAACCCGTGACTATGCGTCGAACATGGAACAACGAATTCGGATGCTGCAACAGACCATTGAACAGGCATTGCTTGAACAAGGTCGCATAACTGAACGTACCGGTGCGAAGTTCGAATAACACTTTAGCGTTACCTGTGATAGAGTGACGGTGAAGTAAAAAATTCTCTGAGATGTTTGCAAGCGGGCCCGTCCCCTGAGCCGATAATTAATACCAAACAGAGTGTGACGCTCTGTAACCTGTGCGCAAGCTCGGTTCGTCCGAGAAGCCTGATGGTTACGACGGCATACTCACCTTGAACCATGGGTTCAAGGGTTACAGCCTGCGGCGGCATCTCGGAGATTCCCACCTTTTTTGCAGTTCCCCCTTTTCTGGCATTTACATTCCCTGCACCAACCGACAATCTGACAAAACCGTTCTGATAAGAGTTGCCCGCTATGAACCTTAATCTTCGCGATCGCCAGGATATCCGTACCCATGTGCGCCATCTGCGGCGTGAACTCAGCGACGATCAACAGCAGCGTGCTGCCGTGCAGGTCGCCGACCATGCCCTGAATTTTGCCCCTCTCAAGCAGGCGAAGAACATTGCCCTGTTTCTGTCGGTGGATGGTGAGATCAATACCCGTCCGTTAATTGCCAAACTGTGGCAGCGTAAGCAGCGAGTGTACCTCCCGGTGCTGCACCCTTTCTCGCCCGGCCAACTGCTGTTCCTGCGTTACGATGAACAGACCGAGCTGCGGACCAACCGCCTGCGTATCCCGGAGCCACCGCTGGATATTCGTCATCTTGTGCCGTTAAGCGAGCTTGACGTGCTGATGGTGCCGCTGGTGGCGTTTGATGCCGATGGACAGCGCCTGGGAATGGGGGGCGGGTTTTACGACCGCACGTTGCAGAACTGGCAGCAGCATGGATTCCTGCCGGTGGGGCTGGCGCATGACTGTCAGCAGGTGGAACGTCTGCCAGTGGCAGAGTGGGATGTCCCGTTACCCGCACTGATTACACCGTCAAAGATTTGGCAGTGGTGATTTAAATGCAAAAAGGGCCGACCTTCTGTTCCGGTCGGCCATGATGTGCAGGGACCGACCGGATATTGTAGGGGCTGACCTTCTTTTTCGGTCAGCCCGTGTTTCAATACAATAAACGCGCGCGGATGGTGCCCGGAATGGCTTTCATCAGCTGCAGCGCTTTATCCGCCACATCCTGCGGTGCGTCAACGTCGATCACCACATAGCCCATCTGCGGTGTGGTTTGCAGATACTGTGCGGAGATATTGATGCCCTGGTCGGCAAAAATCAGGTTGATGGCCGTCAGCACGCCGGGACGGTTTTCATGGATGTGCATCAGACGGCTGGCGTTCGCACCGTGCATCGGCAGCGAGGCTTCAGGGAAGTTAACCGCAGACAGCGTGGAACCGTTGTCCGAGTACTTCGCCAGCTTGCCCGCCACTTCAATCCCGATGTTCTCCTGCGCTTCCTGCGTGGAGCCACCAATGTGTGGCGTCAGGATCACGTTGTCGAACTCACACAGCGGTGAATTAAACGGATCGCTGTTGGTCGCCGGTTCTTCCGGGAATACGTCAATCGCCGCACCCGCCAGGTGTTTGGTCGCCAGCACGTGGCACAGCGCCGGAATATCAACCACGGTGCCGCGCGAGGCGTTAATCAGCAGCGCGCCCGGCTTCATCAACGCCAGCTCTTCCGGCCCCATCATATTCTGGGTCGACTGTGTTTCCGGCACGTGCAGGCTCACCACATCGCTCATATTCAGCAGGTCGGACAGATGCTGAACCTGAGTAGCGTTACCCAGCGGCAGTTTGCTTTCAATATCGTAGAAGAACACATGCATGCCCAGGCTTTCAGCCAGCACGCCCAGCTGCATACCGATATGACCGTAACCGATGATACCCAGCTTTTTACCGCGCGCTTCATAGGAACCCACCGCCAGTTTATGCCACTGACCGCGATGCGCTTTAGCGTTAGCCGCCGGAACACCACGCAGCATCAGCAGCAGCTCACCGATAACCAGCTCAGCAACGGATCGGGTATTGGAGAAGGGTGCGTTAAACACCGGAATACCACGTTTCGCGGCCGCATTCAGATCAACCTGATTGGTCCCGATGCAGAAGCAACCTACGGCAACCAGTTTTTCTGCCGCAGCGAAGATCTCTTCGGTAAGGTGAGTGCGCGAACGCAAACCAATGAAGTGCGCATCGCGAATGGATTCTTTCAGTGCTTCGCTATCCAGTGCGCCCTTGTGAAATTCGATGTTGGTGTAGCCCGCAGAGCGCAGATTATCTACTGCACTCTGGTGAACGCCTTCCACCAGCAGGAATTTAATCTTGTCTTTCTCCAGTGATACTTTTGCCATTTCCCGACCCTATTTAGCAGACTTCAGATGTGGCTTGATCCCCGCATTGTTTCCCGTTTACAGGCGCAATGTCAGCCTGCTGAGAAGAGAAACCCGCAGGGATATAAGATAGCCTTCTGTCAAAATAACAAAATTTACGCAAGCAGCAATACAAACGATTGCCTGGCCGTCAGCACGGCAAGCCCGTCAGTCAGAACATTACGATAGAAAATCGTGGCGCAGCGCGAACCACCAGGAGGAACGCGCTAAAGGCAGCCTCTGTGTGACATAAGTCACTAAATTCTGCCTGCAAAAGAAAAGATGTTTTTTAGATAAAAATAACCTGCACCGCACTCACGCCGGGTAGATCATTTTTGAATGGTTTGCACACCGTCGGCCGTACCAATCAATGCAACATCCGCGCAGCGGGCAGCAAACAGCCCCACGGTTACCACGCCAGGCAGAGCGTTAATCGCCGCTTCCAGTCGTGTCGGGTCAATGATTTTAAGATTATGAACGTCGAGAATAATGTTGCCGTTGTCGGTGACGACATTCTGACGGTACTCCGGCTGTCCACCCAGCTTCACCAGCTCACGGGCAACATAGGAGCGCGCCATCGGGATCACTTCGACCGGCAGAGGGAAGCGCCCCAGCACATCCACCTGCTTGGATGCATCGGCAATACAGATAAAGCGGTCGGCGACGGCAGCAATAATCTTTTCACGCGTCAGTGCGGCACCGCCGCCTTTGATCATCTGCATCTGGCCGTTGATCTCGTCAGCCCCGTCAACATAGACCGACAGCTCGTCGATTTCGTTAAGGTCGAATACGTGAATGCCGTAGCCCTTCAGTTTAGCCGTGGAGGCTTCCGAACTGGACACCGCACCTTCGATCTGATGTTTGATGGAGGCGAGAGCATCAATAAAGTGGGCGGCGGTCGAACCGGTACCCACGCCAACGATGGTACCCGGCGTGACGTAATCAAGTGCTGCCCAGCCAACGGCTTTTTTCAGTTCATCCTGCGTCATGATATGTTTAAAACCTGTGCTGCCACTGTGTGCGCGTAGTATAAAGCAAGGCTGTGAAAAAAAGCTGCACTGCGCGGCATTTGATTGGCAGGATTGGAACACAGCCCACAAAGTGGTTGATTCATAAAGTGAGGTTAGCACGGCGCAAAATGCATAAAATATGGCATAGTGCATCTACCACACCTGAAAGAGAGTATTAAGACTCATGAAACGCCCGGATTATCGAACGCTTCAGGCGCTGGATGCAGTGATTCGCGAGCGCGGCTTTGAACGTGCCGCGCAAAAGCTCTGTATTACCCAGTCAGCAGTCTCACAGCGTATTAAACAGCTTGAGAATATGTTCGGCCAGCCTCTGCTGGTGCGAACCGTGCCGCCACGCCCGACGGAACAGGGCCAGAAACTGCTGGCATTGCTGCACCAGGTGGAGCTGCTGGAAGAAGAGTGGCTGGGTGACGATAACAGCGGCACGACGCCGCTGCTGCTGTCGCTGGCGGTGAACGCCGACAGTCTGGCGACCTGGCTGCTGCCCGCGCTGAAAACCGTGCTGACCGATTCGCCGGTACGCCTCAATCTTCAGGTGGAAGATGAAACCCGCACTCAGGAGCGTCTGCGCCGCGGCGAAGTGGTCGGCGCCGTCAGTATTCAACCCCAGCCGCTGCCCAGCTGTCTGGTCGATCAGTTAGGGGCGCTCGACTATCTGTTTGTCGGGTCAAAAGAATTTGCTGCACGCTACTTCCCGAACGGGGTCACACGCTCTGCCCTGCTGAAAGCGCCTGCGGTGGCCTTTGACCATCTGGATGATATGCATCAGGCCTTTTTACAGCAGAACTTTGACCTGTCACCGGGCAGCGTACCCTGCCATATCGTTAACTCGTCGGAAGCCTTTGTACAGCTGGCGCGTCAGGGCACCACCTGCTGTATGATCCCACATCTGCAGATTGAGCGTGAGCTGGCGGAAGGGGAGCTGATTGATTTAACGCCGGGGCTGTTGCAGCGCCGGATGCTGTACTGGCACCGCTTTGCACCGGAAAGCCGTCTGATGCGTAAAGTGACCGATGCGCTGTTAGCGCACGGCCATCGCGTGCTGCGTCAGGATACAGAATAACCGGTATAGCGGGGGTCGACCGGAAAATAAGGTCGACCCCTACAGAAAAATCCGTGAGAAAATTACGGATTATTACGCTGTAATTCGAATACCACATCAACCTGATCATCGAAATGAATGCTCTGCTGCTCGTAGGTCTGAGCGGCGGAGGTCATCGGTGCGGCATCCGCCGTTTTGTACATGCGTGCCATTGGCATCGGCTGATAGTTGGCGACGTGATAGCGAATGCTGTACACCGGCCCCAGCTTGGTATTGAAGCCCTGCGCCAGCTCAGCCGCCTGCTTTGTCGCATCGTCAATGGCGGCTTTACGCGCCTTCGCTTTGTACTCTTCAGGGTTTGCGACGCCCAGTTCGACTGAACGGATCTCATTCAGACCTGACTTCAGGGCACCGTCGAGCAGTTCATTCAGCTTATCCAGCTGACGCAGTGTCACCTGCACCTGACGCACGGCGCGGTAGCCTTTCAGCACCGATTTACCGTCCTTCAGGTAGTCATATTCTGGCTGAGTGCGCAGGTTAGCCGCATTGATATCTTTTTTCTCAATACCGCTTTTATCCAGGAAATCAAAATACTGCTGTACGCGGGTATCGGCCTGCTTCTTCGCTTCGCCTGCATCTTTAGCAGAGACATTCACTTCAATTGCGAGTGTGGCAATATCCGGCGCAGCATCAACGCTGGACTGTCCGGAAGTGACCACATGTGGGCCATTCGGTAATTCGTCTGCCTGTACAGCCAGTGGCAAAGTACCTAATCCAATCATTGCGGCAAAGGCCAGTTTAGTGAGCTTCAAAGCATCCTCCATGCGGACTGTCATCATTTCTTTCAAGATGGCTACCGGAAAACCACGCGGCACCGGCAGCGAATTGTTCCGTCAAAATGTGGCGGTACAGACTATTTTAGTGCGCAACGGCACGTCACACTAGGACATCAATTCTTATTGTGAGTTCCGGCTGGCCTTATCCAAGGGCCTGCACTGCCAGCTTCGCGGCTATCGCCCACATCACCAGACCGACAAACAGATTAATAATGCGCTGGGCGCGATGGGTATTCAGCAGCGGTGCCAGCCAGGCGGCCAGCAGGGCCAGCCCGAAAAACCACAGCACGGACGCACTGGCCGATCCCAGCGCAAACCAGCGGCGCGCCTCTTCCGGCAGCTGCCCTCCCAGACTCCCCAGCACCACAAACGTATCCAGATAGACGTGCGGATTGAGCCAGGTGACCGCCATCATTGTCATCACGATGCGCCAGCGCCCCTGCTTTAGCGCTGTCGCGGAGGCAAGCTGGATGTCGCCACTCAACGCGATGCGCAACGCTCCCCAACCGTACCACACCAGGAAGGCCACCCCACCCCACGTCACCAGACTGAGCAGCAGATCGGACTGGTTAAGCAGCGCACTGCCGCCAAAAATGCCGCCGCAGATCAGAACAATATCGCTCAGCGTACAGAGTGCGGCAGTCATCAAATGGTACTGACGGCGCACGCCCTGATTCATAACAAATGCGTTTTGCGGACCGAGCGGCAGGATCAGTGCAGCGCCCATGGCAACACCCTGAAAGAAAACAGATAACACGGCATATTCCTCACCAGAATTAATAACTGGCAAGTGTACCGAGCCTGCATCATTAGGAGAAATTGAAAGAATTAATGGTATATAAATATTACTAATGATGCAGGATCCCGTGGCACGATGTACAACATCATCCGGGCCAAAAAAAGCCCCCTGCCTGGACGGTCAGAGGGCTGATTTCACACAATAATTATCAACGCGCGGATGGTGATGCGTCAGCGTTAGCTTCCGGCGCTTTCACCTGATGCAGATGAACATCCATCTGCGGATAAGGGATGCCAATACCTTTAGCATCCAGCGCACGCTTGAAGTTTTTCATCAGGTCCCAGTAAACGTCCTGCAGGTCCCCCGCTTTACTCCAGCAGCGCACCACAACGTTTACCGATGAGGCTGCCAGTTCGTTCAGGCCAATCTGTACGCCACGCTCCTGCAACACCCGAGGTTCAGCATCAACCACCTGGCGCAGCAGCGCCAGCACTTCATCGATGTCGGCATCGTAGGCCACGCCAATAATAAACTCGTTACGACGCTCCGGCTCCCGCGAGAAGTTGACGATATTCCCGGCGATGATTTTACCGTTAGGCACCACAACAATTTTGCCGTCGGCCGTTTTCAGGGTCGTGGAGAAGATCTGCACGTTCTGCACCGTACCCAGCACGCCAATATCGATAAATTCGCCGGTACGGAACGGACGGAAGGTGACCAGCAGCACACCTGCGGCAAGGTTGGACAGCGAGCCTTGCAGCGCCAGACCAATCGCCAGACCAGCGGCACCCAGCACGGCAATGACCGAGGCGGTCTGTACGCCCACCCGACCCAGTGCGGCAATCAGGGTGAAAGCAATCACACCGTAACGCACCAGCGCAGACAGGAAGTCAGCCACTGTCGCATCGATGTTGCGCGCGCGCATCACTCTGTTAAGGGCGTTGGAAATGATGCGGGCGACAATCATACCGATAATGATAATCGCCAGGGCCGCGACGATATTCACCGCATAGCTCAGCAACAGCGCCTGGTTACGCACCAGCCAGCCCCCGGCATTATTAATGCCATCTACCACGTTTAAATCTTCCATTAAATCATCCTGTTGTTGGCCCGGAGCGGGCAGGTAAACAGTGCCTTGAACGGCAGCCGATGCAGTTAAGGGTAAACAACAATCTGGCGTTATGCCAAATAAGTCACGAAATTCGCTGAGTATTCCAATTTTAACGCATAAAAAAAGGCCCATCAGGGCCTTTTTTAAGCAGAAGCTGAATTACAGTACGTCGACTGCGTTCAGTTCTTTAAATGCCTGCTCCAGGCGAACAATCATTGAAGACTGTGAAGCACGCAGCCATACGCGTGGATCGTAGTACTTCTTGTTCGGCTTATCAGCGCCTTCCGGGTTGCCCAGCTGCGCCTGCAGATAACCTTCGTTCTTTTTGTAGTATTGCAGGATACCGTCCCACGTGGCCCACTGGGTATCGGTATCGATGTTCATTTTGATCACGCCGTAACCGATAGACTCTTCGATTTCAGCCGCAGATGAACCGGAACCACCGTGGAACACGAAGTCCAGAGAGTTCTCTGGCAGACCGTGTTTTTCGCTGACGTATTTCTGAGAATCACGCAGGATGGTCGGGGTCAGTTTCACGTTGCCTGGCTTATACACGCCGTGCACGTTACCGAAAGAGGCAGCGATAGTGAAACGCGGGCTGATAGCGTTCAGCTTGGTGTAAGCGTAGTCAACATCTTCTGGCTGAGTGTACAGTGCAGAAGCGTCCATGTGGCTGTTGTCCACGCCGTCTTCTTCACCGCCGGTGCAACCCAGTTCAATTTCCAGGGTCATGTCGATTTTCGCCATGCGCGCCAGGTATTTGCTGGAGATCTCGATGTTCTCTTCCAGAGACTCTTCAGACAGGTCAATCATGTGAGAAGAGAACAGCGGCTTACCGGTTTTGGCGAAATGCTCTTCGCCCGCGTCCAGCAGACCGTCGATCCACGGCAGCAGTTTCTTCGCGCAGTGGTCAGTGTGCAGGATAACCGGCACGCCGTAGTGCTCAGCCATCTGATGTACGTGGTGTGCGCCAGAGATGGCGCCGAAGATGGCAGCAGCCTGTGGTTTGTCTGATTTCAGGCCTTTACCGGCGATGAAGCCCGCGCCACCGTTAGAGAACTGAATGATAACCGGCGCTTTTACTTTCGCTGCGGTTTCCAGTACGGCGTTGATAGAGTCGGTGCCGACGCAGTTAACGGCTGGCAGGGCGAATTTGTTCTCTTTCGCCACTTTGAAGATCTTCTGCACGTCATCACCGGTGACAACGCCAGGTTTTACGAAATCAAAAATTTTAGACATGTTAGCTTGTCCTGTTTCTTCGGTCGTATTAAAGGATTCAGTTCTCACGCGCAGTGTCAGGCACCCCGCGTGAGGTTTAATTACTTCTGCTTAGCACGCTCTTCCAGCATGGCAACCGCAGGTAAGGTTTTGCCTTCCACGAACTCAAGGAACGCACCGCCACCGGTAGAGATATAGGAGATTTTATCTTCGATACCGAACAGGTCGATCGCCGCCAGCGTATCACCGCCGCCTGCAATGGAGAATGCGTCACTGTCTGCAATCGCTTTAGCGATGATTTCAGTGCCTTTACGGAAGTTCGGGAATTCGAACACGCCTACCGGGCCGTTCCACAGAATAGTTTTGGCTTCTTTCAACAACTTAGCCATTGCTTCCGCAGTCTCGTCACCGAAGTCCATGATCTCTTCGTTGTCCTGAACTTCGGACACTTTCTTCACCGTAGACGGTGCAGTTTCAGAGAATTCCGTGCCTACGCGCGAGTCAGTCGGGACCGGAATTTTGTATTCATCACGCAGTTTCTTAGCCGCTTCAACGAAATCTGGTTCGTACAGTGACTTACCGACATTGTTGTCGATAGCGACGAAGGTGTTAGCGATACCTCCACCCACAATCACGGTGTCAGCAATGTTCACCAGCGAGTTCAGCACGTCAAACTTGGTGGAAACCTTAGAACCCCCCACCACAGCCACCATTGGGCGCGCTGGCGTTTTCAGCGCTTTGCCCAGAGCTTCCAGCTCATTGGCCAGCAGCGGACCGGCACAGGCAATCGGTGCGAATTTACCCACGCCGTGCGTAGAAGCCTGCGCGCGGTGAGCCGTACCGAAAGCGTCCATCACAAAGATGTCGCACAGGGCAGCATATTTTTTGGAGAGGGTTTCGTCGTCTTTTTTCTCGCCTTTGTTAAAGCGCACGTTTTCCAGCACCACCAGCTTACCCGCGGTCAGCTCTACGCCGTCCAGGTAATCTTTTGCCAGAGAAACGTTTTCTGCACCTAACTTGTCTTTCAGGTAGTTCACTACCGGCAGCAGAGAAAACTCTTCGCTGTATTCACCTTCGGTCGGACGACCCAGGTGCGAGGTAACCATCACTTTTGCGCCCTGCTTCAACGCCGCTTCAATCGTCGGCAGAGAAGCGCGAATACGTGCATCTGACGTCACTTTCCCTTCTTTAACTGGCACGTTCAGATCCGCACGGATCAGAACACGTTTACCAGCCAGATCCAGATCGGTCATCTTAATTACAGACATGGTGAACCCTCTCGTTGATTCTCAAAGTTTTACAGACGCTGTACGCGTCTTACCTGAAACCGCTGGTGGCCATAGCTAACGTTGTATCGATCATACGGTTAGCAAAGCCCCATTCGTTATCACACCAGACCAAAGTCTTAATCAGGTGCTGACCGCTGACCCGCGTTTGGGTGCCATCAACAATGGCACTGTGCGGATCATGGTTAAAATCAATGGAGACTAACGGCAATTCCGTGTAGTCAACTATACCACTAAATGCCCCTTCTGACGCGTTTTGCAACAAGGCGTTAACCTCGCAGGCGCTGACGGGATCCCGCACGCTGACGCTCAGATCAATCGCCGTAACGTTGATGGTCGGCACACGGACGGCGATCGCTTCAAAACGATCGTTAAATTTTGGAAAGAAGCGGGTAATCCCGGCGGCAAGCCGTGTATCAACGGGAATAATCGACTGACTGGCCGCGCGCGTCCGGCGCAAATCAGGGTGGTACGCATCAATCACCTGCTGATCGTGCATGGCCGAGTGGATGGTGGTGACCGTCCCTGACTCAATGCCCCATGCATCATCTAACAGTTTGATAATCGGAATTATGCAGTTCGTCGTACAGGAGGCGTTAGACACCAGTAAATGTTCTGGCTGCAGATCTTTTTCGTTAACGCCAAACACCACGGTAGCGTCAAGATCGCTTCCGCCGGGGTGTGAAAACAGGACCTTTTTGGCCCCGGCCTGCAGATGGGCTTCGCCATCCGCACGGCTGCCATACACGCCGGTGCAGTCCAGCACGATATCCACATTCAGCTCACGCCACGGCAGCGACGCGATATCAGTATGGTGCAGAAGACGGATGGTGTCATCGCCGACAGACAGCAGGTCGCGCTCCTGGCGTACATCCCAGGCGAAACGCCCGTGGCTGGTGTCGTACTTTAACAGATGGGCCATTCCGGCTGCATCGGCCAGCTCATTGATGGCAACCACTGTGATCTCGGCACGGCGGCCGGTCTCATACAGTGCGCGCAGTACGTTACGCCCGATACGACCAAATCCATTAATGGCAATGCGAACCGTCATATTACCCCTGCATCAGAATTCACTATGAAATCGGACAATTAGCCTGAGCCAGTCGCCGCAATTTGTACAGGATATTCTTGCATCGTCACCCGCTTCTGTCTGCATGATGATTGTCATCAGGCTCACAACTGAAACGCTTCAGCTAGGATAATAGAAGTGAGGAATAATAGGAATGACTGGGATCAATTATGGCGCTTAAGTTTGGATCCACGTCACAATTTTAGAAAAAAACAGGGGAGAGGTAATCAGGGGCGACTGAAAATAAGTCGCCCCGTTATGCACACGGACGAGGCAGGCCTCGTCCGTCAGATCATTACAGCAGACCTTTCGCTTTGGCGACCACGTTTTCCACGGTGAAGCCAAACAGGTCGAACAGTTTCTCAGCAGGTGCAGACTCACCGAAGCTGGTCATGCCGACGATAGCGCCGTTCAGGCCAACGTATTTGAACCAGTAATCTGCGATACCGGCTTCAATCGCTACGCGTGCGCTGACAGCTTTCGGCAGCACAGACTCGCGGTAAGCCGCATCCTGTTTGTCGAATGCATCGGTAGACGGCATAGAAACGACGCGCACCTTGCGGCCTTCAGCGGTAAGCTGGTCATACGCACCCACTGCCAGCTCGACTTCTGAACCGGTAGCGATCAGGATCACGTCAGGCGTACCTGCGCAATCTTTCAGTACGTAAGCACCGCGAGCGACGTTCGCCAGCTGTTCTGCAGTACGCTCCTGCTGCGCCAGGTTCTGACGGGAGAGGATCAGGGCAGTCGGGCCGTCCTGACGTTCCACCGCGTATTTCCACGCAATGGCTGACTCCACCTGGTCACACGGACGCCACAGGCTCATGTTTGGTGTCACACGCAGGCTGGCCATCTGCTCAACCGGCTGGTGAGTCGGGCCGTCCTCACCCAGACCGATAGAGTCGTGGGTATAGACCATCACCTGGCGGATCTTCATCAGCGCCGCCATACGCACCGCATTACGGGCGTATTCAACGAACATCAGGAAGGTCGCCGTGTACGGCAGGAAACCACCGTGCAGGGTGATACCGTTTGCGATGGCGGTCATCCCGAATTCGCGCACGCCGTAGTGAATGTAGTTACCCGCTGCATCTTCGTTGATAGGCTTAGAACCCGACCACATCGTCAGGTTGCTTGGCGCCAGGTCAGCAGAACCGCCCAGGTATTCCGGCAGCAGTTTCCCAAAGGCTTCGATGGCATTCTGTGACGCTTTACGACTGGCGATTTTAGACGGGTTAGCCTGCAGCTGTTCGATGAACTTCTGCGACTCCGCTTCCCAGTTGGCTGGCAGCTCATTCTTCACGCGGCGTGAGAACTCTTCTGCCAGTTCAGGGAAGGCTTTCGCGTAAGCGGCAAATTTCTCGTTCCACGCGGCTTCTTTCGCGCGACCGGCCTCTTTCGCATCCCACTGAGCATAGATGTCTGAAGGAATCTCGAACGGCGCATGGTTCCAGCCCAGCTGTTTGCGGGTCAGTGCGATTTCGTCATCGCCCAGCGGCGCGCCGTGGGAATCGTGGGTACCGGCTTTGTTCGGTGAACCGAAACCGATCACGGTTTTACACATCAGCAGGGAAGGCTTGTCGCTCACGGCTCTGGCTTCTTCAACCGCTTTTTTGATTGCGTCAGCATCGTGACCGTCCACGCCACGCACTACGTGCCAGCCGTAAGACTCGAAACGTTGCGCGGTGTCATCGGTGAACCAGCCGTCAATGTGGCCGTCGATAGAGATGCCGTTGTCATCATAGAACGCCACCAGTTTGCCCAGCTTCAGCGTTCCCGCCAGCGAGCAGACTTCGTGAGAGATGCCTTCCATCATGCAGCCATCGCCCATAAACACGTAAGTGTTATGGTCAACCACGTCGTGGCCTGGACGGTTGAACTGTGCAGCCAGCGTGCGCTCAGCAATCGCAAAGCCCACGGCGTTAGCGATACCCTGGCCCAGTGGCCCGGTGGTGGTTTCCACGCCAGCGGTGTAACCGTATTCCGGGTGACCTGGGGTTTTGGAATGCAGCTGACGGAAGTTAGCCAGTTCACCGATTGGCAGATCGTAACCGCTGAGGTGCAGCAGGCTGTAGATCAGCATTGAGCCGTGACCGTTAGACAGCACGAAGCGGTCACGATCGGCCCACAGTGGGTTCTCAGGGTTGTGATTCAGGAAGTCACGCCACAGAACTTCGGCGATATCGGCCATGCCCATCGGGGCACCCGGATGGCCGGATTTGGCTTTTTGCACCGCATCCATACTTAATGCGCGAATGGCGTTGGCAAGCTCTTTACGAGAAGACATTTTCTACTCCAGGTCGGATTTAACGCTTCGCCGTCCTTAACCTATTGTAATGAATGAGTTATCAGGCAAAGCCGAAGGAAAGTCGACCATCAATGTACATGAAATACGGGTAACATGTACATGGCGCAGGATGTAAAAAGAGTCACAGAAGTGGCAGTTTGGGAGGATGATGACTAGGCAACTGCGCCAACACGCGCTATAACTCATCTTCTGAAGGTGTTTTTCACCCCAGACTATTTTTATAACATTATGATTTAATTATCTTATTACCTAAATGGATGAACTGGAATGAAGAAACGTATTTCTTTCGCTGCGCTGGCGCTGGCGACTGTGGTTTCCGGCTGTCAGAATTTTGACGCCAACACCCTGATGCAGTCAGGCGCGCAGGCCTATCAGGCCGCCACGCTCAGCGATGCTCAGGTGAAGGAATTGAGTGAAAAATCCTGTCAGCAGATGGACAGCGAAGCGCAGATCGCACCGGCCAGCAGCACCTATGCTCAACGTCTGAGCAAGATCTCTGCGGCTCTGGGTGACAACATTAACGGCACCCCGGCAAACTATAAGGTTTACCTGACCAAAGACGTCAACGCCTGGGCGATGGCCAACGGCTGTATCCGCGTTTACAGCGGTCTGATGGATATGATGACCGATAACGAAGTGGAAGGCGTGCTGGGCCATGAAATGGGCCACGTAGCGCTGGGGCACTCGCGTAAAGCCATGCAGCTGGCTTACGCCACCACTGCTGCCCGCACCGCCGCCGCCTCTGCGGGTGGTGTCGCTGCCTCTCTGTCACAGTCCCAGCTGGGTGACCTGGGCGAAAAACTGGTCAACGCCCAGTTCTCCCAGAGCCAGGAGTCCCAGGCGGATGACTATTCCTTCGATCTGCTGAAGAAACGCAACGTCAACCCACAGGGACTGGTCACCAGTTTCGAAAAGTTAGCGAAGCTGGAAGGCACTCACGAAAGCAGCATGTTTGATTCACACCCGGCCTCTCAGGCGCGTGCTGACCATATCAAACAGCGTATTGCCGCAGGTAAATAATTTCCGGGCGTGACACGGGCCGATCGAAACAAATGATCGGCCCCTACAACAGGCAATTATCCTTTATTGGCCGCCTGAACGTGCAGCATGTCCAGCGCCAGGCTGGCAGCAGCCAGCGCGGTAATATCGGACTGATCGTAGCCGGGAGCCACTTCCACCAGATCCATACCGACGATATTCATCCCCTGCAGGCCACGCACCAGCTTGCTGGCTTTGTCGCTGGTCAGGCCGCCGATGACCGGTGTGCCGGTACCTGGCGCATGAGCCGGATCCAGACAGTCAATATCAAAGGTCAGATAGACCGGCAGGTCACCGACAATCTGCTTCACCTGAGCGAGGATGTCATCCACGCTGCGGTCATTGACCTGCGCCGCGTCCAGCACGTTAAAGCCAAGCGACTTATCAAATTCGGTGCGAATACCAATCTGCACCGAGTGCTCCGGCGAGATCAGCCCCTCTTTCGGTGCCGTGTAGAACATGGTGCCGTGGTCAAAGGTCGGTCCGTTCGAATAGGTATCGGTGTGCGCATCAAAATGCACCAGCGCCATCTTGCCAAAGGTTTTAGCATGAGCGCGCAGCAGCGGCAGTGTGATGTAGTGGTCACCGCCGAAGGTCAGCATACGCTTGCCGCTGGCCAGCAGCTTTTCAGCGTGCGCCTGCAACTTGTCGCTCAGATCCTGTGAATCACCAAACGCGTAAACCAGGTCGCCGCAGTCAATCACGTTCAGACGCTCACGCAGATTGAACTCCCACGGCCAGCGGCAGCCTTCCCACGCCAGGTTAGTGGAAATCTGACGGATAGCGCCAGGGCCCAGGCGGCTGCCAGGACGGCCGGAGGTGGCGGCATCAAAAGGGATTCCGGTGATCACCCATTCTGCATCGCTGTCGTAAGGCTGGAAATTGACCGGAAAACGCATAAAACCAAAGGCGTTAGACACCAGCGAGTTATCGTACTGGTTACCCAGGGTGTTATTCATAGCAACTCCTTTCTGACTGACAAAAAAAGATGAAAAAAAATCCCCACCGCGTCGTTAAGCCCGACGAGGAAGGGATTGATTAGAAAGTCTGGTCACTGCGGCCAGATTTATTCGTCTTCTAAATACGTGTAGCCATACAGGCCCGCTTCAAACTCTTCCAGGAACTGCGCGCGCAGTTCTTCATCCAGATCGCTCTGTTTGATCTGGTTACGGAAGTGGGTCAGTAGCTCTGCCGGGTTCAGCTGCACATACTCCAGCATATCGGCCACGGTATCCCCTTCGTCAGACAGCTGTACTTCCACGCTGCCGTCAGGGAAGGCAAATACGTCAACTGCTTCGGTATCACCGAACAGGTTGTGCATGTTGCCAAGAATTTCCTGGTATGCACCCACCATAAAGAAGCCCAGCATCGGCGGGTTATCGATATCGTATTCCGGCATCGGCATGGTGGTGGCAATACCGTCACCGTCAATGTAGTGATCGATGGTGCCGTCGGAATCACAGGTAATATCCAGCAGCACGGCGCGGCGCTCAGGGACCTGATTCAGACCTTCCAGCGGCATCACCGGGAACAGCTGATCGATACCCCAGGCATCCGGCATTGACTGGAACAGCGAGAAGTTGACGTAAATCTTATCCGCCATACGTTCCTGCAGTTCGTCGATAATCGGACGGTGCGCACGGTTGCTCGGATCAAGATGCTGCTGAATATAGTGGCAGATGCTGAGATAAAGCTGCTCGGCCCAGGCGCGCTGCGTCAGGTCATAGGTACCCTGTGAGTAGCCGGTGTGGATATCGAACAGATCCATCTGGCTGTCATGCAGCCATTCACGCAGCGAACGGCGATTACTCGGTTCGTGCATCTCCTGCCAGGTGTCCCACATGCTGACAATCGGGCGCGGCGAATCTTCCAGCGGCGGCTGAGGCTCACTGAATTCGTTGCGCTCTACGCCAATGATATTGGACACCAGCACGGTATGGTGCGCGGTCACGGCACGGCCCGATTCAGTGATCACCGTCGGATGCGGCAGGTCGTGCTCGTCGCACGCATCCCCGATCGCCCAGATCACGTTGTTGGCATATTCGTTCAGGCCATAGTTTACGGAGCAGTCGCTCTGTGAACGCGTCCCTTCATAGTCCACGCCCAGACCGCCGCCGACGTCGAAGCACTGGATATTCACGCCCAGCTTCGCCAGTTCGACGTAAAAGCGCGCCGACTCACGCACCCCGGTGGCGATATCACGGATGTTCGCCATCTGGGAGCCCAGGTGGAAGTGCAGCAGTTGCAGGCTTTCCATCCGGCCCGCTTCACGCATGATCTCTACCAGCTTCAGGACCTGAGTCGCAGACAGACCGAATTTAGACTTTTCGCCGCCGCTCGACTGCCATTTACCCGACCCCTGAGACGCCAGACGCGCGCGGATACCCAGACGCGGCACCACGTTAAGGCGCTCAGCCTCTTCCAGCACCAGCTTCACTTCAGTCATCTTTTCCAGCACCAGATAGACCTTATGGCCCATCTTCTCGCCGATTAGCGCGAGGCGGATATATTCACGGTCTTTATAGCCGTTACAGACGATCACCGAACGGGTCATCCCCGCATGGGCCAGAACGGCCATCAGCTCCGCTTTAGAACCGGCTTCCAGCCCCAGCGGTTCACCGGAGTTGATCAGCGACTCAATCACGCGCTTATGCTGGTTGACCTTAATCGGGTACACCAGGAAGTAGTCACCGCGATAGCCGTAAGATTCTCGCGCACGTTTAAACGCGGCGTTAATCGAACGCAGACGGTGCTGCAAAATCTGTGGGAAGCAGAACAGGGCTGGCAGACGCTGGCCTTCGGCCTCGCGCTCTTTAACCAGTTTGGCGAGGTCAACACGGGCTTCCGGAACATCCGGATCGGGGCAGACGCTGATATGGCCCAGCTCGTTGACGTCGTAGTAGTTGTTACCCCACCAGGCAATGTTGTAGGTGCGCAGCATTTTGCTGGCATCCAGATCGCTCATTGCGACCTCCTGCATGGAGCGTAGTACACCCTGTTCGCCTGCTGACGAACCCTTAATTGTCTTCATGTCGTCAGACATCGCGAACCTCAAATTGTAATGACGCAAAACAGCATTCCACCACAGGCGTTTCCTGCAGCAATAACCCATCGACCGCGAGTTTGCTCAGCCCGGCAGGCTGAAGCGGCGCGAAAATCGGCTTCTGAAGTATAACATTGTAAGACACGTCGCGGACTCCGTATAACGGGTCAGAGAACCAGTGAGTACAACTCTCAGTAAATTCTGAGAGAACCGCTGTGAGTATAGAAAGTTTAACCGGCGCGGGTGTCGGGATTATTACCGACGCACCGAAAACTTCGGCTCAGATGGCAAGGAGTGGTACTGAATGAGGGGGTACTGAACACGCCCGAATGGCGTAATTGACCGGATGAAACAACATCATGGTTCATTACAGCTATCACCTCCACACACACCAATAAGGCGCATGGAAAAACCAGAAACTGAGGGTGAAGGCCAGCACGAGAGTGTCGTCGCTGACGGGCATTTGCCGCACCGGCTGATGATAGCCATAGGGGCAACGGCGTTTTATACAGCTCTGAAGGGGTAAATGCAAAATCTAAATGTGCTAAATGTGTGCTCTGTCAGGATATCTTGCCACTTTTTACAATACTTAAAACATTAGTCAGCAAAAAACGCTGGCAATCCGCTTAATGAGTAACCTAAAATAGACGTCCAGATGTTAATCCGTCTATACTGGTTAACTTCTAAGCGTCCTGTATTACTGCTCATGGCTTTGCCTCCGGGCTGGTTTCCAGTCTTCGCGCTATGCAGTCGATTTTTAACCCGTTAGAGTCAAGGTAAAGAATAAAATGGCTAAACACCTTTTTACATCCGAGTCCGTATCAGAAGGACATCCTGATAAAATCGCCGACCAGATTTCCGATGCGGTGCTTGATGCCATCCTCGAGCAGGATCCGAAAGCGCGTGTGGCCTGTGAAACCTATGTGAAGACCGGTATGGTGCTGGTCGGCGGTGAAATCACCACCAGCGCATGGGTTGATATCGAAGAGATCACGCGCCAGACCGTGCGTGACATCGGCTATGTTCATTCCGATATGGGCTTTGATGCCAATTCCTGTGCCGTACTGAGTGCCATTGGCAAGCAGTCTCCTGACATCAACCAGGGCGTTGACCGTATTGACCCGCTGGAACAGGGCGCGGGCGACCAGGGCCTGATGTTTGGCTATGCGACCAACGAAACTGACGTGCTGATGCCAGCCCCGATCACTTACGCACACCGTCTGGTACAGCGCCAGGCCGAAGTACGTAAAAGCGGTAGCCTGCCGTGGCTGCGCCCGGATGCAAAAAGCCAGATCACCTTCCAGTACGACAACGGTAAAATCGTCGGTATTGATGCGGTGGTGCTGTCAACTCAGCACTCTGAGGACATCTCGCAGAAAGATCTGCAGGAAGCGGTAATGGAAGAGATCCTCAAGCCGGTACTGCCGACGGAGTGGATCAACGCTAACACCAAATACCACATCAACCCGACCGGCCGTTTTGTTATCGGTGGTCCAATGGGTGACTGTGGTCTGACCGGGCGTAAAATCATCGTTGATACCTACGGCGGCATGGCGCGTCACGGCGGCGGTGCCTTCTCCGGTAAGGATCCGTCAAAAGTTGACCGTTCTGCGGCCTACGCTGCGCGTTACGTGGCGAAAAACATCGTGGCGGCTGGCCTCGCCGACCGTTGCGAAATCCAGGTTTCATACGCGATTGGCGTGGCAGAGCCAACGTCCATTATGGTGGAAACCTTCGGTACAGAGAAAATCTCTACTGAACAGCTGACGCTGCTGGTGCGCGAGTTCTTCGACCTGCGCCCTTACGGTCTGATCCAGATGCTGGACCTGCTGCACCCAATCTACCGTGAAACGGCAGCATACGGTCACTTTGGTCGCGAACATTTCCCATGGGAAAAAACCGACAAAGCCGAACTGCTGCGTGATGCTGCCGGCCTGAAATAATTTTTAGCCTGCCGCACCAGGGCACCTCAGGGTGCCCTTTTTCATGCCTGCAGAAACCTGAAGCAACAATAAAAATGATAGCGATTACACAAAATAAAACGTTGTTTTTCATCACATTGAAATTAAACCTGTTTTCCACCTAATCCTAAAATGCGCTATTTTCAGCGTTGTCTGATAGTGGTTCAGGGTTAAAATAGTTAAAGCTATAAACTGCTATGAGTTACTGGTTACAAAGCGTAACAGCGGGATAAAAAGTGTTTATCACAAATTTCTGATGTGTAATCGATTACACCAGCGTGATCTGAAGCACAGTCTGCTGCGACAGGGTTTCCTGACATCTATAACAACAACAAGCGGTACTACTTAATGGAGGCAACCATGCCTGATAATAAAAAACGGAGCCGGACATCGAACAAGGCCATGACCCTGTTCGTCTGTTTCCTTGCAGCACTGGCGGGCCTGCTATTCGGCCTGGATATCGGCGTGATCGCCGGCGCGCTGCCTTTCATCGCGAAAGACTTCAGCGTTACCCCGCACCAGCAGGAGTGGATTGTCAGCTCAATGATGTTTGGTGCCGCCATCGGTGCCGTCGGCAGCGGCTGGATGTCCTCTTACCTCGGACGTAAAAAGAGCCTGATGATCGGTGCCGTGCTGTTCGTTATCGGTTCCCTGTGGTCGGCCTTCTCGCCTAACCCGGAAATGCTGATCGTTGCCCGCGTCCTGCTCGGCCTGGCGGTGGGTGTGGCCTCTTACACGGCCCCACTTTATCTGTCTGAGATTGCCCCGGAGAAAATCCGCGGCAGCATGATCTCGCTGTATCAGCTGATGATCACCATCGGTATTCTGGGTGCTTATCTGTCGGATACCGCGTTCAGCTACACCGGCGAATGGCGCTGGATGCTGGGTGTGATCACCATCCCTGCCCTGCTGCTGCTGGTCGGCGTGTTCTTCCTGCCGAACAGCCCACGCTGGCTGGCGGCGAAGGGCGACTTCCGCAGCGCGCAGCGGGTACTCGACCGCCTGCGTGACACCAGTGAACAGGCGAAACGTGAGCTGGATGAAATTCGTGAAAGCCTGAAAATCAAACAGTCCGGCTGGTCGCTGTTTAAAGACAACAGCAACTTCCGTCGTGCCGTTTACCTCGGCGTACTGTTGCAGGTAATGCAGCAGTTCACCGGTATGAACGTCATCATGTATTACGCACCGAAAATCTTTGAGATTGCCGGGTTCACTAATACCACCCAGCAGATGTGGGGGACGGTGATTGTGGGCCTGGTTAACGTACTGGCGACCTTTATCGCTATCGGTCTGGTGGATCGCTGGGGTCGTAAGCCAACGCTAATCCTCGGCTTTATCGTAATGGCTGCCGGGATGGGCGTGCTGGGTACCATGCTACATATGGGAATTCACTCGCAAAGCGCGCAGTACTTCGCGGTCGCCATGCTGCTGATGTTTATCATTGGTTTTGCGATGAGTGCCGGTCCGCTGATCTGGGTGCTGTGCTCAGAGATCCAGCCGCTGAAAGGGCGTGATTTCGGGATTACCGTCTCGACTGCAACCAACTGGATTGCCAACATGATAGTCGGGGCGACCTTCCTGACCATGCTGAACACCCTTGGCAACGCTAACACCTTCTGGGTGTACGCCGCGCTGAACCTGTTCTTCATCGTACTGACGCTGTGGCTGATCCCGGAAACCAAAAACGTTTCTCTGGAACACATCGAGCGTAATCTGTTAGGCGGTAAAAAACTGCGTAATATCGGTCAGCGTAACTAAGCAATGACCTCTCGTCGGTACGGGGCCCCCGTACCGACGTTCTTCAGAATCATCCCCAGCCGTTACTTCGACGTCATCCCTTTTAACGCCGCTTCGGCACACTGCTGATCCAGCTGACCGCCGGGTGCCCCACCCACGCCAATCGCACCGATCACCTGTTCGCCTGCTTTCACCGGAACACCGCCTGCCAGCAGCAGGAAACCGGGAATATCACGCATATTCTCCGCGCCTTTATTCGCCTGTGCCGCTTCCATCACCTTACTGGTCGGATTTTTCGTCGACAGCGCGGTATACGCCTTCATCTGGCTGGCTTCAACGGTGTGGGGACCCGCATTATCCATACGCTGCACGGCCAGGGTGATTCCAGCGCGATCCACAACCGTCACACTGACGTTATAGCCGCTGGCAGAACAGGACTGAATGGTCGCCTGGGCCAGCTGATTGGCCTGGGTCAGTGTCAGATTCTGCACGTCAGCCGGTGCCGCCAGTGCAGAGAAAGAAGCCAGCGTCAGGGACGCGGTAAGCAGAATATTTTTCATGGCAAAACCTCGGAAAGTACGTAGAAGACAGGAAGTACTTTAACCAGAGGCTGACTGCGCCGATATTCGGTTAATTACGATGTGCACCAGGTAAAACTACCTGGTTCTGACGCAGAAAGTTAAGCATTTCAACCTCTTTCACCAGCTGCGCCAGCGAAGAAATATCCAGTTTGCTGAAAATATTGGCCCGATGTGCCTCAACGGTGCGCGGCGACAGCCCCAGCGCCTGAGCAATTTCCTTATTGGCCAGACCGGCCACGATCTGCTGCATCACTTCCGCTTCGCGTTCTGACAGCAGGCTGAACTTACCTGCCAGCTCACGCTGCTGCTGGCTGAGGTGATAGCGCTTTTCAAACTGACTGAAGGCCGCACTGACGGTTTCAATCAGCAAGCCGGCATCCACCGGTTTGGTGAGAAACTCAAACGCGCCGCTCTTGAACGCCCGGCGGCAGGTTTCAATATTGCCGTGCCCGGTCATCAGGATCACCGGTAACAGCACCGACTGCTGCTGTAACTCATCCAGCAGCGTCAGCCCGGTTTTCCCCGGCATACGGATATCCAGCAGAATGCAGCCGTGCAGCTCCCCCCTGCTCTGCTGCAACGCAATAAACTCGCCGGCGCTGGCAAAGGCAGCCACCGGCCAGCCCATGGTTTGCAACAGTACGGTAAACGACTCGCGAATGGCGCTGTCGTCGTCAATCAGCCAGACCGTTAAGGTCGTCATACTGCCTCCATCGGTAGCCAGAGCGTAAAGCAGGCGCCCCCCTCTGGGTGATTGGCGGCCTCAATCCGGCCATTCATCTTCAGCGTCAGGGTTTCTGCCAGCGTCATTCCCAGACCAACCCCTTCCGCACGCGTGGTAAAAAATGGAATAAATACGTGGCTGAGCGCCTGTTCAGACAGCCCTGGCCCACCGTCGCTGACTTCAATTTTCAGCTCATCGCCAGCGCGGCTGACTGCCACGCTGACCCAGGGCTTTGCCCGCCCCTGCTGCGCCTGGATGGCGTTACTCAGCAGGTTATGAAATATCTGCTCCAGCCAGAGCGGCACGGCCACCAGCGCAGGCAGCGGGCTGGGGAAATGACAGACCACTTTTACCTCTGACTCCCGCAGTTCGCGGTCCAGCAGCATCTCCACCCGCCGCCAGATCTGACGAATATCTACCGGCTTACGTTCAGCAGGGTGATTTTGCAGGTTGTCACGCCAGGCCTGCAACAGCGATGAAATTCGCCGCACCTGCAACACGGAAGCCTCCAGCACGGCGGGAATACGCTCGTACTGCTGCATCTCCAGCAGGCGCAGCGCGCTCTGGTTGTAGCTCATCACTGCGCTCAGCGGCTGATTCAACTCATGGGCCATCCCTGCCGTGACTTCATTCATAGTATCCATACGCGTCAGCTCAAAAAAATGCACCCGCAGATCCGCGACCTTACGCCGGTGATTCTGCTGTATCACCTTCCTCACAGTGAGGATCGCTACCGCCCACATCAGCGTCAGTGCGGCCACCAGATCCCAGGAGAGCAGATGCCACGGCCGGGTGCTGCTGGCCGTCAGGATAAACGGCTGGGAAGGACTGTTCAGCTCGCGCGACCAGTGCCAGCGTGCGTTTTCTGCAGGCGTGCCTGACTGGTATAGCGTCTGCCCTTCCCACATCAGCTGCACCTGCTGAAACCCGGCCAGCTGCGGCAGAGAATTTATCAGCAGGCGGGCATCAATTAATAAACGCACATGACGGAAAGAATTATTCAGCCAGTACTGCCCGTGACCGGCCAGCGTCACCTGCCCTGCCGGAGGAGTTGTCACAGGCAGCGGGGCCAGACGGACGATCTGCGGGAATTTTTTCTGCATTAGCACGAATCCGTCACCGTTATTCAGTAGCGGCATCAGCGCATCATGCTGCGCCAGAGACTTCATCAGGCTGGCCGCGATTTGCTCGAACTCTGCGGTTTTCAGGCTGAACTGTTCGTTTAGCTGAGCGCGGATCAACACCCCCGCCGACAGTGCAGAAAGCAATAACCAGATCAGCAGAAGATGGAATTTCTCACGCAAGGCAATCGTGTCCATAGTGGTGTCAGTTCAGGGTGCGTAATCTATCATCGTTTAAACCTTAGTCTATAACGTTGTAAAACCGCACGACGCTAAGCCGATAACTTGAATTGCCGGGAGACGGCCCGTATTCTTGCCTGCATGAAACCCCAAAGACTCCCCATCGCCCTGCAACAGGCTGTCATGCGCCAGCTGCGGGAGAAATTACAGCAGGCTAACCTGAAGCTGGAGCGTAACTATCCGGAACCCGCGCTGGTGTATCAGCAGCGCGGCACTGCGGCGGGCACCGCCTGGCTGCAACGCTGGGAAATCCGTCTGAATCCGGTGCTGCTGATGGAGAATCAGCAGGCCTTTATTGACGAGGTGGTCCCGCACGAGCTGGCACATCTGCTGGTGTGGAAACACTTTGGCCACGTTGCCCCGCACGGCAAAGAGTGGAAGTGGATGATGGAAAGCGTGCTCGGCGTGCCGGCCCATCGCACCCACCAGTTTGAAGTGGAATCCGTGCGCAGCCGGGCCTTTCCCTATTTCTGCCGCTGCCAGCAGCATCAGCTGACCGTCAGACGCCACAACCGCATCGTGCGCGGCGAAAGCGAGTATCGCTGCCTGCACTGTGGCGATATCCTGCGCGCCGGTGACTTCCAGAAATCCTAAAAAACGGCGGATGTGACTGAAAACCAGCCAATTCCAGCCCCGTTTTTTGTCGCTTATTCGTTATATCCCCTATATCTGTTACTCTCCGTCGCCTCTTTCATGGATTACAGATTTTCTGGAATATGTCTCGCAAAATTCTGGCCGCTACCGGCCTTGCTCTGTTGTTACCCGCCGTTTTCGCCCATGCTCTCAGCCGGGATAATTATCACCAGAACAGTTTCAGCCAGGCAAAAGCCTACTCGGTGCGCATCAACGATGGCGCACCCGGCACGTTTTACTGCGGCTGTAAAATTCACTGGCAGGGGAAAAAGGGCATACCCGACCTCACGTCCTGCGGCTACCAGGTGCGTAAAAATGCCAACCGCGCCAGCCGTATTGAGTGGGAGCATGTGGTTCCGGCATGGAGCTTCGGCCATCAGCGCCAGTGCTGGCAAAACGGCGGCCGAAAGAACTGTGCCAAAGATGAAGGCTACCGCCGCATGGAAACCGACCTGCATAACCTGCAACCGTCCATCGGCGAAGTGAACGGCGATCGCGGTAACTTTATGTACAGCCAGTGGAACGGCGGTGAATCGCAGTACGGCCAGTGTGCGATGAAAGTCGATTTCAAAAATAAACTCGCTGAGCCACCGGCGCGTGCGCGCGGTGCTATCGCCCGCACCTGGTTCTATATGCGTGACCAGTATCAGCTGACCCTGTCAAAACAGCAGACCCAGCTGATGACGGCGTGGAACAGACAGTACCCGGTGACCGCATGGGAATGTGAACGTGACCAGCGCATTGCCCGCGCACAGGGAAATCACAACCCGTATGTACAGCAGGCTTGCCAGCAGTAAAATCACTGACCTACACTGCACGGCAAACGTCTATTTATTTAACAGGATTTCCATGCGTATACCCCGCATTTACCACCCGGAACCGTTAGAAAACGGCAGCGAGACGTCCCTGAGCGATGAAGCGGCTAACCATGTTGGCCGCGTACTGCGAATGGTGCCGGGCCAGACCCTGGAATTGTTCGATGGCACAAATCTGACTTTTAGCGCCGAGATTATTCAGGCCGATAAAAAAAATGTGCGCGTCAGAATCACGTCAAGCCGCGCCGACAGCCGCGAGTCCCCGCTTCACCTTCACCTGGGCCAGGTGATGTCGCGAGGGGAAAAGATGGAATTTACCATCCAGAAAGCCGTCGAACTGGGAGTAAATATCATTACCCCCTTGTTTTCTGAGCGCTGCGGCGTAAAGCTGGATGCAGAACGCCTGGCGAAAAAAATCCAGCAGTGGCAGAAAATCGCCATTGCCGCCTGTGAGCAGTGCGGACGTAACGTTGTGCCGGAAGTGCGGGCAGCAATGGCACTTGACGCCTGGTGTGCTGAGCAGGATAGCGGGTTAAGATTAAACCTCCATCCACGGGCTGAACACAGTATTAATACGCTGCCGCTGCCAGTTGAGCGCGTCCGGCTGCTGATTGGCCCGGAAGGGGGACTGACGTCCGATGAGATCGCTATGACCGCACAGCATGGGTTCACCGACATTTTGCTCGGTCCGCGCGTGCTGCGTACCGAAACCACTGCCCTGACGGCAATGACTGCCCTGCAGGTGCGTTTTGGCGACCTGGGCTAACTTTTTGACACTATTCCGCATAGCTTGAGCTTGATCAACAACAAGACAGCTCAATTTGGAGACACAATGATTAAGCTTGGCATCGTGATGGATCCCATCACTTCTATCAATATTAAGAAAGACAGCAGCTTCGCGATGTTGCTGGAAGCACAGCGCCGCGGCTACGAACTTCACTACATGGAGATGAACGATCTCTATCTGCGCGGCGGTGAAGGGCGTGCCCGCACCCGTCTGTTAAGCGTTGAGCAGAACCCAGACAAGTGGTTCGACTTCGGCAGCGAACAGGATATTGCCCTGTCCGATCTGAACGTGGTACTGATGCGTAAGGATCCGCCGTTCGATACCGAATTTATCTACGCGACCTACATCCTTGAACGCGCAGAAGAGAAAGGCACGCTGATCGTCAACAAACCGCAGAGCCTGCGCGACTGTAACGAAAAGCTGTTTACCGCCTGGTTTGCGGAACTGACCCCGGACACGCTGGTCACGCGCAACGCCAGCCAGATCCGCGAGTTCTGGCAGCAGCACGGCGATATTATTCTGAAACCGCTCGACGGCATGGGCGGTGCATCGATCTTCCGCGTCAAGAAAGAAGACCCGAATCTGTCAGTCATCATCGAAACACTGACCAGCCACGGCGAGTTCTACTGCATGGCGCAGAACTTTATTCCCGGCATCAAAGACGGTGATAAGCGCGTGCTGGTGGTGGACGGTGAGCCGGTGCCTTACTGCCTGGCGCGTATTCCAAAATCGGGTGAAACCCGCGGTAACCTGGCCGCCGGTGGGCGTGGAGAAGCCCGCGCCCTGACTGAAAGCGACTGGGAAATTGCCCGCCGCGTAGGCCCAATCCTGAAAGAGAAGGGGCTGATCTTTGTCGGTCTGGATATTATTGGCGACAAGCTGACGGAAATTAATGTGACCAGCCCAACCTGCGTTCGTGAGATCGAAGCCGCATTCCCGATTTCTATCACCGGTATGTTGATGGATGCGATCGAAAAACGCCTGGCCTGATTGTTGTGGTGGAGCAGGAAAGCTCCACCGCTCACCCCTTAACGCTCGCGGCTCTCTGTGCGGGCGTTAATCAGATGACAGAACTCTAAGTATGAATTTACAGCATCATTTTTTGATTGCCATGCCTGGATTGCAGGATCCGCTGTTCAAACGTTCAGTGGTCTATATCTGCGAGCATAATGCTGATGGTGCGATGGGGCTGATTGTCAATAAACCGATGGATAACCTGACGGTCGACGGCATTCTCACCAAACTGAAGATTTCACCGACTCCGCGTGAACCCGACGCCAGACTGGATAAGCCGGTATTCTCCGGTGGCCCGCTGGCGGAAGATCGCGGTTTTATACTGCACTCCGCACAGCGCACCTTTACTTCCAGTATTCGCGTGTCTGACAACACGGTGATCACCACCTCCCGTGATGTGCTTGAAACGCTGGGTACCCCGGAACAGCCGGAGCAGGTGCTGGTTGCGCTCGGCTACTGCGCGTGGGAAAAAGATCAGCTGGAAAACGAGCTGCTGGAAAATGCCTGGCTGACCACCAGCGCCAACAGCAATATCCTGTTCCGTACCCCGATTGCCGACCGCTGGCGCGAAGCGGCAAAAAGTATCGGTGTGGACATCCACAATATCGCCAGTGAAGCAGGACACGCTTAGATGAGCAGTATGACCATGTTGTCCTTCGACTTCGGGACGAAAAGTATCGGCGTGGCGATTGGCCAGCAGCTGACGGGTACCGCCCGTCCGCTGACGGCGCTGAAGGCGAATGACGGCGTCCCTGACTGGAACAAGATAGAAGCGCTGCTGAAAGAGTGGCAGCCGGACCGCGTTGTTGTCGGGCTGCCGCTGAATATGGACGGCAGCGAACAGCCGCTGACGGTGCGGGCACGTAAATTCGCCAATCGCCTGCACGGCCGTTTTGGCGTGCAGATTGAGCTGCACGATGAGCGCCTGAGCACCGTCGAAGCGCGGGCTGAGCTATTCGAACGCGGCGGTTTTCGCGCCCTGAGCAAAGGCAGCGTCGACTCACTCTCTGCGGTGATTATTCTGGAAAGCTGGTTCGAGAACCATTATTCGTAAAAGACCGACACGGGCCGATCGAAAAAATGATCGGCCCCTACCGTAGTGGCTGACCTTCTTTTCCGGTCAGCCAGTTCTTTTCCGGTCAGCCAGCAGCCCCACTCTCTGCCGTTCCGCCAGGCTCTGCTCAAAGGTCTGCATTCCAAGCGAGCTGCCGGTCTGTAACAGCGCAGGCAGCTGATGGGTTTTCCCCTCGCGGATCAGGTTAGCCACCGCCGGGCAGTTGACCAGCACCTCAAACAGCGCCACCCGGCCGGACGTCGCGGCGACCAGACGCTGGGCAATCACCGCCTGCAAACTGCCCGCCAGCTGGCTGCGTACCAGATTCTTTTCATTGCCCGGAAACACATCCACCAGCCGCTCTATCGCCTGTGCGGCCCCCCTTGTATGCAGCGTTGCCAGCACCAGGTGCCCCGTTTCGGCAGCGGTCAGCGCCAGCTGAATCGTCGCGGCATCGCGCAGTTCTCCCAGCAGGATAACATCGGGGTCTTCCCGCAGCGCCGCGCGCAGCCCGTCGCCAAAGTGAGTAAAATGCTGCCCTTTTTCACGCTGCTGGATCAGCGAATGAACGCTGTGGTGCAGATACTCCACCGGGTCTTCCAGGGTCAGAATATGCCGCTGCTGCCGCTGGTTCATCTCGTCGATCATCGCCGCCAGCGTGGTGGATTTCCCGCTGCCGGTGGCCCCGGTTATCAGCATCAGCCCCTCGCGGCGCTGCAACAGCGAGTCAGCCACCGCAGGCAGGTGCAGCGACGCCAGCGCCGGGCAGTGGCGGGCAATCAGGCGCAGCGCCAGCGACAGGCCGAGTCGCTGACGAAAAAGACTGGCGCGCAGGCGCACCCCGTCCGCCATCGTCAGGGCAAAATCCACCTGCCCCTCCAGTGCCAGCGTCTGATGCTGGGCGGGCGTCAGCCAGCGAATGGCAAAGCTTTCCAGCCACTCGTTTTGCATTTCCGGCTGTCCTTCAATCGGTGCCAGGCGGCCATCACAGCGCCAGAATGGAGAATGACCACTGCAAAGGTGCAGATCGCTGGCATTATGCTTTACACTAGAGGCCACAATGTCTTCAATATCCATATTTTTTCCCTGACTATGACTTCGATTGAGCACAACTTACAGCAAGTCCACCAGCGGATCTCAGCGGCGGCGGCACAGTGCGGGCGCGATCCACAAGAGATTGAGCTGCTTGCAGTGAGCAAAACCAAACCTGCGAGCGCGGTCGAGGAAGCGGTCGCTGCCGGGCAGCGCAGCTTTGGTGAAAACTACGTGCAGGAAGGCGTGGATAAAATCCAGCTGCTGGCAAATCCGGCACTGACCTGGCACTTTATCGGTCCGCTGCAATCTAACAAAAGCCGCCTGGTGGCGGAGAATTTTGACTGGTGTCATACCGTTGACCGTCTGCGCATTGCCAGCCGTCTTAACGAACAGCGCCCTGAGGCTCTGCCGCCGCTCAACGTTCTGATCCAGATAAACATCAGCGATGAACAGAGCAAGTCCGGCATTGCCCTCGCCGATCTGCCTGCGCTGGCGCAGCAAATAGCCGCGCTGCCGCGTCTCAGGCTGCGTGGATTAATGGCGATCCCCGCGCCAGAAGCCGACTACGCCCGTCAGCTGGCGGTGTGTCAGCAGATGGCGAAAGCCTTTAAGCAGTTACAGGGCGATTACCCCGGCGTGGATACGCTTTCGCTGGGAATGAGCGATGATATGGACGCCGCCATTGCGGCAGGCAGTACCCTGGTGCGCATCGGCACCGCTATTTTCGGCGCGCGCGACTACGGTCACGCCGCCGCTCATCACAACAACTGAGGAACTCCATGCTAGCGTTGATCTTTCTGGTCACAACGGTGATTGCGATCTACATCAAAGTGTTGTTACTGCGCGTCTGGATGCAGTGGGCACGATGTGACTTCTACAACCCGTTTTCACAGTTTGTGGTGAAAATCACCCAACCGATCGTTAAACCCGTGCGCCGCATCATCCCGTCTATCGGGCCGGTGGACACCGCCTCCCTGCTGCTGGCCTATATCGTCAGCGTGCTGCTGGGGCCGGTAACGCTACGCCTGTTTGTGCCGGACCCGATTTTCCTCTATCTGGGGCTGGTGATTCTGGTAAAAGCAGCGGGCATGCTGGTGTTCTGGGTCATTATCGTCCGTTCACTGATGAGCTGGGTAAGCCAGGGGCGCAACCCGGTGGATTACGTGCTGATCCAGCTGACTGAGCCGCTGATGGCCCCGGTGCGCCGTATTATTCCGGCGATGGGTGGCATCGACTTCTCGGCGATGGCGGTGATTCTGGTGCTGTATATGCTGAATTTCTTAGGATTAGAGTACATTCCAGGCTGGGCACAGTTTTGATCTGACCCTCGCCTTTTACACCGCAGAGGCGTTGATTGCACTCGTGAACCCCGGTCACTGACTACAGTAAGCGCCTGGGGTTCACTCACTGACCGCCTTCCTGCCACGCAGGATCCCCGGTGATATCCGCGCATGTCTCTCTATATCAATAATTTTCGCTCTGGATTAAATATGCAAAAAGTTGTACTCGCCACCGGCAACCCCGGCAAGGTTCGCGAACTGGCCGACCTGCTGGCCGCGTTTGGCCTGGATATTGTGGCGCAAACGGAACTGGGCGTGGAGTCTGCCGACGAAACCGGCCTGACGTTTATCGAAAATGCCATTCTCAAGGCGCGCCATGCGGCGGCGATTACCGGTTTACCGGCGATTGCCGATGACTCCGGTCTGGCGGTGGATGCCCTCGGCGGTGCGCCGGGGATCTACTCGGCGCGCTATGCGGGCGAGGATGCCAGCGACCAGCAGAATCTGGACAAGCTGCTGGCAGCGCTGGAACCGGTAGCCGATGACGAACGTCAGGCACAGTTCCACTGCGTGCTGGTTTACCTGCGCCACGCGGAAGATCCGACGCCGCTGGTGTTCCACGGCAGCTGGGCGGGCGAAATCACCCGCTCGGCCGCAGGGGTGGGTGGCTTCGGCTACGATCCGATCTTCTACGTTCCGGCCCTGGGCAAAACCGCCGCAGAGCTGAGCAAAGCAGAGAAACAGGCGGTTTCGCACCGTGGCCAGGCGCTCAGCCTGCTGTTGAGTGCCATGAAGCATGGTTAATCTTCCTCCGCTCAGCCTGTACATCCATATTCCGTGGTGCGTGCAGAAGTGTCCGTACTGCGATTTCAACTCCCACGCGTTGAAAGGCGAGGTGCCGCACCAAGAGTACGTGCAGCACCTGCTGAACGACCTGGAGATCGACCTGCCGCTGACCTCCGGGCGTGAAGTCAGCACCATCTTTATCGGTGGCGGTACGCCGAGCCTGTTAAGCAGTGAAGCGATGCAGATGCTGCTCGACGGCGTTCGCGCCCGCCTGCCGCTGTCTGCGGAGGCTGAAATCACCATGGAAGCCAATCCGGGCGCCGTCGAAGCAGAGCGCTTCAGCGGCTACCAGCGCGCCGGGATTAACCGTATCTCTATTGGTGTGCAAAGTTTCAGTGCAGCCAAACTGGAGCGTCTGGGGCGCATTCACGGCCCGGAAGAGGCAAAGCGGGCGGCACGGCTGGCGGAAAGCCTCGGGCTGCGCAGTTTTAACCTCGACCTGATGCACGGCCTGCCTGACCAGTCGCTGGAAGAGGCACTTGACGATCTGCGCCAGGCGATTGCACTCAATCCGCCGCATCTGTCGTGGTATCAGCTGACTATCGAGCCGAACACGCTGTTCGCCTCGCGGCCGCCGCGTCTGCCTGATGAAGATGACCTGTGGGATATTTTCGAGCAGGGTGACGCGCTGCTGACTGCAGCAGGCTACCAGCAGTATGAGACGTCCGCCTATGCCAAACCCGGCTATCGCTGCGAGCACAACCTCAACTACTGGCGCTTTGGCGATTATCTGGGCATTGGCTGCGGCGCGCACGGTAAACTGACCCAGCCGGACGGCAGCATTATCCGCACGGCGAAAACGAAGCATCCACGTGGATTTATGGCCGGAAAATATCTGGATAAACGCCATGAAGTGGCCGACGCGGAGAAGCCGTTTGAGTTCTTTATGAACCGTTTTCGCCTGCTGGAAGCCGCACCGCGTGAGGAATATACGCGCTACACCGGCCTGCCGGAAAGCACCATCCGCGCACAGCTGGATGAGGCCATCGCTAAAGGTTATCTGACGGAAAGCGCCGCAGAATGGCAGATTACGGAGAAGGGGAAGCTGTTCCTGAATTCGCTGCTGGAGCTGTTCCTGGCAGAATAATGCTGCTCGGGCGACCGGAAAAAATGGTCTGCATCACGCCTCGGGAAATCATCGGCACGGGGCGACCGGAAAAAATGGTCTTCATCACGCCTCGGGAAATCATCGGCACGGGGCGACCGGAAAAAATGGTCTTCATCACGCCTCGGGAAATCATCGGCACGGGGCGACCGGAAAAAATGGTCGCCCCCTACGGAATGGATTTTAATGGATTTCACGTAGGGGCTGACCTTCTTTTTCGGTCAGCCCGCAATCCCAACCGAAACATTATTTCAATCCGGCGATCAACGCTTTACGCTGCCCTTCCAGGGTGGTCACACGATTACAGACTTCATGCCCGAAGTTCTGGAAATCCTGCTCCTGATTGCTCCACTCGGCCTGAATTGCCTGCTGTAAGCCCCCCAGATTGCCCATAATCGCCTGCAGCGGATTATCGCTACTGCCCGACGATTTGCTGCCCATCTCGTTCAGGCTGTCCTGCACCACTCCGCCCATCGCATTCTGTACCAGACGTTCCCCGTCCTGACGTACCTGCTCAACGGCTTTGTGATGGAAGGTTAACCCGTCGCTACGCTTTTCGATTATCCGGTTCATCTGCTGCTTCAGCTGCCCGTCAAGCGAGGTTAGACGCTGACGCACGTTGCTGTTCTGCCCCAGTTTCTCAACGATCACCCGGTCCAGCGCCACGCGCCCTTTTTCCAGGCGCTGTTTAGCACCGTCATCAATCCACGGCAAATCGCGACGCAGTGCCGTCTGATAGTCGATGGCTTTCTGGCGGGTGGCATCATCAATATTCGCCACCTTGCCATTACGCTGTACATCGCCCACCGGAGAGATGGTCAGATGGCCACTGGCCCCCACCACTTCGACCTGGTTCGGGCTGATGACGATATCGTCCTGAGGATTAACGCTGCACTGATAATCTGCCTGTGCCTGACCTGCGGCCAGCAGCAGTAAGGCCCCGCTGAAAAGTGCTTTACGCATAAATCGTCTCCTTGATATGAAAAAGGGGCAACCAGAAAATGGTCGCCCCCTTATATGGTCACGCCGGAGGGCCGACCGAAAAAAGATCGGCCCCTACAGCGATCGCGTCACTTTCGTAGGGTCTGACCTTCTGTTCCGGTCAGACCGTCAGTCCCACCAGACGTCAAAAAGTTCGGTCACTTTTACGTCGTTAAGCTTACGCGCTTCCAGCCAGTTTTTAACCAGCTCGCGATGCTCATCGGTACATTTACCGATTTTCTGCAGGCAGATCAGACCTTCCCACTGCAGATAGCCGCTGCCATCAAAGGCCAGACCGTTCGGATCAATGACTTCATTGATCAGCGCATCAACGGTGCTGTCGATAGTTTCTTCGTCAGTGCCTTCCGGGAAGGTAAAGCCCACGGAGAAGCCTAACTCCTGGAACTCATCGATATGCATTTTCTTACGAAGACGACGACTGCGTTGTGTAGCCATTATTTAACCCTCTCAAACATCAGATCCCATACACCGTGGCCAAGACGCTGACCACGCTGCTCAAATTTCGTTAACGGCCGTGACTCCGGGCGCGGCACCCAGTTTCCGGCTTCCGACTGGTTTTTATACCCGTCGATACTGCTCATAACTTCCAGCATGTGCTCCGCGTAGGCTTCCCAGTCGGTCGCCATATGGAATACACCGCCCAGCTTCAGTTTGCGCTGCACCAGCTCGGCAAACGGCACCTGCACGATACGGCGTTTATTATGGCGCGCTTTATGCCACGGATCCGGGAAGAACAGCTGCACCATACGCAGCGAATTATCCGGGATCATCCTGTTCAGCACTTCCACTGCATCGTGGCACATCACGCGCAGGTTACTGACGCCGGCCTCTTCCGCCGTCGCCAGGCAGGCACCCACGCCCGGTGAATGCACTTCAATCCCCAGGAAGTTCTGGTGTGGATTACTGGCAGCCATCGCCACCAGCGAAGCGCCCATACCAAAGCCGATTTCCAGCACCAGCGGTGCATCACGGCCAAACAGAGCGGTTAAATCGACCGGTTCCGGCTGATACTCAACGCCCATCACCGGCCACAGCGTATCCAGCGCCTGCTGCTGACCTTTGGTCAGGCGGCCCTGGCGACGTACAAAGCTGCGGATCCGGCGCAGTGCGCGGCCATTTTCGTCAAATTCCGGTGAGATAACATCGTTTTTCATGATTCTGCCTGCGGCTGTGCACTGTAGAAAGCGGGCATTATGCCTTCAGGAAGTGAAAACATAAAGACCGCCCTGTTAAGGGTTGTCTGAGTCACTGGCTAGCAGTATAGCGGCTGCTAACAATCCGGCGACGCATCGGGCCTCACTGAAGTTAATAAAATGCAGCGAATATCCGGTTTACAGCCCTGAGTGTCTGTGCTGGAATCCCTGCCTGGTTTTTCAGAATGGCACAACGGGGATTCACATCATGCAGGCAGCGCAGTTTTCACAACAGGTACTCGAGTGGTATCAGCGCTACGGGCGGAAAACCCTGCCGTGGCAGCTGGAGAAAACGCCCTATAAAGTCTGGTTGTCTGAAGTGATGTTGCAGCAGACGCAGGTCGCCACCGTTATCCCCTATTTCGAACGTTTTATGGCGCGCTTCCCGACCGTCAGCGACCTGGCTGCCGCCCCGCTGGATGAAGTGCTGCATCTGTGGACCGGCCTCGGGTATTACGCGCGCGCGCGTAATCTGCATAAAGCAGCGAAAACCGTGGTCGAAAAGCACGATGGCATTTTCCCGCAGACTATAGAAGAGGTCGAAGCGTTGCCCGGCGTTGGCCGCTCCACCGCCGGGGCGATTCTCTCTCTGGCACTTGGGAAACACTTCCCCATCCTTGATGGCAACGTAAAGCGCGTGCTGGCACGCTGCTATGCCGTAGACGGCTGGCCCGGTAAAAAAGAGGTGGAAAAGCGCCTGTGGAACATCAGTGAAGAGGTCACCCCTGCCGAGGGCGTCAGCCAGTTTAATCAGGCGATGATGGACCTCGGTGCGATGGTCTGCACCCGCTCGAAGCCAAAATGTGAAATCTGCCCGCTGAACGCGGGCTGCATCGCTTACGCCCACAGCAGCTGGGCACAGTATCCCGGTAAAAAGCCAAAACAGACGATCCCGGAGCGCACCGGCTTTTTGCTGCTGATGCAGCAGGGGCAGGATGTCTGGCTGGAACAGCGCCCGCCGGTCGGTCTGTGGGGCGGATTATTCTGCTTCCCGCAGTACAGCTCCGAGGAAGAATTGCGCCAGGCCCTGCGGCTGCGCGGGGTGGATGACGGCAAACTGCGGCAGATGATCGCCTTTCGCCACACCTTTAGTCATTTCCACCTGGATATTGTGCCTATGTGGCTGGATCTGCCTTCTGTCCGTGCGGCAATGGATGATGGCGCGGGTCTCTGGTATAACTTAGCGCAGCCGCCCGCCGTGGGGCTGGCCGCACCGGTCGAGCGCCTGCTACAGCAGTTGCGCCAGCCACAACAGATGGCGTTGAGCGCTCGCGCGACAGAAGAGGAAGAGTAATGAGCCGAACCATTTTTTGTACGTTCCTGCAACGTGACGCCGAAGGACAGGATTTTCAGCTGTACCCTGGCGATGTGGGCAAACGTATTTTTAACGAAATTTCCAAAGAAGCCTGGTCAAAATGGATGGCAAAACAGACCATGCTGATCAATGAAAAGAAACTCAGCATGATGAACCCCGATGATCGTAAGCTGCTGGAACAGGAGATGATTAAGTTCCTGTTCGAAGGCCACGACGTTCATATCGAAGGTTACACCCCGCCGGAAGCATAAGTCGTTGGGCCTCACTGATGAGGCCCTCTCAATTGTGGGCATGTCCGATAAAATGAAGAAAAAGCTGATAAGTTTGCTGATTATTGCACCGTTGCTGGTTTCCTGCTCTGGCAAGAAACAAAACGCTTCTCACGAGGAGTGGATCAAAGACACCAACGGTTTTGATATTTTGATGGGACAGTTTGCCCACAACATCGAAAATATCTGGGGTATCAATGAAGTCCTGATCGCCGGTCCGAAAGACTATGTGAAGTACAGCGATCAATACTACACCCGCAGCCACATTAACTTTGATGCCGGTAGCATCACGATTGAAACCATTGCCGGCACCGATCCGACGGCCAGCCTGCGCCAGGCCATTATCACCACCCTGTTGATCGGGGAAGATCCGGGTAACGTCGATCTCTATTCCGACGCCAAGGATATTCAGATCAGTAAAGAGCCGTTGCTGTACGGCCAGGTGCTGGATAATACCGGCCAGCCGATCCGCTGGCAGGGACGCGCCGCCAGCTTCGCCGACTATCTGATCCAGAACAAGCTCCAGCGCCGCAATTCCGGCCTGCACGTCATCTGGTCGGTGACCATTCCCATGGTGCCAAACCACCTGGACAAACGCGCGCATAAATATCTGCCGATGGTGCGCAAAGCCGCCGAACGCTATGGCGTCGATCAGTCTCTGATCCTGGCGATCATGCAGATTGAGTCCAGCTTTAACCCGTATGCGGTCAGCCATGCTGATGCCCTGGGGCTGATGCAGGTGGTTCAGCATACCGCCGGAGTGGATGTGTTCCGTATGAAAGGGAAATGGGGCAAGCCAAGCCGCAGCTATCTGCTGGACCCGGAAAACAACATTGACGCCGGTACGGCCTATCTGTCGCTGTTGCAGGGGAACTACCTGTCCGGCATCAGCAACCCGACCTCTCGTCGCTATGCGGTGATCACCGCCTATAACGGCGGGGCTGGCAGCGTACTGCGGGTGTTCTCCAGCGACAAAGACCGCGCATTCAGCGCGATCAACGGGCTGTCACCTGCCGAGGTTTACCAGAAGCTGACCACCAGCCACCCTTCGGCAGAATCGCGCCGTTACCTGTATAAGGTCAACAACGCGCAGAAAAGCTATCACCGCTACTGACCGCCAGAAACGCAGAGGCCGGGCACGCCCGGCCTTGTTTGATGGCCGCTAGGCTTTTTTCATTTTCTCACTGAGCGCAGCCACAATATAGCTGTTCAGAGAAAGCTGGTGTTCAGCGGCTGCCAGCGCCAGTTGCTCACCAAAGGACTCAGGATAGCGCAGCGTGAAGGTTTTCACTTTTTCATCCTGCTCATAAGGATCAATGCCGCTTTCGCAACAGTCCGCCAGATAATCACGCAGGGAAATTTCACCTTCGCGTTTCAACCCTTCAATGCTGTCCGCGACAAAATCGCAGTAACCCGATAATCCGATAAACTTACCGCGAAATGCCCCCAGTTCTGCGACAAAATTGACCGCCGCAGGCTGACCGTTAATCACCATTGTGTTGGGCATAGCCGTGACTTTATTCATGGTTCAACTCCTGTATCTTCCAGCCACTCTTTCACGGCGACTATCACCCCTTTATCAGCATCCGGTGACGGATGTGGGCGATGAAAACGCGCCAGTGAACCATTAAGCAGAAACCTGACGCGGGACCCCCTGTGCTTCCCGCACTTCTCCCCCGAGGGCCACTATCAGTGCCTCTATCCGCTGCCACTTCAGATCCGTGGGCACCGGGCGGGTGAAAATTTGTCGTAATGTATCCCGGTGCCGGTTTCTTAATGCGGATATTCTATTCCTCATCGCGCCATCCTTGAAGTCATTTTTTGAAGTCAAAGTAAACCTGCGATGGGTAAAGGTCACAGCGGGGTGTCAGTACTGCGCAGTGCCGCGCAAAAAACGGCGGAGTATCACTCCGCCGCTGATGCGGGAAAGAGAGGGTTAGAGTTTAGCGGTTGATGCTTTTGAACCTGCGGGTGGTTTCGGTCAGTGCCACCTCGGTCGGCAGACGCTCCATCGAGCTGGCACCGTAGAAGCCATCGCACTGCGGGCAGTTGTCCAGAATGTACTGCGCATCTTCAGGGCTGGAGATCGGCCCGCCGTGGCACAGCACGATAACATCCTCGCGTACCGCTTTCGCGGCGGCCGCCCACTCGTTAACTCTTGGTACACAGTCCTTCAGCTGTAATGCCGTCGCCGCACCGATGTTCCCGCCGGTGGTCAGCCCCATATGCGGCACAATAATATCCGCCCCGGCAGCGGTCATCGCCACCGCATCTTCGGCGCTGAAGACATAAGGCGTGGTCAGCATCTCTTTCTGATGTGCCAGGGCAATCATCTCCACTTCCAGCCCGTAACCCATGCCGGTCTCTTCAAGGTTGGCGCGGAAGTTACCGTCAATCAGCCCGACCGTCGGGAAATTCTGCACCCCGGAAAAGCCAAGCGCTTTCAAGTCATCAAGGAATTTATCGAAATTGCAGAACGGATCGGTACCGTTGACGCCGGCCAGTACCGGGGTATGTTTCACTACCGGCAACACTTCTCTGGCCATATCGACGACAATTTCATTGGCATTACCGTAGGCCAGCAGCCCGGCAAGCGAACCGCGCCCGGCCATGCGGTAACGACCAGAGTTATAAATGACGATCAGGTCGATGCCACCGGCCTCTTCACATTTTGCCGACAGCCCGGTACCAGCCCCACCGCCAATAATCGGCTCACGGCGGGCAATCATCTGTCTGAATCGGGTCAGCATCTGCTGACGGGGAAAAGCGGGCATGATTATCTTCCTCTTAACGCCAGTTGGCGAAATTGTGTCACCGCCTCAGCGGCAAACTTCCTGTCATTAATATTCCACGGCAGGCGAACGATCTGACGCCGTGCGGTCTGGATACAGTGCTTTTCCAGCGTGGTGATAAACGCCTGGTCGGCCTCTGGAGACCAGAACGGCTGGCCCGGCGCATCCAGGGCTGAAAAACCCCCTTCCGGGATCAGGAAGCGCACTTCACCTGCGCAGCGGTTCAGCTTTTCCGCTATCCACTGCGCCATCCTGACGTTTTCCTCTACCGTGGTGCGCATCAGCGTCACCTGGGCATTGTGGTGACAGAACTGACGTGCCGCATATTTTTCCGGTATACCGGCAGGATGGCCAAAGTTCACCATATCCAGCGCCCCGCACGACAGCACGCAGGGGATCTGACTGCGCGACAGCGCATCAAAGCGGTCTTCGCCACAGGCCAGCACGCCATCAAACAGGAAATCGCACACTTCGGTGGTGGTCAGGTCGAGCATACCGGTCAGCATATGGCTGTCTGCCAGCTTCTCCATCGCCCTGCCGCCGCTGCCGGTGGCGTGGAACACCAGACAGTCAAAATCCTCTTCCAGCCCGGCGCTGACCGCCTCAATGCAGGGTGTGGTGACGCCAAACATCGTCAGGCCAATGGCGGGTTTATCGTCATGAGAGTGCGGCAGGGCAAAACGGACAGCACCGGCGATCTGGTGGGCCGCGTTACCGAGCACGCGGCGGGAAATGCGGTTCAGCCCCGCCACGTCGGTCACCGAGTACAGCATAGCGATATCGCTGGCACCGACATAGCCCGACACGTCGCCCGATGCCATCGTCGATACCATCAGCTTCGGAATGCCGATCGGTAACGCCTGCATCGCTGGCGTAATCAGTGCGGTGCCGCCGGAGCCTCCCAGCCCGATAATCCCGGCGACGTCCTCCCGGCGGCTAAGGAAAATCTCAAAAGCCAGCGACATGGCATCGATCGCTTTACCACGGTCACCGCAGAACACACGATCGCGCCCCTCCGGGTGAAAATCGGCCACCATTTCGGCCGGAATATCACCGGGAAAATTTGAGCTAAGTTGTTGAGTAGACAGATCAACTGTCAGTACTTTTACGCCGGTCTCAGCAATCAGATCGCGAACGTAAAACAGTTCTCTTCCTTTAGTATCTGCGGTTGCAACAACATAGATGGAGCCAGTCTGATTTTTCATTGGCGTTAGAGTAACCTGTTATTTAGATCAATAAAGAGTTGATATTACTAAAATAAAAACGTAAATAACGTTAAGGCGCTAAGAAACCTCGCTTATTGGGGCTCACAGTAGCACCATCAAGATTGGTAAATCAATTGAATGAAATATGAGTCTTGTGGTGTTTTTGACTACGCTTATTGGGCCGGAAAGCGAGCGTTATGCTGTCCGGGCCGTTAACGCCGGCAGTGATTTTATGCTGTATGCCGGCTCTAAGATTAGACCGTTTTTAACCAAAAAAATGAGGTTACCGTGGAGCAAAGGGATTCCGCTGGGATGTTAGGATTAACGTCAACACGCGCAAGAACACGCCGCTTACTGATTGATACAGCGATGAAGTTATTCGATAACGGTGCATTTCCGTCCATCACCGAGGTGGCTCAGGAAGCACAGCTGTCGCGCGCGACGGCTTATCGTTATTTTCCGACACAAAGTGCGCTGGTTTCGGCGATTGTCTCTGAGACACTCAGCCCAATCAAAAGCTGGCAGCCGACAAAACTGGATGCCAGCGAGCGCATTGATGAGCTGCTGAGCTTCGCTTTTCCGCGCATGCTGAAGCACGAAGGTACGCTGCGGGCAGCGCTGCATCTGTCGCTGACCCAGTGGGCGCAGTCGCAGTCAGCCGATTCCGTGCCGTTGAAAGAGAAGCTGGTGCGTGGCAATCGTAAAGAGATGCTCACTCAGGTGGTGGAACCGCTGAACAAAGAGCTGCCGCCGGAGCTGATGGATCGCGTGGTTCGTTCGCTGTCGCTGGTATACGGTTCAGAGATTTTTCTGGTGATGAAAGATATCTGGGGCTGCGATGATGATGAACTGCAGGATATTGGCAAATGGATCGCAAAAGCGATTGTGCGCCAGGCGCGGGAAGAGGCACTGAACTCACCGGCCTGACATCACGGGCCGGCCATTTTCCGGCCGCCCCGTTATATTTGTAGGGGGCGACCCTTTTTTCCGGTCGACCCGATTGGTGCACACGTCTGCCCCGGTATTTTTATACCAGGACATACCCCTGCAGACGTTTCACCCCGTCGGCACCCGCTTCGGCATACACGCCCTGCAACTCCGGCGAGAAGCCCGGCAGCAGATTAAGGCCCTCCTCCAGCGCCAGGAAGTACTGCTGAACCGCGCCCCCCCACACTTCGCCGGGCACCACGCACAGCACCCCCGGTGGATACGGTAACGCCCCCTCGGCGGCAATGCGCCCTTCGGCTTCGGCAATCGGCACCAGCTCCACGTTGCCACGGATAAACTCGATGTTGGCATCCTGCGGGTTCATCACCATTTTCGGCAGGCTCTGCTGGCGGAACATCGCCTTCTGCAGGTCCTTAACGTCATGGCTGACATACAGGTCGTGCATCTCCTGGCACAGGCGCCTGAGGGTGTACCCTTCGTAACGCGCGGCGTTTTTACGGTAGATGGTGGGCAGCACGTCGCGCAGCAGGGCATCTTCTTTGATGTGCTGTTCGAACTGGGCCAGTTTCGCCACCAGCTTCGCCATTTTTTCCATGCTCTCGGCCGGGGTCAGCAGGAACAGAATCGAGTTCAGATCGCACTTCTCCGGCACCACGCCGTTTTCACGCAGGTAGTTAGCGAGGATGGTCGCCGGAATACCGAACGAGGCATATTTGCCGCTGGCGGCATCAATGCCCGGCGTGGTCAGCAGCAGCTTGCACGGGTCAACCAGATACTGATCTTTCTCGTAGCCCGCGAAACCGTGCCATGCGGCGCCCGGCGCAAAGCTGAAATAGCGCACATCCGAGGCGATGGTTGCCGTGGGCGCGTCCTGCCAGGGCTTGCCGTCCACCTCATCGGGAATAAACGGTTTAATCATCTCGCAGCGCGCCAGAATCGCCTTACGCGCATCAATGCCGAGCACCACGCACTCGTGCCACAGACGGCGGCCTGCTTTGCCCTGGTGCATTTTGGCGTTGATATCCAGCGCGGCAAACAGCGGATAGAACGGGCTGGTAGAGGCGTGCAGCATGAAGGCATTATTCAGCCGCTTATGGCTGCAAAAACGCTGCTGACCGCGAATGTGGTTATCCTTCTTGTGGATCTGCGAGGTCTGCGAGAATCCGGCCTGCTGCTTGTGTACCGACTGGGTGACAAAAATCCCCGGATCGGAGGGTTTCAGCTCCAGCAACAGCGGGGAACAGGCTTCCATCACCGGGATAAACTGCTCGTAGCCCACCCATGCCGAGTCAAACAGGATGTAGTCGCACAGGTGGCCAATACTGTCGAGCACCTTACGCGCGTTATACACCGTGCCGTCGTAGGTGCCGAGCTGGATCACCGCCAGGCGGAACGGACGTTCATCTCCGGCGCGCTCCGGGGCCACCTGTTTGATCAACTCACGCACGTAGGCATCATCAAAACAGTGTGCATCAATGCCGCCGATAAACCCGAACGGATTGCGGGCCGTTTCCAGATATACCGGCGTGGCTCCGGCCTGGATCAGCGCACCGTGGTGGTTAGATTTATGGTTGTTGCGATCGAACAGCACCAGATCGCCACGGGTCAGCAGCGCATTGGTGACCACTTTATTGGCGCTGGAGGTGCCGTTCAGCACGAAGTACGTTTTATCCGCGTTAAACACCTTCGCAGCGAACTTCTGCGCATGCTTGGCGGACCCTTCGTGGATCAGCAAATCACCAAGTTTGACGTCGGCGTTGCACATATCGGCACGAAACACGTTCTCGCCAAAGAAGTCATAGAACTGGCGCCCGGCCGGATGCTTTTTGAAAAACGCCCCGCCCTGATGGCCGGGACAGGCAAAGGTGGTGTTATCCATTGCCACATATTTGGTCAGCGTCTGGAAAAACGGCGGCAGTAAATGAGCCTGATACCCGGCAGCGGCGGCTTCCAGCAGTGAAGCATCGCCATCCTCGCCCGTCAGCACCCCGTCAACCTGCGGCAGATCCTGCGCCTGCGACGCGTCATCCAGCGCGATAAACACCGGCAGGTTAAAGCCGGTATGGCGCAGCAGGGCCAGCACGCCGCTCCTGGAGTCAGAAACGGACAGCACCACCGCTGCCACATCGGTAAAATCAGTATTATCCAGCGTGACGACTTCGCGCCCGGTCTGGAGATGGATTGCCACGGTGGTACTGGCTGCAATTTTCAGTGGAGTCATAGCACAAATGCCCGGCGGTCAAGGATAAGTGGGTGTCAGGGGCTGTCAGCGATTAAGCGCGGCTCAGACCGATAGACATCAGTAAAATCAGATCGCATCTGCTTTTACGCATGGCCAACAGTTAAGCGTGGAAAGACCTCACCGCACGGTGAGAGAGTTTATCGACAAGGTGTTACAGCATGAAGATCGGCGGCACGGCATCTGCGGATGCGGGTTACAGAAGCGGCAATGCAGCGCTGAACCTCTCATGGCGGTGACCTCAATGTGCAGGGATGACGGGGATGTCAAAATTTGCGCAATAATGGCATTTTTTAAATACAGGTTCAACCCACAAAGCCCCGGGGCACGATGGGTCAGCTGGCGAGCTGGCAGGCATAATGTACCCGGTTACGCCCGGCACGCTTGGCTTCATACAGTGCAGCATCCGCCTGCGCATAAAGGATATCGAAACTGCTGCTCCTGGCTCCCCAGCTGACGCCCAGGCTGACCGTCACCAGACGGTCCGGTAGCGCGTTCAGCACTGAGGCATTGAGTGAAGCATGGATATAGCCCGCCACCACGGCGGCCTGCCCCACGCTGGCCCCAGGCAGCACAATGGTAAACTCTTCACCGCCGACGCGCCCGACGCTGCCGGTGTGCGGCACCGAATTTTCAATCCGCTTAATCAGCTCGCTGATCACCGCATCGCCGGTGGGATGGCCGTACTGATCGTTAATCGCTTTAAAATGATCGATATCCAGCAGGATCAGGGCAGCCTCATCGCGGTGAAGCGCGCTGCCAATCTGATTAATAATCGCGCTGCGGTTATAGACCCCGGTTAGCGGGTCATGCGTGGCTTCATACTCCAGCCGCAGAGCCAGCTGCCGCAGCTGCTCGTTAAGCAGCGTCAGCTCCCGCTCTGCACGGTCACTGCGGGAGATCAGGCGGTAAGATTCACGCATCAGACGCTGATAGTGGGCGCTGAGCGTCAGCAGCGCGGCGCGACAGGTTTCGGCATCAAGTCCCTCGCGCGCGGCGATTTCGCGTGACTGCTCAAGAATGGCGTTTTCACTGGTGAACAACTCCTCCAGGCCCATCATTGCACTTCACCCGGATGCATATGGAAGGCGATCGCCGGAAAGTCGATGCTCAGTTCGTGACCAAACTCTTCGGAGATATCGTCTTCACCGTCGTAATACCAGTGCAGCTCGGTGTTAATGCCACCGCTGGCAGCTTCATTCAGCCTGCCAAACAGACCAAACAGCATCTTGGTGCTGGAGCTGTTGAAATAGCTCAGAGCCACATGAATACTGACCCGATCGATACTGCGCATTAAGGTACTGCCCTGCCACTCTTCCACGGCGACAATCAGGGGACGGTAAAAAGCCGCTGCATTTTCCGGCCAGGACTCCCCGCGAAGCGACAGTCTGCCGCAGGTAAAATCAAATTCCACGGCGGGAGTGCTGCTGGTGGCAGACAAGACGATAGTGTTCATAGTAATGCTGTGCCCTTCAGATAGTCGCTTTCAGGTAGAACGCCGACAGATCTGTCGATGCGACCTGGTGAAAAGTAAATTCCAGCGGTTCGCTGGCATCCCGCGCCAGAGTCAGCAGGCCGATGTTCGCCCCTTTGCTCCAGGCAGGACTGTCCGTACGCAGTGACTGCTTATAGGTCACTTTTATTTCTTCAGCACTCATATCACGCAGCGCCAGCAGATACTCGTTCAGGCGCGCAGATTCGTCCGGGCGCACCAGATTGGCGCTCTCCAGCACATATTTCCCCTCGTGCTGGCCAAAACAGATCGCGCCGAAGCGCATTTCGTCATTGTCTTTGCATAACGCCCGACTGTCGGAGGAGTAGCGCAGAATATTCTGTACCATCTCCACAAAGGTGGAGAACAGTTTACGCCGCATGGCAAAAGACGCTTCGTTCTGCTCCAGATAGAGGCGGATAACTTCCCCCATCGCCGTAATATTGTGCCGGGAGAAAAAACCGGTGTAGCGCAGCGCCACCACGTCGTGCGGCGTGTCCGCCAGCAGGCTACTGAGTAATGGATCGTTATTCATCGTGGTTTTTACCCGTTGTCCCGCATCATCAGTACCGAAACCCTAAGAACGTCATATCATCGCGCCGCAGCTGCTGGCCCTGCCAGGTGAGGTACGCCTGCTGTAGCCCTTCAGCCAGTTCGCTCATTGGTCGCGTGCGGTAGCGTTCCAGCTCCGCCTGAATACGTTTGCGGCCAAACATGATGTGACGCTCGCCGCCGATCTGATCGGTCAGCCCGTCGGTAAAGGTTAAAAACAGATCTCCGGGTTTCAGCGGCAGCTCATGCCGCGCCCACTGATAGTCCACCGGCGTATCGGTATAGCCGACGCCCATGCGATCGCAGCTCAGCAGGATCGCCTGTTCGCTCACCGTGGAGAGCAGAAAACCAGAGATGCGCGCTCCGGCCCAGATCAGGCGGTCTTCACGGGTATCAACAAACAGCGCCAGCGCATCACAGCCATCGTTAGACAGCGACGTCTGCTGCGATGGATCCAGTTGCCCCAGCGTCTGTTTGATATAGCGATTGATGTGCTGGAGTAACCGTTCCGGCCGATCGGGCTCACACTGCGTCAACGCCTTTTCCAGCGCCGAAGAGAGGATCACCGTCATAAACGCTCCCGGCACCCCGTGTCCGGTACAATCTGCCATTAACAGCAGCCAGCCGTGCTCAAACGGGTGAAATGCGTAAAAGTCACCGCCCACGCAGTCACGCGGCTGCCAGCACAGACAGCAGTCGCGCAGCTGTTGCGCCAGCGAGCGCTGCGACTGATCGAGCATCGCCTCCTGAATCACTCGCGCATATTCAATGCTTTGCATAATTTGCTGATGCTGACGCGCCTGCTGGTCAGAGACCATCTTAATCAGATCAATGCCCAGCCCGATGCCGATATACTTCCCCTGACGGGTGAGAATAAAACCATCTGTCAGCGACTTATCACCGGATGCCACCATCTGCTGTGCCACATTTTCCAGTGAGCTTTCCGCCGCGATCACCAGCGGCATTTTATCCATAAAGGCGATGCAGCTTTTACGGTCATAAAGCTCGCGGAAGAACGGCCGCGACATCTGCGACAGAAACAGATGGCGATTAATCAGGCCCAGCGGATGTTGCAGTTCCACCACCGGCAGGCTGGTTAACGACGGATGTTGGGTAAACAGCGCCATCACCGCCAGGTTATCAGTTTCCGGTGTAACGAACGGCACCTCAATGCACAGATCGCGCGCGGTAAGATGCGGCGATGGCAGTCCCTGCGGGGCCAAAGTAGATAAGGCTAAGTCCATGATACGCGACCAGTAATCCTCAGTTGGCCGTAGACTGACAGGCAATTGTGACAGTTTTATGCCAGGACCAGGAAAAATCTTAATAACCCGTTTTTGTCGCGTATTAAGCGCAACGCTCAGCATAATCCGGGGAGGCAGCCAGGACGTTTTCAGTGGGATAAACCGGCAGAAAATGGGGTTTGCGCGGTTAAGTGGTGGAAAAGAGTGCAATCAGTCGGTTTTTCACGATAAAGCCGTTGACGCTGGCGGTGGCATAAGGTTTAATGCGCCCCGTTGCCCGGATAGCTCAGTCGGTAGAGCAGGGGATTGAAAATCCCCGTGTCCTTGGTTCGATTCCGAGTCCGGGCACCACTTATTTATAACCCTCGCTTCGGCGGGGGTTTTTGCTTTCTGAGGTCCGGATTCTCCATCGAACTGCGTTCGATGGAGAATCCGGACCCCCTGTTCAGAAGAACCCGCCTGGCGGAGATATCACGCCTCTCTGTCACCAACCGTCGCCAGAAACGCCCGTTCCAGTTTTTCTGGCGTCAGGGTAAACGGCAGGTGCGCAGCGCTGGCGGCGGGAAAATGCAGGTCACGGGCAATCTGACGAAAGCGCTGCGGGTCCCCGTTCAGTGCGGCCAGCGTCAGCGGGCTGCCATACTGTCGCAGCAGCCGCAGCAGCGTCTCATCCGCCTGTTCATGCTCCAGCAGCGACTGGATCAGCAGGCTGTAGCCGACTTTCTCACCGTGCAGCAGGTTATGCAGCTCCGCTTCGTGGGTCAGACGATTGTGAATTTCATGCGCCACGCCGGGCGTCGGCAGGTCGTCCTGCACGCTGTTTGAAAGCCCGGCCAGCACGATACTGGCGTCGATCACTTTTTCCAGCGCCGGTGTCACCCGCTGCTGTTGGTTGGCCGCTATCGCCTCTGCACCCCACTGCTCATAGACTTCCAGCGCCTGACGCGCCGCCGCCACTTTCAGATTCAGCCCCAGTCGTCCGGGGTTGTGGCGCTGATAGGGATCCAGTTCAAACCATTTCGCCAGCGCGTCTACGATGCCCGCTTTCAGGTAGCGCACGTCGCTGCGGGCGATGACTTCACTGTCTACCAGCACCAGCGCCGGCTTTTTGCTTAGCAGCAGGCCGTGATGATGGCCACCCTGCGCGTTGTAAACAATCGCGAACGGTGACCAGGCCGCACAGGTGGCGGCAAGCGTGGCGAAGTTAATCAGCGCCACGCCGTCCAGCGTCTCTGCCGCTGCCTTGGCGCAGTCCAGCACCCGCCCGCCGCCCAGCGCCAGAATGCCCTCCGCCCCCTGAGCGGTGGCAGCAGCGCGCAGGCGATCGATTGCCTCGTCCGTACATTCCCCGTGCAGATACTCCAGCTGCCAGCGGATACCGGCACTCTCCAGGCTGTGAGACAGATCGGGGTTCACCGCCTGCCAGGCGCGCGGCGACGTGAGAATACGGATAATGCGGGCGTGGGGCTTAATATGCTCACCTGCGCGCTGACGCAGGCCGGGCTGTTGCAGATACGCCAGGGGGGCGGTGATCGATAACATAATCAGTTCCTGATCGGTAAAAGGTTAGTCCGGGTTACACGCATCGGGTCGGGTGACAAACGGCGGCGGATCCCACGCGGTTACCGGCGGCAGTGGCTCATCGAAACGTACGATTTCTACGCGGCAACTCTGCGCCGTACAGCCCTGCCCCAGCCTTGAGCTGCCATGATCTTCGGTCAGCACATTTGGATTGCCGTGTTTATCCAGCGGCTGTGCCTGGTGGGTATCAAGCGGATCGTACCAGGCCCCGGTTGACATCTGCACCACCCCCGGCCGGATCCCCTCGCTGAGATGCACCCCCGCCAGCAGCGCGCCGCGTGCGTTAAACACTTTAACGATATCGCCCTCAGACACGCCGCGCTGTGCGGCATCCTGCGGGTGCAGCCACAGCGGTTCACGTCCGGAAATTTTGGTCTGCTGGCTGATTTTGCCGTGGTCGTACTGGCTGTGCAGCCGGGTGCGCGGCTGACTGGATAGCAGGTGCAGCGGCCAGCGCGGGTCCTCCGCCTGCGGCGCCAGCCAGCAGGCATATCCCGGACTCTCCGCATAGCCAAACCCGGCCACGGTCGCCGAAAACAGCTCGATTTTTCCGGAAGGAGTGGTTAGCGGCGCACGCTGCGGGTCGGCGCGAAAATCCTGTAACAGGATCTGCGGCGTCTGCGGGCGCGGGTATTCCAGCCTGCCGCTCTGCCAGAAAGCGGCAAACGGCGGCAGTTCAATGCCCTCTTCCTGCGCCCGTGGCCGGGAATCTTCATACAGCGCTTCCAGCCAGCCACGAACATCGCGCTGGCGGGTAAATTCGTCACCAAAGCCGAGACGTGCAGCCAGATCGCTGAAAATCGCGTAGTCATCACGCGCTTCAGCCAGCGGAGCCAGATGCTGACGCATGGCGATCATAAAGCCGTCATTGCTGGCGCTGCCGATATCTTCACGCTCCAGCGAAGTGGTCGCGGGTAAGACGATATCGGCAAATTTAGCCTGCGCGGTCCAGTACTGCTCATGCACGATGATGGTGTCCGGGCGTCGCCAGGCGCGGGTCAGCTTATTGATATCCTGGTGATGATGAAACACATTGCCCCCCGCCCAGTACACCAGGCGGATGTCAGGATAGCGGTGCGTTTTACCATCGAACTCATAGGGTTCGCCGGGGTGCAGCAGCATATCGGCAATGCGCGCGACCGGGATGCGCGCCGCCACCGGGTTAACCCCGGCGGGCAGGCGCGGCCCGGAAAAGCGATGGCGATCGGCCCCGGCAAGGTTGGTGGAGGCATAGCCAAACCCCAGCCCGCCGCCGGGAGTGCCGATCTGCCCCAGCAGCGCACTGGTGGCGACCACTGCCCAGAACGCCTGTTCGCCCTGGCGGGCACGCTGTACTGACCAGGCGATATTGATCATCGTTTTATGGCGCGCCATCTCCCTGGCCAACTCGCGGATAGTGTCGGCAGGCAGCCCGACGATCGGGGCCGCCCACTCAGGGCTTTTAACCACACCATCCTGTTCCCCCAGCAGATAGGCTCTGTACTGCGTAAACCCCACCGTATGGCTGGCGACAAAGTCACGGTCATACAGCGCTTCTTCGGTCAGCACCTGGCTCAGCGCCAGCAGCAGCGCCGTGTCGCTGCCCGGCTTCACGGCCAGCCAGCGGGCATTCTCCACCGCCGCCAGATCGTTTTTAACCGGGCTGATATTAATAAAGCGCGTGCCGTTGCGGCGCAGCGTGTCCAGCCAGTATTGCAGGGCGTGGTCGTTGGCTCCGCCGCCGTTGACCTGCGCATTGCGCAGCGGCAGGCCGCCGATGGCGACAAACAGCTCGCAGTGTCCGGCCAGCACCGGCCAGTGGGTATGCTGACGCTGAAGATCGTCAAGATCGCCGAGGATATGGGGTAACACCCGCTCTCCGGCGGCAATGCTGTAGGTATTGGTGCTGCCGGTGTAGCCGCCAAAGCCGTTGAGAAAACGGTGCAGCTGGCTCTGCGCATGATGAAAACGCCCGGCGCTGGACCAGCCGTAAGAACCGGCATAGATTGCCTCATTGCCCGCTTCACGCTTTACCCGCGTCAGTTCGCGCGCCACCAGCGCCAGCGCCTCTTCCCAACTGACCTCGACGAAGGGTTCACGCCCGCGCCCGTCGCGTGACGCGCTGCCGTTTTGCAGGAACCCCAGCCTCACCGCCGGGCGGCGCACGCGTGACGATCCCTGTACCGCCCCCGGCAGCGACTCACCGATTTTCGACGGGTTGCGGTCCCACTCTACCGGGCTGACGCCGGTCAGCTGACCGTCGGTCACGGAGACGCGATAGGTTCCCCAGTGCGTAACCGTCAGGTCGTGGTTTGCCGGTAGCTCCGGTTGAGTCGTCATTTTTAACTCCTTAGCGCTGCTGCTATTCGCGGCGGATGCGGCGCGACAGACGGGTGCCGACAGTCTGGATCAGCTGCACGATAATAATCAGCACCAGCGCGGTGACCAGGGTGGCGAAAGCGTCGAAACGCTGGTAGCCGTAGGTGATCGCCAGGTCGCCAATTCCGCCGCCGCCGACGGTGCCGGCCATCGCGGTGGCCCCCAGCAGCCCGATGGTGGCGGTGGTCAGCGCGAGGATCAGCGAAGACGCCGCTTCCGGCAGCATAAAGTGCCAGATGGTCTGGCCCACCGTCGCGCCCATCGCGTCTGCCGCCTCCAGAATGCCGTCATCCACCTCCAGCAGAGAACTTTCCACCAGCCTGGAAATATAAGGGGCAATAAACACGATCAGCGGCACGATAGCGCCTGCCGTACCGATGGTGGTGCCCACCAGCAGCCGGGTAAAAGGCAGAATCGTGATCAGCAGGATAATAAACGGCAGTGAACGCAGGACGTTGATCGCCGGGTTGAGTACCTGATGGACAAAACGATTAGGCAGAATGCCGCCGGGGCGACACACCACCAGCACAATCCCCAGCGGTACACCGAGCAGCGACCCGAAGCCCAGCGATACGGCCACCATCACCAGCGTGTCGTGTAATGCCAGCAGGAACTGATCGCCGGTGACGGCAGTATCGATAAATTCAAACATGGCTGATTTTCACTCCCGCTTCACGCAGATAACGCACTGCGCTGTCAGTCTGCTCTGCTTCGCCTGAGATCTGCACGATCATAAAACCGAGGATGGTGTTGCGCAGCTCGGACATACTGGCAAACAGAATATTCACCTCGATGGCAAACGCTTTAATGATGTAGTTGACGATCGGCTGCTGCGCGGTGATGCCGACGAACTCCAGCCGCAGCGTCTGACCGTTGCGGCCGTGCCGCAGCAGATCGGCCACGCTGTCCGGCAGCCGGTCGTGGATCACCGACTGCACAAAACTGGCGGTTACCGCGTGACGGGGTTCGGCAAACAGGCTGAGCACCTCCCCCTGCTCGACCACCCGCCCGCTCTCCATCACCGCCACCTTGTTGCAGATTTTCTGGATCACCGACATCTCGTGGGTGATCAGCACAATGGTGATGCCGTAGCGGCGGTTGATCTCCTGTAACAGCAGCAGGATCTGCACCGTGGTGTGCGGATCCAGCGCAGAGGTAGCCTCATCACACAGCAGGATTGACGGATTGGTCGCCAGCGCGCGGGCAATGCCGACCCGCTGTTTTTGCCCGCCGGACAGCTCGTTCGGATAGCTGTGAACTTTGTCGCTGAGGCTGACGAAGGCCAGCAGTTCCGCCACTCGCGCCTGAATAAATGCCCGGTCGCGTCCCTGCAAAATCAGCGGGATAGCGATATTGTGGAATACCGTTTTCGAATTCAGCAGATTGAAATTCTGAAAGATCATGCCGATATCTTTCTTCACGGCATTCAGCCGTCTGCCGCTGACGTGCTGTAACGACTCGCCGTTAATCACCACCTCACCGCTGCCGGGGGTTTCAAGACGATTGATTAAACGCAGCAGGGTACTTTTCCCGGCACCGCTGTAACCAATAATCCCGAATACATCGCCTTTATCAATATTCAGGCTGACATCATCAAGAGCAACGATATCGTTACCATTGCGGGAAAACGTTTTTGTGACCTGGCGAAATTCAATCATCGCCCGGCTCACTGCAGATAATCAGGGAACAGGTAGCCACTATACTGCTGATGGCCAAGGATATACTGTTTAAACTCTGCCGAATGATAACCGGCAATAATATCCTTAGCGAACTGTGCATCTTTATTTTTACCGGCAACAGTCACCACATTAATAAATTTACTGGTGGCATCTTCCAGCTTCAGCGCAGAGGCAAGCTTCATCCCGTTGGACACCGCAAAGTTACCCTGAATCAGCCCGTAGTCTACGTCCGGCAATGCGCGTACCTGCTGGGCGTTATCCATCTCTTTAAACACGATTTTATACGGATTTTCCGTAATATTACGCTGAGAGAAGGTGGCCGGATCGCTGTCAGCGGCGATTTTTATCCACCCCAGCTGTTGCAGCACCAGCGCGGCACGGTATTCGTTAGAGGCCTGATTAGGAACGGAAATCGTCGTGCCCGGCGTCGGCGTTACCAGCTGTTTTATCTTGCCAGAATAAAGGCCCATCGGCGGCGTCGGGACCTGAACAATACCGGTATTATCAATACCCAGACGCTCGTTCACCGATGCCAGATAAACCGGATGCTGCATAATATTGGCTTCAATATTTCCGCGTGCGACCGCGTCATTAACCTGAATTCCGTCGCTGAAATCTTTATACTCAACTTTATACCCCTTGTTAATCAAATAGGGCGCAACGCCTTTTTCAAACTGCTCTTTATATGGACCGGGATTAAAGCCGACGCGTATTAATTTATCCTGTGCCGCCGCATAAAAGGCCGATGAGGATAACAGGATCAAGACAAGCGGGTTAATAAAAGCGTTCTTCATTGATATTTCCCTGAAAAGAGTGCGAATAAAATCGATTAAATCACAGCCCTCTTCCGGTTGTAAGTAAAACAGCGGCGTTTGATTTTGCTTTTTTGTGATAAGAATAATCAGTTAACCGATATCGTTTTTATGGCAATCGATAGTCACTTTTATCTTTTCAACCGGGGCAAATATTAGTGCCATATTGGGACATCACTCTAAAAAACCTGAGAAGACTATGCCCGATTTCGCCGCCTCCCCGCTGGTTAATGCGCTGGAAGAAAATTTATTCAGCGTGCTGGAGAAACTGGCGCAGCAGGTGGATACCGCCGTACTGCCGCTTATCGACCTCTCCAGCGGCAGCCCGCGACAGCCAACGCCGCCGGAGATCATCGACACGCTGCAAACCCGCGCCGCCCTGCCCGGCAACCATGAATATCCGTCGTTCTGGGGCAAGCCGCAGGTGCGCCAGGCGATTGCCGACTTTTATCTGCGCCACTACGGCGTGGAGCTGGACCCGGAAAATGAAATCGCGGTATTCCAGGGCTCGCATATTGGCGTTAACGGTATCCCCCGCGCCCTGGTCCGTCCAGGGCAGTACATCGTTTCCACCGACCCGTGTTACCCGATTTATCGTTCTGCGGCAGTGCAGGCCGGGGCGCAGTTTTACGGTATTCCCCTTGAAGCGCAGAACGGTTTTTTGCCCGATTTCTCGCGCGTCCCTGACGACGTGGCGCGTCAGAGCGGGCTGCTGATCCTTAACTATCCGCATAATCCTACCGGGGCGATGGCTACTCCCGCACTGTTCGACGCGGCGTTAACCTTTGCCCGCCAGCACGGCACGCCGGTTTTACATGATTTTGCCTATGCGGCGATTGGCAGCCACGCCGGAGAGATCCCGATCAGCCTGCTGGCACAGCCGGGAGCGAAAGCGTGGGGAGTGGAAACCTACACGATGTCGAAAACCTTCTGCATGGCCGGGTGGCGTTTCGGCTTCGCGGTGGGTAACGCCTCAATTATCCGTGCGTTTAAAAAACTGCACACTCACAGCTACAGTACGGTGGCGGGTGCCATCCAGGACGCCGCTGTAACGGCGCTGCAGCTGCCCGCAGCGCGCACACAGCAGATTGCCGCCGTTTATCACCAGCGCCGCCAGTGGGTACAGCAGGCCCTGGCAGCGATGAACTGGCCGGTCCCGCCCCGTCAGGGGACGTTCTTCCTCTGGCTGCCGGTGCCCGCCGCCTGGCGCGCGCAGTCCTTTGCTGAACATCTGCTCAAGGTCGCGCACATTATCGTTGCCCCCGGCAGCGGGTTTGGCCCGCACGGCGAAGGCTATATCCGCATCAGCCTGACGGCGGATGACGCCGCGCTGAAGAGCGCGCTGGAACGCCTTGCGGCGCTGAAGCTGTTTGATTGACGGGGCCGGTTTTCAGGTAACGTTCAGAGGCGTGTTTATAAGAAGCTTTGTGTTGTCAGTATAGTGCCGCGCGCTACAGAGCGGCGTGCGCGTCGAGAAACTGCTGCTGTTTCATATGGCGGATCAGCACTTTGCCTTCCGGCATAAATTCCGTGCCATAGCGCACCAGGCCGATGCCTTTCAGCTCGGCATCAATGGCATAGCACAACTCGCCGGGAATGGTCTGCGGCAGCAGCTCCACCCTGATGCTGTTAAGGCGCGGCTCATAGCGCAGCAGCACGCCGGACAGCGTGATCATCAACTGGTGCGCGGTGCCGGGCATCCCCTGCAGGATTTTGGTCATATCCGGCAGGCCATAATCAGGCAGGTGCGCCAGCGAACCGGCACGGCAGTTGAGGATGCGTTTCATATTGTCAAGCACCGAGAGGATCACCTGGTTCTGCTCGCTGACCTGGTGAAGATCGAGGCCGCCGGTGAAGTTGCCGGTCAGCATTTCATATAGTGAAGGTGTGTTGTGTGAATGAGGCATTTCTTATCCTTAAGCGATTGCAGATTTTAAAGTACTATTTTCTGCAATCCATTCAGTCTGATGGATTTTCCATTGAACGAACAACTAAAAAGTCCTGCGAAATGCTGGCACCTTTATCGACCGTTTGCAGATCGTGAACAAACCACGCATACATTTCTGGCGGAGCGCTGTCATAAGGCAATGGCTGAGGTTGCCCGAGGAATGCCGCATGTGAATATTCGAGAAATCTTAATGCTCTGGCCAGGGCAGGGCCATATACATCAGGAATAAGTTGAAGACGTTTATCCCTCTCATTATTACTCATGCTGTTTCTCATTTTTACAGCCACATCATGAACATCTTCCAGCCAGCCCCAGTGTTTATGCAAAATCTCGAGCTCATTTTGAAACTGACTTGCCGTTTCTTTCGCCTGTGGGGTCGTACCGAGCAAACCTGCAGATGCACCAGTTGAAGCCAGCACATCACCGCGCTGCTTTGAATATCTTATGCATTCACTGCGATATTGATAATATTGCCGTCCTAACCACTCTATATAGCTGTCCAGATGGGCATTTTGTGCACCCACCGTCAGGGTTTTGTAAGGGATGGCACGTTGATAAATAGTCGCCCACTGAGCAACAGATTTATTATTGACGCGATCCTGCATGACGAAATAAGCTGCAATATCGGTATCAGTTTTATCCAGCGTCTGGAAGTCTGGAAAAGGCACGCCCGCCATAGTCGCAGCGCGATACATACGATGCAATGCAACCCGACAAAGTTCTGCACTCGGCTTTTGCTCATTGGGTTTCAGGCCGCCGCCGATATCTTCGGAACAACCCGGTAGCAACTCTTCCAGATGGCTTTTACTTTTACCACCCAGCCTGTAGAGGCTGCGCCAGATACGATTTTCATGCGCCGCCACCAGATGCAGAGCACTTTTAACCACAGCAGGTAATGCCGACGTCTGATCTATCGATTTATCACCCAGAACAACGCTGACCCCCTTAAGTGGTCCTAAAAGAGAAACAAACCAGTCTAACCCATTTTTACTACTGGCTGGAGTTTGCCGAGAGCAGTCAAAAAGCCCTGTAAAGATAATATCAATCGGGATCCCCTGATAAGTGTACTTATCGCCTTGTTTCTTACACATATCATTGAGAAAAGTATCGATAAACTTTCGTCCCAAGGTAGCACCGAGGTCGTAGCCGAATAAGGATATGGAGATCAGTTTTATTGGAACCGGGCTCTTTCTTGTTACTTCTTTAAAAGCCTCTTCAAAAGTCAACTTCGTTGCGTTAATACGGGTATCAACACCAGTAACTAACATATCCACAATGATAGGGTTATCACGTAACCAAGGGGTAGCCTCAATGCTTACTTTTTTAACTGCATTTTTGGTTGTATCCCACACTAATTTCTTCCACTCAATGGGGTTAACTAATTTCTTTCCTGAATCTTTTAAAACCTCCCACCAATTGTTGTTTTTTAGAGTTTCAATACCCGCCTCTTTCGCCATTTCAGTTGGTTGGTTTTTTAAATCATCAAGAATTGAACTCTGTGCACCATCCATTATGGTTTGGATTTTAGAAACGATACTTTCTTGAAATGGTGTACCTAGACCTGAAATATAAAATTTTGAGTGGTTTTTATTATAAGTATCTTCTTTCACATCTGGAAAAGCTCGATACAGTCGAGCTATATTACTAAGTCGACTTTCGTTTGCATCCTGCTCAATGTTTCTATGCACACCATCAAAAAACAAACCCACATGCCAAATTCTCGAGCAGTTATGCATTCCTGCCTCATCAGCATGTTGTGCTCGATTTGCAGAAGAAACAATACTTTCAATATCCATTTTCATCATCCCTTTACGCTGGAATTTTCAATGCCTTCTGGAATGTCATTAACTTTAGGGCTAATAAACCCTTTCCCCCACCATAACCACACCCTATCTCCGGGAAGAAAATAAACATGCAAATAATTTTCATCCCATTTCCGATCGGGTAAAGTAAGAACAACCTTTCGTATTTCTTTTCGAAGACCAGCATTGTACTGAGCACGTGTTGTACTTAATGTCCAGATTACTTCAGCCGTCTTCCCGCCAATATTTCCACAACAAGTTGAACCACCAGGCCCCGAGGCATATGGATTATTTTTTTCATGTGCCGAGGAGTTTGCCCCTGCCACTCCATTAACACTAAAACCTAATATAGGTCGATCTATTTCGCTGTGGATAATTAGTGTCACCGGTCCAGTCGGAGGCCCCCAGATAGATGCCCAAACTATCCAACCCCCATATGCTAATATTAACGCCAGCATACTGCCCCATATCCACTTTCCCCAACGAGCATAGCCGTTGTTAACTGCCTTATCTAATTTATCTATGCGCTTAAAGAAGTCCATGCTTTACCACCTCATAATTATCAATTTTGTCAAAAAAAGATTCCCCACATAGAAAAATTTATCTAAAAAACGTAAACCGGACTCTCTTAGAACGATCAAGATAAGGAAGGCAGATATATACCATAGCTAGTGGATAAACGAACTGGTATATGGCAAACAATGGCCATGGATTAGCCGACGAACCAATCAACCAGTAACGTAATGAGACAAATAGCACAGGATAAAGGAAAGATGAAAAAATAAAAACTCGATAGAAATTTTTAAATAAAAAACTTCTATTTAATAAAAAAATGAGAGTTAATAGCGCTATCATTGCACTGAATAGATTAATAGCGCCATTACCATAATAGAAAGCTATCGCCCATCCCTCCTTCAATGTCTCTGGACTTTCAGAAGAAAGCGCAACCTCTAAAAAACAAAAAAAACCATATAAAAAAGAAACACCGAGATGAATTAAAATTATAAACAGCCACCCACCAACACCTGTTAGCCTACGCCTTTCCTCTTCATCTAATAAGCAGATACACTCTGTCGAAACTGGCATACTATCCATTACACACCCCTTTCCCGCAAAAATACTCATTAGCTCTTTTAGAAAATTTAAAATATAAAAATGAAACACAAAGAACCACTATGGGATACCACGACACATCAAAATTACTCCAAAAAAACATCTCCCCGTAATTAAAAAAATTACTCCATGTATAAAATAAAAAACGGACCAGTGGCTCAGAAAACAAAGAGAAAACAAACACTCTATAAACCAAAAGGAGTCTTTCTTTGTGTCTAAAAAAACATACCAATGATACAACTGCCAGTGTAAACACTGAGAATGAGATTAAATTAGACAAAGCTGATAGCACAGTCCACTTCACTCCCTTAGAAATAAACAGGTTGTTTTCATAGCGAATTAAGTCAAGTAAAATTATGAAGTTATAAATAGCGGTCATTATTAAATTAAGGACAACTATTACCAACCCTCCACCGAACCATGAAAAATCGTCACCCTGCAATTTTTTGCAATAACTGCAAGATTTAATCGCATTGCAATTAATATCCTTTCCCTCGATCATTGTATCCCTCCAATAGCTTTTAACCGCATGGACATGAATCAGCCCATCGTCATTCTTCACGTAACAATACCTCTGCTAGCGATGTTTTCCCCTGGCTTACCTCCAGCAATTTTCCCTGCATCTCTTCAGATTCAAGAACCTTTTTGCCACCGTTAAGGTAATACAACGCATAAATTTTTTGATCCAACGGGGTGGCAATGCCTGCAGCTTTGGCTTTTCCCAGCGCCTTAATCACCATGTCGCGCTGTACGCAGGGAGAGAAATGTTGACTCACAGGCATCTTCTGCCACTGCGTTAACACGCTTCTTACTTCGAGTTTGTCCGCTATTTTCTGCCAGATTTCATCGTTGAGTCTCACCGCGTGATCTCTGGGGTTTTCTGCAGTTGATTGCGCAATATCGATAGACTGCCAGCCATCCTCTTCAGGCACCCACCATTGCGTAATGCCATGAAACAATAACGTATGCCAGTCCTGCTCATTCTGCTGAGCCAGGACACTGATAACATGATGCGCATAAAAACGAACCAGTGCAGTTGTGCCATCAGGAGTAATGATGCTACAACCGCTCGCCAACTGTATTGCCAGTGCATCAGGTGAGCGAGTTGAAACGATCACTCCAAGGGTCCCCGGCGTTTTTACAATATATTCGCCCAACTGATCTTTATGCTTAACGTTCAGCAGCCACGGACCATAATTTTGGGCTTCAGTCAGTTGTGGATGGCGATACAGTGAATACATTTCTGATGAGTGCAGCTCCTTAAAAACAGCGAACGCTTCAGGCGTCTGCGCGCCACCCTCAAATAAAAGAGAGAGGCGATATTCACCCGCTGCGGCAACGGACTGGAGTAAGGTCGATGAGTCCATTATTCAGCCCCCTGTACGATGGCATCATTGGCTTTAATTGCATTTAGCAGGCACGGAATACAGATTTTCCGCTCAAGCGGCGGGAACTGCCCGGGGAACAGCGGCATCGTCAGCGGCATATTCTGCGCGGGCCGCTTCGACGTTCTTTTCACCCTGCGCTGGTACACCCCCGTCGTGCCATATTCTATCCTGCACCCGTCTATCCTCAGGTAGCTGCCGCCGCCCATCAGCGTGATGCGCTTCTTCCCGGCGAACAGGATGTCTTCGGTTGAGGTGAGCGTGAACTTCTTCTGCGCAAAGAAGCGCAGCTCGCCGTTCTGCGCCTGCATCTCCACCGGGCCTTCCCCCGACTTCAGGCTCAGCTGCCCCGTTCTGGCAAACAGCCCGATTTTCTCCCCCGCCAGCGCCGTCACATTGCCCATCACCCCGGCGCTGATGTCGCCCCCGGCGTTGATAACCACGTTGTCCGCGGCGGCCAGCTGCATATCCTCGCCGCTGGTAAACGCCATGCCTTCCGGGGCCGAGAAGTGCAGCACCTCGTTCAGCGGCTTCAGCCGCTGCTCAAACATCGCTATCTGCGATTCGGTGTCCGCCTTCAGCGCTTCGGCCACCTCTGCCGCCGCCTGGAGCTGTTCCAGCTGGCGCTCAAGCTGCTCAATCTCCTTCAGCGCCGCCTCCATATCCAGCACCTGACCCTTGCCCTCCGGCTGCGCGTCGGCGCTGATGAACAGCCCACCGCCCGCGCGCAGCGTACCGCGCTCGTCGGTGCGCAGCTCCACCCCGCTGCCGCGCGGCTTCTCCCGTGCGTCGACGATATGCCCGGCGTTCAGCTGGGTTTTGCCGTACTCCGTCGCCAGCTTAACGTGTTCCTCACCGCGCCTGTCCTCCATGCGCAGCTTGTTGTTCGCCGGGGTGCGCAGCACGTTGCGCGTGTGGTTGTCCCGCGCCACGGGGTCCGGGTGCTCAGAGTCGTGCAGGGCGTGGGAAATATACGGCAGGTCGATGTCGCCGTTGCCGTAAGCAATGGCGACCTCGGTGCCGTCGATAAGCGGGGTGTGCCAGCCGTAGTCACTTCCGGCATACGGCTTCGCCATGCGCAGCCACAGGTACGCGTAGCCCTGCCCGCTGTCTGCCCGGTCGAAGTCCAGCCGCACCCGGTAGCGCCCGTGCCCGTCCAGGTGCGCGTAGATATCCCCCTTCTCGCGGCTTTCAATCCGGGCGGGCAGCGCGCCGTGAATTTCCGGGCGCGCCGGGCAGGCGGGCCGGAAGCAGTAGCGCTCGCTGTAAGGCATGCCAGTCACCGACACGTGCAGCCGCGAGTCGCGCGCGGCGCTGAAGTTCACCAGCGTGATGATGACGCCCTCTTGCAGCGCGTTGATCACTTTACCCTGCGGCTCCAGCACCTGACCGGGCGCGAGGCCGGAGGCGTTGCTGAACAGGTGTATCCACGCCGATTTGTTCAGCTCACGTTCGTGATGAATACGGGCGTAAAACGCACCGGACTCGGTGGCAGGCTCCGGGTCGCCGTCATCGCCCGCTTCACGGAAGGGCGCGGCGTAGCGGTAGTGCTCCCCGGTTGTGACGGCGTCGCTGCGTACGTTGACCGTGGAGCCCTGTGGGGTCGACGCCGCGCGGTAGTTGTAGTCGCGAGTGCTGCTGCCACCCGTGACCACCTCGTGCCGGGTGCGCACGTCCCATACCGACTCCGCCGCGCCGTCATACAGCCCGGCTGGCTCGCTGTACGGCAGGCGCATATCAAACTGGTAGCCTGACTGGCTGTCGGCAAATATCAGCATTTCGCTTTCGGTCGTCGCCTGCGTTTCGCTGCGGAACCAGATGCCAACCTCGGACAGCAGACGCTGGATAAATTCGAGGTCGCTTTCCCGCCACTGGGTGATCAGCTCGCGTGACGGGTACTCACGCGCCAGGCGAAACTCAAAATCCGGCCCGGTAAAGTCGTGCCTGCGCAGCACCTCCTCCACCACCTCCGGCACCGACTGATTCTGGAATACGGCACACTGGCGGGTGCGTGACAGCAGCGCCAGCCTTGACTCCAGCGTCACGCGCCAGTGAGACTGATCGGCATTGGTAGAGAGCCACTCCAGCCCGGTCAACACGCCGTGCACCTCGCGCCCGGCGCGCATACGCAAGCTGGCATATTTCATCAGCACCTGCTCCGGGGCTATATCGTCCGGCGGCGCGGTGAACTCTATCGTCCAGCGGAACGGCTCGCTTAACGCCTCCCGCCCCGTAAAGTTCAGCACGTTCGGCCGCAGCGGGCTGCCGGTAATCTCCAGCACGTAACGTGGGCTTAGGTCGAACAGAGCATTCCAGTTATCCATAACTCACTCCTTTACGGGGACGAGGCTGAGCCAGCCGTCACCCAGTTCAATAATGCGCGCTTTGTCCGGGTCGAGATCGTTGCGGGACAGCACCAGACGCCAGCGGTTATCCTTCATGTCCGGACGGTTGAACAAACCGACCACCGCCACAAACTGGGCATTTTCATCCATCGGCATATCCAGCGTGACGCTGCCATCCGGCATCACCAGCAGCGAACGCGAGGCCAGCACGTCGTCCTTCAGCGCAGCATCTGCTTTATTAAGCAAGGTCGGATAATTCGCCGCGTCCACTGCCTTACGGTCTTTTAACTGCCAGACGCGCACCATGGTTGCCAGAGGCGTTTGCTCGCCGTCGGCGTTAGCGGCTGCACGCGGGACAAAATCCAGATGCAGAATCTGGATCTGTTTGTAGAAGATGGATTTGGTCAGGCTGACCGTGCCGTCTGTGACGGTCTGGGTGAGACCGCAGCCTGCCAGCAGGCTGCAGGCGATGAGCGTCAGCGCCCGGGTTACTGTAGCCATTCAGATATTCCTTTAATCCCCGGCATACTTCAGATTGCAGATGCGTTGGCTGCATTCACGCGCCCCGGTTACATAGTTATCTATGCTCCCGGGGACGTGTTCATTTGCCGCCTTCCTGCAATCCGAATTATTTTGGGGATAGTGATGAGTGATTATTCAAAGCGGTAGTGGCCATCTTTTGCCGGGGGTAAGGAGGTACACTGCACCCCCTCGTAGCAGCCAAGACTGACGGTCAGGGTTTCCCGGTTATCGCTGAGCTTGCCATTTTTCAGCCCCAGCAGGCCGGTGCGGCCAAGCTGGATGCGTCGTTTTTTGCCAAGCCGCGGTTCAGGCAACAGGCTGACCGGCACGGTCAGCCGTAAGCGGGCGTCGCTGCGATAGCCGAGGTAAACACGCAGCAGGACCAGCAGGTCGGTATGGTGATGCCCACCCGGCAGCCAGCCTTCTGCCTCCTGCGGGTTACGCGTCACCAGAGTGAGTAACACACGACTGCTTGCCTCTTTCGCCGTTTTACCCAGCGTGGCACGCTGCGAGAGCTTTACGCGGCTGCCTTTTGCCAGACCGGCACGGTGAGCTATCGGGATCTTCACCGGGTCGTGCGGCGTCACGAAAGCCTGAGTGTCAGGAGCCAGAAGGCTGACCAGAGCACGGATCCCCTCAGCGTTGCGGGTTGGTAAGCGCATGGTTCCCAGCAGCGCGAGAAAGCGCGAAACGGGCGTGGCAACGTGAGCTGCCGTGCCGGGGATCCCCAATCCCACCAGCCCCAGCAGGCACTGCGAGGTGGCATCGCGCCCACCCGCTTCAAAAGTGGCCGGATAAGCGTATTTGCGCCAGATGCGGTAGTACTGCGTGGTGATGCGGTGGCTGAAGATATCCAGAAATGCGGTCGTCGCCTCATGGCCTTCGCGGCGCTGGGCGATATCGTCCAGATACATGCCGGGCAGCGGCGAATCCACGCCGTACATCCCCAGAAAGGTGGTGCGCACGGTGGGTGGCAAATCCGGGTTATCGTCATCGGTCTCCACCTGCTTCAGCTCACTGACCGGGAAGCCCATACCCGGCCACGGGCGAAAGCGCACCGGATCGGTGCCCGGATGGCTGGTTGCTCCCAGCAGCGGCGAGCCAGGCTCTGCCTGCTCCAGCAACTGGCAGAAGCGGTAAAAGTTAACCCGCCAGATTTTCTGGCTTAGTGCCAGCGTCAGCCCGGTACGTGCTGGCTGTGATTCTCGTTCCATCGCAGTCGTTTCCCTGTGGGTTGCAGTACCAGCGTCAGCTGGTTGAAAAGATGGATATCCGCATACAGCGCGAAGAAACGGTGCAGCATTTCTCCAAACAGATTCACATCACCTTCACCAGCAAAATTGTCGGCGTTGAGAGTCACTTCAATGTCCACGCCGCGCAGCATAAAGCCGCGTTCAAAGCGGCGAATAAGCCGGTGCTGTACCGCGACAATCGCTTCCAGACGGCGGCGGTTCATCTCATCATCGGTCCAGTCATACAGCGCCAGCGTACCGCGCAGCACTTCGGGGTTATCCATCATGCTGAGGAAGTTCGATCCCAGATGGCTCATCACCCGCCAGTGAAAGCGGTCACTGGCCGGAGGGTAAAGCGGCATCGTTGGCGCGGTGAGGTTCAGCACCCTAACCGGCACTTTACCGGCTTTCACCACCCGGTCCAGCAGAGTACTTTCCAGCGCCTTGCGCGGCAGTTGGCCATTGGTTCCGGTGATACGCATCGAGAGAGATTCGGGCTTTTCAGCCAATTTCTCGACTTCAAACGCACCGCCGCCGAGGATCAGCCAGGTGTCATACAGCCCGGATGCCCCACGCCTGACGCGGGTGTGGTAATAGCGTTCCGGTGCATCGTGGCGCATCATGCCGCCCCGATGGCGGAAGCTGGTAAATGGTACGTAAGCATGCTTACCGTGCTTTACTGCACCGTGAACATTATCAACGCTGTAAATCTCCGTGTGCCCGTCCTGTACGCGCAGCGGCCGCAGCAGGTACTCATTGTCCAGCGGGTTAAGCGTCAGCGGATCGGCCTCAAGTGTGAAAAGATTAATTACCGGGGCACAGTGCAGGCGGAAGTTTTCGGTTTCAAACGGCAGGTCAGATGACCACGTTTGGTTCAGCACGATATCGATTTCAAACCAGCTACTGGCGGCATTCAGGCCGATGGCTTCCAGCCCGCGCAGTTCGAGAAACATAAACTTCTGCCGGAAGCTGAAGTACTCCAGCAGCAGCTGATAGCCACTGAAGGCAGATTCGCCCTTCGGCCACAAGCGGCCCTGCTCCTCAAAACCCATCGGCTTACACCAGCCGTCAAATTTGCAGCGTTCGGTGTTCGTTCCGGCATGGCGTGCCCAGGTGGCATGCACCTGGCGGGTCATCGCCAGATGCAGTGCTGAAGCAACCGGGCTATCAGCGTTAAGGTAAATTGCTACCTTGTCGAGCCCGGCTTTGGCCCAGTCCACTTTTTCCGGGCATTCAAAGCGCAGGCGGATGGCAGAGCGCCCGTCCGTTTCGGTCTGCAGGCAGACATGCGCCAGATGCAGCGGCTGCAGTGGGATCTCACCGGTCGTACGGTACTGGCAGGCGGTTTTATGTGGCCCTACCGGACGTGAGAGCACCGGGAACCCTTGTTCCAGAGTCTCGGCCTGGCGCAGATTGCGCCAGTCGGGAGAAAACTCCACGATGGCCAGCGACGGAATGGTGCGCATGTAGTGCGGCCACAGCAGGCTGACCAGCCCTTCCGTCAGCTCAGGCAGATCGTCGTCAAGCTTCTCGCGCATCCGTCCCATCAGGAAGGCAAAACCTTCAAACAGGCGCTCAACGTAGGGGTCACGCGCGCCCGGTTTGTCCAGGTTCAGCATCGCGGCCCGGTCGGGATGTGCGCGGGAGAACTCTTTACCGGCCTCGCGCAAGTAGCGCATTTCGGCTTCGTAATAGCGCAGGGTTAAATCATCCATGGTTGCAAATCCAGTGTGTTATCAAAGAAGAAATCAGCCACAGAGCACCATGGCACGAGCCGGATCGATGGCGATGAGCCCGGCGAGCAGCGCGTCCATTTCCGCCGCAAGGCGGGATGTATCGGACTCGCTGCAGCCTGGCCCAACAGTGCCAGTCGCGCCTGCTGCACGGCCTTGTCGGCCGCACAGGCGGTTATCAGTTTCTGTAGTGAAGCCATAAAATTTTCTCTGGTTCCCTGTTGCGCCCGGCACCAGCGCGCCGGGCGTTACTCATCAATAGCCTGCCGGCTCCATGTTTTTATTCAGCTACGTTTGCAGTGGGCTCATCAAGAAAAATCTGCCCGGGCAGCCTGAAATTTCGCAGTTTCAGCAGCGCCAGCGGGCCTTCCCCCAGTTCGCTACGCAGGATCACCTTCAGCGGATCGCCTTCCGGCGTTAACCACACCAGCTGGCTGCGGCTGGCGTCTAGCGGAGTGACCTGCGCCTTGTCCAGCAGGCGGATAAGGCCCCAGTTGCCCTGGTTATTGGCATACAGCTGCATCCCGGTATTGACGCTGCGCCAGCTGAGCTGAGCGCCCGGATAGTAGCTATTGCCCGGCCAGCTGAAGCTCTGCCAGCTTTCCATCTGGTTGAAGTAATCCAGATTCTGCTCATCAATGGTCATCTGCAGACGAGCGATATTGCGCGACGGGCGCGCCATCAGTTCGAAGTGCACACCCGCGTCGCCTTGGGCAAACACGATGTCGGAGATCTCTGCCAGCTGATTAATCATCTTCAGGAACTGCGGGCTGACCGTCATACCCTGACTGGCCGCGGCGTCCACCACCCAGCGATTGCCTTCCTGATGCAAAATGCCGCTGAGGTTAGCTTTGAGGAAAGCGGAGATACGCCCTGAGTCACCGCGCAGGAACTGCGCCAGCAGCGGCAGTGAGGCATCACTGCCCGTAGCCTTAAACGGATAGCGCCCGGCAAAAGCTTTGTTCCACTGTTCGACAATTGAGCTCTGCCAGCGGGCGTTCAGGCTGCCCGCCGCCGGAGCCAGCACCTGGCGCCAGGCGAGATCCAGCGGTTGTACAAATAAAGACTGACCAAATCCGCTCCACTCCTGCCCGAGGCTGGCGGCCATCAGGCTGCCGTAATCGCGGGTGTCGGTCAGGTCAATCGCTTTCCCCTGGAACACCGTCTGCGCCAGCATCTGAGACATCGCCTGCGGATCGGGTGCGCTGGTGACCTGCTGAAGCTTGAGGCGCACCTGGGTCACGCGGGCCAGCCAGGACTGGAAGCTCAGGTTGCCGTTGTTGCCGGTACCATCTTTCCCGGTCATCACGCCGATCAGCGGGCCAAACACACCGTCCAGTGGGCCATGTGGCCCCTGCGCCTGGGCGATAAACTGCTTTTCGTTCTTCTTTTTGCCGATCAGTTTCTTCGCTGAGTCAACTATCGAGTCGGCCAGCGCCTCACTTTTCTCCCCGGTTTTCCCCTGCCACGCCAGCGTATTCATCAGCGCCACCAGCGGCGACTGGCGCACATCGGCCACCAGGCTGAGCTGGGCAATCGCTTCAGAAAGGGAGGTCGCTTCATGCCACTGTATGCTGTTCACCATGTTCAGCCAGGCATTGCCGAAGTCGGTAAAATAGCGCTCGGTCAGGCGCGCCTTCAGGGCTTCTGGCGACATTTCGCTGTCCGGCTGGTGCTTTTTGTCCGACAGTACCCAGTCAATTTCATCGCGGCGGGTTTTCACTACGTCGTTAATCGCCTCCTGCACCTGCTCCTGCCAGGCCTGGCGGGTGAACATACCCGGCACCACCTCTTCCGTGCTGAAGACCGTGGATGCATCGGTGTCGCCAGTCATATCCCTCAGGGTTAAGTCCGGCCAGTTGCTGGCAATGCGCTTTAACATCTCCTGATACAACCCGGACTCGGCATTGCGCTGCCCAATCTGTTTAAGCAGGATCTGGCGCACGTTACTGACCAGTTGCGCATCCGGTTTGGTCCGCCATTCCGGGTGAGCCGGCAGGTTTTGTGCATAAAAACCAAGCAGTTTGGGTGCCAGCGCCTGCCAGGTTCCGTCCGGCACGCCCTGACGTTTCGGCCAGGACAGCAGCATGTTTTTCGCCAGCCAGTCCGCATCCGCGTTATCCGGGCGGGCAAGCATCAGGTAGCCCTTCAGCAACTGGTAGGCACGCTGCGTGCCCTGCGTTCTGGCCTGGCTGGCTGGCGGCAGTTGCACAAAGGCATCCAGCTGTTGACTGAGGTATGCTGCGGTCGCATCGCGCATCAGCAGGTTATTATTGTGGGCGTACAGCGGCCAGAGCGCGGCCAGCGTGTCTCCGTCCTGATTCAGTCCAAAGCGGGTATACCAGGGTGCCCCGGTGGACTCACGATACTGCAGGCGGGCGATAGCCTGTTGCAGCGTCAGCTGGTTGCGCAGGCGTTCCGGCAGCGGCAGCGTGGTATCCGCCGCAAGCCGGGCGGTTTCCTGTGCCTGATAAATCTGCGTACGGTTAACAGCCAGCGACAGCATTGCCCCGGCACACCACAGTCCAATCAGGGAGAGCAACAGCAGGCGCAGCGCTTTCCACCAGTCAAAGGTCAGCTTTATTGCTGCCACCTGACCGCTGTCTTGCTCCAGCGCCTGCCAGCCGGGGCTGCTCAGGCGGACGTGGGGTGACGTATTTGCCCCGACAAGTTCCGGACTCATTATGATGCCGCGCAGGCGGTACGGTGCCGGGCCCTGCATCAAGCCGGTAAACAGCAGCGCCAGCCGGGCTTTCAGATCGCCGTGTAAGCGTGCTGACAGGCGCAACAGCCAGTCATGGCGGACATCATTCAGCAGTTGCACCATACCGGCCGTACGCAGACGCGGCACCATCTCATCCAGCGATGCCACGGCCTGCTCTGCGGTTGCCCCCGGGCCAAACAGGGAACCCACCGGAGCCAGTTCACAGCCATCCTCCTCCCCGTTAGCTTTATCAATCAGCCACAGCCAGACCGGGGCCTGCCAGCCCAACATTTTGTCGGCCTTCTGGCGGTGACGGACGCAGGCATCGCGCTGCGCTTCTGCTGGCAGACTTAGGCTATTGACCACCTGTACGATACCGTCCAGCGGACGACGCGGGCGCAGCTGGCGCACCGCCTGTAGGAGCGCCTCATCCGGTGCAGTTTCTGCATCGCCGCCGTGGATCAGAACGACGCCGTCGCTCTCCTGCCACAGGTCGCGACCCAGCCCGGGAACGGCTTTTTCGATATCAGCTTCATCGCCCTGCACCAGCAGGATGCGGACTTTACGTTTCCAACTGCGGTCATAGCGCAGGCTGAGGTGTTCAGTAACTGATGCTGCGCTGAACGTATCTGAAAGCGCATCAGGCTGGAGAGAAAGCGGTGATTCATCCGCACCAGCTGCACGCTGATTTTTGCGGTACAGCACCTGCACGCCCGATTTTCCTGCCCGCTCAAAAGCTTTCTCGATGAGCCATCCCAGCAGAATAAGCACGGTCGCAACCGACAGGCAGAGGGTCAACAGACGGCCATGATCCAGCGGGCCGATCCCCGTCCACTGCGCCATTTTTTCCGGCAGCGTGAGGAATAAGAAGCTGATACCTGCTGTCAGAAAGACCAGAACAGCGACGATTGCGCCGATAAGCGTTTTTATTTTCATGAAAGGTCCTGATTAATCCCTGTTGTTCTGGCCGGTGTGATGCCAGCCACCCAGATTTCCCCTGGATGGGTTTCTGCCACCACAACCTGTGCACTACCCTGTTTGGCCATGCTGACAGCAAGAATTACCGCTAACCACGGAGCTGCCCTGCCGGTATAGCCTGTGGTCTGATCTACATCATGGTTGTCTTCCGTCATGCTGAACGCCGTACCATTTAATTCGCAGGCACGGCTCCAGTCCCCGGCGCGATCCACCTCGCTGCCTGTGATGCTGGCTCCCTTAACGTCCTCTACCGCAAGATTGCTCCAAAGCAGCGCCCTGCTCAGCGAACGGGTGAGCGTGGCGGCACTACCTTTTTCCGGGCGATGTAATTTCACCGCATCCGGGAAGTCATTGTGATCCCTGTTGATTAACAGCGTCCAGGTGATGGCTTCACCTTCGTTATCCTGTGGAGAAGAACGAATTTGGGCGCTAACGGCGAGCAGGACAGCTGGCTGTTGCCATAATTCATCCAGCCAGAAATCCAGAGCGACAAAACCTTTAGTATTGAGCAGGCGAAACGGCCTCTCTGTCTGCGCGACGATGGCCTGTCTTATTTGTTCATCCGCCAGTGGAACCTTGGGAATATCACAGTCGGTCATAATCCAGCACGCCACATTAGCGGGGATTTTAGCCAGTACCGGCTTGATCTGACCGACAATGCTGGTTATCACGACGTTGAGATCCTGAGGCTGCCGTTCGTCAGAAAATCCCGCCAGGCGGGAGTGACGCACGGGTGAATTGCCTGTCCTTGGGATCTGCATATCAAGCTGAGACGAGGAGGATTTCACAGCACTGAGCAATTTTTCCGCGCCACTGCCTGACTGTATTTTCACTCCGGTCAGCAGGACTCTGGCGGCCCTTTGCCCCCGTGTAGTTTCCTGCGCCAGCAGCTGTTGCCGTTCCCGGTTCCACGATGCGGCCCAGACCTGATCGCACTTGTAGCTGAACCGGCGCAGGGTGAAAAGCAGCCCCCAGAGGCAAAATGGCAATCCTGATGCCATAAACCAGAATGCAAGCCCCGAGCGTTCACTTGTCCATAGCCAGAAGGTCAGGACGTTTCCCAACACCATGATCGCCGCGAGAAGATATAACCAGCGCCGGGTAACAGGTCGCGGGATCCTCGGGGCAACATCAGGAATTGCATCCAGAAAAACAGGCATAATTACGCAACCTTCGCCGCTGAAAATGAGCTGATCAGCGTGCAGCCGCAGCCACACTTATGGCCGTGGAATGCTACGGGAATACCGTTATCGAGATAATTCGGATTACCTTCGATAATAGTGGTTACCCCATGAAATGGCATCGGGCAGGAGACAGTATCCCCCTTGCGAGCCACACCAATACCGCCGAATTTCATTTCTTCAGATGCTGTCAAAACCGTTCCGCCGTGCGTGGTTTTGTCGCCTTTACGAATAATCTGCAACATGTATACCTCCATGGATTTGATGTCAGAAAAAATATAACAATCGATTATTTAACAGCCCATTTTAAATAAATGACGAATAGCACACACCCCTTTCAAAAGGTTGTAAATTTTGAAAGTAACAAGTCATGGTCGAATTGAATTATGGGAATTGAAAACCATTATTTTTAATATTTAACCAAGTGCATCATCGATACTAAGCCCTTTAACACTTATCTCGAAAAAATAATTATCATCACATCGAAAACTGCTTACTTTTCGACTACCCCTGCTAACTTTAAGGAGAGAGAAGGCATTTGGCCGCGCCTCTGGAATAATAATCACACATGAACATGCACTTTTACTGAAACCTAAGTAAATGCTGTAGCCCCAAGATCAATCCACCTTTTTAGTTTGTTTTTCGGATTGAATTTCACGACAAGTTCTGGCTTACGGGCACGTTAGAAATTGTATTGAACCTAAGACGCGGTCCCCTTTTTTTATTTTGCCCACGTCCCGCCCCAGCGTCACCAGGCTGAAGGTGCGGGCGGCTTCCCCCTCGCTTTTGCCCAGCACGGACAGCAGCTGCTCTGCCGAAGTGAACTCGTGGCCGTTTTTGTTCGACGGCACGGGATAGCGGGTTTTAATCAGTTTTGCCGGCATGGTTCACCTCCCGGTCAGTTGCTGGCCAGCTTGACCGGGGTCTTGCTGGTGTCCCTGACTTCGGTTTTTTGGAAGTCGGGATTATTAATCGCCGTCTTTGCCCCTAAAATCGGAGTAAATCAACCTAAATTCAGACCGATAAATTTATTAAAAACTCTATACATATTTTTATATCAAGGAAACTTAAATCCATGATCCCTTACATTTTCATCTGGGACATCTTCGATACTTCTTCTTTTAATGTGCTTCTCACCAAACGAATTTGATTCACACCTTCTTGTGCTTATTTTTTCCCCATTTTTGCTAATCTGAAGGAGGGCAACTGCATCAAGCCTTTCTTCTGGTACAATAAGAACATATGAATATGCCCCCTTATTAAAACCCAAATAAGTGCTATAGGTTCCAAGATCTACCCATCTTTTCATTTTATTCTTTGAAGAAAAATCAATAGAAAGCTCAGTAACGTTATTTTTCTTAAAGGAATACCTAACAGTATCATTATTTTTTTTGCACAAAACACTGCAAGCCGTTGTACTTTCCCTGGAAGATTACATGATGCCACCATTATTTCATCAGCATTACATTCATCAGCAAAAGAATGAGGAACTAACATAACAGCACAAATTAATACTATCTTTTTCATAAGAACACCTGTTCGCATAATCTGTAAGCAATTTTTCTTTCCGCAAGCCCCATATCTCCTCCATTTACTATTCGAGTAACATCTCCTACATCCTCATACCCTCTTCCTTTATCCTCAGAGTAAGGCTTATATTTCAACCAATACCATATAGCACTGCGTATCGCATATGGCATTTCGTTAATGATATCTGGATTACTTACTGAGTCAGGAGCATTATCGCTCCAATATTTATGATAATCAGTCGGGAATCCATTATATTTTTCATAGCCTGTAATTTGAATCAACCCTCGACCTCTAAAGTTATAGCCATCGTCAGGGTTAGTTTGCCGATTCCCATTCAACCTTAGATAATGTTTACGGCCAATTGCCTGTTCATCAGCTCTGCGAATTATTACGCCTCTGGCATTTTTGGCATATCCATCCTGATCTGCCTCTGAAGAATGCTGCCTGTAATATCGACTGAAAGACCTCAATGCATCTGGAGAGAACTGAAAACCTTCTGTTTTACCTTTCATTTGCGGTCCAACTTCTCCTTTAATTTGGGAGAAGAAATGCCTTAGTCTGGTGGGAGTATTCAGTTTGTACGTCTCAAGCTTACCTCGTAAATCATTGACCACTGTATTTAAGTCTTCATCAGAAGCTTGTGGGAAAATCCTTTTCAGTTGATCATAGGTTACTCCATATCCAATAGGCTTAAGCGCACCCAAAAACATCACCGGATGCATATGCCACAGCGACCGCCCCAGCTTCTCCTTCGTCACGTCCTGCATCCAGGTCATCTTATCCAGGAATGCTTCACTGTACTTCTTCCACTCCGGCGCCTCTTTCTTTAGCGGGTCCAGGAACCTCTGCCAGATAGAATCGCTTTTGCTGTGATACCAGTCGCTCGGGTGCTTCACGATGGTTTTCTGTACCACCTCCCGGTATGCAGGATTATGCAGGGCGCGCAGATAATCCATCGGTGAATATTCTCCGGCACCGCTGTCTATCCTGTTCAGCAGCCGCTGATAATTAGACGGCGCCAGCGCATGGCTGACGCGGGTATCATCCTTTGCGGCATCATACAGTGACTGAAACACGCTGCGGAGCAGCCCTGCCGGCTGCGTTTTACCATTCAGATAATCGAAGCTCGCAGGCTCTGAGACCTCAGTTTTGAACCCCAGTTTTGCCAGGTCATACTGCGACAGTAAATCTGCCCCGCCCGGACCTTTCGGCACATAGCCATTTTCCGGGGCAAGCTGCCAGTACTCCTGCTTTGATGACCCGAGGCGTACCCCTGTTCGGTGCCGCTGCGGTCAAAGTCCAGCCTGACGCGATACCTATGCCTGGTCGTCCAGCCAGGCATAGGTATCGCCCTTTTCAATGCTCTCCACCCTTGCAGGCAGCGCGCCGGCAATCAGCGGGCGGTTAATCCGTGCCGGACGGTAACAGACGGCCTCACTGTAGGGAATGCCCTCAAACAGCATGGCAAAGCTGCTGTCGCGCGAGCCCCTGGGCTAATATTTTTCACTTATACCTTCACGTGAATATAGGACGCAACTCCACTCATAGCTCTGCACCGCCCTACCTAAGACGCCTTTAACTAAATCATTCCTGCGTGGTAGTTAATGACATTTCTATAGTACTCACCTTTCCCTGGTCTATATCAAAACTTAAAGACATCTCGCCAAGATTGTATCTAATATTACCATTAGTGGTGGTGTTTTTTATTCCACCATATTCTTTTAAAACATCCTTAACAGAATCCCCAACTTTAACACCTCGACTTGTCATATATTTTAATGATGAAAGTGAAATTGTGGAAATAACATAATCATCATCCATGTTCCATAATCTTTTCAAGTAACCTACATTAGACGAAATTACAGCGATCCCAGTATAAGAGTGAGAGTAGAACTTATTAAGCCCTTCGGAATTGTTTGGAAAATCGCCAATATACTCAGAGGAAATTTCTTTCTCCTTTGAGAGGGTGATATTATTTGAGAACGAACCACCTAATCCAACCCAGCCATCCTTACCAATAGCAATAAAATCGGAAATATTCAAATTTTCTTTTTTTGATTTATTTCCTAAAGGTGAGTAATTTTTAATTTCGGCACTTTTAACCCAACCTGATATACTATCCCCCTTCACCGTAATATAGTTTACATAGGTAAAATCTTTGTATATTTTATAAGCATACAAATAATCACCTAAAATAACGAACACTCCATCTTTTTTGCAAAGTTCATTAGGGGCTGAATAAAAAAGAACCTTATTCATATTAGCTACCACATACGAATTTAATGGAATGTTACTCTGCCCATTTATAGTCGAATTTTTTGCGGCCGAACCAATTAACAAACACTCATTATTTTCAGCCAAAACAATATTGGACATCAACGCAAAAAAACTTAATAAAATCATTAATGCGATATTTCTTGATTTCATTTTTCTCTCACTTTTTATATACTGGTATATCCAATGGTAACGTCACATCTGGAAAGTGATCACATTCACGCTTGAGTGTTTTAGACTGTGCAAGCGCCCAGTTTGCTGCTGTCGCATACTGGTGCGCACCTGGCTTTTCAGGATTCCATCTCATCTTATAGAGTGTGTTCTGCTTAGCCCGAATATAATGACTTGCGATCCACGAGGCCCCTCCATCAATAGCTTTTTCAGGAGTTGTCCACCCCATTTTTTTTGCCATTTTTGATCCTGTCGTCACAGCTTTACCATCTAACGCGCCTATTCCATACATATTATATACTTTAACACCGTCAACTATAATTCCAGTTCCTAAAGGGCTAGTTCCATTACCAGTTTCAAGGGAAGCATGCACAGCAAGGTAGATAGAATTGACACCGTACATTTGAGCTGCTTTAAGAAATACTTTCTCCTGATCAGCCAATATTCCTTTACTTGCCAAATATTTCTTCATTTGCTCTTCAGATACATTGACTTGCATAGAAATATCTAGATACTGGAATATATCTGGTTCAGTCATATTTTTTGTTGGGTCAAAATAAGGCCTCGTTTCATCCTTGGTTATCCTCGGGAATCCTCCACCTTTTTGCATAGTAGGACCACCATTATTTCCAAGTTTGATTTGTATATCTAAAGCATCTTCAATAGTAATATTGTATAAGGAATAATTGTATGAAAAACGCCCATTAATTTTAAACATTCCCAAAAACATCACCGGATGCATATGCCACAGCGACGGCCCCAGCTTCTCCTTCGTCACGTCCTGCATCCAGGTCATCTTATCCAGGAATGCTTCACTGTACTTCTTCCACTCCGGCGCCTCTTTCTTTAGCGGGTCCAGGAACCTCTGCCAGATAGAATCGCTTTTGCTGTGATACCAGTCGCTCGGGTGCTTCACGATGGTTTTCTGTACCACCTCCCGGTATGCAGGATTATGCAGGGCGCGCAGATAATCCATCGGTGAATATTCTCCGGCACCGCTGTCTATCCTGTTCAGCAGCCGCTGATAATTAGACGGCGCCAGCGCATGGCTGACGCGGGTATCATCCTTTGCGGCATCATACAGTGACTGAAACACGCTGCGGAGCAGCCCTGCCGGCTGCGTTTTACCATTCAGATAATCGAAGCTCGCAGGCTCTGAGACCTCAGTTTTGAACCCCAGTTTTGCCAGGTCATACTGCGACAGTAAATCTGCCCCGCCCGGACCTTTCGGCACATAGCCATTTTCCGGGGCAAGCTGCCAGTACTCCTGCTTTGATGACCCGTCTGCCTCTGAAGACACTCCGCTCAGCGCCAGAATGCCCGACCGGACCGTGGTTCTGCCGTCCTTACTGAAGCTCCCGGTTTTTGCATCCTTCTTATACAGCTCAAGCCCGGGAGAATACTTCAGCCACAGGGGACTTTTCCCGCCCACTTTTTCAGGGTTATTGAGGAACTCCGGCAGGTTATCGTCCATGCTAACGCACTCAATGTGCACCTGGTAGCGCGGCTCATAGCCGCCATCTTTCGCCACCTGGAAATACCCCAGATGCCCGACTGAATCTCCGGCGCTGATGGCATACGGCGCCGGGCAGACAACCCGGTCAAGCTGCATCACCTCTTTAGCGGGCGGTAGCAGCTTCTTCCACCACGATGGCCGTGCAGCGCCCGCCGTTGCCGGGGCGATATTCTTTTTATCCACCAGCATCCAGTACCGCTGGCCGGGTATCAGCGTGGTTTTTTCACCTTTCTTCTGCGCATCCTCACTGAGGCTCCTGAAGGTAACAAGCCCGTAACCACGCCGGTTATACGCCGTCGCGTGCAGGTTATTGTCGGCCGGGTCCCATTCAACTATCGCTCCCTCTGGCATCGTGCCCTGGCGATATCTGTTCCTGGCGGCTGCATTATCCGAACCTGCCACCATCACCCATTCCGGGTCATAGGCCGCCAGCTTATCCTGCGCCGTCCACAGATTATCCTCCTGCTGCATTTCATAGGCGGAATACGGCGCTAAGTGCATGTACAGCGTGTAGAAATGCAGCCCGCTTTTTTCCTTTTTGCCCGGCTGGATGTAATGCTTTACCAGCACGAACGAACCGGAACAGTGCAGCGGACCGGTTTCCCAGGGGATCTGCATATAATCTTTACAGATACGGTAGGCAACGACCTCCCCATCCACCATGCAGCGGACGGCCTGCTCACCTTCATACGTAACCGGGAAATCAATTTTCTCTGACGCGGCATTGCCGCTTAACGCACACCATGGCGTTGTCGCATTGGTGATATGAATACCACCGTGCCACATGCCGTTGCGGCCAATCATATAGGTTCCGGTTGATTCCCCTTCCAGATGCGCAAGGATCTCTTCCTGCCGGGTAAACTCCTGGCCTCTCATTTTAGCTACTGGGTAACATATTTTATTATTACCTTTAGCACTCGTCGGTTCATCCGCTGCCGCCGAACCATCAGAGTAGCGATAAAGGATGTAGGGTATATTGTTATCTCTGTATATTTTCGCAGGATAGAAGCCATTCACCTGTGAAAAATCCGATACCCATACAGAACCATTAAACATGGCTATATGTCCATGTTGGTGGCCCGGTGCGGCCTGAATGATGACCACATCACCCTTCTGCTGGCCTGAAATATTGTACGCGCCACCACTTCGGACAGTAGTGCTATCACTTACTGCTTTGAATCCGTTTTCAGTCAACCATGGACCATAATTTTTCGCTGACTCTATCCCGGAGTTTTTTGAGGACAAACCTCCATTGATAAGTGCGAGTTTAACGTAATGCGCACATTGAGACCGTCCATACTTAAGCGTTGTCGTCTCTTTTCTTTTAAATCTCAGTGCATTATCACTGGCAATAATGGCAGCATTTGAATTTAACTTTAAAATGGCTTTATCTATATCTAACATAATACCCACCATCAATCCTGATAACAGCTTTCTGTTTTTCTTGATTTAAATTCAACTGAGTCCATTAACCAGTGACTATTTTCCATCACCATATGAACATCATAAACGGACAGGCTATTTCCAACCCCAAGGTTTAACTCTAGCTCTGCAATATTATTTTTTATCTTTTCTTGATGAACTGTAATATGGTTTAACCAGTCCGGGCAGGCTTCCTGAGCTGAGAAAAAGTAGTCCGCTCCTGAATCATTCTCATCCTGTAGTTTTCTCAGGTTTTTATTTGTGTATTTATCAATGGCATTTTGTGATTTTGTTAAAGCTGACTCAGTATCCGGGTTGTTCAACGCAGATAAATACTCCGTGTAAAATGCAACGACCACATTTTGTGGTGCATTAATTACTTGACGTTCAGATGACTGGCCAGACACCGAAAAAAACATCAGTGCAGTAAAAAAAATTGCGCTTCTCACTACTGTTTTAATATTCATAAAATCTTCCTTTAAGTTATCATTCCGTTACGCTGATTATTTTCCATAAACCCTTCTCCAGTTTCAGCTTCACTTCAAGATTCATCACAGGATCGGTACCACTACCTAAAGTCACTTCAATTACGAATTCACTGTCGCTTTGTGAGATGACTACAGCTTTGATGTCCTTTCCCCATTTTCTCAGTCATTGAATGATCTACTTGTAACCAAGTTGACTTCACTGACATCTGTCAGGTCAAAATCAGAAGTTTCAAAGGGTAGATCCGCCCCCGATCCCGGCACCAGGTAGTTCGACGTTTTCACGATGTAGTCCCCCTCCGAACCGTGCTCAATGCCGTTCTCACTCAGCTTCAGGTACGATCCGCCGCCGTTCAGCGTCAGGGTTTTCGGCGTGCTGATGATGATTTCATCTTCATTACTGGTAATCGTGACCTGCTGTTTGGCAAACAGATCCATAGTGTTGTGCTGCGCCTGAATCTCGATATCGCCCTGGTTGGCCACCAGCTTCGCCCCGGCTTTATGGACGAACAGCCCCAGTGCTTTCTCCACCACGACGGAGAGATTTTTCATCGCGCCGATATCCAGATGCTGCCCGGCGTTGATCATGGTGTTGCGCGTGCTGGTCAGCTGCAGGTGTTCGCCCGAGGTCAGGGCCACGCCCTGCGGCGCGCTCGCCAGCAGCACCGCCGAGCGCAGCGCCTCAATGCGGTCATTCACCAGGCCAGTCTGGGTGCCGATGTCCGTAAGCAGCGCCCCTGCCGCCTTCGCCGCGTCGTTCAGCGCCTGCATCTGGCCGTTGGCCTGCTTTATCTGGCTGACGGCGGGCGTCATTTCCAGCACCTCACCCTGCGCCTTCGGCTGCTGCTCTGCCGTCAGGAACAGCCCCTTTGCCGCTCTCACCGCGCCGTATTCGTCGGTGCGTAGCTCAAATCCGGCCCCCCGCTGCGTATTCTGGTCGTCGACCATATGACCCATGCCGAGCTGGGTTTTGCCGTACTCGGTAGTGAGATGGATAAGCGCTGACCACGCTGGATGCGGTATGAATGTCCCAGACGCTCTCCTGCCCAGTGTCGCTCATCCCCGAGCCCGACGGATTGCGCAGCGGCAGCGTGACGCCGAACTGGTACTGTTCCTGGGTGTCCTGGAAAATCACCACGTCCTGCTCGATGCGCCCGTCCATCTCAAAGCGCCAGAAGATGCCCACTTCCGCCAGCAGGCGCTGCACAAACGCCAGATCCGTTTCGCGCCACTGGGTGATCAGCTCGCGTGCCGGGTACTCACGCGACAGGCGAAACTCAAAGTCCGGCCCCTCAAGGCTTCGCTTCAACGAGAGATAGGGTTGAATGATTTTTCTGCTAAGGCTTGATTTACACCTGAGCTCGAGAGACATTCTTTTTTACTTATCACAACGTTATTTTTTATAACTTCTATTCCAGACTCAAAGTCTGGATAAGTTTCTCCATTATCTTCAGTTTTGACTATTTTGTCATAAATTGAATATAAATATTCATTTTGATGAAACTCTATCCTTGTTTCTCCCCCACCACTATATCCAGTTGATGAAAGAGAAAAAACACCCGGCGAATGGTTGTTTGGATAAATAAAATCATTCACTCCTTTTTTGAAATGTTTATAGTAAGCTTTGTCTCCACCAGAACAAACATAAAATGAACTATTATTCATCCGGCAACTAAAAATAGTTGCATCATTGCTATTGCAACCCTCTGCCCAAACAATTGAAGAGAATGCCCCCAACAAAATTATCATCACACGAAAAATCATAAAAACCTCTCTTTCAAATTATGTAATCTTTTAGCTCTATCGTCCAACCCATTACTTCCACCGTTGACAGCCTCAGTAACATCCCGGATGTTATCTTTGTCTGCTATGCTATTGATGCTATTTAAATCCCAAAATAAAAAGGCAACTTCTATCCCGACATTAAGCTCACTTGTTATCAAGTCTGGATTGCTAACAATATTTACAGCTGTATCAGGGTTTTTATTCTTATATAAATTATTTATTTTTATATACTGACTCTTCCCTGTTAATTGTATAATTCCTCTCCCTCTGTATTTATAGCCTTCTCCGCTATTCTCATTATCATTACCCATCCGATCTGCGTAGACATAGCTACCTAAGTTATAAGCATTCATTGCGTATTTGTTTTCTTCGGTCCAGAGTTTATCTCGCAGCCTTCCGAGCCTGCATTCATCTGTTGCAGAGATATAGTTCCTCATGCCTTTGACACATCCGTAAACTTCCCTCATTCTTTTTGCTCGGTAGTTTAGGTTTTCTTCTTTAATTTTAAACTCACTTTCATGAGCGCATTGAGCCAGAAAATGAAAGATTCTAAACTTAGAGTTAATATTATATTTTTTAGCGAATTTATTCATCAAAGGAAGAATGTTTGCTAAGTATGTTTCGTTGGCAACAGGACTTGCCACTTTCAACATATCAAGAGTAATAAGATCAACGGACACAGTGATTGTATCCAAAAACACCACCGGGTGCATATGCCACGGGTCGGGCCCCATCCCCGCCACCTGCTTCATCCACGTCAGACGGTCGATAAAGGTTTCAAGATACGTTTTCCACGTCGCCGCATCCTCCGTCAGCGTGTCCAGATACGTTTTCCACAGCGGGTCATCCTTGCCGTACCACCACTCGCTCGGGTGTTTAGCGATAATCCGGTACAGGTGGTCGCGGTAAGCCGGCAGCTGGATGGCCTGCAGGTACTCATCTTCGGAGAACTGCCCGTCACCGTTTTTATCCATCTGCTTCAGCAGCCTTTCGTAGTTATACTTGTTCAGCGCCGAGCCGGTGCGGGGGTCGGCCTTTGCCGCCCTGTACATCTCCCCCAGTATCCCCTTCACCACGTTGTCCGGCGGCCTGTTCCCGCCCGTCAGGTCGAAGCTCTCCGGCCTCCTGTCCAGCGTCACAAAGCCCAGCTCCCCCAGCGACCACTGCGGCAGCTTCGTGACCGATGCCGCCGCCAGCCAGCCCCCTTCCGGGTGGACCTGATAGTGCGTCACCGCCCCGTCCGCTTTGATGACCGGCACCCCCGACAGCGTCAGTATCCCCGGCGCGCGCGTCACGCGGCCCGTATCCTTCATCGCCCCTTCCGCATCCTTCGCGTACAGCGTTGCCCCCTCGGGGTACTTCAGGTACGCCGGCGAACCCTCACCGACCTTATCCGGGTTGGTCAGGAACGCCGGCAGCCCGTCGTCCATGCTCAGGCACTCAATGTGCACCTGATAGCGGGACCGCTTGCCGCCCTCTTCGGGCAGCTCGTAGAAGCCCATGTGGCCGATGCCGTCACCCGCGCCGATAGCTATCGGTTCGGCCGGAATAACCACCTCGCCAAACGTCGCTTCGCCGCCCGCCGCCGGGGCCGTCCTCGTCAGGCTGTCGCCGTCGGACACCACCCAGACGCGGTCGCCTTTTTTCATTTTGCCCGCGTCCCGCCCCAGCGTCACCAGGCTGAAGGTGCGGGCGGCTTCCCCCTCGCTTTTGCCCGGGCGGGTCACCTGCTGCGCGACGTTATCCGGCTCGTACGTCAGCGGAAAGCCCGCCGTCAGCTCACCCGCTTTTTTCCGCTGCTGCACGTCTTCACCGCTGAGATAGAACTGCCAGCTGGTCCGTGCCGTACACGGCACGCCGGCGTCGCCCTGCGCGCCCGGGGCCGGGGAACACTTCGCCCACCAGGGCGGCACGGGCACCGCCGACGATGCCGCCTGCAGGGAGCCCTGGTCGGACACCGTCCACACCTCAGTCCCCGCCGCCAGCGTTTCCCCCGCCGCGTTTTTCGCATCGGCAGTCAGGGTCACCCGGGTGAACTGGCGGCGGTCGGCGTCGCGGCTGATGATGGCGTCGCTCAGCGTCACGGCGGTACTGGCCGGCAGCGTGCCTGCGGGCCTCGCCGGGGTTGCCTGAACGTCCTCCGCGCTGGCGTAATAGCGCTGGCTTTTAGCCACCCTGCGCTCATTTTTCCCGCCCTCAGTGGCGTAGGCGGCAAAGGGCGCCATGTTCATATACAGGGTGTGGAACGTCAGACCGCTGCTCTCGTGCTCGCCGGGCTGGACGTCGTGCTCCACCAGCACGAACGACGTCGACATAAAAACGTTGTCGTTGCGCCATACGATGGCCGTGCTGTCATAGTCTTTGCACACCCGCCACGCCACTATCTTCCCGTCCGCCATGCAGCGGATAAACTGCTCGCCTTTATAAGGCGTGCGGTTTGCCAGGTAATCCCGCTCTGCGGCGGTGTTACCGCTCAGCGCGCACCAGGGCACGGTGGCGTCGGTGATGTGAATGCCGCCGTGCCACATTCCCTGGCTGCCGACCAGGTACTGCCCGGAGCTTTCGCCGCCCAGCACCGACAGCAGCTGCTCTGCCGAAGTGAACTCGTGGCCGTTTTTATTCGACGGCACGGGATAGCTGATTTTAATAAGTTTTGCCGACATGATTCACGTCCCTGTTAGTTGCTGGCCAGCTTGATAGGTGTTTTGCTGGTGTCCTCGACTTCGGCCTTGTTGAAATGCCTGTTTTCAAAGGGTAGATCCGCCCCCGATCCCGGCACCAGGTAGTTCGACGTTTTCACGATGTAGTCCCCCTCCGAACCGTGCTCAATGCCGTTCTCACTCAGCTTCAGGTACGATCCGCCGCCGTTCAGCGTCAGGGTTTTCGGCGTGCTGATGATGATTTCATCTTCATTACTGGTAATCGTGACCTGCTGTTTGGCAAACAGATCCATAGTGTTGTGCTGCGCCTGAATCTCGATATCGCCCTGGTTGGCCACCAGCTTCGCCCCGGCTTTATGGACGAACAGCCCCAGTGCTTTCTCCACCACGACGGAGAGATTTTTCATCGCGCCGATATCCAGATGCTGCCCGGCGTTGATCATGGTGTTGCGCGTGCTGGTCAGCTGCAGGTGTTCGCCCGAGGTCAGGGCCACGCCCTGCGGCGCGCTCGCCAGCAGCACCGCCGAGCGCAGCGCCTCAATGCGGTCATTCACCAGGCCAGTCTGGGTGCCGATGTCCGTAAGCAGCGCCCCTGCCGCCTTCGCCGCGTCGTTCAGCGCCTGCATCTGGCCGTGGGCCTGCTTTATCTGGCTGACGGCGGGCGTCATTTCCAGCACCTCACCCTGCGCCTTCGGCTGCTGCTCTGCCGTCAGGAACAGCCCCTTTGCCGCTCTCACCGCGCCGTATTCGTCGGTGCGCAGCTCAAACCCGGCCCCGCGCTGCGTATTCTGCCCGTCGACCATATGGCCCATGCCGAGCTGGGTTTTGCCGTACTCGGTGGTGAGATGGATATGCTCTTTCTGGCGCAAATCTTCCATGCGCAGCTCGTTATTCGCCGGGGTGCGCCAGATATTACGCGTGTGGTTTTCGCTGGTGACGTGGTCCGGGTGCGCCGAGTCGTGCCGGGCGTGGGCAATGTAAGGGCGGTCCGGGTCGCCTGCGTCGAATGCCACGGCCACTTCGGTGCCGTCCAGCAGCGGCGCGTGCCAGCCGTAAGTATCTCCGGCGTAAGGTTTCGCCATGCGCAGCCATAAATAGGCGTAGCCCTGTTCGCTGCCGTTGCGGTCAAAGTCCAGCCTGACGCGATAACGCCCCTGGTCGTCCAGCCAGGCATAGGTATCACCCTTTTCACTGCTCTCCACCCTTGCAGGCAGCGCACCGGCAATCAGCGGGCGGTTAAGCCGCGCCGGGCGGTAGCAGACGGTTTCACTGTAGGGGATGCCTTCAAATACGGCGACAAAGCTGCTGTCGCGCGAGCCTCTGCTGCGTACCGAGGTAATAACGATGCCGTCCTGCACCATTGCGGGCAGGCTGCGGTCGGTTTCCAGTACGTGGCCCGGGGCCAGCTGCGGGCTGGTGGAGCGCCCATTGACGGTATGCTGCCCGTTAAGGATGCGCTCATGGCGCAGGCGGGCGTAGAAGGCCCCGCTCTCCGGGCTGTCGGGATCCCCTTCGGAGAGGAACGGCTCCGCGTAGTGGTAAACCTCACCGGTGGTGATACCTTCCGCGCTGCTGATGCTCTCAGCGCTGTCCTGCGGGGTCAGCGCTTCACGGTAGTTATAGTCGCGGGTCGCCACGCCAGCGCTGACCACGCTGGATGCGGTATGAATGTCCCAGACGCTCTCCTGCCCGGTGTCGCTCATCCCCGAGCCTGACGGATTGCGCAGCGGCAGCGTGACGCCGAACTCGTACTGTTCCTGGGTATCCTGGAAAATCACCACGTCCTGCTCGATGCGCCCGTCCATCTCAAAGCGCCAGAAGATGCCCACTTCCGCCAGCAGGCGCTGGACAAACGCCAGGTCCGTTTCACGCCACTGGGTGATCAGCTCGCGTGCCGGGTACTCACGCGACAGGCGAAACTCAAAGTCCGGCCCCTCAAGACCATGCCTGCGCAGTACCTGCTCCACCACTTCGGTCACCGACTGGTTAAGGAAGATGTCGCTGTTTTTCGTGTGCGCCAGCAGCGCGATGCGCGGCACCAGGCGCAGGGCGTAGCGGGTGTCATTGCCTGACGTCGAGACGCGGCGGAATGACTGCACCACGCCATACACCGTGCGCAGCGGGGTGGCCGGTAAGCCGGTAAATTCCGGTACCTGATAGGTAAATGAAGCCGGTTTAAGCAGCAGCGTGGCGCAGTCGATGTCCGGCGAGGCGCAGGTCACGGAGACGTGGTAAAACCACGGCTGGCTCAGGGTTTCCTCCGTGCGGAACTTGAGGACGTCAAGAAAGTGCGGGCAGTCGTGCACATCAACCCGGTAGCGCGACTGGCCCGGCAGCAGTTTTATCAGGCTAGCTGTTTTTTGTATTAAATCACTCATTGCAATACTCCCTCTGCATGTTGATCAAACGCAAGCACGATCCCTTCTTCATCATCCCAGTCCAGCGTCAGCCGCTGCGGCTTCTGCTTTGCCGCCATGTGCTGCAGCAGCTGCTGACTGAGCACCGGCAGGATCTGCTGATTCAGCAGGCTGTCGATATTGCGAGCCCCGGTGTCCGGCAGCAGGCAGGCAGCGGTCAGCGCCGCTGACAGGCCGTCGCCAATCGTGGTTTTCAGGCCGTAGTGGCGCGCCAGGCGCTGGCTCACCTGGTTGAGCTTCATGCCGACGATGGTGCGCATGGCCGCCTCCGCCAGCGGGCGGTAAATCACGGTCTGGAAGCGCGCCAGCAGCGCGGGCTGGAAGTGGTCGCGCAGCGTCGGGCGCAGCATTTCCTGTAAATCCCCTTCCGTGGCTTCCGGCTGTTCTTCCAGCAGCTGCATGATGGCGTCGCTGCCGAGGTTGGAGGTCATCAGGATCACGGTGTTGCGAAAATCAATTTCGCGCCCCTCGCCGTCGCGCATAAAGCCGCGGTCAAACACCTGGTAGAACAGGTTCAGCACGTCGCGGTGCGCCTTCTCCACCTCGTCGAGCAGCACCACGCTGTACGGGCGCTTGCGCACCGCTTCGGTGAGAATGCCGCCCTGCCCGTAGCCGACGTAGCCCGGCGGCGAGCCTTTCAGCTGCGAGACGGTGTGCGCCTCCTGGTACTCGGACAGGTTGATGGTAATGAGTGACTTCTCGCCGCCGTACAGCTCATTCGCCAGCGTGAGCGCAGTTTCCGTTTTGCCCACCCCGCTCGGCCCGACCAGCAGGAACACGCCCTGCGGGCCGTTCTCTGACGTCAGCCCGGTTTTGGCGGCGCGCAGGCGCTGCGCGATGGCGTTAAGCGCCGCGTCCTGGCCGACCACGCGCCGGCCGATTTCACTTTCCAGGGTCAGCAGTTCGGTCTGCTCGTCTTTCATCAGGGAAGACAGCGGCACCCCGGTCCAGTCGGCAATCACGTTGGCGACGGTGCGGGTGTCCACGT